>CANQXK010000027.1 GCA_947627715.1 uncultured Oscillospiraceae bacterium
CGTCCCCTGGCCGCCTACGGCCATTTCGGCAGGACCGACCTTGACCTTCCCTGGGAGCACACCGACAGGGCGGAAGATTTGAAGAAAAATCTATAAGCTTCTTTACATTTCACCGTATGGTGAGCTTATTATTTCACATTTGCCGCCTCTTTGAGAGGCGGCAAATGTTATTGAGCGGTTACGATGTCCCGCTTTTCTCCTAAATGTTTCTCTTGCATTCTCCCAACACCCGTGATACAATATTATCTGTAAATAGTCGCAAGTGTGGTGATTATAATTGATAGAAACATATGACATCGCCGGGTACTGCCGCATCTCCGTGGACGAGGAGCTGGACCGGGACAACACCTCCATCGAGAACCAAAAGGCCATCATCGAGGACTTTGTAAAGCGCCGGTTCCCCGGAAGTACGCTGACCTTTTACGAGGACCGTGACCGCTCCGGGTACACCTTCGAGCAGAGGGAGGGCTACCAGCGGATGCGCCGGGAACTGACCTCTCACCGGCTGGACATCCTGGTGGTGAAGGATTTCTCCCGCTTCTCCCGGCGCAACAGCAGAGGGCTGGTGGAGCTGGAGGATCTGCGGGACGCCGGGGTACGCATCATCTCCATCGGGGATAACATCGACTTCCCCAACGACGACGATTGGCTGAAGATACAATTCCAGTTCCTCATCAACGAGATGCCCGTCACCGACGCCAGCAAGAAGGTCAAATCCGTGATCCGCCGCCGGCAGGAGGACGGGAAATGGATCTGCGCCGCGCCCTACGGGTACATCGTGAACAGCCGCCAGGAGTTTGAGGTCGTCCCTACGGAGGCGGATGTGGTGCGGAAAATCTTCGACCTATACATCGCCGGATGGGGGTACAAGCGCATTGCCAACTATCTGACCGACCAGGGCGTCCCCACGCCCCGGATGTCCGAAAGGCAGCGCCGGGAGGCCGAGGGCCTTGATTCCCACCGGGAGGTCCGCCGGGAGTGGGCCATCATGACCGTGGAGGGCATCCTGAAAAATGACTTCTACATCGGCACCCTCCGCCAGGGTAAGACCACCCGTGGAAAAATCAATGGCCGGGATGTGCGGAGGGATGCGGAGGACCACATCGTCATCGAGAACCACCACCAGGCCATCATAAGCTATCGGACCTTCGCCATTGCACGGGCACAGCTTGCCGAGCGGACGACCGCGCACTACCGCGGGCAGAAGAAGTACGACAACGCTTACTCCGGCTTTCTGGAGTGCGGCGACTGCGGGAGTCCCATGTTCGCCATGAGCCGAGCCGACCTGAAGGACGCCTATCGGTGCGGACTCTACCACCGCCGGGGGCTGAAGGGTTGCACCAGCCATCACATCCGGGTGGACAAGCTGGACGAGCTTTTAAAAATCTATATTCAGAAGGTCAAGGACAACTCCTCCGCCATGCTGGAGCGGCTCAACGAGGAGCTGGAGAAGGAGCGGGAGGACGTGACCGAGACCGAGCGGGCGGCGGACAACTTGGAGGAGGTCTTAAAGGACCTGCAGGAGGAGCTTCGGGCCACCAAGCGCCAGCGGGTCCGGGACATCATGAAGCACCCGGACCGGGAGGAGCTGCTGGAGGAGACATATGAACAACTGGAATCCGACCTCCTCCGCCGTATCGAGGGCATCGAGAACCAAATGCGCCTGACCGCCGATAAACGAAACACCATCATACGTGTCAACCGTGCGGCAAAAACCGCCATGGAGGTCTTTGACGACATATTAAAAAAAGAGAAGCTGGACAGAAACGACATCCAGCTGATCGTAAAGAAAATCAAGGTCTATGAGGACCACATCGAGGTGGAACTCCGGGCCGACGTGGACAGCCTTCTCAAATGCGGGACGCTCCCGGAAACCGCAAATTTTGATTCGGACATGGCGGATAACTCACAAACAGCCGTCATCCAGTCCTCCGTTCACCACGGGGACAAGGTCTACCATGTCCATGTTGTCAGCGACGGCGACCCGCTGGAGATTTACACGGAGAAGGACGGGGAGGTCATATTCAAAAAGTACTCGCCCATGGGGGACCTGACGGACTTCGCCGGGCAGATGTGCGAGACCTTAAACAAGACCGCCGGACTTGCCGCGGCCATTACGGACAGGGATTCCGTCATCGCCGTCTGCGGCGTCCAGAAGCGAGAGCTGATGGGCCGCCAGGTCTCGCCGGAGCTTGAGGCCATTATGGAGGGCCGCCAGGTCTACCACCGCGCGCCCGGCGACAAGGCCGTCGTCCCTGCGGACGGGGCCGACAAGTACGCCGTCACCGTGGCGGCGCCCATCCTCACCGAGGGAGACGTGATGGGCTGCGTCCTCTTTTTCGCCGAGGGCGACGGAACCGTGGGCGAGGTGGAGTACAAGCTGGCGCAGACCGTGGCGACGTTCCTGGGCAAGCAGATGGAAAACTGAGCGCCGCCCCGCCGATGGCCCCCGTACCGGGTTTTGCGCACATCAAAAAGAGGCCGCGGCGCGGCCTCTTTTTAATGTGCGGATCGGAGAAAAATCCCCCGTAAAGGCGTTCTTTACGGGGGATGATGATTGTTAAAACGCGTCTTTGAGGGGCGGGGTCAATGGGAGAGGTCCTGCGCGGCCATGGCCATGACCTTTTCCCCGTCGGGGTTGGGGTAATCGACCTTGACGGCCAGGTCTACATAGCGGCCCAGAAGCTCCCAGGTGGTGTCGTAGCCCACGGAGCCGTCGGCAAAGGTGTGGGAAATGCCCTGCGTAAGCTCTTCGGGGATCTCCTCAAAGTAGGCCACGGCGTAATAGTCCTCCAAGAGACTCATGACCTCGTCCTGGACGCCAAGGCCCGCAGGGATGCTGTACGCGCCGGGGTTCAGGCTTATCATCTGATCCTGGGTCTCATCGCCGGCCGCCGCGTCCCGCAGTCTCTCGGCGGGATCGTCCAGCTCGTAAAGCGTAATGCCGTTGTTGGGGGAGGCGTCGGGATCGCCGGAGGCGAGGGGGAGGATCGCCAGCGCCACGGCGGCCGCAGCGGCAAACACCCCGGCGGCAACGCCTACGCGGCGCTTTTTCGCGCTTCGGCGGGCCTTGTTGATCCGCTCCACGCCCTCCATGACGTTGGGGAGAAGCGCCTCAGGCGGCTCAACGTCGGGGGAGAGGGCCTCCCGCGCGTCCCGCAGGAGCTCGTACACCTCCCGGCACGCGCCGCAGGAGGCGAGGTGCTCTTCAAGCGCCCTCTCGCCGGAGGCGTCCAGGAGCCCGTCAAGCTTCAGGCTGATAAGCTCGTAGATTTTCTCATGATCGCTCACGCCGCCGCGCCTCCTTCGTTTCATCGTTCTGCTCTTTTGACTGAGCGGCAAAGGAAATAGTTCCACGTTTTTTCAAATTTTCCGCCAATGCCGCTCTCGCCCTGGCAAGGCGGGATTTGACCGTGCCCTCCTCCAGCTTCAGGGCGACGGCGATTTGCGAATAGCTCATGCCCCGGTACTCGCGCATGAGGATGATCTGGCGCTTGTCCTCGTCAAGCTCCAAAACGGCCTCCCGGACGGAGGCCAGCTCCTCCCGGCGCTGGGCCTGTTCATCCGGGGTCGGCGCGTCGTCCGGGATGTCAAGCTCCGCCCCCTCATCGTCTGTGGGCATCGGGACCAGCCTGTCCCGGCGGGACCTCCTGATGATGTCCATGCTGGCGTTGTAGGTGAGGCGGTAGAGCCACACGGAAAAGCGCGACTCGCCCCGGAAGGCCCGGAGGTTCTGATACGCCTTCAAGAATGCGTCCTGGGAGGCGTCAAGAGCGTCCTGCTCGTTGCCCGTCAGCTTGTAGGCCAGACTGTACACGTTCTTCTGATGCTCCCGGACGAGGACCTCAAAGGCCCCGGCGCTCCCGGAGGCGGCGTCCCGCACAAGCTTCACTTCCTCCTCAGCCGTCACGCTCATCCCTCCTTTCCTCGCCGCGCAGAAAGTCCAAAACGTCTCTCGCCACGGCTTCTATGTCCGCCAGCGTCTCCACGGACATGATCTGATTTCTGAAAAAAGACGCACGCGGCATCCCGTGGAGATACCACGCCAGATGCTTTCGCGCCTCAAGGCAGGCGATTTTCTCCCCCAGATACGCGCTGGCAGTCCTTATCTGGCGCACAGCCGTCTCGATTCGGAGACTGTAGGGCGGCGGCGCGGGGATCTCCCGGCCTTCAAGGGCCGCCCTTGCCTGGGCGAAGAGCCACGGATCGCCTTGGGCGCCGCGCCCGATCATGACCCCGTCCGCCCCGGTGTATTTTAGTATGCGCACCGCGTCCTGCGCCGTGAACACGTCGCCGTTGGCAAATAGCGGGATCGTTACCGCCTCCCGGACGGCCCTGATGGCGTCCCAGTCGGCGGCCCCGGAGTACATCTGCTCCCGCGTCCGCCCGTGGACGGTGACGGCGGCCGCGCCGGCGGACTGGCACATCCCTGCAAATTCCACGCAGTTCACATGGCCCCGGTCCCAGCCCTTGCGGAATTTCACGGTCACGGGCCGGCGGACGCTCTTCACCACCGATTCGATGATTTTCCGCGCCAGCTCCGGGGTCCTCATAAGGGCGGAGCCGTCCCCCGCGCCGGTGATCTTCCCCATGGGACAGCCCATGTTGATGTCAAGGACGTCACAGCCGGACAACTCACACGCCTTCGCTGCGGCCTCCCCCATGCAGACGGGGTCCGAGCCGAAGAGCTGGACGGCGGCGGGGTGCTCCCCCGGCCCCAGCTCCATGATTTTCAGGGACTTCCTGTCCTGGTGCATCAGCGCCATGGAGGAGACCATTTCCGTGACGGTATAGGCCGCGCCCATCTCCCGGCAGACGCCCCGGAAGGCGACGTCCGTAACCCCGGCCATGGGGGCAAGCGCCAGCCCTGACGCGATCTCCACGCCGCCGATATTCACGGACCCACCCCCTCAAAATCGTAAAGCATATTGTACGAAATTTTGAGCAAAATGTCAAGCGCGGAAAAGAAGTGCGCCGATTTCCGCATTTTATTCAATTCGCCAGTTGAAATCGGCGGAAAAAAGGTCTATACTTCTCACATACTGTGCAGAGTAGGCCCCCGCGCGTTAGGCGGCGGTTTCCCGCCGCCTTAAGTGCCCGAAGGACGGAGAGTTGCCTTCGGGACGAAGAAGCTGCGCTTCGCGGTGCGTGGGCCGCATCCCGCTGCGACAGAGGATCCATAGCTTTTATTTTCCTGAAAATGAAAGCGGCGCGTATCTCCTGCCTTGTGGACAAATTCTGCATGGAGGGAGGTATGTTTTTTTATGAAAAACTTCAAGCAGGACCTGATAAGCTCGGCGCAGGAGTTCAAAAAGCTCCGGGTGCTGTGCGCCCTGGCCGTCATGGGGGCGCTGGCCCTCGCCCTGAAGGAGGCGGCCTCCTTCGACATCGGCCCCTACGCCTCCATCGGCTTTTCCGGCATACCGAACCAGGTGGTGGATATGCTCTTCGGGCCTGTGACGGGGGCGCTCTTCGGCGGGGCCATGGACGTTTTGAAGTTCTTCATCAAGTCCACCGGCGCGTTCCATTTCGGCTTCACCTTCAACGCCATGCTGGCGGCCTTCATCTACGGGTGCTTCTACTATAAGCGCCCCGTGAGACTGTGGCGCGTGCTGGCGGCAAAGGGGCTGGTGGAGGTGGTGGTCAACCTGGGCCTCGGCACCCTGTGGAAGAGCCAGCTGGCGGGCAAGGCGTTTTTCCATATGCTCCCGGCCCTGTCGGCGTGGAGCCTTGTCAACTGGCTTTTGAATACGGCGGTGTTTTACGTGATCGCCAAGGGGCTTGAGAAGGCCGGGGTGTTCCGGCTCTTCAGGAAAGACTGAAAAGCCGCTTCCCGTTCTCCAGGGTGATCCGTGCCACGTCCTGCGCGGTCATCCCCCGTATCTCGGCGATCCGCTCCGCCACCAGGTGGACAAAAAGGGAGGAGTTGCGCTCCCCCCGGTGGGGGACCGGGGCCATGTAGGGGCTGTCCGTCTCGATGACCATGCGCTCTATGGGCATTTTCTCCGCCACCTCCACGCATTTCCGGGCGTTTTTGAAGGTGACGACGCCGGTGAAGCCCAGGTAGAGGCCCATGTCCAGCAGGACCTTGGCCGTCTCCCAGCTGCCGGAGTAGCAGTGGACCACGCCCCGGACGCCGGGGTGGGCCTTTAACAGGTCCAGATTGTCCTGCACCGCCTCCCGCTCGTGGATGATAACGGGCAGTTGAAGCTCCCTGGAGAGCGCCAGCTGCTGCGCGTACACCCGCCTTTGCACGTCCCGTGGGGAGAAGTCGTAGTGGTAGTCAAGGCCGATCTCCCCCACGGCCACGCACTTGGGGTCCCGGGAGAGGGAGCGTATGTCGTCAAGGTATGTCTCCGCCGCCCCGGCGGCCTCGTGGGGGTGGACGCCGGCGGCAAAATAGACAAAGCCGTACTCGTGGGCGATGTCCCGCGCTTTTTCGGCGGAGGCGATGTCAGAGGCCGGGTCCACGATCAGCTCCACGCCGGCGGAGGCCATCCGGGAGAGGACTTCGCCGCGGTCTGGGTCGAATTTCTCGTCGTCGTAGTGGGCATGGGTGTCAAAGAACATGGCCGTTCCTCCGCTTTTCCATCATTTTTTGAAAAAAACTCTTGCAATATGTGCCTATTTATGATACCATAAAAGTCCCGCGAATAAAAGTACAATATTTTCTTAAAAAGGATTGATTATTTTGGAAATCGCAATCACCATTATACAGCTTATTGCCTGTGTGGCCCTCGTGGTCATCGTCCTTTTGCAGAGCGGCAAGAGTGCCGGCCTCTCCGGCGCCATCGGCGGCGGCAGCGGCGATACGTTCCTGGCAAAGAACAAGAGCAAGAGCCTTGACGCCCGCCTCGCCCGCCTGACAAAGTGGGTGGCCGCGTTGTTCATCGTTCTCACCCTGGTCCTTGACTTCATCGTGAAATAAAAGCCCCATCTTCAAAGCGCAGCGTCAATGCATCCTTAAACGAAAAAAGCCGCCCTTCGGGGCGGCTTTTTTGTGTTGGTTGGCGCCTTAGTCCAGCGCGGCGGTGATGATGGCCATGGTGTAGACCTCGTCGGCGTTGCAGCCACGGCTAAGGTCGTTGATGGGGGCGTTGAGGCCCTGAAGGATGGGGCCGTAGGCGTCGTAACCGCCCAGACGCTGGGCGATCTTGTAGCCGATGTTGCCGGCCTCGATGAGGGGGAAGATGAAGGTGTTGGCGTAGCCGGCCACGGAGGAGCCGGGGAACTTCAGCTGTCCCACGGTGGGGCTGACGGCGGCGTCGAACTGCATCTCACCGTCGATGGCAAGGTCGGGAGCCAGCTCCTTGGCGATCTTGGTCGCCTCGGCGGAGAGGGCCACCGTGCCGCCCTTGCCGGAACCCTTGGTGGAGAAGGAGAGAAGCGCCACCTTGGGGTCGATGCCGAAGAGCCTGGCTGTCTTGGCGGTCTCCACGGCCACCTCGGCCAGCTTCTGCGCGCCGGAGACGACCACGTTGCCCTCCTTGTCCAGGGTGTCCTCGTAGGAGAGGTTGATGGCGCAGTCGCCCATGCAGATGGCCCGGAGGTTCTCATCGCCGGTGTCGCGGGTGAGAATGAAGGCGGAGGACACGAGATGCGCGCCGGGCTTTGTCTTGATGAGCTGGAGGGCCGGGCGCACGGTGTCCGCGGTGGAGTAGGTGGCGCCGCCCAGCAGGCAGTCGGCCACGCCCATCTTCACCAGCATGGTGCCGAAGTAGTTGCCCTTTTTGAGGGCCGCGCGGCACTCGTCCTCGGTCATTTTTCCCTTCCGAAGGGCCACCATGGTCTCCACCATCTTGTCCATGTCGGGGTAATTGGCGGGGTCCACGATCTGGCTGTCGCCGATGTCAAAGCCGCCCTTGGCGGCAGCGGCCTTCACCTCGCCGGGATCGCCAAGGAGGACGACCTTGAGAAGGCCCTCCTTCACAAGGCGGTCGGTGGCCTCCAGGATGCGGGCGTCGGTGCCCTCGGTGAACACGATGCGCCGTCCCGCGCCCTGAAGCTTCTTTTTCAGGTTGTCTATCATTTCCATGGGTATCTACCTCCGTAAATAAAAATTTTTAAAATCAGGATCCCGTATAGACGAGAAACCAAACGACTGCCAGAAAGCCCGTCACGGGGAATAGAGCGAAAGCAAGCTTGCCCTCCTTGCGGCGGCGGTCAAGCTCCGCGTCCCCGCCCTCCGGGACGAAGTCCTCCATGGCTTTTGCGCGCTCACGGGAGGCGCGCAGTCCCCAGCTGTCCGAGAGGACGCCGGACTCCGGGTACTTGTCCTGAAGCCAGAGGCTGAAGCCGAGGGCGTACTTCAGGAGGACGGCAAAAGCAAAGACAGGTCCTGCTGCGCACCACACCAGCGCAAGCCCCGATGGGAGCGCAGGCCCCAGGACCCTGACGATCAGGGGAGCGGCGTACCACAGAATTGGGACAGCGTACAGGACGATCCATTTCTTGCCCATGCGATTCACCTCATAAGCACATTTTACCACTACACCGCACGGTTCGCAAGAGGGAAAGACGGAAAGTCGGAGCCGTTCACTCCCCGTAAAGTCCCCGCAGGAGTTCGATCTCCTTTTTGTAGCCGTCCAGTTCGTTGGGGGTCTCCAGATAGAAGGGAAGATGCCGGAGAGCCGGGTGGTTGATGATGCGCTTGATGGCGTCCAGGCCCAGGGAGCCGCCGCCGATGACCTCGTGGCGGTCCTTGTGGCTGGCAAAGGGGTTTTTGCTGTCGTTTAAGTGGATACATTTGAGCCGGTCTAAGCCGACCCGCTTGTCAAACTCCGTCAGCACCCCATCCAGGTCGTTTACGATGTCGTAACCCGCGTCGTAGACGTGGCAGGTGTCCAGGCAGACGCCTAACTTCTCCGAGAGGGCGGTGCGGTCAATGATCTCCCGCAGCTCCTCAAAGTGCCCACCCACCTCGGACCCCTTCCCGGACATGGTCTCAAGAAGGACGGTGGTGCGAAAATAGGGCTTGAGGGTGAGATTCAGCGTCTCGGCGATAAGCTCGACGCCCTTTTCTACCCCCTGCCCCACGTGGGAGCCGGGGTGGAAGTTATAGTAATTTCCGGGGAGCCACTCCATGCGCTCCAGGTCGTCGGCCATGGTCTGGCGGGCAAACGCCAGCGTCTCCGGCTTTTCGGCGCAGGGGTTGATGGTGTACGGCGCGTGGGCCAGAAAGGAATTAAGCCCGTTCTCCGCCGCGATTTGGAGAAATTCCGCGATGTCCGCCTCGTCGATGGGCTTCGCCCCGCCGCCCCGCGGGTTGCGGGTGAAAAACTGAAAGCAGGAGGAGCCGGTGTAGAGGGCGTCCTTCGCCAGAGCGGTATAGCCTTTGGAAACAGAGAGATGGCAGCCGATGTTGAGCATAAAAAGTCCCCCTTTCTGCCTATGGCAATTATAGCCCAGACGGCGGATTTTTTCAAGAGCGCGGGGAAAAATTGCCGCCCGCCGGGACGCGTCAACCTGTCGGAAAAGGCCGTCGGCCTTTTCCGACAGGTTAAAAAAGCGCACGGCCTTGGCCGTGCGCTTTTCGGTTTCTTGTCAGTCGGTCACATAGGGCAGCAGGGCGATCTGCCTTGCCTGCTTGATGGCCGTGGTCAGCTGGCGCTGATGCATGGCGCAGGTTCCCGTGGCGCGGCGGGGAAGGATCTTGCTGCGCTCGGAAAGGTAGCGGCGAAGCTTTGCCGTGTCCTTGTAGTCGATATGCTGGCACTTGTCCACGCAGAACTGGCAGACCTTGCGGCGCTTGCGGACCTGCGCGGGACGAGCGGGACGGGCTTCTCTCTCGTTTGTCATGGACGTAAACCTCCTTTTGAGAATGATAAAAAGTTGTTTGGATCAGATTCAGAAGGGAAGATCGCCGTCGTCATCGGACAGATCGGCGAAATCCGAGCCGGAGGGGGCCGTGTAGCTGCTCTGGCCGCCGTAGCTGCCGCCGGAAGGGGCGTCGTTGTACTGGCGGGCATAGCTGCCGCCGCCCTGGTTCCCGTCGCCGTCGCGCTTGGAGTCGCCGAAATAGACGTTGTCGGCCACCACCTCGGCGCTGCGGCGCTTGTTGCCGTCTCTGTCGGTCCAGTCGCGGATCTGGAGACGGCCGGACGCCACGGCCATACGGCCCTTTGAGAAATACTTGCTGACGAACTCAGCCGTGTTGCGCCAGGCGACCACGTCGATGAAGTCGGTCTGACGCTCGCCGCCCTCGCGGGAGGCGAAATCCCGGTCCACCGCCAGGGAGAACGATACCACCGGCGTGCCGGACTGGGTGCGCCTGAGTTCCGGGTCGCGGGTGAGGCGGCCCATGATCACAATGTGATTGAGCATTCTACGTCCTCCTTATTCCGGCTGAACGGTGATGAGGGAACGCATGACGCCCTCGGTGATGCCGAGAACGCGGTAGAGCTCCGCGGGGAACTCCGGGGAAGACGCGAACTTCACCAGCACATAGTAGCCCTCGGGCTTGTCGTTGATGAGGTACGCAAGCTTGCGCTTGCCCCACTCCTCGACTTCGCCAAGGGTGCCATTGGCCTCGATCAGAGACTTGAACTTCTCCACGATGGCGGCAGTGTCCTCCTCGCTGAGATCCGGGTCAATGATGTACAGAAGCTCGTACTTTTCTGCGGTTTTTGCCATTTTTTGCACCTCCTTTTGGACTTATGGCCTTCGCGGCGAACGAAGGCAAGGTTGCCTGCCTGCCAATCTTCTGACAGCAAGCCTATAAATTATACCTGAAAGAAATTTTTTGTCAAGAGCAAATTGAGAAAAACCTTGAATTTCGTGGGGCGAAAGCGTAAAATGGGTTCCACAGAACGCTTCAGGAAAGGGCGGGGAGGCGGATGGACCGCGCATATAACCGGGAGATGGAGGAGATGCTGCGCGCCCTTGAGGGCAGACGGCCCCGTCTGCTGCTCCACGCCTGCTGCGCCCCCTGCACAAGCTCCGTGCTGGAGCGGCTTTACCCCCATTTTCAGGTGACGCTTTTTTACTTTAACCCCAACATATACCCGGAGGAGGAGTACGAAAAACGCGCCGGGGAGTTCCCCAAGCTTCTGAGGGCGGCGGGGATGGAGGACGTGGAGCTTATCCTGCCAAAGTACGAGCCGGAGCGGTTTTTTGAGGCCGCCAGGGGCTTGGAGGCCGCCCCGGAGGGCGGGGAGAGATGCGGCCGCTGCTTCGAGCTGCGCCTCTCCCAGACGGCGAAGCTGGCCAGGGACGGCGGGTACGACTCCTTCTGCACCACCCTGACCGTCAGCCCCCACAAGGACGCGCAGCTCATCAATGCCATCGGCCAGCGGCTTTCGCGGGAGTACGGCGTCCCCTGGCTGCCCTCGGATTTCAAGAAGAGGGACGGGTATCTGCGCTCCATACGCCTGTGCCGGGAGTACGGCATCTACCGCCAGTGCTTCTGCGGGTGCGTCTACTCCGCCGGGGACAGGTTCCCTCCGGCGGATTGATTCGCGTTCTTTATTAATTTAGCCCAAACCCCCTTGCGGATCGGCCCTTGTTATGGTAAAATACCTCCGATAGGTTTCCACACCCTGTCCAGGCGCGCCTTTCCACGCGGCGCGTCTTGTAAGGTGACGGGCACGGGTTCGGCATCCGTCACCTTAAAAACAAAAAATGGAGGCAACCTGAAATGAAAGGCAAATTTTCCGTCCGCAAGCTGGCGGCCGCCGCCGTGACGGCGGCCATGTACACGGCGCTGAGCTATGTGGCCTACACCCTGAACCTGGCCTTCGCGCCCGTCCAGTTTCGGCTCTCCGAGGCGCTGACCCTGCTGCCGTTCCTCTTCCCGGAGACGGCCTGGGGGCTTTTTGTGGGGTGTATTCTCACAAATCTCCTGAGCCAGTATGGCCCGGTGGACATCGTCTTCGGCTCGCTGGCCACCCTGCTTGCCGGCCTTTGGACCGCCCGCTGTAAAAACAGATGGACGGCGGCCATCCCGCCGGTGGTCTGCAACGGCGTCATTGTCGGCGCTGTCATCGCTTGCGCCGAGGCCGGATTCACCCGCGCCTTCTGGGCGGCGTGGGGAGTCAATCTTCTCTCCGTGGGCGCGTCCGAGGTGGTCTTGTGCTTCATCCCCGGCGTCATCCTGGTGAGCGCGTTGGAGAAGTCCTCCGCCCGGCGGCTGGGCGCCAGAGCGTGAGCCGGATCAGGGTATCGAAATACGTAAGAGGGTCAAGATATGAAAGTCAGAAAAGCCGTTATCCCCGCCGCGGGGTTGGGCACGAGAATGCTTCCGGCCACAAAAACCGTCCCCAAGGAGATGCTCCCCTTGGTGGACAAGCCGGTGCTTCAATACATCATCGAGGAGGCCGTGGACTCCGGCATCGAGGACATCCTGATCGTCACCAACAGGGCCAAAACGGCCATGGACGATTATTTTGATTACTACCCGGAGCTGGAGCACCGCCTGATAAAGACCGGCAAATCCGAGCAGGCCCACGAGCTTCGGCGCGTGGCGGATATGGCGAATTTCTTCTATGTCCGTCAGCGGGAGACCAGGGGGCTGGGACACGCCATCGCCCGCGCCAGGAATTTTATCGGGAACGAACCCTTCGCGGTCCTTTTGGGCGACGACATCATGATGAGCCAGACGCCCGTTCTGAAGCAGCTCATCGACGCGGCGGAGAAGTTCGGCTGCTCCTGCGTGGGCGGCCAGGCCGTCTCCGACGAGGCGCTCCCGTCCTACTGCACCACCGACCTCACCCCTATAGAGGGGCGGGTCTACGACGTACATCACATCGTGGAGAAGCCCAAGCCGGAGGAGGTCATGTCCAATTACGCCATTCTGGGCCGCTACGTGCTGACGCCCGACATCTTTGACATTCTGGACGCCACGCCCCCCGGCCGCAACGGCGAGATCCAGCTCACCGACGGCCTTGCCGAGCTTTGCCACCGGGAGCGGATGGTCTACGTGGACTTTGAGGGCCGCCGTTTCGACACGGGGAACCTGACGGGCTTTTTGGAGGCCACCATGGAGTTTGCGCTCAGGAACCACGAGACAGGCGATTGGCTGAGAAGCTATATCAAGGAGAAGGCAAAGCAGCTGTAACGGCGCGGCCTTGACATTTTATACCCGGTGTGGTATTTTTATCTGTGCGAGGGTCGAGATCAACCAAAAGGGGCACGCCCTGTGGCGCGCCCCTTTCGCTTTTCCCGCGGCCCCGCCCTACGCTGGTTTGGAGGTGTCCCATATGCCCGAAAAGTGCCGCCGGTATCTGCTCCCCGCCGCCGTCTCCGTGTTGGCTTTGGCGGTGGTCTGCGGCTTTGCGGCGTTTACCCTCCCCAGCGCCGACGACTATATGTACGCCTCCTTCCTGGACGGCGGGGTGCGGGCCTTCCTTGCGCGTATGGCAGAACACTACCGGGTTTTTAACGGGCGGGTCCTTGTCCACGCGGCCGCCGCCGTGATTTTGCGGCTGGGGTCCTGGAGCTTTGCCGTCCTGTGTCCGCTGACTGTGGCCGCCGTCCCGGCGTTTGCCGCCCTCTCGGAGCGGCGGGGGCGGGGCTTTGCTGTGGCGGTGACGGCGGTGTTCACGGCGGCGTTTCTCTCCCTCCCCCGCAAGGTCCTGGGCTGGGGCGTCTATTGGGTGGCGGCGTTTTGCAACTACGCCCTGCCCACGGCGATGCTGTGCGTCCTTCTGTATTCCGGCGTGAGGGCGCTGGAGGGAAAACGGGGCGCGGCGTGGCTGACGCCGGTTTTGGCGTTCCTCTGCGGGGCCACTACGGAGCAGTCCGGCGTCCTCGCCGTGGCGCTGGCCCTCTATTTTGCCATAAGATCGTTCCGTGTCCGCCGCGCCCGGCTGCCGCTGACCGCCGCCGTGCCCGCTGCGGCGGTGGGACTTTATACCATCTTTCTCTCCCCGGCCACCGCCTCCAGGGCCAGGACCGAGACGGGGATCACCTCCCTCTCCGGCCTTCTGCGGGCGCTTCCCGCAGGGCTTGGCCGCGTGGCGGCGGAGCTGCACACCGACGGCTGGTTTGCGCCGCTGATGCTGGCGGCGTTCTTCCTGCTGACGGCCCTCAGCCTGAAGCGGAGGGGGAAGGGCCGCCTGTGGCTGTTTGCCCTGGCCGCCGCCGGGGCGGCTCTGGCCGGAGGGTTTTCCGGCTCCTGGCTTTTATGGACGGCGGTTTTCCTGCTGGCGGCCCTGGCCGCAGCGGCGCTTATGGCGCTGAAGCGGGAGACGCCCGCAATCCTCGCCCTTTTGGGCCTGCTGTCCCTTGCGGTGATGGTCCCCACCACCAGCATCGCCGGCAGGACCGTGATGCCCTTTTACCTCTTCCTCCTTGCCGCCGTGTCGGCGCTGACCGCCGGGGAGGCGAAGGGGAAACCCGCTCTGACCGCCGCCGTCCCGGCGGCGATCCTCTGCCTCGGCGTTCTCACCGTCGTCCCGATGGCGCGGGGATTTGCCCAGAACGACCGGGTGGAGCGGCAGAACGAAGAAAACGCGCTGGCCGCCCGGGAGACGGGGGTCCTAAATTACTGCGTGGATTACGACTACCGCTATACCTGGACGAAGATGAACGCCTCCTTCGCGCAGGACTATCTGGCGCTCCACGGCCTGCCCGCCGATACAAAACTCAACTGGTACGCCGAGCTTCGCCCCCAGGTCTACGTCAACGGGGAGAAGCAGTACCCGGCGTATCTGCCCGGCGACGGCAGCGCGCTTCTCACGCTCCGCCTTTTGGAGGCGATGGGCGGGACCATTGAGCCGAACCCCAATTATGACCATCTCATCATCACGCTCCCCTGGCGCACGGTGTATGTGGACCTGGAGATCGGCGGCGCGGCGACGCTCGCTGTCGCAGGCGGGGAGACCCGCCGCGTCCAGTCGCTCTCCATGGAGAACAGGACCTGGTTTGCCCCGGAGATCTATGAGGATGTCTTTGGCCTTCAGGTGACGTATGATGAGGCGGAACGGGCCTTCCATGTGGCCGCGCCGGAGGGGGGAGAGATCAGTGGAAGCTAAAACAAGGCCGGGGGAAAAGGCCGGGCGCATCCTTCTGTGGGTCTCCCTGGGCCTCTGCCTTGCCGCGGCGGCGTATCTTGCGTTCACCACCCTTTTGTGCGCCGACGACTACTGGTACAGGAACTTCTTCCGTTACGGCTTTAAAAAATATCTGGAGACCATGAAGCTCCACTACGAGACCTTCAACGGGCGCGTGCTGGTCCACGTGGCGGCCCAGGCGATCCTGAGGGCGGGGAACGTGGCCTATGTCCTGACGGTGCTGGCGTTCCTCCTTGCGGCGCCCTCCATGGCGCTTCTGTCCAGAGGCGGGGAGAAGCGGGACCTGCCCATGGCGGCGGCCCTCTTCGCCGGCGGTTTTCTGCTCATCCCCCGGGACTTTATGGTGATGGGCGTTTTGTGGACCTCCTCCTTTTGCAACCATGTCCTCCCCGTTGCGCTGATCTGCGGGAGCGTCTGGCTTTTCTCCTCCGCCCTTCGGCGGGAGAGACGCGGGGCCGCCGTGTGGGCCGGGTGCCTGGTCCTCGCCTTTGCCGGCGGCGCGACTACCGAGCAAACGGGCATCGCCGCCGTGTTGTTGATGGGGTATTTCTTCGTGAAAAGCCTGTGCCTGCGCCGGGGGCGGTGGATGACGTTCCTGTCCCTGCTCCTGTCGGCGGCGGGCATCGCGTCGGTGTTTCTCTCACCCGCCACGATGAACAGGATGAGAGGCGGCGCGCACCTGGGGGGACTGGCCGCAACCGTCCGGGGGATGTACGAGAGCCTCGGCCCCGCGGCGGCGGAATACGTAAGCTCACCCCTGATGCCCCTGCTTCTGGCCGCGCTCTACCTGCTGGCCGCCGGGAAGCTTGCGAAAAGAATCCGCCGCTGGCCGTATCTCCTGGGCGGCGCGTGTTCCCTGCTGGCTGTGAGTACGTTCTTCCTCTCAGGCGGCGTCCTCACGGCGGTATTTCTGCTCCTTTGCTTTGCGGCGGCGGCCTCCGGCGTCGCGCTGATGGCGGCGGGGGAGGAGACGCCGGGCCTCCTTACGCTTTTCGGCATGGGGATGCTGGCTATTATCCTGGCGACGGATATGGCCCAGAACAGGACCCTTCTGCCCGCCTGCCTCTACCTTCTGGCCGCCGTGTCCTCCATGGCGGCGGAGAAGCTCCGCCGGCGTTCCCCCTTATGCGCCGGGCTTGCCGCGGCGGCCCTGACGCTGACGGCGCTGACGATGCTCGTCCCCATGCTGCGCGGCGTGACCTACAACTACGGCGTGGAGCTGGAGAACCGGGAGAACGAAAAGCGCGCCCATGAGACGGGGCGGCTCAACTATCGGATCGATTACGATTTCGATTATACCTATATCAAGATGAGCGCCAGCTTTGAGCCGGCGTATCTGGAGGGCATCGGGCTTGATACCGATACCGAGATATGCTACTACGGCGTGGAGTGGCCGAATCTCTATGTGAACGGGGAGCTTCTCTTCCCGGTCTACCCCGGCCCTGACGGCCTTCCCATGTTCCACATCCGCCTCATCGAGGAATTTGGCGGCCGTGTCGATCCGATAAATGGGAATTACGGCCATCTGGACCTGACGATGCCGGGGATCCACTGCATCATGACCACCCAGTCGGAGGACCGCTCCACCTTTACGTGGACCGATGCGGACGGGACGGAGCACACCGAAAGCTACATGAGGGCGTTTGCCGAGTCCAGGACCTGGTTCCCCATGGAACTCTTCACCCGGATCTTCGGCATCACCTTCGACTTCGACGAGGCGAACAACGCCTGGACCGCCTATGCCCCCGCCGGGTGAGTCCGCCGGCGGGAAAAAGGTTGACAGAGCGCGGGGATTGATGTAGAATGAGTTTCGGCGGCGGGGCGTTTTCCCGTGGGAGGACGCGCCCTGCAGATGCCGCCGGTGGTTCATGTCCTATATTGTCCGACGAAAAAAGGGCGTGTCCGAACGGCACGTCCTTTCTTTCATACAAGGAGGTTTTCGCTGTGTCCGTAAAAACGCTTCTCAGGTTAAATAAGCTCTTCCCCTGTCCCCAGCACCCCCTGAACCTTCAGAGCGAGGGGAAGAAGAGCTATGTGATGTGGGAGTATGAGCGCGGCAGCACCACCATCGGCTATTACCTTGAGCGATTCACCGTAGAGGAGATGCTGCGCGACAAGGATGTGCTTGACGTGGGGTGCGGGGCCGGCGGCACCAGTATGTATTACGCCTCCCAGGGGGCCAGAAGCGTTGTCGGCATGGACATCGTCGCCCGCTATAAGCCCATCGCCGAGGAATTTGCCAAAAGCATGGGATACGCCGATAAATTCACCTTCGTGCTGGGGGACGCGGGCCATACGGACTTCCCCGACGGCAGCTTCGACACCGTCCTTATGAACGACGCCATGGAGCACGTGGCGGACCCGGAGGCGGTCCTGCGGGAGGTCCGCCGGGTCCTCAAGCCCGGAGGACGGCTTTACGTGAATTTCCCGCCCATCAACCACCCCTTCGGGGCGCACCTCATGGACCTCATCGGCATCCCCTGGGTCCACCTGCTTTTCTCCGAGGACACGCTGGTCGCGGCCTACAAGGAGCTGTGCAAGACCGTGCCGGACGGGGATCAGCGGATCGAGTTTCGCATCTCCAAAAACGACGAGGGCAGGGAATACTTCTCCTACATCAACCACATGACCGTCAAGCGTTTCACGGCCCTGAAGAAAAACTGCGGCATGGAGGAGATCTACTACCACGAGGTGCCCATCCGGCCCTGGATGAAGCCGCTGATCCGCTTCCCGCTCACAAAGGAGTACTTTATGAAAATGGCCGTCTGCGTGCTGGAAAAGCACTGACGCCTGTAAAAAGCTTATTTTCCCCGGACGTTTGGGTTCTTCTTCCTGCTGTTGGCGATGTCCGCCAGCTGCATGAGGTTGGCAAACGTCTGGGGATTTTTGATAAGCTCCGGCAGCAGGGCCTTCACCATGATGGCGTCCGTGGACTCCTCGCGCGCGGCGTTGTTCAGGCTGGTCTGCATGATGGCCTGGATGGTCTCCGTGTCCTTCCGGCGGATCTCGTCCTTCAGCTCGGCGATGGAGTCCTGGATCTGATAAAGCGTCGGCAGAACGTTCGCCAGGCTCTCGCCCTGCGCGCCGCCGGACTCCGCCTCGCTGGCGGGTTCGGCAATGGAGAAAGCCGAGATGGTCTGCTGCAGTCGGTCCTTTATGGCCTCCACACTGTCCAAATCGGTCAGGTCGTACTCGAAGGTCCGAATGGTGTTGACGTCAAAGGGGATATGCTCGTTCTTGCGTTTAAGGTGTATAATGGGCTTCCCGGTGCATTTTCTGTAGCCCATCTCGTAAAAGACGTTGGGGTTGTGCTCGGAGATGTCGGCAATGACCAGGTCCGCCGACTGGAGTTTTTCGATGATCGTCTGCGTGATAGAGTCAAAGTCGTTGAGCTGGTCAACGCGCTCAACGGAAAAGCCGCAGCTGTTGCAGACGGGGACGATGATGTGCTTGAGAAGCTTGTCCGCGTTGTCTCTCGTCTCACTGCCGGCGTCCCCGATGGGGGACACCACAAAACACGTTCTCATATAATTCTTGCCTCCATTGTTTTCTCTGTTCAGCGCGTATACCGCGCGGTCCACCTTGACGATGGTTTTGTTCCTCATCAGGGTGTTGATGGAGCCGGAAAATTGGCCCTCGCTGTAGTTGGAGACCCCCGCCTGTTCCAGATAGGTTTTGATCTCCTGGACGGAGTGGGGCCTGTTGTCCGACAGGAAGTTCAGCAAATTTTCTTGTATTCTTGCGCTCTCTGTCATATAAACACGTCCTTTCTTGTCCTCATCATACCATACGCCGCGGAAAATTGCAACAGTTTTTACAAGAAATTTTGAAAAATTTTTGCAAAGCCCCCAAACGGGTGCAAGAATTGCAAGAAATCAACGGGATTTTTGCCCGCTGACAGGCGGCTGGGTAAGGAAAATCCCTGAATTTCGCAAAATTCAGGGATCATTCCGTACATTTTTGATAATAGGCGCGATGCGCCGCCCCGGCTCAGACGATGATGGTATGCATCCAGGCCCGCTTTTTGATGAAGCGGTAGCCCACAAGGCACTTGACGGCCTCGGTGGCCTGGACTATGGCGAACATGGGCACCACGGGGACGCGGGTAAAGCGGCTGAGGATATAGGCCAGCGGCACGTTGACGCCCCACACGAATACCGAGTCAAAGAGGAAGGTGATGACCGTCTTTCCACCTGAACGCAGGGCGAAGTAGCAGCAGTTGGTGAAGGCGTAGAGGGGCATGATGACCGCCTGCACGAGGATGAAGTCGGCGGCCAGAGCGCGGACAGCGTCGGTGGTGGCGTACAGGCGCGGGAAGAGGGGCGCGATGGCGGCCAGAATCAGGGCCGTCAGGATGTTGAGGCCCACGGAGAAGGCTGTCAGCTTGCGAAATTCGTCCATTACCCGGTCCTGGTCCATGCCCCGGCCGAGCTTCTGTCCCATGAGGATGCCCACGGCGTTCCCGGTTGCCATGTACGCCACGCTCAGGGCGTTCCAGACGGTGGACTCGATGTTGATGGCGGACACCACGTCCAGAGAGCGCACGGAGTAGCACTGGTTGAGCACGGCCATCCCCGCCGCCCACAGCGTCTCGTTGGCGAGAAGGGGCAGGCCCTTTCGGACGATCTCCCGCGTCAGGGCGGGCGGGACGCGAAGCGTGGCGTAAAGCCCCTTCGAGAAGGGCATCCTGCCGGGGTGGAGGTGCGTCCAGCCGGCGGCCAGGAACAGCTCCACATACCTTGAGATGACCGTTGCCAGGGCCGCGCCGCGCACGCCCATCGCCGGCGCGCCGAGGTGCCCGAAGATCAGCACGTAATTCAGCGCCAGATTCACCAGCACCGCGATGACGCCGGAGACCATGGGCACCACCGTCTCCCCGTTCTCCCTCAGCGTGGAGCAGTAGACGTTGGATACGGCGAAGGGCACGATCCCCCAGAGCATCACGGACAGATACTCCCTGCCGTAGCGGAGGAAGCGTTCCGCCTCCTCCGGGCTTCCCTCGCCCTGGAGCCACAGGCGGATAAGGTCCTCCCCAAAGCCCAAAAGCGCCCCGATCCCCGCCAGGGCAATGCCCAGGATGATGAGAAGCTTGAAGCGGAAGGTCGCGCGCACGCCCTCGTGGTCGCCGCTTCCGGCGTACTGCGCCGTGAAGATCCCCGCGCCGGACACAGCGCCGAAGATGCAAAGATTGACCACAAACAGCACCTGATTTACAATGGCGACGCCGCTCATCTGCGCCGTGCCGATCCTCCCCACCATCAGGTTGTCCAGGAGGGAGACAAAATTGGTGATAAAGTTCTGGATCATGATGGGTACCGCCACCGCCATCGCCTCGCGGTAAAACCGGCGGTCCCCGATGAATTTGGATCTCATGCCGTCTCTCCGAATCGTCTCAGGGTCAAGTTTCGGGCCGCCTCCGGCGGCCCGAATGTTGTTTCCGCTGCCTTATCTGTAGAAGCCGTCGTCGGGGATGCTCCCGCCGATGACGGCGCTGTCCGCACCGTAGAGAAGCTCAAGATAGTCCTCCAGCGCCCCTCTCAGTTCTCCCTCGCCGGAGAGATAGAGATACTCGGTGTAGTCCGTGTCGGCAGCGCCGGCGCAGACGGCACTGGAGGCCTCTAAAAGCTCCTTCAGTGTCCCGTCCTCCATGTCGGAGCGCACCACAAGGCACAGCCCCGGCAGAAGCTCCCGTCCCGTGGCGTACTCCCACTCGGACAGGAGGCTCAGCGCGGTCCGCTGGCCCGCCCCTGTGCCGCCCTCCGGGAGAAGCGCCACGTCCCTGTTCTCCGGGTCGGAGACGGCCTCGATCTTCAGGTTTTTCCCCACCTCAAAGCCGTATTCCCCGGCGATGCAGCCCAGCACGGCCATGGCCTCGCCGGCGTCCTCCGGCGCGTATACCGTCTTGCCGCCAAGGCCGAGAACGCCGTCGATCCCCGTGCCCTTCTCGGCAATCACCCAGCCGCCGGAGGAGAGGAGCGCCGCCACGTTCACGCTCCCGCCGCTCTCCCGGTAGAGCCTCGCGGCCTCGGAGACGGTGAGCACCGCCGCGTCGGCGGTCCCCGCCTTCAGGCTTTCGGCCCCGCCGGCGAGGACCTGGCGGTCCTCATCCGCAAGAGCGGCGAAGACGGAGGCGGAGGGGCTGGCGGTCAGGGCCACGGTGAGGCCGCTGTCCTGGGGAGGCTCTTGGCTCTCGCCGCCCGCAGTCTCCCCGTCCCCGCCGGTGGATTCGGTGGAGCTGCCCGCCCCGTCTGTGGGGCCTCCGGCGGGGAGGCTCTCCTTGCCATCGGAGGTCTCCGTGCCCGCGGAGGAGGTCCCGTCCCCTTCCGCCGGTTTTCCGATATTTTTGCACCCTGCCAGCGTGAGAAGAAGCGCCAGAAGCAGGGCCGTTGCGACTGATTTTTTCATATCCGTGTCCCTCCAGGAAAAACTCCCGCCATGCCGGCGCACGGCGATTTGACCCATATGCCGTGCGCGGCGCGTCCAACGCCGCCCTTCGCGGCGATTAAAAAACCATATCATAAGTTTATGGCAACTTCCCCGATTTGTCAAGAGGGCGCGGTGCGCTTCCTGGGGCGGGGATCGGGGGGCGGGGAGGATGCTCTTTTGATTTTCAGTTTTTTTGATTTTTCCTCTTGACAACCGGGGGAGGGCCTGATATACTCTTAGAGCAAAAACAAAGAAGAAACGGCATCGTTTCTCACCGGCTCGGCTTTCCGCAGCCCGGTCAACAGCGTGATCGTGCCCTCTCCGGGGCTTTGCGCGGGTGCCGTTTGGCGTCCGCGTTTTTCAATTTCGGAGGTGTTTTGTCATCGCTAACATTGCTCATCAGATAAACGAGGAGATCACCGACGCCGAGATCCGGCTGATCGGCGAGGACGGCGCGCAGCTGGGCATCATGCCCGCTTCCGAGGCGTTGAAGGTCGCCGAGGGCCGGGGCATGGATCTTGTGAAGATCTCCCCCAACGCCGTGCCCCCCGTGTGCCGCATCATGGACTACGGCAAGTACCGTTTTGAGCAGGCCAAACGCGAGAAGGAGGCGCGCCGCAATCAGCACGTCATTGAGATCAAGGAGATCCGTATGTCCCCCGGTATCGCGGACAACGATTTCAATGTGAAGCTGAAAAACGGCATGAAATTCCTCCGGGACGGCGACCGGCTCAAGGTGTCCGTGCGTTTCCGCGGCCGCGAGATGGCCCACACCTCCATCGGCGAGGAGCTTTTGAACCGCTATGCCGAGGGCTGCGCGGAGGTCGCCGTTCTGGACAAGGCCCCCAAGCTGGAAGGCCGGAATATGAGCGTGTTCCTGTCCCCAAGGCCCAACAAATGACCCTCCGTCAGCCGTGCTGACAGCGCCCCGCCGCAGGGAGGGCGTTGGCGGGGAGAACAGAAAAAAGCGTGTATATTTCCGCACCCAACGGTGCGTTAATAGGGCGGCTTGCCGCCAAAACAATGGAAGGAGTAACCAAAGATGCCCAAGATCAAGACCCACAGCGGCGCGAAAAAGAGATTCAATCTCACAAAGACCGGCAAGGTCAAGCGCGCCCACGCATACAAGAGCCACATTCTGAACAAGAAGTCAACCAAGCGCAAGAGAGGCCTCCGCAAGGGAACCTATGCCGACGTCACCAACGAAGCGGCGATCAAGCGCATGATCCTGTATAAATAAGGAGGTCACTGAAGATGGCAAGAGTCAAGGGCGCGATGATGACGCGCAAGAGAAGAAACAAGGTCCTGAAGCTCGCAAAGGGCTACTGGGGCGCCAAGTCCAAGCATTACAAGATGGCCAACCAGGCCATGATGAAGTCCCTCACCTATGCGTACATTGGCCGCAAGCAGAAAAAGCGCGACTACCGCAGGCTTTGGATCACCCGTATCTCCGCCGGCTGCAAGGCCAACGGCATGAACTATTCCACCTTTATGCACGGACTGAAGAAGGCGGGTATCGAGATGAACCGCAAGATGCTCTCCGAGACCGCCATTCACAATCCCGACGCTTTCGCGCAGCTCGTCTCCACCGCGAAGGCCGCCCTTTAAAAGACAAAACGATCCGCCCCCGGAGGGCTTCCACAGGGAAGCTTCTCCGGGGGCGGTGTTTTTATGGGGAGGGGCGGCCGGGGCGCGGACTAAAAGACCACCACCGTGGTGCCGATGGGGATGTTGTCGTACAGCCATTGCACGTCCTCATCGTACATACGCACGCATCCGGCGCTGACGGGGAAGCCGATGCGGTCGTCCTGCAGGGTCTGATGGCCGGGCTTCCACAACCGCGAGTGGAAGGCGTAGCCGCTGCCCGTCTTGAAGCGGACCACCGGCTCGCACCAGTAATCGTAGTGATACCAGCCCTTGTCGTAGGACCACACGGTGTACTCCCCGACGGGGGTGGGGGAGCCGGGCTTCCCGGTGCCGCAGAGAAATTCGTGGATCAGCGTCCAGCTTCCGGCGGAGCCGTCAAAGACGTTCACGCGCTGATAGGCGCGGTTGACCCAGATGAGGTAGCGGGTCTGGCTGGCGTAGCCCTTCGCGTTGACCCAGGCCACCTTCATGGCCCGGTCATAGTCGTTGTTGAGGGCCCATTCCAGGGTGAAATCCCCGGCGTACACGTTGGAGACGGTCGCCAACGCCTGCTGGGCGGAATAGCCCACCTTGATGGTCAGCTTTTCGGAGGAGGCGTACCCCTTCCGCCCGGCGCACGTGAAAATGAGCCTCAGCTCCACGCCGCTCTCCCCGCTGGCGGAGAAGCTCACGGGAGGCCCCTCCAGCGTCACCGGGACCGGCTCAGGCCCGACGGAGACGGGCACGGAGGCCCCCTGGATGCCGTCCTGGAAGATGGCGGCGGTGCAGGGGAGCGCGGTGGGATTGGAGACCTGGGCGCTGACCTTTATCGTGCCGGAGGTCTCGTCCCACTGGGCGGTGAAGCCCTGGATGACGGCCTCCTTCAGCGCGGCGCCCACGGCGTCGATGACGGTGGTTTTCCCCACGGTGAGGGGCGCTTCGCCGTCCCCGCCGGGGGTGAGCGTCACGGACACGCTCTTCGTCAGGGACTTGGCCTTCCCGTAATCAACGGCCTGTTTTAATGTAAGGGTCGTCTCCCTCCGGGCGCTCAGCTCCACGGGCTGGGTCTCCACGACGGTCCCGTCCACCAGCCAGGCGACATTCAGGGACACGGAGACGGGGTTTTTCAGGGTGAGGGTCGCTTCCAGCGTCTCGCCGGCAGGCAGGAATTTCGGCACGTCCAGGTCGATGTCCATATCGGAAAACGTCCCGTACTTGCGGGTCTGGGACCGGGAGGATATGTAGCAGGTGCTGCTGCGGGAGGTGATGAGCGTGTCGTCGGACCGTCCCGCGCCGGTGACCCGGTTGTTCGCGCCGCCTACGGTCAGCGTCTTCGCCTTCCCGCTGAGGGTGACGGTGTTATCGCCGCCCTGGACGGTCACGGTGTCCGCCGCGCCGGAGGCGGTGACCTGACAGCCCGTGCCGGAGACGGTCAGGGATCGGAGGGGCTTTGTGACCGTGACGGTCACCCCCTCCGCCGTCACCTCGGCGTTCTCCACCTGGCAGGAGACGGTGATCCGCTCCGGCGCGCCGACGGCGACGGCCAGCGTCCCGATCCTGCCCTCCGCGATGGTCAGGCGCTTCGACGCGCCGCCGGCGATGACGAGACGGCCGATGTCCGTCTCCCCGTCGGTCTTGATGTCGCAGACTTGAGAGAGGGTCACCACGGTTTTGGCCTTGACGCCGGAGAGGTCGATGTCCTTGACGGACGCGCCGAGCCACACGCCGCCGGGGAAGGTCCGCCCGGCAAGGTCGCCGCTTTCCGTGATCAGCACGCCTCCCGCGGGGGCCTCCTCCGGGGCGGCGGGGACGATGGCGTCAATGATGCGGAAGATGATGGTGACAAGCTCCGCCCTGGTGAGGACCCGGTTGGGCCGGATGGTCTTGTCCGCGTTCCCCTTGACGATGCCCAGGGAGACCAGGGCCGCGACGGCGTCGCGCTCCCGCCCGGTGAGTTCCAGCTTGTCGGAGAAGCCGTCCAGGACGGTGTAGTCGGGCGATGCCGGTATGAGCCGGAAGGCGTCCGCCAGCGTCAGGAAGGCCATTCCCCGCGTCAGCTCCCCCCGGTCCAGCTTTTCCACGTCAAAATCAAGGCCCAGGGTGGCGGCCTGAAGGACGCTCTCGTTGTACCAGTTCTCCCCTTCAAGGCCGATGTCCTCCGCCTGCGCCGCGCCGGAGGGCTTAAAGCAGCGGGACAGGATGGTCAGCAGCTGGGGCAGCGTGGCCGTGGAGTCGGGGGCGAGACGGCCGTCCATGCCGGTGAGAAGGCCCTCCTCCACCGCCCGGCGAAGGGACGCCTCCGCCCAATGGCCGGCCCCGTCCGGGTACTCCTCAAAGCCCGCCGAGGCCGCCGTGCAAAGCAGGATCGAGAGGGCCAGCACCGCCGCGACGGCGGCGAAAACACGATTTTTGCGCTTCAAAGAAGCTCACCTCTGTCGTTCGCGCCCCCAACCGGGGGCAAATAGTCACAGGCACTATTTTATTAAATTTTTTCCGCCCCGTCAACTGCATTTTGAAAAAATTTACCGATAGGGGACTCACGGATTTTTCGGAGGGCGGGCCGGGGCGGAGGAGCGGCGAAAAACGGTATTGACGCGGGGAGAAAAATACGGTATGATACAAATGCGAATGGACGATTTGGAAAGCCCATATGGATAAACCGGCAGAAAGCCGGCACAAATAAGGAACGGCAGGTAATGGAACATGAAGACAAAAACCGTTGATTTGTATGAGGTTACCGGGCTTCCCCGCCCGGAGGGGGCGAGCGCCGCGCTCACATCGTATATCCCGGAGATGTCGGAGCTGGGCGGCGTCAAAAGGCGCTGGCGTCCGGCGGTGCTGATCCTCCCCGGCGGGGCCTATGAATACTGCTCTGAGCGGGAGGCCGAGCCGGTGGCCCTCCAGTTCACCGCCCGTGGCTGGGCGGCCTTCGTGCTGCGCTACAGCTGCGCCCCCCACGCCTTCCCCGTCGCTCTGCGGGAGGCCGCGGCGGCCATGGCGTATCTGCGGAAAAATGCGGCGGACTGGGGCGTGGACCCCCGCAAGATCGCGTCCATCGGCTTTTCCGCCGGGGGACATCTCTGCGGGACCCTGGGCACCATGTTTGACGCGCCGGAGGTCTCCGACATCGCCCCCGTGCGGGACATCCGGCCCGACGCCCTGGGGCTTTGCTACGCGGTGACGCTGGCCGGCGGCGCGACCCACGAGGCCAGCATTCGCAACGTGTCCGGCGGCGACCCGGCGCTGGCGGCGAGACTGAGCATCGACAAGCTTATCCGCCCGGACATGATGCCCGTCTTTCTGTGGCACACCCGTGACGACGGAGCCGTGCCCAGCGTGGGCACCCTCCTGGTGGGGGTGGCGCTGGAGGAGGCGGGGGTCCCCTTCGCCCTCCATATGTACGCCCACGGACAACACGGGCTGAGCACCGGGGACGAGTTGGTGTTTCCCAGCTTCGGCGTGCCGGAGACCAGCTCTGACGTGACAGGCTGGATCGACGCCATGATCGGCTTTTTCCGTGAACAGGGGCTTGTGATCCACGACGACGAGGTGAGGGAATGAACTCCATCCTCTACGTCGGCGAGCACTCCAAGACCTACGACGTGCTGTGGCACACCCACGAGGAGTGGGAGCTTGTCTACTGCACAGGCGGAGAGGGGGCGTTCGCCTTTGAAAACGGCTCCATGATCGCCTACCGCCAGGGGGACGTGGTGGTTGTCCCGCCCCGGCTCCTTCACGCCAATTCCAGCTCCGACGGCTTCACGAATATTCATATGCGTATGGACACTCCGGCTTTTCACTCCAAGAGCGCCTTCAAGGTCCCCGGCGACCCGGAGGGGCGCTTCCGCTACACCTTCAACGAGGCCCGGTACTATTACCAGTCCGACATCACGATGCGGGAGCTTGTGCTGGAGGCCCTGGGGGATCTGACGGCGAGCTACATCATGGTGAGCCTCTCAAACTCCGGCTTCTCCGAGCCGGTGGAGCAGATCCGCATCGCCATTATGCACAGCTACACCCAGCCGGATTTCGCCTTGGACGCGGCCATCCGGGAGCTGCCCTTCCACTACGACTACCTCAGAAAGCTCTTTAAAAAAGAGGTGGGCGTGACGCCCCTTGAGTATATGACGGGGCTGCGGATGAAAAAAGCCGAGGGGATGCTCTCCTCCGCGTGGAGCCGCGACTACTCCGTGGCGGAGGTGGCGGAGATGTGCGGCTACTCCGACCCTTTATACTTCTCCCGCGTCTTTAATAAGCACTTCGGCTGTTCCCCCTCCGCTTTCGCCAAGAGGTACAGAGCCGGCGGCGGGGCCGGGACGGGGCTTGAATCGTAACCGCCCGTCCGAAAGAGGCCAAAATTTGATTGCCAATTTAAAGAATACCTCTTGCCACGTCTATTGTGCTGTAGTATAATGGACGTAGATACGGCAAATTTGTGCAATCGGCATAAAACCGTTGCTTTGAGAGGAGGAATCACCCTATGAAGCTGTGTATACGCGGCCACGACCTGGGCGTCAAGGGGACCGGGGACATCGTCCGCAGGCTCCGGGAGCTTAACATTGACGGCCTCCAGCTTGTGTGCTACAAGTCCTATGACGACATTCCCTACGAGCGGGGCGGCATCACGCCGGAGAAGGCCGGCGAAATCGGCGCCGCCCTGAAAAAGGCCGGGGTCATTGTCCCGCTTGTGGGCGCGTACTTTAACCAGGCCCACCCCGACGCCGCCAAGGCGCAAAAGGGCTTTGACGTGTTCGCCGAGTACCTTGAAAACCTCACGGCGCTGGGCGGGAAATACGTGGGCAGCGAGACAGGCTCCTACAACGGCGACCCCTGGATCTACCACCCGAAAAACCGCACCCCCAGGGCCTATGAGCAGGTCGCGGAGACCTTCGGGAGGCTCGCCGACATCGCCGGGAAGCACGGCGTGGGCGTCGCCATGGAGGGGGCCGCGGGCCACGTGTGCTGGAACCCCAACGTTCTCAAAAAGGTCATCCGCATGATGGACCGCCCCAACGTGAAGGTCATATTCGACCTCTATAATTACATGGACGGCGGCAACCAGTTTGACTACCTGGACATTCTCGACCGGGGCCTTGAGCTTTTCGGGAGGGACATCCTGCTCTTCCACATGAAGGACTGCCTGCTCCAGGAGGACGGCTCCGCCCCCCGGCAGGTGGGCTTTGGGCAGGGGGACCTGGACAAGGCCGCGATCCTCTCCCGGATCAAGGCGTCCAACCCCGACGCCGTGCTGGTGCTGGAGGGCACCACCGGGGAGGACATCCCCCTGGCGGTCAAGACGATCCGGGACGTCTGGGCGCGGGTCTGACCGGCGCATCCCTCCGCCTTTCGGGG
Organism: uncultured Oscillospiraceae bacterium; assembly: GCA_947627715.1. Lineage (GTDB taxonomy): Bacteria > Bacillota > Clostridia > Oscillospirales > Oscillospiraceae > RUG626. The sequence continues at coordinate 28,416 of CANQXK010000027.1, forward strand.
AGAGGCGGATAAAACCTTGAAGATCATATAACTTTACATATCACACAGGAGGGTACACCATGAAAATCAACTTTGACGTCCGTTACGCCAACCATCCCGATGACTCCAGGCATTACGATACCGCGGAGCTTCGGCGGCACTACCACATCTCGCACATCTTTGAACCCGATTCCATCAACCTGACCTACTCCCATCAGGACCGCATCATCGCCGGCGGCATCATGCCGGTGGAGGAGGATTTGGTCCTCGGCTCCTTTAAGGAGCTGGCCGCGCCCTATTTCCTGGAGCGGCGGGAGCTGGGGGCTATCAACATCGGCGGCCCCGGCGCCATGGTCCTGGACGGCAAGGAGTATGAGGTCGGCACCAAGGACGGCATCTATGTGGGCATGGGCACCAAGGAGCTTGTTTTTAAGAGCGTTGACAAGGCCAACCCCGCCAAATTCTATGTCAACTCCTGCCCGGCGCACCGCACCTGCCCCACCGTCCTTATCCCCATGGAGAAGGCCCGCTACAACCACCTGGGCAGCCAGGAGACGGTCAATGAGCGCATCCTCCGGCAGTACATCCATCCGGCGGTGTGCGAGAGCTGCCAGCTCAGCATGGGCATGACCGCCCTGCTGCCGGGCAACGTCTGGAACACCATGCCCTGCCACACCCACGAGCGCCGCATGGAGGTTTACCTCTACTTTGAGGTGGCCCCCGACCAGGCCGTATTCCATATGATGGGCACCGGCAAGGAGACCCGCCACCTGGTCATGCACAACGAGGAGGCCGTCATCTCCCCCAGCTGGTCCATCCACACCGGCGTGGGCACCGCCAACTACACCTTCATCTGGGGTATGTGCGGCGAGAATCAGGACTTTGACGATATGGACGGCATTCCCACCCAGGAGCTGATGTGAGGACCGCCCCGTCCGGGGCACGTGAAAATGACAATCAGGAGGGCTTGAAATGAGCACGATTGAACGCTATGTGGAACGTGTGATGGAGGAGTCCACACCCAGTACGCCCCTTTGGAACATCGAGAAGATCAAAGAGGGAAAGATCAACGGCTGGAATTATATCGACGGCTGTATGATGATCTCGCTTCTCAACCTCTACAACATCACCGGCGAGAAGCGTTACTTCGACTTTGTGGACAACTTCATCGACTTCTACGTCCATGGGGACGGCACGATCCTGGGCTACGACGAGAAGGACTACAACCTGGACAACATCTGCGAAGGGCGCGTCCTCTTTGACCTCTACGCCGCCACCCGCAAGGAGAAGTACCGCAAGGCCATGGAGATCCTCCACGGCCAGATCCTCCGCCAGCCCCGCACCTGCGAGGGGAATTTCTGGCACAAGGCCATCTATCCCAATCAGGTGTGGCTTGACGGCCTTTATATGGCCCAGGTGTTCTACACCCGCTACACCACGGAGTTTGAAAACTGCGCCGGCTATGACGACATCAGACGCCAGTTCCACACCGTCCACGAGAAGATGTTCGACAAGTCCACCGGCCTTTACTGCCACGGCTACGACGCCTCCGGCGCGGCCTTCTGGGCCGGGGAGGGCGGAAAGTCCAGGAACCCGTGGCTGCGCTCCCTGGGGTGGTTCAGCGCCGCGCTCGTGGATGTCATCGGGTATATCGCCCCCGGCCACGAGGAGTTTAAGGGGGAGATGATCGCCATTGCCCGCGAGCTGGCGGCCAACCTGATCCCCTACATCGACCAAAAGACGGGTATGCTCTATCAGGTCCCCAATCAGGTGGGCCGGGAGGGCAACTACCCGGAGACCTCCGGCAGCGCCATGGTGGCCTACTTCTTCCTCAAGGGCGCGCGGCTGGGGATCCTCGACTACAGCTACTGCCCCCGGGGCGAGGCGATCTTCCGCTCCATCTGCGAGCGGTATCTCACCGAGCGGGACGGAAAGCTCAATCTGGGCGGCATCTGCCTGGTGGCGGGCCTCGGCCCGGAGAACAACCGCCGCCGCGACGGCTCCTACGAGTACTATATCTCCGAGCCGGTGGTGGAAAACGACGCCAAGGGCGTGGCGCCGTTCCTCATGTGCTACACCGAGCACCTCTTGAGCCACGAGCTGGACGACGAGTGACGCACGACCGATCCCCCGCCATTCGGCGGGGGATTTTTCGCGCCGGGCACTTGACAAGCGCGGCAAATGCGGGTACAATACATCGTACACGCCCTTGTAGCTCAGCAGGATAGAGCGTTCGCCTCCTAAGCACACGAACCATCAATCGCCTTTTCCCTCAAAAGCGGACAATCCGCTGTTCAACTTAAGTCAATATGCCCTTGTAGCTCAGCAGGATAGAGCGTTCGCCTCCTAAGCGAAAGGCCACGCGTTCGAATCGCGTCAAGGGTGCCACCGAAAAACACCGATTTTTGCCCCTGTTTTCGTCAGAAAGCACACAAAAACCGGTGTTTTTTTGTTTGCACTGACGAAAATCGTCATTTGTGCAAACACGGCTTTTTTCGTACACCAAGCTATATGCCGCTTTGCACTTCAATTAGCAAAAGTAGTCCGCCTC
>CANQXK010000028.1 GCA_947627715.1 uncultured Oscillospiraceae bacterium
GGGGGGGGGGGGGGGGGGGGGGGGGGGGGGGGGGGGGGGGGCCGGGCGCGTATCGGCCTCATCCGACCCCCTTCGGGGGCCACCTTCCCCACAAGTGGGGAAGGCTTTAAGGACGCATTCCCTCCCCCGCGGGCCTTACCGCCCTGGCACATATGCCCCCTTTCCGGCATATTGTGACCCTGGGGGTGGATTTATGATAGCTGAAACCGTACTTGGAGTGGCGATCGCCGCGGCGGTCATTGGGGTCATCCTGCTGGTGAAGGCCCTCCTTCCCAGGGATTGCCCGGTCCCCGGCGTGGAGCGGGTGACGCTGCTTCGCTGTACCGGCGACGCCGCAGGGCTTGAGGCCGCGCTGCGGGAGCCGTGGGACGCCAGGGCGAGGATCTGCATACTGGACGCGGGGATGACGGCGGAGGCCCTCAAGAGGGCGGAGCTTCTGGCCCTGCGCTACGGGGCGGAGCTGACGGCGGACACACTTTTTTTCAACGACACAGACACAGGGAGTACCGATGGACGAGAACGAGATTGAGCTTACTTGTATAGAGGGCACGGTGCAGGCGGTGGTCTTTCAGAACCCGGAGAACGGCTACACCGTTCTGAAGGTGCGCGTGGGGGACGAGACGGTCACCGCCGTGGGCGCGCTCCCCGGCGTGACGGCGGGGGAGGGGCTGAGGCTTTACGGCGTCTGGACCTCCCACGCCTCCTACGGCCAGCAGTTCAAGGCCGAGCACGCCGAGCGGAGCCTCCCGGAGGGCAGCGCCGCCATATACGACTACCTGGCCTCCGGGGCCGTGAAGGGCATCGGCGTGAAGCTGGCGCGGCTCATCGTCACCGAGTTCGGGGCCAGGAGCCTGGAGGTCATTGAGAACGCCCCGGAGGAGCTGGCGAAGATCCGCGGCATCACCCTCAAAAAGGCCCTGGAGATGCAGGAGCGGTTCCGCCAGCAGACGGGCCTTCGCCGGCTCATGGAGTTTTTGGTGGACAACGGCGTCAAGCCCATCGCCGCCGCGCGGCTCTACCGCGCCTACGGGGACGAGGCGGAGAACGTCATTGCCGGGAACCCGTACATATTGGCCGACCCCGCCTTCGGCCTTGACTTCTTCGCGGCGGACGGGCTTGCCCAGAGGATGGGCTTTCCCCCGGACGCCAGGGAGCGCGTCAGCGCCGCCGTGGTCTTCGAGCTGCGCCACAACGAGGGGAACGGCCACGTTTTCCTGCCCAGGGACAAGCTGGCCGCCGCCACGGCGCAGCTTTTGGGGATCGAGACGGACCCCGTGGAGAGCGCGCTGGACAGCCTCGCCCAGGAGGGCGCGGTCACCGTCCAGCGGGTGGCGGGGGTGGAGGCCGTCTATATGCGGGATATGTTTGAGGCCGAGCGAGAGGTGGCGCGGCGCATCGGCGTGATGGCGCGCACGCCCGTGGACGACGTGCCGGGGCTGAAGGTCCTCATGGAGCGGGCCGAGTACCGCTGCGGCCTCACCTTCGCGGACAGACAGCGCATGGCGCTGGAGATGGCCGCCCGGGGCCGGGTGATGGTCCTCACAGGCGGGCCTGGCACCGGCAAGACCACCACGGTCCGGGGCATCATCGGCCTCTACGACGAGATGGGGCTGAACACCTTCCTCACCGCCCCCACCGGCAGGGCCGCCAAACGCCTCACGGAGCTTACGGGCCGGGAGGCCCAGACCGTCCACCGCCTCCTGGGCGCGGGGATGCCGGAGGCCGGGGAGCAGGGGCGTGAGTTTGAAAAGTGCGCCGCCGATCCCCTGGAGTGCGACGCGGTGATTTTGGACGAGACCAGTATGGTTGACATAAAACTGATGGCGGCGCTGTTGGACGCCATGCCGGCGGCGTGCCGGCTGGTGATGGTGGGGGACGCCGACCAGCTGCCCAGCGTGGGGCCGGGGAACCTCTTCGGGGACATCATCCGAAGCCGCGCCGTGCCCGTTATCGCCCTTACGGACATCTTCCGCCAGGCGCAGCAGAGCAGCATCGTGAAAAACGCCCACCTGATCAACCGGGGCGAGGTGCCCAGCCTTAAAAACACCGGCGGCGACTTCTTTTTCCTGAAGCGCGGCGACGCGGAGGCGGTGACCAGGACGGTGACGGAGCTTATCTCCCAGCGGCTCCCCAAAAACATGGGGATCCCGCCGGCGGAGATCCAGGTGCTCTCCCCCTCCCGCAAGTACGGCGGCGGCACGCGGGAGCTGAACGCCGCCATCCAGCAGGAGCTGAACCCCGCCGCCCCGGACAAGAAGGAAAAGACGGTGGGGCAGACGGTCTTCCGCGTGGGAGACCGGGTGATGCAAACCAGAAACAATTATGATATAATGTGGGTGAAGGAGGATCCCGCCTTTCGCGGGACGGACGCCTCTGCCCAGGACGAGTCCGCCTTCGAGGACGGTGCGGAGAGTCCGAGACGGGGCGGAGAAGCGGGGGCCGGCATCTACAACGGCGACGTGGGCTACATCGAGGACATGGACGAGGGCGCGGGGACAGCCTGGGTGCGCTTTGAGGACAAGCTTGTGGCCTACCCCTTTGAACAGCTCTCCGAGCTGGAGCTGGCCTACGCCGTCACCGTCCACAAGTCCCAGGGCAGCGAGTACCGCGCCGTCATCCTGGCCCTGCCCCAGTGCCCGCCCGGCCTTGTGACCAGGGGGGTGCTGTACACCGCCGTCACGCGGGCAAGGGAGCTTTTGGTCGTCGCCGGGGGGCCGGACGTGTTCTCCGCCATGGTGGCCAACGACCGCCGCCAGCGGCGCTATTCGGGCCTCCGGGCCAGGCTGTGCGGGGAGGTGGAGGCGTGAAGCCCCTGGACGCGCTCCTTGACCTCCTCTTCCCGCCCCGGTGCGTCTTTTGCCGCAAGCGCCTGGGGACGCAGGGCATTTGCCCGGAGTGCGAGGCGCGGCTGCCCCGGTGCGGAGCCGTCCGCAGCGGAGGGGAGTTCTTCTCCGCCGCCGCGGCGCCCCTCTACTACGAGGGCGCGGTGCGGGCCGCCGTTCTGCGCTATAAATTCAAAAACCGGCGCGGCTACGCCAAGACCTTCTCGCACCTTATGGCCTCGTGCGCCGGGGAGGAGCTGGCGGGGCAGTTTGACCTGATCGCCTGGGTGCCCGTGAGCCGCCGGCGGCTCCGCAAGCGGGGCTTCGACCAGTCGGAGCTTCTGGCGCGGGGCGTGGCCGAACAGCTCGGCATGGAGCTGACGCCCGCGTTGCGCAAACGGCGGCACACCGGGGCCAACTCCGCCCTGGAGGGCCGCGAGGCCAGAGCCGCCAACGTCCTGGGGGCGTTTGAGGCGAGAGGACCCGGCCTTGTCCGGGGGAGGCGCGTTCTGCTGGTGGACGACATCTACACCACCGGCGCGACCCTCTCCGAGTGCGCCAGGGTCCTGCTGATGGCGGGGGCCGAGGACGTGGTGTGCCTCACCCTGGCCTGCGCAAGGCGCGTCAATAAAAAGGAAAAATGATCCATTCTTTGGGTATACTATAGAGACAACGGAAACGGAGGCAGAAACATGATTTTTGGAAGAGATATTGGGATAGACCTGGGGACCGCCACGGTGGCCGTGGCCGTCAGGGGCAAGGGGATCGTGACCCGCGAGCCGTCTGTAGTGGCGATGGACAAGAATACGGGAAGGCTCCTGAAGGTGGGGGCGGCGGCCCAGCGGATGCTGGGCAGGACCCCCGGCAACATCGTGGCCATCCACCCCCTGCAGGGCGGCGTCATTTCCGATTTTGACATGACGGAGCGCATGGTGCGGGAGCTTTTGCGGAAGGTCATCTCCTTCAGCCTCTTAAAGCCCAGGGTGATCATCTCCGTCCCCTCCGGCATCACGGAGGTGGAGGAGCGGGCGGTGATCGACGCCGGCATCCGGGCCGGGGCGCGGAAGGTCTACCTGATGGAGGCCCCCGTGGCCGCCGCGCTGGGGGCTGGGGTGGACATCTCCAAGGCCGAGGGCCACATGGTGGTGGACGTGGGCGCGGGCACCACGGACATCGCCGTGGTCTCCCTCTCCGGCGTTGTGCAGTCGGAGTCCATCAAAACCGCCGGCGACGCCTTTGACGAGGCGATCATCAAGTATATCCGCAAAAAGCACAACCTGCTGGTGGGCAAGACCACGGCGGAGGAGCTGAAAAAATCCATCGGCTGCGTGTTCCCGAAGCCCGACGAGATGAGCATAGAGGTGAAGGGTCGCTGCCTCATGACCGGCCTTCCCCGTATGGTCTCCGTCAGCTCCACGGAGATGATCGAGGCGTTCGACGAGGTCTCCGAGCAGATCTTGGAGGCCATACACCGGGTCCTGGAGAACACCCAGCCGGAGCTGGTGGCGGACATCTCCGAAAACGGCATCGTTATCACCGGCGGCGGGGCGCTCCTCTGGGGCTTCGACCGGCTCATCGAGAGTTCCACCAGCATCCGCACGCGCATCGCCGACGACGCGGATATGTGCGTGGCCTACGGCATCCACAAGTCCCTGGAGATGATCGGCGAGATGCAGGAGGGGCCGCTGAACCTCTCCCGCCGGAGGCAGCTGCGGTGACGGCGGTCATTTGGGACCTGGACGGGACGCTTCTCGATTCCTACAAGGTGATTTTGGAGAGCGTCCTGGAGGTGCTCGCCCAGGAGGGCCTGACCCCGGACCCCGCCGAGACCTACAGGCGGCTCATCGAGACCTCTGTTAAGAGCTTCCTTGGGGAGCAGGGCGGGGACCCGGACAGGCTCTGGGAGCGTTACCGCGCCCTGAGCACCGCCAGGGACGGCGAGGTCCGGCTGATGCGCGGGGCGGCGGAGACCCTTCGGACCCTCGCGGACAGGGGCGTTCCCAACTTCGTCTTTACCCACAAGGGGGAGACGGCGCGGCAGGTGCTGGACAGGCTGGGCGTCCTTACGTACATCTCCGGCGTGCTGTCCGCCGGGGACGGCGTCCCCCGAAAGCCCGCGCCGGACGGCCTCAACGCGCTCATCGCCCGTCACGGCTTGGACAGACGCCAAACCTTCTACATCGGCGACCGCCCCATCGACATGGAATGCGCCAAAAACGCCGGGGTCTCCGGGATCTTGTTCCTTCCCCCGTCAAGCCCCGCCGCCCCTACCGGGTGGGAGACGGCTGCCGTCTCCGCCCTGACAGAGATCCCAGAGCTTATAAACGAACTATAACTATAGTAATCATAGCATAAATAAGAGCATATGTCAAGAGGAAAATGATAGTTATTTTAAAATAACGTAAACTACCCCGGACGGAGAAAAGCAGCCCGCCAAGCGGCCATGTCATTACATGAAAAACCCTGCCCCAAATCGGCGTTGTGCCGAGAGGAGCTGCGTTGTTAAGTTAAAAAAGTAGAGCGCACAGCGTTGTTGCTGTGCGCTCTGTGCATTCACGCGATAAATGGTCGTGAAAATATGTATGGAAGTGCGGCCTTTTGTTCGTAAAGGGTTTTGAAATGTTCCGAAAAGCGGGAAGTTAGCTTTTCATCGGCTGAAATTCATCTTGAAGTAATCCATACAAATAGAGGTCTACCCAATTCCCCTCATTGTTTTGCGTCTGACTTCTCTGTACTCCCTCGCGCTTCATGCCCAGCTTTTCCATCAATCCAACCGACTTTACACCGTCAATAGCTTCTGCAACTACTTTATGCAATTTCATGTCAGAAAAGCCGTATTTCATCACTGCCGAGCAGGACTCATACGCATAACCCTGACGCCAATATTTTTTATTAAATATCCAGCCGATTTCATAAACATCATCTTCCCACGGCTTAAACAGAATATAACCAATTACTTTGTCGGTCTGCTTCAGAACCGCCGCGAGCGCGCCGTTTTTTCCAATGCAAAAATCATTCAGAAATTGCCGCGCCTTTTCAGGCGTATATGCAGGCTCACAGTTTTTCATTGTTTCGCTGTCGCCTAAAATTTCATATAAATCGTCCATGTCGTTTGGAGTAAAATCTCGGATATACATTCTTGAGGTCTCTATCTGCATATTATTTGCCTCGCTAAATCCCGATCTGTCGATCGGAAGTCCTTTTCACTTTTCCTGCCTCTAATCAGTCCAGTTGTCACGCGTAATCATTCCCTCAACGTGTAGGTGTAGGGAGATCAACTGAATGACATTGCGCCAAGCGGACTGCTCTTCCTTATATAACGGGGTGCGATGCGGCGGGTTGTTCCCGGCGGAAAGAGGGGGCGTCACCGAAGCTTCTCCAACCGCAAAAGCCCCTCATCGTCCGGCGTGGTGATCCCGTTTTTATACTCGTAGCCCATTTTGCGATAAAAGGGCACGGCGGTGATGGAAGCGGGGATCTCTATCCGTTTGGCTCTTAAAAAATATTCGTCCGCTTCCAGCGTTTGGATGATCTTCCGGCCGATCCCACGGCCCTGGTATTCAGGCAGGACAAAAATTGTAAAGAAGCTGCTCTCGTCTGTTTTTCCCCAGAAGGGGCCGATGGCGCCGCACCCGACGATCCTTTCGCTCTCGCAGAAGACGTAGAAATGCGTCCAGCTCGCCCGCTCCAGGATGTCCGGGGGCTGCATGGATGCGACTATGTTTTCGATGTACTCCGCGGAATAGTCCCTGCTGTTCGTGGCGCGGAGGGTGGACGCGATCAGAGCGGACACCTCCTGCGCGTCCTTTTCCTGAAACCTTCTGACCTCCATGGCGTTCCCCCCAAGCTGTAATTTGGCCGGCGCTTAAAATCCATTGTATCATATCGCGGGACAAGATTCAACCCGGGGGGAGCTTATAGGGGGGAATGCCTTCAAAAAGCAGGGTACATTCACTGACCTTTTAATTCATGATCCATTATTTTTTCAGCATTATGAATTGTTTTCTCTATTAGCCGTCGATTTTCCGGCATAAAACCACCCCTGGCAGGACTGTAAACAACAGTCAATACTTTTGGGGAACCTTCCACTGCTGGCTTAATGTCCTTTCCTTTAACTGCATCCCTTACGATATTGTGTGCAATTAATATCTCCCAGTTCCCCCAAAGATTTCTGGATTTAATTGACTTATTTTTGGCGATTCCCATATGGGGCGCACGTGGCTTCTTAACATTTATAGTTTCGATTTTTTTCGATGACACATCTACTCCGTTTTTCCTTTGAGATAAGACTGCTTGCAACAAAGGATTCTTGGGGGTGATTTTTGTTACTTTACATTTTGCCATTACGTCACCTCCTCCTGATATAAGAAACTATATTATTGGCAATGCAGGATTGTTCATACATCATATGCAACAACTGAGCATAATGATAAATAGTGTTTTTTGCAAAATCCTTTACAGCCTTTTCATTATCTCCAAAAAAGTTTGGGATATTAGTTTCTACTTGCAATAAGAACATTATGTCGCTCGTTTGATGGACAATAGGGATGCAGACATATTGTTGAATATCTTTTCTTACTTTCGCACAGTTACCATTTCTCTCAAATTCTTTCATAATTGAATCATGATTATGGAGGGCTGTAATCCCCTTGTTCCCGAAGTAGAGGACATAAGAATGAACCGCTGTCTCACTTGGCGCTGCGCTGTTACAAGGCTTGGGTATAGCATTTTCATAATCGAATAGGGGCGGTTCATAGTTCAGGGAGTGTGCAATCATTTGACATTTGTCAACATCTATCCGTTTATACAGCGTAACATAGACGTCGTCTCTTTCGTCCTTTCTCGATAAAGAAGAACACAAAGTTTCACAAACCAATGAAGCGGCAGTTTCAAAGTTAATATTCAGATTTTCCAAGTTGAAGTTCTTTGCGCTTATATTTCCTTTTTTCAAAAGCCTTGTGGCCCTTTCCAAAGAAAGAGCCCATGATCGTAAAGATGTTCCCATTCCATACAGGGCGTGTTGAAACGCCTTAACATCTTTTACTTTTCCTCTGACATGGCTGTTGGCCCACGTGATGAATATAGTAAATATGAAATAAAGAAAAATACATATCCATAAAAAGATGCCAAAGGAGTGAAATCCAGTTAAAATAGAAATTAAAGTTGTCCCCAAAAAAGAGATTATGGTTTGTACATAAATGTTACCAAAGACTCGATAGGCAAATTGAAGAGCATGAGAAATGGCGGTATCACTTTGACCATGAGTTCTGACCCATTCGGTGGCACGGCTTAACAATTTCATTTTTCTACTCCCGGTTTATTTTTTTAGCCTCTACTTCCTTTATGTCATAAGAGAGTCATTATGTTACATGATATGAAAAATCGGGTATGGAAAAATGAATTGTATAGCCTTACCTTCCTGAACGCAGGGAAGCTAAGACTCCGGGGGCAAAACTCATCTCGCGCTTAATAATTAGAGAACCTTGACAAAACTCGTGGCCCTTATGTAAAAGTGAGAAGCATTTTGAGTGCCTCATCATTACTTGTGTATTTTTTTCTATTCCCTCAATGAATTGAAAAGGCCGCGATCTTGTTTCCAGGAATCATACAAAGACAGGGTCGCGGTCGCTTGGAGTGAGGCGAACGCTTCACCCATCGGCAGTTTTACGTGCGGGATATGTCCGAGGAGACGCCTTTCACGCTGCGGCATTGGCGTTAATCTGATCAATGACGGACTTTATTCCCAGCCATACAGTCATGTCGGTGAAAACCTCCACGATGCTTCCGCGATCTGTAAAGGGCGGTTCCTGGAAAACGGTATAGTCCCGCAGAATACCGTTGCGGACGATGTACTCCACGATCTGATTGACGAAATAAATCTGCCGGGCGTCCAGCTTTGTATCGTTGAGATAGGCGGAGAAAGCTTCTTTCGCGGCGTTCATGTCAAGGCCGGTAAGTTCTCGGACAAAGTCGCCCAGGGGTTTTGCTCCGTAGACGGCCTCGTATTCCTCCCGCGTTCCGATCTGGCTCCAGAGGATAGCCTCCAGCTCGTCGATGTCCTCGCTTGTCAGGGGAATATTTTCCCGAAGCTTGGCTATGACGGCCTCGTTTTGATGCTCCCGGACATAGAATTCCGCCCGCGCCTTATAACCCGCCAGGTCGTCACTGTCCAGTTCTGCTTCTTTCAAATCCACAGACAGGATCTCGTCGTCAAAATTTGTGATGTACCGCACCAGGTTCACGGGGATGTAACGGATCAGATCCCGCAGCCTCTCCCGAATCTCCTCAAATTCGTTGATTCCGGCGTTGTCCAGAAAGTTTGTGCGCAGAAGCTTATCAATAAGTTCCCCTTGAGCCATGATCGCCGGGATGTTCGCCACGCCGGCAATCGCCTCCACCTTTTGTAAAAGATCGTTCCTGGCACGTGTATATTTTTTCCCGGCAAGATACGCAAGCTCAATACCATACATCAGAGCGTCAAAACGCATGGCCTTGGGGTCGTCCTGGTCAGGCACTATGAGTGGCGACAGCTCTTCGGCTATGATCAATGTGTCTTCATAGGTTACCGTGGTGTAGCTCCCAGGCTCGGAATACCGCTCTACATATTTTAGATGCTGCTTCACGGCAAAATTATCCCGGTTAAGCTCCCGGACCTTCCGCGTCATATCGTCCACAAGGGCCGCGCGAAACGCCATAAGCTCCGGTGTTTGATAGGCCAGATCCTGAAGCTTGGATACGATCTGAACCTTCAAATTAAAGATCGCGCTCTGCACCGCCATCTGGTTGGCCGAGGGCTTTCCTTTATTCATACGGAAGAACTCAAAATTTCCGCAAAAATCGAAGATGTAAAATTTGCTCTTGTCCGCGCCGTCTATAAGTCCCGGACAAAGCCTGGTGCCCCGGCCGATCATCTGCCAGAATTTCGCCCGGCTCAAAACCTTTTTAAAGAATACCAGGTTCAACACCTCCGGCACGTCGATGCCAGTGTCCAGCATATCCACCGATATGGCAATTTGAAGCGGCTTCTTCGGGTCGGAGAACTCGTCAATGAGACTCTGGGCGTAGATTATTCTGTTGTCAATGACTTTGGCCTGCCCGGCAAGGTGCGGGTATTCTTTCCCAAAGACATCAAGTATTCTTTCCGCGTGGTCGTGGTTTTTGGCAAAAATAATGGTTTTTCCGATTTTCTGCCCATAATCCACCCGCAGGCCCTCGGTCATAAGAATGTGCAAGACCTGACGGATGGTGTCCTCATTAAAGACCCATTCATTCAACGCCGTGGAGCCAATGCGGTCAGGCATGTCTCCGTTTTGGCTGAAGGTGTCCTCATAGGCGGCCTTGTCCTCCTCGGAAAGGTCGTCGTAGACAATGCCCTCCTCGATGAATTTAAGCTTGGTCTCCACTGATAGAAAGTCTACCAGGTACCCGTCTTTCACCGCCTGAGCAAGCTCATAACCGTAGGTGGGTGTGCCGGCGGGAAGCTCGAAAAGCTCATAAGTATTCTTCTCAATTTCATCCTTCGGGGTCGCGGTGAGGCCGATAAGCGGGGCGTCAAAATAGGTGAAGATGTCCCTGTATTTATTGTAGATCGAACGGTGAGCTTCGTCACAGATGACGAGGTCAAAATGCCCGCATGTGAAGAGCTTTCCTTCTTCGTCCGTGGCCTCATCGATGCAATTCATCATGGTTTGATAAGTGGAAAAAACGCAGTGGGCGGTATAGTTATCCTTTTCCTCACAGAGATTTGTCAGCGAAAGATCCGGCATAAGATTCACAAACGCCCTTTTTGCTTGCGTCACAAGGGCGTTTCTGTCTGCCAGAAAGAGAATGTTCCGCACCCAGCTGTGCTCCAGAAGTACCTTACACAGCGCGATGACAGTCCTGGTCTTGCCAGAGCCAGTGGCCATGACTAAGAGAGCCTTTCGGCGATTTTTAACCTCTAAGGTGTCGAAAACCGCCTTGATGGCAGCCTCCTGATAGTAACGCCCGGCGATGGTGCGGTCGATTTGGGCGTTCTTCAGGCTCAGACGCATGGACCGCAGATTGAAAAGCTTTTCCAGGTCACGCTTTGACCATATGGCGGCGACCCGGCGCTCCGGGTATTGCCCGTCGTCGATGCGTGTCTCAAAGCCGTTGGTCAGGAAGATCACCGGCCTTCGCCCATACTGCTTTTCCAAAATATCCGCGTAGAGCTTTGCCTGCTGGCGGCCCTTCGCCACGTCCGCGCAGGCTTTCTTTGCCTCTATCACCGCCAAAGGCCGAAGGGCGTCGTCGTAAAGTACATAGTCGGCGTAGCCCACCTCAGATTTGTTGGGCATGCCGGGAAGCTTTACCTCGTTAAGCCAATCCCGGCCCTCAGTCCAGCCCACATCCATGAGCATGGTGTCAATGTAGATTTTCCGCGTCTCATATTCGCTGGGCTCCGGCGGCTTAGGGGTGTATGTGGAGCGCTGGCTCTCACGCCGGGCGGTCAGATCCTCCCGCAGAGCGCGGTTTCCCTCCAGAAGCTTTTCGAGGTCGATCTCCGGGGTAGGCGCCGGCGCGGGATTTTCTGCGGCGGCATCAATATAATCCCGGTCAAAGTGCCCCTCCACATAGTCCTCACCGTAGCAGTAGGCCACGAAGTCCAGAAATATGTAGAGGTTTTCAAGGCATACGACAGCCTGATCTTCCGTGAACTTCCGCCCGGAGTGCGCCGCCTGATTGCCCAGCTTGCGCACAAGGTCCATCCTCCGCCAGATATCCGGCCCCACGATGTCCCGAAAGTCCTCGCAGTCCATCAATGCCGCCAACCTCTCGTCCCCGCCGGCCCTCAGCGCGCAGTCCACCGAGTACATCCACTTGACTGCCGCCTCCATGGAGCGCCGGCAGTTTAAGATGCACGCGGCAGGGTCAATACGCAGTATCTTCTCTGCGGCAATGGCCGGGGCGGAGAAGGTGGCGAAGTCTTTATTCTGTTGGAAGTGAGTGAAGTTGGACATAAAAAATCACTTGCTTTCCTTATTGCGCAGATGTAGCAGAGGGCCAAATATTAGATTCAACATGATCTAATTCAACAGCAGGGGGAATCAAGATATCTTTCAGTTCAAGTCTAGTAGTATTTAACACAATGTAGATTTGCTCCAACAGCGTTTCGTAGTGTTCATCGTTATCTTCTACAGAAAGCTTCCTTAATATTTCTGTTCGCCGGGTCCTATCAAACCTGATCTCTGCCGCTGGAAGTGTTTTGTTATATCCGCGTTTGTCCCTTACAAATACGACCAACTTGTGATTTGAACTTTGCTTTAACCATTTCGTGAGTTCTTGCCACCACAACAAATCAGTATCCCCAAATGAAACACCATAAATATAGATTATATCACTTTGGCGAATCACTTGTTTTACAGGAACATCCCAATGATTTCTAGACTCAGAATTCATCTTAGGTTTAATAATTTCCCATCTTAATTCGTCGGAAATTGTTATACCGCTTTTCAAATTTAGTTGCCGTTCGTCATTAACACCCATAATAATTTGACTATCAAGTGTACCGTGAATATGATAAACTTTTGAAAATGAATCTGTGTAGTAGACGTTATTGACTCTTCTCGCTCGAATTGTTGAGTTCTCATTTCCGCAACAAGCTATAATTCTATCAATTGTATTTGTGTAGTTGAAAGAAACAAAATTATATGTATGGTTACCGGAATCGGATGGCCGTACCTCTTCACCACGTCGAACCAAGACATCTTTATAGGATTCAAAAAGAAAACTGGTGAATATTTCTTTTATTTTTGATTTTCTATCATATACGCATCGGGATTGTTGATTCATCAAATATTCTACCATTCTAGTTTCAAAGTCTTCAACGCATTCAATATAGTCAAACAAAGTGGCGTCTGAGTATTTCCCTAAATAATCGCCCATTGCCATTTCCGCGTTAGACCATAGCTCCCGATTCTTATTTTTTCGCAATTCATTTTTAAAGTCTCTTATTAATTCGCTATCCTGAGGCAGCGGAATAACATATTGTTTTAAAAAATCAGAATAGCGCGAATTAAGGCCCAATTGAATATCAAACCCATTTCCCAAAATAAAAGTAATGTTCATTTCTTTCTCTCCCCAAAATACTCCTGCATCAGAGCCTTTTTCAACATTTCCAGTTTATCCAATCCCTGACGGATTGTCAACTTACATTTTTCTATGTGATTTAAATAGCCAGTGTATTCTTCAACTTCTTGAATAGTTGGTATTGGTAAATATACATTTCCCAACATTTGTACTGTAATCTGATTTATGGTTGTTGTGGCCCCTGTTTTTATCTGTTCTCTGAATGCGTCAGTCTGAAAGTAAGTTAGCAAATATGGGGCATATTTACTGCGAACAATCATCATAAATGCTCCAAAACACATCGGTTCAGAGATATTACTAATAGGGGCTACCTTTCCAACAAGTCGTGCGCTCCCGTTTCTTGAACACATTAGAATATCATTATCTTGAACCATATATTTATCTTTAATTGCGCAACTAACTCTTACTGTATCTGTAAAATCGAGCATCCCGTTTTGTATATTGCTGGAACGCAAAACTATCGTTCCATCCTTTGAGACGTCAGACGGAGTATATGTTAGCCCATTAAAAAAAACAGCGATTTTTGAAAGTGAAACAATCTCTAAATTCCTTGGGTTTGTTGCTGGGTCCCCAAACAACTCCACAAACCGCGCCTTGACCAGTTCGTCCAGCTTGGCAAGCTGCTGTTTGCGAATAACGATAAGTTTGCTGACTTTATCCAGTGCAGTGGAAATGCTTTCCTGTTCTGTTAGCGGAGGAAGTGGGATTTCTGTTTCAGAAAGTATATTTTTACTGATTGCTTTAAACGTGCTTCCTGTTCCCTTCGAGTTTAATTCTTCAACTTTATTTTCTAATCCATACCAAAGATATTTTTGATTGCACAGAGCTGGATTTACTGTCAATGCAGCAAGTCCACGCCCAATGCAGCATTCTGTGTCCGCGATATTTAACGCTCCAATCGGCGCGCGTACTGAAATCAGAATATCATTTGGTTTTGCAATTTTTATAGGAGCATTGCACCAAACTCGTACAGTTGGATGCAGTTCGCTAAAATCCGCATTTCCCTGAAAAAATGGTAAACCATCACCTGCTGCGTTGTACGTTGATGATTCTGGAGACTGCCCCATATTGATGGAGCATATTTCCCCGAGTCTCGCCATCACACCATCCCCTCCAATTCCTCGATTCCCTTCTGTATTTCCGCCTCAAGTTCCTTCAGTTCCACGATGATCTGGCTTGTGGGCGGGTACTCCACCGGGACGTACTCGGTCTTTTTGTACTTATTGATACTCAGGTCGTACCCGTTGGCGACAATTTCGTCCTTTGACACTAGGAAGGACTGATCCGTGCGAGCACGGGACTTTTCGCCCTCCAGATTATGAAAGCGGGCCACGATGTCGGGAATGTCATTCTCCGCAGTGGGAGAACGCTTGTCGTCCAGGGAGAAGCCTTCGGCGCGCATATCGTAGAACCAGACGTCGTCGGTGCCGCCGTTGCCGGTTTTGGTGAAGACCAGTACCCCGGTGGACACTCCTGCGTAGGGCTTAAAGACGCCGGAGGGCATGGAGATTACGGCCTCCAGACGGTTATTGTCAATAAGTTCATGGCGTATGGCCTTGTGTGCGGCGGAGGAGCCGAACAGCACCCCGTCCGGCACAATACAGGCGCACCTTCCGCCGATTTTGAGCATCCGTAAAAACAGCGCCAGGAACAAAAGCTCCGTTTTCTTTGTTTTGCAGACCTTCAAAAGGTCCGGGGACACCGTGTCCGCGTCCAGACTGCCCTTGAAGGGCGGATTAGCCAGAATGAGGGTATACTTGTCCTTGTCGGGGTTCTGCTCGCTGAGACTGTCCCGGTACTCGATGAAGGGGTTGTCCACACCGTGGGTCACCATATTCATGGCGCCGATACGAAGCATGGTCCGATCCATATCGTAGCCGGTGAACATATGGTTCATGTAGTGCCCCCGCTTTTCCCTGTCGAACATCACCTCTGCCTTGTATTTTTCCTTCAGGTACTGTCCGGCGGAGATGAGGAAGCCCGATGTGCCGCAGGCGGGATCACAAATTACATCGTCGGGGCGGGGGGCAGTAAGCTCCACCATCATGCGAATGATATGCCGCGGTGTACGGAATTGCCCGTTGAGGCCGGATTGGGAGATTTTACTCAGAAGATACTCATATACATCACCGCGAATGTCCGTGTCCTGAATCCGGGCCATCTGGCTGTAAATTCCGTCGAGGCAGTCTACGACCTTTGACAGCACCAGCGGCGTGGGGAGTTTAAAAATGGCGTCCCCCATATACTTGGAATAGGCGCTGTTCTTGTCCGCGTGGAGGTTTTTGATAAAGGGAAAAACCCACTCCTGCATGACGCTGTACATCTGCCCCGCGGGAAAGTCCCGGAATACGGACCATTTGAGCTGGCGGCCTGGGACCTTGCGGTCACCGATCTGCACCTCCTCGGCGAAGATGCTCTGATAAGGCAGGCCCAGCATGACGCTCTCCCGGCTTTTCCTGCCGTCAGTCTCATCCAGATCGTGAATAAACATGAGATACGTGATCTGCTCGATGACATCCAGAGGGTTTACCAATCCTCCCGCCGCAAATATATCCCATAGCCCGTCGATTCTATTCTTCAGTTCGCCTGTGATCATATTTCTCTCTCCCTGTTCCAAATGTAAGACGTATAGCGCCCGCCGCTGAGTTTGATGATCTCGCCGCTCTTGACCATATCGTTCAGAGCGCGCTGTACCGTGACTTGGCTGATGTCGGGACACTGTCGCATAAGCTCCGCCTTGGTGGTGCTGCCGAGGGTACCCCGTATGGCCTCCCGTATTCGCTCCGGCTTGCTGAGATCGCCGGTAATTAGCGGTTGGACACGGTTTGAAAATTCACGGTACGCGGTAAGAACTACGCCAAGCAGATAGCGGGTAAAGGGCACATAAGTGTTTGCGCCCTCATGCCAGCCGGTAGAACTCTCCTGCAGGGTATCGTAGTAAATTTCCTTGGCCTTTTCAATGAGCTTTTCCATGCTGATGTATTTGCCCACGATGTACCCCGCGCGGTAGAGCAGCAGGAGTGTCAGTAGCCGGCTCATTCTGCCGTTGCCATCGTTGAAGGGATGAATACAGAGAAAATCCAAGATAAAAATTGGTATTAGCAGGAGGGGATCATATTCTCCGCAGTCAAGAGCGCTGTTATACGCCTGGCAGGCCTGCTCTATGGCCTTCGGGGTCTCCCAAGCCGGCACCGGCTGAAAAAAGTCAGACTTATTTCCTCGAATATAGGCTTCTTCAATTTTACTGTCAGTGGTTTTATATACTCCGCCAACTGATGTGCTGCTGAAACGGTAGAGGTCCCGGTGGAGTTGGAGAATAATTGACGGTTTCAGGGGAATAAAATCATGGCTTTCACATATTGCAGACAGCACGTCCCTGTATCCGGCAATCTCCTGCTCATTCTTTGCTCTTGGTACAGTTTTTTCCTTGACCAACTGTTCCAATCGCTCGTTGGAGGTATAAATTCCTTCGATACTGTTGGAAGCTTCGGCGCTCTGAATTTTCGCCATATCCAACAATTTTGAAAGCATATCCGCTTTTGCTTCGATAAAGAGATTTTGCTCGCCTTTATACTCGTGAATCTGACCAACCATCCTCACAATGTCGGGGGTGAAGAGGCTTGCGTAGACAGACGTATAGTCGTATTGCCGCATAAAACACCTCATTGCAGACAAATGCTTGCCGGAAGCAGGTTCAGCATAACACAGAACTGGTAGAAAGGCAAGGCCATCTTAATCATTCTGAGAAAAATGATAAAATTGGCCGGACGTTCGATACAATTCTAAACGCCGTTTTAGATATCCATAAAGTATTCAGCGTGGCAGGACGCAAAATCTGTCAGGAAGTTCCCAATTTCTCTAACCTTTACTCGATCTGTATCATTATGATCCATCAGGCAGATCGCACGAGAAAGATTATCTGGATTCATATGTGTTATTTGAAATAAAATGTTCGATTTGTTTTCCTGCTCCGCTTTTCTAAGGTCTTCGTTCAGTACCCACATACGGAATCGTGGCCCGCAACCATTCCGCTGCCATATATAGCGAAAATCAGAAAACATTAATCCTTCAAATGCTTCGGTGTAAACAATTACTGCGGTTATCTTATCAAAAACATCGGGTTTTACACCCAAGGACAGGGCTGCGGCAGGATGAGTTAAAAGTCCGTTTATTTTGTTTGTCAGCAAAGACCAAGCTTCCAAAAAACCGTTTGATGGGAAATCGCTGTAAGTCCAATTTATATATAGAAGATATAGAAGATTGAACGTATTCGCGTCGGGGATTGAAAATTTATCAGCCGCACTGTTTAAAAATTCTTTTAACTTAAGAACTCTTGGCGCACAATAGTGAACACCGTGCCTTGAACACTCATTACGTACTGCTGCTCTGCCTTCTTCAGTTAATAAGTATGCAGGGATAAAGATGTTTCGGCTATCCTGCCTGATCTCGGGAAATTTGGGACACTTCACCTCAATATTCACCGTAACAGTACGGTTACCAGGGTATACTTTAACAAAACGAGCCTCAGGGTTCTTTTTCATTTTCCCTAATTCAACCGGGGGTTCGTAAAATACTTTATCCCATTTATGTCCTGAGTAAAATGTTAGAACGCTGATCTCTGACATTGCTTCAAAAAAAGTGTTTTCATCATAGTGACTTTTCCCTGCGGAAAGCTGATCCGTAATAAATCTGTCAATTTGATTTTTGCCAAAAACGCGTTCAAGAAGTGAAAGCCGCAAAGAAATATTTATACAAAAATTAACATTGAACGAGCTGTCATTAATTATATTAGCCGAAGTTGCAAATCGCTCAAAAAAACGCGGGTCATTGTATATCATTTGCTGAAAACCCAAAAATGAGGATAACCTGTTCTCAATGGCTTTTATCAGAAAATGTTCGTCAGCATATTCATCCAACAGGCCGGTAGTCCACGCGTTTTCCAAATAATCGCACAGGCCATGAACGTTAGAGCAAGGGAAGCACTGTTCATGCCTCATGTTGATCCTCCTTATACAGTCATTTTATATTACATTACACAATTTTCGCCAAAATGGGGCAAGGGTTTGGTGTTCCGTATCAGTAAATGAAAAATGGATAGAAAGAAAAACGACAGACGAGTACATTTCAAAATAATGCTATCGTGACCTTGCTCATCCCAAATTATTTCGCACCTCTCGCTATCATCCTCGTATATCCACTGGCAGCAACCGATAGGCTTAGGGCCACCGGCAAAAAACGCCCAACTGGGCGTTTTTTGCCGGTGGAAATGGGTAGATATCTCACTTAAAAAACATTGCCAAATACGACCTATGCATTTTGGGAAAAGGCAGTTAAAACGAACATGTTTAGTGAATAAGCGGATAGACAGAAAATTGTGATCGAGGGGAAAGACTCGTTCCCCTCTCTGCCTGAGTTGCTACCTGTAAGATTGCCCTGAAGTTCTTCCGTGGAGGGCTTTCATACAGGGCGTTTATTTTGCAGATCTTGTTAGGAAAATGAGGGCTGACGTGGCAACGAACAACGATCTTTTATTCATAATTACTTTTCCTGCGCTTGCTGTTATTCTTCGGAGGACAAATAATTAGACTGGGGTAAGTCTCACAGGCTTCTGAGAAATAATAAATGCTCTAATTGAGGTCGATAGAAAAACGAAGCCCGTGTTTACTTTGTTCAGTTACAATTATAGGGTATTTTCCGCTATAAAAAATTTCCAGAAGCACAGAGATGCTAGGCAGTTTGTATTTGTTGCGATACCCAGCAGAGGCAAAGTAATACTTGCAGTTGAGGAAATTGAGAAATTCCGTATTGAAATTATGCCGTGAGCCATGGTGTGGGAGCTGTACACACTCTATATAGTCGAACTTGTCACTCAGGGCGCGCTCTAATTCATGCCATTTTTGGACCCCTGCAGCCTCGTAGTCGCCGGTATATAAGCACCCGCTGGGGGCAGATTCTGTGTAACAAGGGCAAGAAGAATTTTTTTCTAAGCGATCCAGGAGGATTTCTTGCCTAGAGGGGAGCGGACTGATGCAACCTGAAAACAAGACGAGAGAGTTAGAATTATGTGTGCCAGAAACTTTATTAAAAGCAGACCTGACTTTTTTAATGAGGCTCGGATCATCTATGCAGCGTTTCACTAATTTTTCCGGGTCACAAGGACCTTTAAATTCAAAACACAGGGCATCCATGAACTGCTTATAACGTTCCTCTCGCTTAAAATTGAAGGGAATATACTGCCAATCAATCTTCCCGGATAATGCGGAGGACATTGTATCAATATGCCGCAACACTGAATCGCCTGAGCGTATCGATTGGACTAAATCGTCATCAGACCAGTGCCGCGCATCCTGTTGGTCTTGCAGATATTCTTCATCTCCATGGGATGGCAAGACCGGGTGCAGAACCGTTACAAAATTGTCGTTCGTTGAGGTTTGGTTTTCTTGGCGAATACTACTAACAGCTCTCGAAGGATCCTCAATAAAGCGATACTCAAAACTATTTGAGGTTGCGTTTCCTGATTTGCAAAAATAATTCAATAGCAATATTGATATGTTTTTCCTTGTGACAAACGGGAAAAAGATATGCCTTACATGACAATGCTCCAACAGATACTCGATGCCGTTTATATGATCCACGTCAAAATGCGAAATAAATACAGCCTGTACTTCTTCACCCAAGGCAAAATTGTCATCGATCTGTTTCTTGACGAATTCCACGTTTGTGCTCGACCCACAGTCATATACCACATTGATTTTACCCGAATCAAGATGGAATTGCTCCAAATAAAAAGCGCCTTGACCAACGGGTAATATACTTCTGGTCATTTGTATCATTATATCAATATCTCCTTTCCTTTTCGAGGGATTCAATTACTGAATCTCCCACAAACTCCATTGCGAAGTATCTTTTTAACCTTTTTTTGCCTGACACAGAATACTTGATATTATTGAGTAGTTCATCAAATCCTTCACCACGCACAAAAATCCAATTAAACAAGCTTAGATTGAAACGCCTCAGTGGTTTGCTGCGCCGTATTCTCCAAAGAAGCTTTCTGCTGCTTTTAGGAAGTTCCCATGTTATGACCTTCTTTCTTTATCCAGTGGCAAATTACACAAGGATTTGTTTAATGCAGTTTCAAAATTTGATGACGAAAGAAGTAACAGGGTTATGTGCCCTGCCACTTTTCCTACCCAATTTAAATATGTAGTGTGATGCCAATAATGTTACATCGATTTTTCACTTTAAAAAAAATATAAATCAGATGAGAGCTGATGCCTTGATAGCTGTTCAAAGGTACATGAAACTATAAATTTCTCATAGGTACAGATTTTGCTTCCACCATTCAGCGTCAGATATGGATATGGGCAAGACTGCTCTTTCGGTGAAGACAGTGTTAGAACTATATTAAACAATTTATAAAACTAAAATTTGACTTTTTGATCCTTCAAAACGCCATATCAAACAACACCCTGCGCACGATAATCGAATGACATTTATGTATCTAATATTTGATCCTACGGCCCCGCTCTGAATACCAGTAAATATGTATAAAGAAGTTGACAGCTTCCCATGTGGAAAACTGTCAACTTCTTTTTGCGAGCAGCAAAGAAACCCCCCGGCTATGCCGGGGGAAGGAAAAAGCTTTAGCGGTGAAAGGAGTAGACAAGAAAAAAGCTCCCTGTAAAAGTATAGGTGGTTTGCCGACCGCACAACTACAAGAACAGGGAGGTCTTATCGTGAAAGATAAAGACATAAATAGTTTAGAACATACGACATGGAGATGTCAATACCACATTGTGTTCGCGCCGAAGTTTCGCCGGCAGGTCATATACCGAGAGATAAAGGTGGACATAGGAAAAATTCTTAGGCAACTGTGCCAGTAAAAAGGGGGTAGAGATCATCGAGGCAGGACTGTACCCGGACCATATCCATATGCTTGTGAGTATACCACCGAAGTACAGTGTGTCCCAGGTGATGGGGTATCTGAAGGGAAAGAGCAGTCTAATGATCTTTGACAGGCACGCGAATTTAAAGTACAAGTATGGGAATCGCCACTTTTGGGCGAGAGGGTACTATGTGGACACGGTAGGAAGGAACAAGAAGCAAGTCCAGGAGTACATCAGGAACCAATTAAGAGAGGACGAGCTGGCAGATCAGATGAGCATTAAAGAATACGTGGACCCGTTTACGGGTCGCGAGAACAAGAGGGCATAAGACGAAGCCCCTTGAGGGGCAGCCGGAAAAAGAAATGCGGTCGGCAATCCTTTCGGCGCCCCTTTAGGGGCTTCGTCTGTATTATGCCCTTTTAGGGCTATTCAAGCCTCCGGCTTAGCCGGAGGTTTTGACTGGAATAAGTGGGTAAAAATCCTTTTTTTCAAAAAGCCTTGCGCCGCAAGGGCGTTCACGTGTTTTTCTCTATCTTGAGCATCGCCAAAAACTCCAATGGAGTACATTTTCGAACCGGGGATCTACCTATATCAAAAAACCGAATTTGCGATGAAAGAAAGACTTTACGACTATCTCCCAATTCCCTTTTGTGTTCTCGGAGTATTGAAGCCATGGCCAGGGTGAAAATTTATCCAATTGTTCCTTGCGACTTCTCGACAAACGGGAAATGGTCAACTTTCTACAAACACCATATCTCCTTCGTGAGATATTTCAATAAAACATTCATGGTGTTCGCGGTTGGATAAGAGATGCCCGCGGAATTTTGCTGTGTTGTATTCATAAGTTTCATCCATAACGGAAAAACCGAAAGGAGCGGCTTTTGAGACAAAGTCCTTCAATAACTTTTTTTCACCTGTAAAGATACCTTCATTTCCTGTTACACCCAACAGATAAACGAAACTAAAATCCCACTGAACATTATGGAACTCCACATACCCATTTATCTGGGAAGATGGTGGAGTAGTTTTTACCATGCCTGATTGTGTTCTCATAATAATATTGTTACCGTTTACTTCAAAAGCGATTACATTCATGTCATGTAAGCAGTATGCGGGATTGATATTTTCACGAATGGTTCTTTTCATTTCAGTCTAACTCCTTTGTCAAATCTCGATTTGCCGAACAAGTCACACGCTCAACCTGATTAAAAATTATCCATGCTTTTGACCGGGAACGCAAAGTCGAATTGGGACACGATTATTGAGTGAGACGTTCAGTGGGGACGACGGCGCGGATGATTAATGGGGGTGCGCTTTCGGTCGTTGAGGCCGGATACCGTCAGGGACTTGAAGGGAAGGAGCTTTAAGGGGCCTTCCTGCTCCTCTGCGGCGTTCTTCTGAGCTATGGCCTCCGATGCGTGAAGCTCCGGGGAGTCCAGATTGCCAGGTCTGGCCTTAGCCACCTGGCGGGTGGATGTGGCCGAGGGGGTGGAGAGGTCGCAGAAGATGAGCTGGGTCAGCTTTCCGTCAGCGCCGTCATCCCAAATGCGTTAGACGTTATCCACGCACATATTGACCTTGCGGGCTGGGTCGTCGGGGAGGTCGGGGGTTGTGACACGCTGTCGAGGCCCAGCTTGCGCCCGCCCGAGGTTATTTTCAGAATATTGTCCTGAGACGGGTCCACAAGCCCGGTGTGGACGGCGGAGGCCCTTCGGTATGTGTTTACATACTATAACCAGATGAGTGTTTACACCTGCCGACCCGGACGGTTTGCCTCCGATGGTTTACGGAGATCGCAACTGGAGAAGGCCACATAGCTTCCTGCCCGCGCCGGCTTCTGAACCCGCCCTCCACTACGCTCTGGGCGGGTTCAGAAGTCGCAGACCACGGCAAATACTTTGGGCGTCTTGAAGATTGCACTTTTCTTGACAGTTCCAGTCAAACCAATTTGTTTAATAATCTATATCATTGCTCATGTTTGTATTACCGCCTTGGTCTAAAATGATGAGAGGGTGATGTCATCACAGTGAAAGCTTTATTGCCATGGAAAATTGTGCAGATTTTTGGAAGCTCTTAGAGTAGCAACAACATTTTAATATGCAGGAACCGCAGTTACACCACACATACACCACTTTTCAAAAACCTTGATTGGACAAGGCTTGACATAGAAAACACGCAAAACTGTTATGGAATGCCGTTGCAATTTTGCGTGTTTGTACTATTTTATGAAAAGATTATTTGAGAGATATGTAACAATTGGGAAAGCTGAATACATATAAAAGTAAAAATAGGTTGCAACATTTTTTAGTTTCGAAGATAGAATCAGTCTGTTATATTACAAAAGTGCCTATTTCTCAATTTTGAGGACTTTGTTTAAGACGAAAGATAATATAAATAAAGGATGAGTGTTATGATAGAAACAAAGTTTGAATATCCATCCAGCAGTTGCCCTCAGATTTTACTGGTGGGAAATGGAATGGAACGCAAAAGTGGGCAGAAAGAGTGGAGCGAATTGCTTGAACTACTGATTGCTGACAACTCCTTTCATCTGAAAAAAGAGATGGAGGATAATATACCTTTTCCGTTGCTATATCAACTTCTATCCACTCCGTTACCGGCCCCTGCTCATTTAAGTAGCAAAGATATTCAAGACGAAGAAAAACGTCTGGCTGACGCGATGAGAACCCTTAGTAACCATTCTAATGTTTTCTTAGATCAACTCCCTATGCTGGATGCAGATCACATTATGACGACAAACTACTCCTACTGTATTGAGAAAGCATTTTTTCCCAATCTTAATTTCACAAATCAACGAGTACGGGGAAAATATCGTTTTTGCCTTGCAAAAAAGAAGGGGACAAATGCCCCTTTGAGAGAACGTGATTACCGATTACACAGCGGCTATCTGGCACAATCTGAAAACAGGAAAACCGGAATATGGCATATTCATGGAGAATGCTTTACTCCCCGTGGTATTTTTTTGAGTCATGATCGTTATGGACGACTTCTTCAGCGGATTGAAAGCATTTGTGAAAATCAGCGATATTCTAAAACAGCTAGAGACACTCCCGTCAAACAGTACACTTCTTGGCCTGAGCTGTTTCTGCACGGGGATATCTATGTTCTGGGTCTCGGATTCGAAACAAATGAATTAGACTTATAGTGGCTAATTCGCCGAAAACAACGGGAACGTTATTCGACAGGAAATATCTATTATTACGAACGCGAACCTAAAGAAGGTTTCTCAAGGAGTAAGTATCTACTCATGGGAGCAAATGGTATAGAATTATGCTGTGCCGGTTGCACAGAAAACACATTTTTTGATGATTTCTATATGGCCGCGCTTAAAGAAATAGAGCAGAGAATCGCTCAATCTCAAAAATAAAAAAGGAGAGATAGTATCTATGAACGAATTGATTACAACTGCCTCTGAGCTTTGGGAAGAGATTTCGAAAACAGCGCAGTTTCAGCATAGAGAATACGATTTGAATATGCTTTTGGAAATCCGCAACAGGCTTGCTTTACCTATGGATGGAAGTATGCATGTGTTGCTGAGGAAATATAACATATCGAGCGAGACACTTCTGAATACGGTCTTATGTTGCGTCCAGCCCTTTACCGAAATGTTAAATGATTTGTTTGCAATGTTTCGAAGAGCCAGTGCCCAGCAGTCTGATCATAATTTAAAGATCCAGTTCGATTTTAACCGAAACAAAGAAATCATTACAACAGATTTGAATTTCTTTCGGCAACAGGTTGAATCAGCAAACCGTCTCATTACACAAGCTGTTGCAGGAATTCCCGCGTACCCCTTTGACCTATGTCAGAAAATTAATGGTATCTGGCAACCAGATTGCTTGAATGATCCTCGGACCATGTACCCAGAGAATATTCAAAAATGGCTACAGGAATATAAAGCCTGCCCAAAATGGAGCTGGCCTGATCATGTACCGGACATGCCTATCACCGGATATAATGAACTGGATAAGCAGATTGAGATTCTTTGGCAGATATTATCTGCTTCTCTCTGGAAATATCGAAATGCAGATAAAAACGAAATAGAACAAGGCATTGCAGAGAACGAATACGCAGATTTCTGGTACGCCGAGACAGACCACTGGATCGGCTATTATGTCGAAATAATCTGCAACCTTCTTACATTCTTTAAATTAAATCCTCCGGAGAAGCATTCCGACTTTGCTGATTTGGCAGCCCGGAAGATTAGGCGCATTGTAGGAGAATGCCCCTTGTACCGGGTAACCATAGAAGAGATTCACCGAGCCGTAACAGATATTTTGAATCTCCCTTTCTGGAAAAAAAGGTATGAGCTATATTCTGTTTGGCTCTGTTCGCAAATTCTCAAAGCATTTCCCCAAAATGATATTCTCTTTCATATAAAAGATAATACGCTTTCATTCTCTTTCTCTGGTTCACATATCGCGACGCTCTCATCATATGATCCACCTTTGGAGTTGTGGGCAGAGGTTCGTACTTACTATGCCTCTCCTAAAGGAATCTCCAGAAAGCATCACATACAGCCGGATTATACATTAGCAATTGGGGATGCTTACGATGCCAATCATTCTGTCGCCGTGGTCGAGTGCAAGCAGTATAAGAAGTATAGCCGCAAGAATTTCCTGAATGCCGCAGAGGATTATGCGGAAGGCAGACCAAACGCAAATGTATTTTTGGTTAATTACGGACCTATTCCCTCTACACTAAAAGCTTCTGCGGAGGTAAAATGCCGTGACCGAATTCAATTTTATGGGTTTGTACGTCCATCCAAACAGGAAACTATAACATTTCAGAAAAAGCTGAGGGTCACAGTTGACAAGTACTATAATCGAACCTACCGAATTAGATTACCCGAATATCCCTTCCCCGAAAAATGCTGTACCATCCGGCTGAGGTGGGGTGATTTGCCAAAGGATCTAGACATACATGTGATTATAACTAGTGGTGTACAGAAGTACCATGTGGCATACAATCAGAGAGGCTCAATGGAACGTGTTCCATTTGTGGAATTGAAAAACGATGATCAACATGGGAACGGAGAAGAGTTGATACTTATCGACCACATAAATTCCAGCAGATACGACATCTATGTTCACGACTTTAATGGAACAGAAGATATTTCCGGGGCTATTACTGTATCAATAGAAACCTATGGGCAACCGAAGTATGCAATGAGCCGAATGGAACCAATAAAAAGCGGTAATTTATGGCACCCATATACTATTGCTACTGGGAAAATTATTCCTGTCAATGATACAGTCTTATTTGCGGAAATTAATAAAGAGATATCTCCTTTAAATGATAATTAAGCTTGAATCCGCAAGTAACATTCGACTTGAAAGTAGAAAGAAGTGTAAATTATGCAGTGCTTACCTAATATTGAAATTCTAACATTTCTAAACTGGATAGATGTTAATGGTTATGCCTGGAACAGAATAGGGGTTCCTTTGGACGAATTATTTTTAAATGAAGAATATCGTGACCAAGTACTTGATTTGGAACGAGAATACATGCGTGGCAGAACCACAGATTCTCGTTTAGAGAAAGCAGCCTATGAACGGTATGTTAACTATGTATTGTCAGAACTCAAGTATTATATGATGAAGGAATATAATCGGCACCCCTATGATTTTGACCGCCTTTTTCGTACCTCTGAATCTATCTGTGACAAAAACGAGACACTTTTTCGGTATTTATATGATGCTATCACGGAAATGGATAATATGAGGCATTCTCTAAAGTATTTGGACCTAACGGCAATGCACAATTATTGGGAAGGTTCTCTCGCAGACAGTGCGCGCAAATATTTAAGACATCCTCATGATCCAGTAATTTGCGGTTTTTTCTTAAGAAATTGTAATTCAGTAGCTGGAATAACACTGCATTTCTTGGAATGGGTACATGAAAGAAGAGAACTGCAAAACATCAATCTGAGAAATATTCCTGCAGAAGTGATGGAGCGCTACATTCATAAGTATGTCTGGTTAGAATACCAAAGGAATAGCTTAACGGATGAAGAGAGAAACAAAAAAGAAACAATCTTGCGCCATACACTGGTACAACGGAAATATGATGACTATCTGGAGGCAATTCTGACTGAGTCACACATGGAATTTGATTCACTGGATGAAATTCTACATCGCTGTTTTAATCGAACTGTCCGATATAAATGTACACTGCTGGCAGAAGATGATTCATTTCACATTCTCGTTCGTGATTACTGGGAAGAGATGAACAGATACTCCGGAGATCATCTTGACATTTACTACAGCGAATCTGAATTGAAGCAGAAGGGATGGTCCACCGCGGACAAGCTTCGTATCCGGGCAAGAGTTTCCCAGTACCCTACAATCTACCTATGGGAATATGCGCTGGATGAAGGAGTAAGTATATCTGTTGGTGGTTTGGATAGTCAAGAACTGATGGAGCTATTCAAATTCATCGTGGACGAAATCGTAAAGGGTCATGGATTAGTCGAAGTTGGCGATGCTGCGGTGGCAACAGTCAATTCAATGTTAAAGGCAAAGAATGCAGCCGCACAGATGGAAAATGCATTTACCAAGAGCTTATTGGATGCCTGCGCAAGGCTGCAAAGCAATGAGAACTGGGTTAGAAACACCGATGAAAACGGTAGAAATACCTATATTAAGGACATGTTGACCGCCCAAGGATATCGCGTAAACGACCAAACACTTAGCGGGCTTTCCCCAACAGGTAAATCTGCGGGTGAAATTGACCTAAAAATCTATTGTGCTGATGATCGCCCTTTCACAATCATCGAAACAATGAATATCAGGGCAAATCATCCGTATGCATGGAACAGAAAATACTTTTGCAATCATGTTAACAAGCTCTATACTTACGATGCCAATGGGCTACCCAGGAACTATCTGGTTATTTATGCTACAATCCCAGAATTTGATAAGTTTACCGAGAAAGTTATCGAATATCTTTCAGACCCTACAAAATGCCTTTATGGTAATGCGAGGTTTATTGATATTTCTTCCAAAGAAACGGGTTTTACCGATTTGAGACTAGCTTGTGCAAGATACTTGCGAAATGGCATAGAGACTCGGCTTTATGTTCTTTGCGTGAGAATTGAAGAAAAGAGTGATACCTTATAGATTGTAGGTGTACACAACAGGAATACTTCTATGGAATGAAATAGTAAAATTAGGAAATGATCTTCCGATTATTAGACACAGAAATAGTAGAATAGGATGCTGATTTATTCTGTTCTACTTCGAGTTATCATTGGTTCACGGGAGGGAAGGTCATACTATATCTGGAAAGTCGTTTTGTTTTCTAGAAAAAATACCACTGCCAATAGCTAATCGAAAAAGTGATATGTTAAAGGTACAACCTTTTGCGTACAAGAAGGGTCTGACCTATGGCACGATCATCGTGGATGGCAGGACGCACAGGCCAATCGCCCTACTGGACGGACGGGATGGGAAGTCGTTGAAAGAGTGGCTGAAAGACAACAAGCACATCAAGGTGGTATTGAGAGACCGTGCCAGCGAGTACGCGAAGGCGATCAGTGAGGAGCTCCCGGATGTGATGCAGGCAGCTGATCGGTTCCATTTGCATCATAATTTTCTTGAGGTGATCAAAAGGTGCTGAATACAGAGCTGCCGGCAGCGATTCCGGCAGAAGCTGTGGAAAAGTCATCCTCGAAGGAGGACAATAAAAAAAGAGTCGTCCTCATCGGCTGAAACAGAAAAGTTTCCCCAAAAACTTACAGATGCCAAGACAGATGCCAAGATGGACAGACTGAAGCGGATGCCGCCTCAGAGCGTATGGTTCCGTTCACCTCCGCACTGTTGATACTGCTTTGAAGCTTGCAGAAGTAGCAATCCAAAGATAGGCAATCGTTGCCCTCGTCAACCTTGGCCCATGCG
Organism: uncultured Oscillospiraceae bacterium; assembly: GCA_947627715.1. Classification (GTDB taxonomy): domain Bacteria; phylum Bacillota; class Clostridia; order Oscillospirales; family Oscillospiraceae; genus RUG626. Next base: position 28,735 of record CANQXK010000028.1, read on the forward strand.
CCTTCCATATCCTCGATTGCCTTTTACAAAGACTTGGGCAGATCCCGCAAATCCATTTGCTCACCTCCAGCTGTGGTTAAGGGGATTATATCCGTATACCTGTTTTGAGTCAACGAAAATAACTGTTGAAGCCATCCAATCAGCACAAAAAAATATGCCGGATCATTTGACCCGGTATTTGTGCAACTCCTGTTCAATTGTTAATGTCGCCAGTTCGAATCCCTCCAGTTTGAGGGAAACGAGAAAAAATAGGAAAATTTTGAGGTCGTTCCAGTTCGCTCTGGAACGACCTCAAAACCCTTGCGGCGCAGGCGCTTTGGCTACTAATAGTAGTTTTAACCTGCAATTTTGGCGGACCTGACCCATCAGTAAACGAACACCTCACGGGAAAAAATCGGGGGATTCCCCCTTTTCGCTTTTGTCCGATTCACCGAGCAGACTTTCACGCATTTTGGTGGTAGCCTCTGTTGGGGCCTCCCGATATTCTCCGAGCATGGATTCTATCGTCCGGCTGTTCGCAAGCAGTTGTTCCATTTCCTCAAAGGCCAGTTCTCGCCGGTCATCGGAGTAATGGAATGTTATCACCAGCCTGTCGGGGTAGACATAGATTTTGTCAATCAGGCTGTCCAACAGGCGCTGCCGCGTTTCGGGATTATCAAGGTCGCCGGCAAAGCTGTCCAGAAATCTAAGAATATCGCTCCGCTTCAAAGCGAATTTCTTTCGGTTCCGCTCCGCCAAAAGGGCATCGTTCAGTATGCTTTTCTGG
>CANQXK010000029.1 GCA_947627715.1 uncultured Oscillospiraceae bacterium
GGTCAGCAGGGTGTAGCTTATGATTTTGAAGATCAGCTCAGTGATTTCAAGCTTTCTTTTCATGGCACCCTCCTATTAATAGAGCGACGTGTTGGACGCCTTGCGGGCGATGGTGTTCGCTCCTATGACCAGCAGCATCCCGACGACGTTGTTCATCATCTCGGCTGCCGACGCTATGCCCTGCGTCGTCTGCGACCCAAGCATTCCCAGTCTGTAGGAAAATGTAGAGACCACGTCGGCGGTGACATAGGTGCTGGTGTTGTAAAGGAGCAATACCTTCTCATATCCGATATTCAGCAGGGAGCCGATACGGGTGATGAGCATGATGACCACGGTGGAGAGGATACTGGGGATGACCACGTAGCGCATCTGCGCCCACTTGTTGGCGCCGTCGATCTGCGCGGCTTCATAGCTGGTGGGAGAGATGGCGATGATCGCCGCGAAGAACACGATGCTGTCATAGCCCGCGCCCTCCCAGATGCCGCTGATCTGATAAAGCGAACGGAAGAAGGATGGGTTGTTGAGAAGTCCCGCGTTTCCCGTCTCCTGTGAGATGAGCTTCAGCCCCACAAGCGCGCGGCTGATAATGCCCATGCCGGAGATGGAGGACCCCTGCTTCACAAGCATGGTCACCAGAGAGGTCATGATAACGGTGGACATGAACTTGGGAAGGTAGGTGAGGACCTGGAAGACGCTCCTGGCGGCGTTTGACCTGACCTCGTTGAAGAACAGCGCCAGTATGATCGGCATGGGGAAGCCGAAGCACAGGCCGTAGAAGCTGAGGATAAAGGTGTTCCTCATGGCTCTCCAGAAGTCCGTCGAAAGCTGTGTCCCGCCCACAAGCAGCTGCTTGAAGTATGAAAATCCGGAGAAAAGCTGCTTTGACACCGGCAGAACGCCGTCGTAGACCTTGAAGCAGCTCAGGAGCTCATACATCGGGAAGTAGCGCCAGAACAGGAAGACCAGGAGCATCGGGACCAGCATCAGGTAGAGGCGCCAGTCCTTAGCCACCGTCCTGACAACGTGGAGCCAGTAGTGCTTCTCTACGTCGTCCCGAACGGCCTGTTCCGGATTTTCTCTGTATACGCCGGCTTCCTGGTCGTAGTCGAGGAAATCCGCTGCTCTAACTTTCATTTTTAACCTCCTTTTTTCTCCTTTTCCGCCTGGAGGCGGAGAAGGTAATGTTTTTGATCCTCGTAGACGCCATCCAGCCTTCTGACGATCCACGCGATCACAAGGGTAAACAGGTACGACAGGCTGTCCGTCAGGAAAAAGCCTGCCGCCACCGCCGGCGGCTCGCCGAAAAGCATAGCCGTCAGCGCCCTTCCGCCGTGCATGAGCGCCTGCACGAGAAGGGGAAACGCGAACGGGAGGAACTGTCCCGTCCTCACCTTCTCCTTGCCCACCTCGAAGAGCAGTATCAGGGCGAGCATCGAAAAGAGGTTTCCCACGCAGTATATAACGTACTGTTCTCCCGCGGCGCCGGAAAACAGGCAGAAGATAAAGCCGGAGAGGGCGGCGTGGATCCCGCCCCAGGCGCCCCAGCGCATATAGACCACCGAGGCGATTATCGCCGCCGGCGAGACGGTGTAGAGCTGGTCCGGGAACCATACCCTCGCGGCGACTGTTATGAGGTACTCAACTACGGCTGTGATGATGGCGAAGAGGATAAGGTCGATGGCCTTATACTCGCCGAGGCTTCTTTGTCTTTCCATAGGTTCCCTTTCGGCATGGACGATTTTGTTTTGCTCCGCAAAACAAAAAACGCACGCGCGTTTTGGCCGCCCAGCGCGGCCTCCCTCCATTTTAACAGCAAAAAGTGTGCAATAGGCACCAAAAACGCCCCTGATCTCGCCTTTTCCTGGCGATTTTGGGCCGGCAACTGTATTCCATATCCAAAAGGCCGCGTCATTTTTGTGCAAATCGTCCACAAAACGGCCCCGTATTTGTCTTTTATTATATATGATGTCGGTTTTTATGTATATGGACAAATCACACCTATTTATGAACAAAACAGATTTTTTAACAAAATATTATGTCCATATGAAGAAATATCTCTTATAATGTTGACATAAAAAAGGGAGGTGTCTTTCATGATCCTTGTGCATTGCGGCGACGATCTGGACAAGGTCCTCGCCCAGGCCCCTTCGGGGGCGCGGGTCCACATCGAGGCGGGGGTCTACCGGGTCAAGACGGCCATCCGCGTACCGGGCCTCACCGTCACCGGGGACGGGGCGGACAGGACGGTCCTCATCTGGGACGACTACGCCCGCAAGCCCGATGAGCAGGGCCGGGAGCTGGTGACCTTCCGCACCTGGACGTTGGCGGTGTGCGCCGACGGGGTGACCATGCGGGACCTGGCGGTGGTCAACGACGCCCTTCACCCGGAGGAGAAGGGGCAGGAGGTGGCCCTGACGGTCTACGGGGACAGGTTCCTCATGGAGGACTGCCGCCTCAGCTCCACCCAGGACACCCTCTTTCTGGGTCCCCTCCCCGACGACCTCATCGCGCGGTATGAGGGGTTCCTGCCCGACGAGCTTCGCCGCGCCGGGGAGTGCCGGCAGGTGTTCCGCCGCTGCCTCATCGAGGGGACGGTGGACTTCATCTTCGGCTGCGGGGACGCGCTCTTTGAGTCCTGCCAGATCCGCTCCCTCCCGGATGCGCGGGGCCGCGGCTACGTGGCGGCTCCGGCCCACGAGCCGCGCCAGCAGCGGGGCTTTCTCTTCCGGGACTGCCGCATGACGCGCGCCCCCGGCGTGCCGGACGGCAGCGTGTACCTCGCCCGCCCGTGGCGCGACTACGGCCTGAGCGTCTTTGAAAACTGCGTCTATGACGGGCACATCGCCCCGGAGGGCTTCAACAAGTGGAACGACACGGACCGGGACAAGACCGCCCGGTTCTATGAGCGCCCCGCCGTGCCGGGGCGCGTGCCCTGGGTCAAAAAATAACCTCTTGCACTTTGGCTCCCCTTTTGTTACAATATTTGTAGACGCGCTCCCATTCCCGGCCGCCGTCCGTCCCGTCCAGGCCCTGGGGCAGGGCGCGGGGCGCGGCGAAAAAACACTTGACTGAGGAGGTCCAGCCATGCGGGGACTTGAATCCAACAAGACAAAGATCCGGCACAAGATATTCACCGAGATCGCCAGAGTCGCCTATGACGGCGGGGACATCTCGAAGGAGATCGTCCGTCTGCCCTACAAGATCATCCCCGGCGAGGTAGCTACATACCGCGACAGCATCTTCCTGGAGCGGGCCATCGTGGGCGAGCGCCTCCGGCTTGCCATGGGCCTTCCCATCCGCAACGTGGCCGAGCAGGTGGAACTGAACGACGGCGTCTCCGAGAGCGCCATCGCCGAGAAGTACTACACCCCGCCCCTCATAAACGTCATCAAATTCGCCTGCAACAAGTGCCCGGAGAAGGCGGTGATCGTCACCAACGCCTGCCAGGGCTGCTTCGAGCACCCCTGTCTGGAGGTGTGCCCCCGGAACGCCATCTCCATGGCTGACGGCCGGAGCGTCATCGACGAGCACCTGTGCGTCAAGTGCGGCCGGTGCGCGGACGCCTGCTCCTACCACGCCATCATCAAGCAGGAGCGGCCCTGCGCCGCCGCCTGCGGCATGAACGCCATCAAGACCGACCCCTACGGGCGGGCGGAGATCGACCAGTCCAAGTGCGTCTCCTGCGGGCAGTGCCTGGTGTCCTGCCCCTTCGCCGCCATCGCCGACAAGGGCCAGATCTATCAGACCATCATGGCCATCAAGTCCGACGTCCCCGTCTACGCCGCCGTGGCCCCGGCCTTCTGCGGCCAGTTCGGGACCCATTTGACCTTCGACAAGATCCGCCCCGCCTTCAAGGCGCTGGGCTTTGCGGACGTGGTGGAGGTGGCCGTGGGCGCGGACATCTGCACCCTTCAGGAGGCCCAGGACTTCCTCCGGGAGGTCCCGGAGGAGCGGCCCTTCATGGCAACCTCCTGCTGCCCGGCCTGGACCATGATGGCAAAGAAGCTCTTCCCCACCATCGCGGACAACATCTCCATGGCCCTGACGCCCATGGTCCTCACGGGGCGGATGATCAAGAAGGACCACCCGGGGTGCAAGGTCTGCTTCATCGGACCCTGCGCGGCCAAGAAGCTGGAGGCCAGCCGAAAGGAGATACGCTCCGACGTGGACTTCGTCCTCACCTTCGAGGAGGTGCTGGGAATGTTCGAGGCCCGCGAGATCGACCCGGCGGACCTGGACAGCGACCCCTTCGGGGAGTCCACCGCCGACGGGCGCGGCTTCGCCGTGGCCGGAGGGGTCGCCAGCGCCGTGGTGAACGCGGCCAAACGCCTCGCCCCGGACCGGGAGATCAAGGTCGCCAGCGCCAACGGCCTTGCCGAGTGCAAGAAGATGCTCACCCTGGCAAAGGCCGGCAAATACAACGGCTACCTCCTGGAGGGCATGGGCTGTCCCGGCGGCTGCGTGGCCGGCGCGGGGACCCTGGCAAGCGTGGCCTTCTCCACCGGCGAGGTCAAAAAGGCCATGGACAGCACGGACGCCAAATGCATCCTTGAGAGCAAATACCTCCACTACCTCCCCCTCATCGAGGAGCGGGGAGAACAGTGACCGCCGTATAAACGCCTTCCCTGCCTTTCGCGCCTCCCGTCCCAAAAGGGCGGGAGGCATTTTTGGGTGCGCTTTGCAAAGGCCGCTCTGCGAGCCGCCTTTTTCGTTCTGAAGGTATCATAGCACAAAATCTTCGTAAAGTAAAGTAGTATTACTTAAATTAATTTATTTTTGTAGAATTGCGCAAAGCAAAGCGGCGGGTTCCCCCGCCGCTTTGCTTTATTTTACGGTTTATCAGACCTTTTCGGAGAGGAAGTTCTTCGCCAGGTGTCCGTCCGGCTCCTCCCGGCCCTCCGCCACCCGGTCGAAGGAGGTGATGAGCCTGATGGCCAGGGGGACGGCCAGCTTGAAAAGCTCCGTCAGCCTCCGGGAGGTCTCCCGGCAGGCGGGGTCCGGCTCCAGGCTCATCACGAGGCCGGAGAGTTCCCGGTATTTCCCCGTGGCGCGCATGGCGGCCAGGAGCGCCCGGCGCAGACGCATATCCGGGGCCAGGAGGGTGTGGAGGCACACGGGCATGGAGCGCAGACTGCGGGACACGTCCCGCAGGGTGATGCCGGGGTAGAAGGCGGCGATCACGGCGGCGTTTCTCCGGGAGGCGACGATGTGGGCGGCGGTGTCGTGGCGCAGAGGGTCCAGGCCGTCGGCTGTCTCCAGGAGGCGGTCAAACTCCATCTCGATTTGGTTGTGGCTGGCGGAGGTCTTGGCGGCGCAGGCGTTCACGTACCCGTGGCACATACAGTCCAGGGCGAAGTGGCACAGATACCCGTAGAGGTATGCCCTGTACATGGCGCTCCCGCCGTGGGCGGCCACCACCTGGGCGGCCCCGCCGAACACCTCCAGCCCGCTGCGCCTGTGGACCGCGTGGCCCAGCTTTGTGACCCGGTCCGGCACCACGGGAGAGTGGTAGAAGAAAATATCCGGGCCGTGAAGGCCGATGTCGAACAGCTCCCGGAAGGGGGAGATCTCCTCCACAAGGTCCCTGGGCAGGGCCTTAAAGACCTGACAGCCCAGCTTATAGTGGGCGTAAGCGCATGGCATATCGCGGCACCTCCCCTGCGCCCCAAGTTATCTTACAGGTTATTCTACTTAAGGATAGCCCCGTTCCCGCCGGATTTCAAGTGCCGGAGGGGAAATTTTTATGAACTTTTTTAAAACGCCCCTGTTCCCGAAAAAAATCCCTGAATTTTTCAAAATTCAGGGATTTTTCCAAATGCCCCTCAGAGGGTGGCGCGCTTTTTGCGCTTGGGGGGCCTCAGCCGCAAGGAGATGCCCATCGGGATCGTAGTGGTGATCCTCCACACAACCGTCGGGGTACTCCATGTGGGAGAGTCTGCTCATACCGTCAAAATATCATTTTGTTTTAAAAAGGATTTTAAACTCATCATTCTCTCCAATAACATATTTGGGCGGGGGCGCAACTACAACACGCTTTGGGATCATCCACGCAGATGCATTATGGCTTGTCTGAATCATCTTATTTACATCTTCATCAAAGTCAACACTCAGCTCTGTGCCAAATGCACACAGCATATTGGATATGCCATTATCCGAAGTCGCTTGAATAATCGTATGGTATAGTATCTCGTTGCTTTGATCTACCTCGTCTTGATCCAATTCTATGTGGTCTCCAATATCAAGCCAAAGATCAGACTCGATGATCTTACCGTATTTCTTTTGAATTACACCGATATTGCGCCCACAAAGAACTCCACAGGAATAGATAATACGACCCTCCATCACTTCCTTCTTAATCGTTTCTTCGTCTGATAAATTGAAACTGTTAAGCTTTTCTGACAGGAATATATCTACATATGAGCTTATCTCAATAAAGTTGATATTCTTACCTAAAAACTCAAATATTCTATACACTTGATTTAACGGCATATATTCATCGCTATAAATACATATTTCAAAAATTGCGCCCATGTAAACCACCTCACTTGATTCTAATCGCCGTTGCCGCCCTTGTAGAGGCTGCGCCTGGATACAAGCTAACAAATGACCCGTCAAGTTATGTCCGCAATAAATCGTTTCCTCGAACAAAGGAGGATACCACTTTTTCCTCCGCCCGTCAATCCATGCGGATGAGTTTTTTGACCCGCTTATAGAGGGGGACGGTGATCAGGGAGACCACCACGGCCTTGAGAAGGTTGAAGGGCACCACGCACATGACCACGAGGCCCGTGACGGAGTTGACCCTGGGGTTGACCTCCCGGGCCATGTCGATGATGGCGTCGATGGGGGCGTGGTAGAGCCGGGAGAAGGCGGGGATGAGGTAGACGGCGTTGAAAAGGCTGCCGAACACCGTCATGATAAGGCCCCCGGCGCACAGGGACGCCACGGCCCGCTTGAAGGTGCGGTTGGTGTGGTAGATCACCGAGGCGGGCAGGACGAAGGAACAGCCCACGGCAAAGTTGGCGAAGTCCCCCACGAAGGCCGTGGTGGTGCCCTTCAGCAGGAGCTTCACCACCACCTTCAGAAACTCGCAGACCACCCCGGCGGTGGGACCCATGGAGAAGGCGCAGATGAGGACGGGGATCTCGGAGAGGTCCAGCTTATAGAAGTTGGGGGCGAAGAAGAGGGGCATCTCCAGGAGCATGAGGACGCCCGCCAGGGCGGCGAACATCCCCATATAGGCCACGGTCCGGGCGGGGGCGAGCTTCCGCCGCTCCTTGACCAGCAGCTTCTGGGCCAGCAGCGCCACGGCCACGAGGGCGGCGAAGACGGCGATGCACACCAGGACGAAGGACAGGTTTTCTTTGAGAGCTGTGAACACGGAAAAGACTCCTTTCGCGGGCTGACCCGCCAAATAAAATGCGCCTGAACGTTCCGTCCAGGCGCGTCATGTTCATGCGCGAAAGGTCTGCGGTAAAACCGCACATCTTCTCCCATCCAGACTGTACTGTCGGTATCGGAATCGCACCGATTCGGCGCTTGCGCGCTCGCGGACTTTGTGCTGAGAAGCACTTACCGCCGGTCGGGAATCTCACCCTGCCCTGAAGACGAACCGTATCAAGTTGTGGCCCTATTATACACCCCCTCCTCCGGCATTTCAAGTCCCCGGCGCAAGAAATCCGTCGAAGGGGCGTGATTTATTTTTTCGCCGCCCTCCCCTCTTTTGACGAATTTCTTCCGAAGGGCCGTGTTAGATTATGGTTAACCACTGTACAAAAGGGGAGTTTTCATTGAAAGCAAGCGTAAGCATGGCGCGGGGCGGCGCGCGGTCCTGGGACAGGGCGGAGATCGCGGCCCTGGCTTTTAGATTCGTGATGGGGCTGATGCTCTCGCGGGTCCGCATTTTCGGGGGGATCGCGCCCTTCGGCGCGGCGTTCATCGGCGCCTCCGGCGGGGGCGTCCGGGGGGTGCTGTCGCTTTTGGGCGTTCTTTTGGGGACGCTGACGGCGGGGAGCTTCTCCTGGGCCGTGAAGTACATAGCCATCGCCACGGTGTCCTGGGCGTGCGTCCATTTTTTCGCCAGGTCCGCGCCGCGTTATTTCCCCATGGCGACGGTGTTCGGCTCCACTCTCATCATCGGGGCGGTGTACGTCTGGGACGCGCGCTGGGCGGTGACCGCCGCCGCCATGTGGGTAGTGGAGAGCTTCGCCGCAGGGGGATTCGTCTACTTCTTTGAGACGGCCCTGTCCCCGGCGCGGGGAAGGCCGCGGGCCGGGTATCTGGCCTCCGTGATGCTGCTTCTGGCCGCCCTCGCCATGTCCCTCTCCTCCCCCGCCCTCTTCGGGGTGCTGTCCGTGGGGCGGACGCTGGCAGTCGCGGCGGTGATGTTCGCCGCCTTCCGGGGCGGGCAGGCCATGGGGTGCGCCACCGCGGCGGCCCTGGGGGCGGCCATGGACCTGGCCCAGGGCGGCACGCCCTTCTTTACCTTCTCCTATACCCTCTCCGCGCTGATCGCCGGGGTGTTCTCGCGGGAGACGCGGCTTCTGTTCGTGCTGAGCTGGGTGGCGTCCTCGGCGCTCTCGGTATTGTGGTTCTGGAGCTTCTACCGATGGGTCCCGGCGCTCTATGAGACCTTCGCCGCCTCGGTGCTTTTCACGCTCCTGCCGGAGACGCTTTTAGCGCATCTGGCGGCGCTCCTGCCGCGGGAGGGGTCCGGGTACGGGTATCTGAAGGCCCGCGAGTACACCCGGCGGAGGGTGGAGCTGTGCGCCGGGGCCTTCCGGGACCTCTACGAAAGCCTCCGCTTTAGGGCGGGCGGGGACGAGGGGGAGGCGGTCTCCAAGATCTACGACCGGGCCGCCGAGGCCGTCTGCCGCACCTGTCCCAACTCCACGCGGTGCTGGCAGGAGCAGTATGTGGACACCCTGGACGTGATGAACGGCGTGACCCCGGTGCTGGCGAAAAACGGCGCGGTGGAGGAGGTGGACGTCCCGGAGCATTTCGCCCGCCGCTGTACCCGGCTGGGGGAGCTTCTCTCCGCCATCAACGCCGAGTCCCGCGCCGTGGTCTCCCGGCGGCGCTTCCGGGCGCGGCTGACGGAGAGCCGCGCCGCGGCCTTTGAACAGCTCAACGGCGTCTCCCGCATCCTCTTCTCCCTCTCCCGCGAGCTGGGCGGGGAGATCGAGGTGGACGCCGGGGCGGAGGCGCTTTTGCGCAAATACCTCCGGGGGCTGGCCATGGACGCGGAGCTGGCCGTCTACCGCCTGCGGGGCGGGCGGCTCCGGGCGGAGATCCGAAGCCAGAGCCTCCACCTTTTGAAAAAGGACGGCCAGTGGCTGGAAAACCTCTCCGCCCTGTTGGGACTGCGGCTTTGCAGCGTGGAGCAGGAGAACGACGACGGGCTTCTCGTCCTCATGGAGGCCGAGCCTTACGCCGTCAGCCTGGGGGTCTCCTCCGCCAAAAAGGCCGGGGAGAGCGTGTCCGGGGACCGCTACACGTGCTTCCGCACCGACGAGGGGGTGCTGTACGTGCTTCTCTCGGACGGCATGGGGTCCGGGGCGCCGGCGGCAGGGATGGCCTCCGACACGGTGTCGGTCACGGAGAGCTTTCTGCGGGCCGGGGTCGCCCCGGCGGAGGCGCTGGGCATCCTCTCCTCGCTGTGCCTTCTGAAAAACGACGACAGCCTGGAGAGTTCCACCGTGGACCTTCTGGCGCTGGATATGTTCTCCGGGCAGGCGGCCCTCTACAAGTGCGGCGCGCCGGGCACATACTTGCGCCGGGGATCCAGCGTAAAGACCGTGGGCGGCTCCGGCCTGCCGGTGGGCTTCGGCGCGGGGCTTTCCCGGAAGGGCGTCACGCGCCTGGCGCTGACGCCGGGGGACGCGCTGGTGATGGTGTCCGACGGCGTACTCTCCGGGGAGGCGCGGGCGCTGCGCCAGGCGCTGGCAAGCTCCGACCTTGAGGATATGCAGGAGCTTTCCAGGGAGATTTTGGACACCTGCGCGGACCCCGCCTCCCCCGCCGACGACGTGACGGTGATCGCCCTGCGCTTTGCGCGGCGGGAATAACGGCCAGACCTTGTATATTTTTCCGGGAAGCGGGAAAACTTCCCATGAGGTGATACGATGGTTAAGGGCGTGGCGAGGCGCGTGGTGCTGGTGAAATCCCCGGACCCGAAATATTTTGATGAGGCGATCTTCATCGTCCGGGAGGAGACGGGGCGCGGCCCCGGCGTGACCACCGCGCAGCTCCTTCGGGAGGCGCAGACGGCGGCGGAACGCTTCGCCCGGTGCGAAAGCAAAAACCCCTTCCGCTCCCTGCCCTGGTGGGCGTTCTCCCTGATGGGCGCGGGGGGCGTGGGGCTGGCGTGGGCCGCGACGCTCCTGCTGTGACGGCGGCCTTTCTTAAAAAATGACTGTACCCCTTGTATTCTTCCGGGAAAGCTGGTACAATATATATGAAGGCCCTCCCCTTCGGAGGGGCGGAATACCTTGACCGGGAGTGGAGCTATGAAAAAGATCATGCTTGTTTTCGGCACCCGGCCGGAGGCCATCAAGATGTGCCCGCTGGTCAACGAGCTGAAAACGCGAAAGGGCGTGGAGACCGTGGTCTGCGTCACCGGGCAGCACCGGGAGATGCTGGCCCAGGTGCTGGACACGTTCCATGTGGAGCCGGACTATGACCTGGAGGTCATGACCCCCGGCCAGACCCTCTTTGACCTGACGGACCGGGTGCTCTCCGGCATGAAGCGGGTGCTGGAGGCCGCGAAGCCCGACGTGGTCCTGGTCCACGGCGACACCACCACCACCTTCGCCTCGGCGCTGGCGTGCTTCTATCTGGGCATCCCCGTGGGACACGTGGAGGCGGGGCTTCGTACATACAACGTCCACGCCCCCTACCCTGAGGAATTCAACCGCCAGGCCGTCAGCTCCATCGCCGCGTACAATTTCGCGCCCACCGCCCTTGCCAGGGACAACCTCCTGCGGGAGGGCAAGCCGCCCCAGAGCATCTACGTCACCGGCAACACAGCCATCGACGCCCTGGGCACCACGGTGGTGAACGACTTTGAACACCCGGAGCTGAGCTGGGCCGCCGGGTCCAGGCTGGTGATCCTCACCGCCCACCGGCGGGAAAACTGGGGCGAGCCTCTGCACTGCATCTTCCGGGCCGTGCGCCGGGTGGTGGAGGAGTTCCCGGACGTGAAGGTGATCTACCCCATTCACCTGAATCCCCTGGTCCGCCAGGCCGCCGCAGAGGAGCTGGAGCGATGCCCCCGCGTCCGGCTCATCGAGCCGCTGGACGTGATGGCCTTCCACAACTTCCTGGCCCGGTCGTACATGATCCTCACCGACTCCGGCGGCATCCAGGAGGAGGCCCCCTCCCTGGGGAAGCCCGTCTTGGTGCTGCGGGACGTGACCGAGAGGCCGGAGGGCGTCAAGGCCGGCACCCTGCGGGTCATCGGCACCAACGAGGAGGTCATCTATGAGGAGTTCAAGGCGCTCCTCACCGACGAGGAACGCTACAACGCCATGAGCCGCGCCCAGAACCCCTACGGCGACGGCCTGGCCTCCGTGCGCATCGCGGACATATTGACCAAGGGAAAACCCTCGGTATAAAACTATAGATTCATATAAAAGAGCCGGGAATTTTTCAAATTCCCGGCTCGATCTGTTGAAAAGGCCAAGGGCCTTTTTCGACAAGTTGCGGCCCCGGTCTATTGTTTCCTTTATTCCCAGTCCTTCCAAATCTCCGGGCAGTAGCCCACGGTGGCGGATTTGCCGTTGCGGACGATGGGGGTCTTGAGAAGGCTGGGGTCCTCTAAGAGCTTTTCCACCTTGTCCTCGTCGCGGGCAAGGTAGCGTATCAGCTCCGCTCCCTTCGCCTTCTCGTCCACCAGCTTCTCCAGCCCCACGGCGCGGCGGACGGAGTCCAGCTCCCGGGGGCTCAGTCCGTAGCGCAGGAGATCGACGGACTGGAACTTGATGCGCCGCTCCTTGAAATACCGTTCGGCCTTCTTCGTGTCGAAGCACTTGGACTTGCCGAATATCTGAATGTTCACCTCACACCTCCATAATGACGGGGAGGACCATGGGGGACCGTTTTGTCTTTTTATAGAGGTAGTCGGAGAGGCGGGTCTTCATGGCGCCCTTGATGCCGCTCCAGTCCTTGATGCGCCGGGCGTTGCAGTACTCCACGGCCTCAAGGGCCACGGCCTTCATCTCGTTCATCAGCTCGTCGGCCTCCTTGACGTAGACAAAGCCGCGTGTGATGATGTCCGGGCCTGAGACCAGGGACCCGTCGTAGCTGGAGAGGCTCACCACCACCACCAGCATCCCGTCCTGAGCCAGGTGCTTGCGGTCCCTGAGGACGACGCTCCCCACGTCGCCCACGCCGGTGCCGTCCACGAAGATCTTGCCCGACGGGACGACCCCCGCCAGCTTGATGGAGCGCGAACCCACCTCGATGACGCGCCCCAGGTCGGAGATGACCACGTTCTTCGGGGGGACGCCCATCTGCTTGGCAAGGTCGGCGTGGAGCTTCAAATGCCTGTACTCGCCGTGGACGGGGATAAAGAACCTGGGCTTCACCAGGGCCAGCATCAGCTTCAGCTCCTCCCGGCAGGCGTGGCCGGAGGCGTGGAGAAGGGCGCTGCGCTCGTAGACCACCGAGGCCCCCTTGCGGAAAAGCTCGTCTATGACCTCGGTGATGGAATTCTCGTTTCCGGGGATGGCGGAGGCGGAGATGATGATCTTATCACCCGGCATGATCTCCACCTGCTTGTGCTCGGAAAAGGCGATGCGGTGCAGGGCGCTCATGGTCTCGCCCTGGCTGCCGGTGGAGATGATGACCACCTTGTCCTTGGGAAGGCCCTTGATTTGGTTGATGTCCACCAAGATCCCCTGGGGGATGTCCATGTAGCCAAGATCCGTGGCCACCCGCAGGACGTTCTCCATGCTCCGGCCGGTGACGGCCACCTTGCGGCCGTACTTGCGGGCGCAGTTGATGACCTGCTGGAGCCTGTGGACGTTGGAGGCGAAGGTGGTGACGATGATGCGCTCGTGGCAGTCCTTGAACTGGTTCTCAAAGTTGGCGGCCACCACGCTCTCCGAAAGGCTGAAGCCCTGGTTTTCCACATTGGTGGAATCGGAGACGAGGGCCAGCACGCCGCGCTTGCCCAGCTCGCCGAGACGCGCAAGGTCGATCATGCCGCCGTCGATGGGGGTGGTGTCGATCTTGTAGTCGCCGGTGTGGATCACCACGCCGATGGGGGTCTTGATCGCCAGGGCCACGGAATCGGGGATGGAGTGGTTCACGTGGATGAACTCCACCTTGAAGCAGCCGATCTTCACGGTCTCCCCCGCCTTGACGGTGTTGAGCTTCACCTTGTCGGCGGTGCCGTGCTCGGTGAGCTTGATGTCCACCAGGGCGTTGGTGAGGGGGGTGGCGTAGACGGGCACGTGCATCAGCTCGTCCATCACGAAGGGCATGGCGCCGATGTGGTCCTCATGCCCGTGGGTGAGGACGATGCCCCGGATGCGGGTCTTGTTCTTCACAAGGTAGGTGATGTCCGGGATGACGGAGTCGATGCCGTACATCTCGTCGTCGGGGAAGCCGATGCCGCAGTCCACCACCAGGATGTCCTGTCCGTACTCGTACACGTACATATTCTTGCCGATCTCGTTGAGACCGCCAAGGGCGAAAATCTTCAGTTTTTCCTTTGTTGACACAAAATGATCTCCTTCAAAAAATAATATGCTGCGGCGGCGGTCCGCCTGCCTGTACACAGCAATATAAAGCTCAAGGGTAAAGCGTTGTTCGCGGCCCTGTTCCGCCGCTTCCCGCTTTCCTTTGAACCGTTTTATGTATTGCCGTGTATCAAAAGCGCCTGAACGGCGCTTAAAGCCCGTATAAGGGGATTTTACCCCGATTGAGATATTTTAACACATTCTTCCGCGTTTGTCAACATCGGCAAATCCCCGCCGGGGGCGGGGATTTTTCGGCGGACGCCCGGCCTTTGAAATCCCCGCGCCGGGTTTTCGCTCCGCCCCGGCTCTTTTTTTAAAGCGGCGAGGGCCGGCGTCGTGGAGACACCGGCCCTCGCCGAAGGATATGGTTCACAAAATGATGCAGATGAGGCCGCCGCAGCCGTCGTTGATGATGCGGGTGACGGTCCCGCGCAGCTTGGCCTGCACCTCCGGGGGCATCTTGCGGATCTTCGTCTGGAGGCCCTCGGCGGCGATCTCGTGGAGGGATTTTCCGAAGAGGTTCGACTCCCAGATCTTGCCCGTGTCCCCCTCGAACTCCTGAAGGAGGAAGTTGATGACGTCCTCCGACGACCTCTCCCCTCCCAGCGCCGGGGAGACCTCGGTCACCGTGTCCACGCCGATCATGTGGATGCTGGGGGCGTTGGCCTTGAGCCTCACCGAGTATTTCCCGGCCTTTTTGACGATCTCCGGCTCCTGGAGCGTAAGCTCGGCGATGTCCGGCATCACCACGCCGTAGCCCCGCTCCCGCACGTCCCGGAGGGCGCCGGCCACCTTGTCGTATTCGGCCTTGACGTGGGAAAGCTCCTTCAGCAGGGCGATCAGGTCCCCGTCGTCGCCGATGGCAAAGCCGGACATCTCCCCCACCGTCTCATAGAAGAGCGTGCGGGGCATATCCAGCTCCACCTCGGCGCGGCCCGTGCCCATATCCACCCGCCGGAGGCGCGCGCCGCTGACCTGCCCGCACCCGGCCAGGGCCGCGGTGAAGCCGTCCAGGTCCCGGATGAGCGCGGTGTTCCCGGCCCCCTCGCGGATGGCGGCGTAGACCGCCTCCTTGATGGGGTTGTCGCGCCCCAGCGCCCCCAGCCAGGAGGGCAGGAAAAGGCCGATCTCGCTCACCGGGAACTCGCTGAGGACGGCCTTTATGATGTCCGTCACGTCCTGCTCCGTCAGCGTCATGCAGTTGACGGCGAGAACGTCCACCCCGTAAAGGCCCGCCAGCTCCTCCCGAAGCGCCTGCGTCTCCTCCGCCTCCGGGTGAGCGGAGTTCAGGAGAAGGACGAAGGGCTTGCCCAGCGCCTTCAGCTCCCCCACCACGCGGGCCTCCGCCTCCAGGTACGCCTCCCTGGGCAGGTCCGTCACCGAGCCGTCTGTGGTGACGGCCACGCCGATGGTGGAGTGCTCCGCGATGACCTTCCGGGTGCCGATCTCGGCGGCGCGGCGCATGGGGATCTCCTCGTCGAACCAGGGCGTGGTCACCATGCGCTCCGCGCCGTTCTCCGTGTCGCCCAAAGCCCCCTCCACCATGTAGCCCACGCAGTCCACCAGCCGCACGGAGATGGCGGTCCCCTGGTCCACGGCGATGTCCACCGCCTCCTCCGGCACGAACTTGGGTTCCGCCGTCATGATGGTGCGGCCGGAGCCGGATTGGGGCAGCTCATCCCTGGCCCGCTCGCGCATATAGGCGTTGTCGATGCGGGGCAGGACCTGTGTTTCCATGAACCTCTTGATGAAGGTGGACTTGCCCGTGCGCACCGGCCCCACCACGCCTATGTATATGTCCCCGCCGGTCCTGGCGGCAATATCCTCATAAATACTGCTTTTTTCCAAGCTCTGTTCCCCCTGTCAGATTACTGATTCCGCGGTCTACCTGATTGTATGGGGGCAAGCTTGCGGATATGACGGCTTTTGAGGACAAATTCATCTTTCCCCCGCAGGCAGGAATCATGTTTCCTGTTGAAGCTGTCAGGGCAAACCTTGACAAATATGGGAGGGCGTGATATATTTCTCCCGTCAGGAGGAAAGCCGTATGATTCTGGAACTGAGAGACATTCACAAATCCTTCGGGGAGAAAAAGGTCCTCACCGGCGTGAGCTTCCGGGCGGAGAGCGGCAGGGCCTTCGGGCTTTTAGGGCGCAACGGCGCGGGGAAGACCACCTCCATCCGCATCCTCATGGGCGTGTTCCCCGCCGACGCGGGCAGCGTCACCATTGACGGCGCGCCCATCGACTACCGGCGGACCGGCATCGGGTATCTGCCGGAGGAGCGCGGGCTGTACCCCAAAAAGAAGATCATCGACCAGCTGGTCTATTTCGCCGCGCTGAAGGGCATGAAGACCTCGGACGCGGCGCGGGCGTGCGACCGGTGGCTTGCGCGGCTGGGCATGAGCGAGTACCGGGACAAGCGGCTGGACACCCTGTCCAAGGGCAACCAGCAGAAGATCCAGCTGGTCACCGCCCTGGCCCACGACCCGGAGATCGTCATTTTGGACGAGCCTTTTTCCGGGCTTGACCCGGTGAACGCCATGCTCTTGAAGGACGTGGTGAAGGAGGAGATCGGGCGCGGCAAGACCGTCCTCTTTTCCTCCCATCAAATGGGCTATATCGAGGAATTTTGCGACTCCATCGCCATCTTGAACCGGGGCGAGGTGGCCCTCACCGGGGATCTGCGCCAGATAAAGCGTGACTACCCCCGCGACCGCCTCGCCATCCGCTCCGCCCAGGCGGAGCAGATCGCCGCGGACTTCCCCGGGCAGGCCGCCCCGGCGGAGAACGGGGAGCTTATCCTGAAGCTCGCCTCTCCCGAGGAGAAGAGGACCGTCATGCAAAGGCTCTCCGCCAGGTACGACATCGACGAGATGCGCGTCTATGAACCCAGCCTCAACGACATCTTCGTCCAGTACGCGGGAGATTGAGGTGCGATATGGAACAGTTTTGGAAAATTCTCAGGTTTGAGCTGAAGGGGTATCTGACAAACAAGGTCTTTGTGGGCGTCACGGCGCTGCTGGTGGCGATCATCTTCCTTGTGACCTTCTTCCCCCGCGCCAGGGAGCTTTTTGGCGCGGGCGAGCCGGACGAGCCGGAGGAACGGGAGGTCATGCTTGTCTCCGGCGGGGACGAGTCCGTGCGGGCGGCGCTGGCCCAGGCGTTCCCGGAATATGAGGTGCGCCTGACGGAAGGCGATATCAGGTCCCCGGTGACCGGCGGCGAGGCGGCGTGCGCCGTGGAGCTTCACGGGCTTTCAGACTTCACCTATTTTGTGGACAACCTCTCCATGTACGACGACAACGCCGAAAGGCTCAGCGGCGTTCTGGCGGACCTCTACCGCCTCAGCGCCCTCACCGGCGCGGGGATCCCGCCCACGGAGGCGCAGGCGATCATGGACGCCCAGGTGTCCTTCGACGTCCAGAGCCTGGGGGTGGACCAGGGGCAGAACTTCTTCTACACCTATGTGATGATCTTCGCCCTGTACATGGTGATCCTCCTGTACGGCCAGATGGTGGCCTCCAACGTGGCCGCGGAAAAAAGCTCGCGGGCCATGGAGCTGCTGGTGACCTCGGCCAAGCCCACCTCCATGATGTTCGGCAAGGTGGCGGCCAGCTGCCTTGCGGGCCTTTTGCAGCTTGTGTGCGTCTTTGGCTCGGCCCTGCTCTTTTATAACCTGAACCGGGGGTATATGGAGGAGGGCGGCATCCTCTCCCTGCTCTTCGATATGCCCCTGGCGCTGTTGGGCTGGATGCTGGTGTATTTCATCCTGGGCTTTCTCATCTACGCTTTCCTCTACGGGGCCATCGGCTCCACCGCCTCCAAGCTGGAGGACATCAACACCTCCGTCATGCCCCTCACCCTGGTCTTTATCGCGGGTATGATGGTGGTGGTGTTCGGCATGAGCAGCGGCCAGGTGGACAGCCCCCTGATGGTGGCCTGCTCCTATATCCCTTTCACCTCGCCCATGGCCATGTTCACCCGCATCGCCATGTCCCACCCCGCCGGGTGGGAGATCGGCCTTTCCGTGGCGGTCCTCCTTGCCTCCTGCGGCGGCGTGGGGGTCCTGGCGGCGAAAATTTACCGCACCGGCGTCCTTCTCTACGGCACCAGCCCCAAATGGGGGGACATCCTCAAAATGCTGAAAAAAGCGTAAATTTCCCCTTTCCATGACGACATTAAAGGACGGGAGCCGAACCTGCGGTTCGGCTCCCGTTTATCTTTCAAAAATCCTGTGATTTTTAGATGCTCCGCCTCATCCCCACGTGGGGGATGCCGTCCTCCAGATACGGCCCCGTGTACGCCGTGAAACCGCACTTCTCATAGAAGGGCCGGGCGTACTCCTGGGCGCTTATCAGAATTTCCTTCGCGCCGAATTTCTCCCGCGCCACGCGCACCCCGGCGGCCATGATCTGCGCGCCAAGTCCTCTCCGGCGCTCCCTGGTCACCACGCGGCCGATGCGAACGGCCCCGTCCTCCTCGTAGACCCGCAGGCAGGCCGCCGCACACTCCCCGTCCCCGATCCACACGTGGAAGGCCAGCTTGTCCCTGCCGTCCGGGTCCAGATAGGCGCAGTCCTGCTCCACCACGAACACCTCCGCCCGAAGGCGCAGCAGCTCATAAAGCTCATCGGCTGTCAGCTCCGAATAGTGCCTGACGAAAAGCTCCGTCATTGCTCCGTCCCCCTGTTGTAGTCTCTCACATAGTCGGCAATGGCGCGCTCCACCTCCCTGACCTCGGCCTCAAAGGCCAGGGCCGGGACCCGCAGAGCGCCGTTTCCCAGAATGATCATCTGCTCCATGCCGTCTGAGGTCGCCACCCGTACCTGGTGGCGCTTGGAAAGGTCGTAGGTGGCCCGCTCGATGTACATATCGGCGGTCTCCGCCTCCTTTGTGTACACCACGCTGACGCCGCCCAGGCGCTCCACCTTCCCCGGATTATTTTTCACCTTGTAGGCGTCGAACACCACGATGACGGCACACTGGCGGAACCCCTGGTAGTTGCGCAGCCGCTCAATGAGCCGCGCGCGGGCGGAGTCCAGGCTTTGGGCGGCCAGCTTCTTCAGGTCCTCCCAGGCGAAGATGATGTTGTACCCGTCCACCAGCACAAATTCCAGCCCGTCCTTCTGGGGCGCGGGGGGCCGTTTGCGGGGGTTGGGCGTCACGGCGGACTCCTTGGGCGTCCGGCGCATGGCCTCCCCGCCCCGCTCCAGCTTCCCGTAGGTGCGCTCGAAGATGGCCATAAGCTCCTTGTCCGTGGCCACCAGCTTCACGTACCGGGCCGCCGCCTCGCGCACCGGGTCCGGCGGCTTGGGGGGATCGAAGGTGCTCTCCAGGTGCATCCGCTCCGGCACCTCGTACCAGGGCACCACCACTCCGGCGCCGTGGGAGCAGAACACGCTGTGGGGCGGGTTCTCCATGTCCGCCTCCGGGTCGTAGCCCAGAGCCGCCACCACCTCGTCCTGGTCAAGGCACCGCTCATAGCCGTGAAAGACGAAGCTGACGCGCCCCCGGCCCCTGGTGTAGGCCGTCACCTCCGCCGGGTACTCCCGCAGCCGGGAGACAGGCCCCGCCCCCGACAGCACCGCCATCTCCCCGCTCTCCCCCGCCTGCTCGAACCGCGCCCCCATGAGCCGCAGGTCGTTCATGGCACGGCCCACGTTCGCCTGGGGAAGCTCGATGCGGTAGTCGTACCACGGCTCCAAAAGCACGTTCTCCGCCTGCATCAGCCCCTGCCGCACCGCCCGGTAGGTGGCCTCCCGGAAGTCGCCCCCCTCGGTGTGCTTGACATGGGCGCGGCCCGCGGTGAGGGTGATCTTTATGTCCGTAATGGGCGAGCCTGTGAGCACGCCCAGATGCTCCTTTTCGTGGAGGTGTGTGAGGATGAGCCTCTGCCAGCTCCGGGCCAGCACGTCCTCCGGCACGTCGGAGCGGATCTCCACGCCGCTCCCCCGCTCCCCCGGCTCCAATATGAGATGCACCTCGGCGTAGTGCCGGAGCGGCTCGTAGTGGCCCACGCCCTCCACCCGGTCGTCGATGGTCTCCCGGTAGATGATGCTGCCCGCGCCGAAGGTGACGGAGAAGCCGAACCTGTCCCGCACCAGCTGGGAAAGCACCTCCAGCTGGACCTGGCCCATGAGCTGGGCCTGCAGGATCTGCGTCCGGGAGTCCCACAGGAGCTTCAGCTCCGGCACCTCCTCCTCAAGCTCCCTGAGCTGGGCCAGCGTCCTGTGTACGTCGCAGCCGGAGGGGAGGTTCACCCGGTAGCTCAGCACCGGCTCCAGCGCCGGCGCGCGGCCGTCCCCCTCCGCGCCGAGGCCCTGCCCGGCGAAGGTGGCGGTGAGGCCCGTGACGGCCACGATGTCCCCCGGCCCGGCCTCGTCTGCGGCGGTGAACTTCGCCCCGGAGTAGAAGCGCAGCTGCGTGACCTTCTCCTCCCAGTCCGGCCCCGTCAGCGTGTCCCGGACGCGGAGCGTCCCGCCCAGTATCTTCATGTGCGTCAGCCTCTTCCCGTCGGGGTCCCGCGAGATCTTAAATACCCTGGCGGCAAAGCCCTCCCGCGGCGGACAGACGGGCGCGAAGCGCGAAAGCCCCGCCATCAGCGCCTCCACCCCCTCAAGCTTCAGCGCCGCGCCGAAGTAGCAGGGGTAGACGCGCCCCCTCCTGAACGCCCCGTCCAGCACCATGTCTGAAAGCGTCCCCCGGGCAAGATGCTCCTCCAAAAGCTCCTCGTCGCACAGCGCCAGCGCCTCCCCGTCCGGGGCCTCCGGCGCGAAGAAGCCGTCCCCCAGCTTTTGGGCAAGCTCCGCCAGAAGCCCGGCCCGGTCCGCGCCGGGGAGGTCCATCTTGTTGATAAAGAGCAGCGTGGGGATCTGCCTGTCCCGCAGGAGCTTCCACAGCGTGCGCGTGTGGCTCTGCACCCCCTCCGGCGCGGAGATCACGAGGATCGCGCAGTCCAGCACGTCCAGCGTCCTCTCGGCCTCGGCGGAAAAATCCACGTGCCCCGGCGTATCCAGGAGCGTGACCGTCTTCTCCCCCAAGGTCAGCCGCGCCTCCTTGGAAAAGATGGTGATGCCCCGCTGCCGCTCCAGCGCGAAATTGTCAAGAAAGGCGTCCCCGTGGTCCACCCTCCCTAACTTTCGTATCTCCCCCGCCCGGTACAAAAGCGCCTCGGAGAGGGTGGTCTTTCCCGCGTCCACGTGGGCCAATATCCCGATAACACTTTTGGGCATATCCGCCCTCCTTGTGCTTGTTTGATTGTGCCATTGTAGCACAAAAGGCGCGGGAACGCAATCCCGCGGGAAAAAGCGCCGCCCCCTCTCGCCCAAAACGCCTTTTTTAGACAAAAGCAGTGGCGGCTCGCCAAAACTTCCTATTTACAATTTGTCCCAACCGTGCTACTATAAAGGCACAGCTTATCCAGGCTTCGTAAATCCCATCGAAGTTCATAAGCTCATATCTTTATCCCACAACCCTTTTTTTCGCGGGCCGCAAGGCCCGCGCTTTTTTTGAAATGTATCGAAAAAAATGTTGCATTTTGTCAGGCGCTCTGCTATAATTCACACATGGTTCACAAAGTAAACGCCCACGGTGGCGCGGTTTGCCGGTCAATGCCGGCGCGGTGCGGTCTCTATGTCCAAAAAAACCGTTTTTTCCCTGAAGCTGGCGTTTTTGCTCCTGTGCGGCGGGATCCTGCTGGCGGTCTACCTTCTGGAGATCCCCTGCCCCATTCTGACCCATCTGGGCTTCCCCTGTCCGGGGTGCGGGATGACGCGGGCCTATCTGAGTCTTCTCCGGCTGGATGTCAAAGGGGCGTTCACCAGCAACGGGGCCTTCTGGACCGTACCCTTTTTCTTCCTGCTGCTGTTAAAGGACGGACGCCTCGTCCGTTCGGACCGGGCCAATACGGCCCTCACTGTCCTCTTGTTGAGCTGCGTGGCCGTCTCCTACGCGGCCTCGCTCCTGAGATTTTTTGTCCCCGGCTGAAATACCGCATTTTAAGAGGAGGAAAAGACAATGTATTGTAGAAATTGCGGAAACGTCATGGACAACAACGCCGTCGTCTGCGTCAAGTGCGGCGTGCCCAAGGGCGTCGGTACGAATTACTGCCCCAACTGCGGCACCAGCACCGTCGCCGGCGCTGTGGTCTGCGTCAACTGCGGCGTGTCCCTGGCAGGCCCCGACCCCACGGCCGCGCAGAAGTCCAAGTTGGCCGCCGGCCTTTTAGGCATCTTCTTGGGTTCTCTGGGCGTCCACAACTTTTACCTGGGCTACACCGGCAAGGCCGTGGCGCAGCTGCTCATCTCACTCCTGAGCTGCGGCACCCTGGCTATCGGCAGCGAGATCTGGGGCCTGGTGGAGGGCATCATGATCCTCACCGGCTCCATCAACAAGGACGCCAAGGGCAACCCCCTGAAGGACTAAGGCGGCGGGAACCGCCCCCCCAAAAAAGCAAAAATGTCCCCCAAGGCTTCAACGCCCTGGGGGCGTTTTTTTCACCGGCCGGCGCGTTTTGTGCGCCAGCTTGCAGGAAACTTGTCTTAGAAATTCATTTTTATGCGGATTGACCATTGACAACGCCGCTTTAAAAGGGTAGAATGAACTCCGTTAACGGCAAGGGCGTCGCGGGCTTTTGCCCGTGACTGACGCAGGGCCGTTATTTTTTTGTTTTGAAAAACTTTATTTTGGAGGTTTCATAAATGAAGAACGCCTATTTGCTGTCCGTCCTTGAGACTGTCAAAAAGCGCAACCCCGCCGAGCCTGAGTTCATCCAGGCGGTCACCGAGGTCTTAGAGACCCTGGAGCCTGTGATCGAGCAGCGCCCCGACCTTGTGGAGGCCGGCATCATGGAGCGCCTGGTGGAGCCTGACCGGCAGATCATCTTCCGCGTCCCCTGGGTAGACGACCAGGGCAAGATCCAGGTCAACCGGGGCTACCGCATCCAGTTCAACGACGCCATCGGCCCCTACAAGGGCGGCATCCGTCTCCACCCCTCCGTGTACATCGGCATCATCAAGTTCCTGGGCTTTGAGCAGATCTTCAAGAACAGCCTGACCACCCTGCCCATGGGCGGCGCCAAGGGCGGCTCCGACTTTGACCCCAAGGGCAAGTCCGATAACGAGGTCATGCGCTTCTGCCAGAGCTTCATCAATGAGCTCTACCGCCACATCGGCAAGGACATCGACGTCCCCGCCGGCGACATCGGCACCGGCGCCCGTGAGATCGGCTACATGTTCGGCCAGTACAAGAAGCTCACCGGCGAGTGGTCCGGCATCCTCACCGGCAAGGGCATCCCCTACGGCGGCTCCCTGGCCCGCACCGAGGCCACCGGCTACGGCCTGTGCTACTTCACCGACGAGATGCTCCGTGCCAACGGCAAGTCCTTTGAGGGCCAGACCGTGGTGATCTCCGGCTCCGGCAACGTGGCCATCTACGCCCTGCAGAAGGCCACCCAGCTCGGCGCCAAGGTGGTCGCTATGTCCGACTCCAACGGCTACATCTACGACCCCAACGGCGTGGACTTCGCCGCCGTCAAGCAACTGAAGGAGGTGGAGCGCAAGAGCATCAAGGAGTACGTGGCCACCCACCCCGGCTCCGAGTACCACGAGGGCTGCAGCGGCATCTGGACCATCCCCTGCGACATCGCCCTGCCCTGCGCCACCCAGAACGAGATCGACAAGGCTTCCGCCGAGACCCTGGCCAAGAACGGCTGCTACTGCGTCTCCGAGGGCGCCAACATGCCCTCTACCCCCGAAGCCATCGAGGTCTATTTCGCCAACAAGATGCTCTACGGTCCCGCCAAGGCCGCCAATGCCGGCGGCGTGGCCACCTCCGGCCTTGAGATGTGCCAGAACAGCGCCCGTCTCAGCTGGACCTTTGACGAGGTGGACGGCAAGCTCCACGACATTATGAAGAACATCTTCGCCGCCTGCGATAGCGCCTCCAAGGAGTACGGTATGCCCGGCAACTACATGGCCGGAGCCAACATCGCCGGCTTCCTCAAGGTCGCCGAGGCCATGAAGGCACAGGGATGCGTGTAAAAAATAAAGGGGGCTGCGCCCCCTTTATTTTTTAAGAGAGAACGTGCGGAAGCGCCCTCTCGAATTCTGCGGAATTCGAGAGGGCGCTTCCTGCCGTCACGCTGCGCGCGCCTCGTCGTCGCGGATGCCGCTTAACTTCGCCTTCGCGCAAGCGCAAAGGCTCAGGCGCTGTCATCGCTCCTCCTCTCCCCACGCAATCTTCGATTGCGCGGGGACCCTGTTTTAGCATACACTCCGCAAAACAAAAAGGTTTTTTCGCAACGTACACGCTGTTGCGAAAAATATCTAATAGTTTTTAAGCTGTAAAAGCCCCGAAGTGACTTCGGGGCTTTTTCAGCGGGGTCACTCCGCCTGATGCTCAAACGGATCAAAGATGAAATGCTCAAGGCCCGTGAAGGTCACGGTCTTTTCCCCTTCCCTCCCGTAGTTGGTGACGACGAACTCGTTGGACTCAGGATCGTAGTGTTCCTCGGCTATCATGGCATTACCCACCGTCATATCAAAGCCCAGCTCGTTTTCATAGTATTTCCGGCTTACCCTGCCTTCCATAATTTCACCGTCCACATTTCGATAGACAAGTACTTCCTGCGCGCCATCGCCATAGAGATTGTTTGTGATAAGCTCCGGCACACCGTCGCCGTCAAGGTCCACGCTGTATGCGCCAAAGCTTTGTTCATCGCCAAAGGTTTCAGCTACGCACCGATCTTCTCCGTCAATTTCCGCCCAGAAATGCCATACGATCGTCCAAGGCGTCACCTGCTCCATTGTGACGTGATAATCTTCAAAGCCCAGCACAGTGTCAAACGGTTTTATGGAGCTTATATCGGACGAACTATCATCATGGGATATACCCATCACCATGTCAAGAAAATCATAGATCTCATCCGGCTCCCGCAGACGAACCAACATATCGTAGCGGACGCCCTCGTAACTGAAAATCGCCTCGCAGGCATATTTATATTTCTCATCCCACTCGGCAAATTCCTCCAAGTAAAGATACACCTCCACGCCGTTGTACTCAACCGTCCTGGTGGGTTCCCCCGGCAGGGGTATACCCTCCGGGGCATTAAAGGAACAGCTCATCTCGATCGGCTCTCCATCCAGCTCCGCCATGAACGCCAAGGTGTCCCAGCCGGAGGTGTCGGAAATATCCGCCCCCTCCCTGTGCAAAAGGTGAACCGATGAAATGTTGGCATCCTTCATATTCTCCGTAAGCAGCGTTCCGCCGTAGAGCCGCTCCACCTCCTCTATACTCGCAAAATCCTCCCGGTCAAGCCCCGCCTTTATGTCAAAGCTGCGCCCCGCCATGATGACCGCACCCAAAATGGCCGCCGCGCCAAGGCCCGCCGCCAAGGCCCCCCAGATCGCCCGCCCACGGGTCCTGCCTCTCCTTTCTCCGGCGGCCAAAACGGCCTCCCCGTTTATCCGGCCTATCGCGTCCAGCAATTTCTCAGTGTCCGTCATATATATTCTCCTTGATCAGATAGTCTTTAAGCTTGCTTCTTGTCCTGAACAGCATTGATTTTACCTTGCTTTCAGAAAAGCCAAATTGCGCCGCTATGACTTTTATGGACCTCATGTACCAATACCGGCATATGAACACGCTCCTCTCCGTGGCCCCAAGGCCCATGACAAACGTGTTAACGGCGTCGCCCAGCTCTTCCGCCTCCACCTCCTGCTCCGGCACGCGGCCGGGGGACACGCACTCGTCCAGCTCCTCTAAGGCAAGCGCCACTTCCCCGCCCCCGCGTTTTCCCGCGTGGGCGTCTCTCCACTTTTTAAGGCCGGCGCATCTCGTGAGTTCTCCCACAAAAGCCCGGAGCTTCACGGGCCGTTGGGGCGGTATGCTCTTCCACGTGTTCATCAGCGCGTCGTTCACGCACTCCTCCGCGTCCTGGCGGTTTGAGAGGATATTGTAGGCTATGGAATAGCAGTACCTGCCGTACTTTTTTGACGTCTCGGCTATGGCCGACTGGGACCGGGCGAAATAAAGCCCTATGATCTCCTCATCCTCCATGCTTCACCTCCACACCTTATGTAAAAGCGCTTTCACAAGTATAGCACCCAAACGCCCCCTTTGGTCGCGTTTCGTTGAGATTTTTTACAAGGCTTCATCGGCAGACGAAATCCCCTTTGGGGCCATACACTCCGCAAAACAAGTAGATTTCTTCACATTTGGGTGGTATAATGTGAAATGTCGAGTGGACGACTGTTCGGCAAATCGAAATCTGATGGAGGATAGATGACGAAAATAGAATTTGACAACATTATTCTTCGCGATATGATTGAGTCCGGCATTGAGGACTATGTGCGTTGGTTCACCACCGAAACCGAATGGTCAAATACCGATGCGCCATGGGAGCCTATCGAAT
>CANQXK010000030.1 GCA_947627715.1 uncultured Oscillospiraceae bacterium
ATGATCATCATGACGTAGACCATGGAGAGCATCATGAGGGAGGAGAGCACCTGGGTGGTGTAGGTGAACATGGAGCTGAGCTGCCCCGTGGTGAGGCCGTTCCCCGGAATGTTGCCGGAGGCCACCACCATCTTGGCACCCATCCAGGAGATGGCCAGGATGCACCCGTACACGCAGGTCTGCATCACCGGGTTATTGAGGGCCAAAATTTTCTCGGCCTTGCAGAAGTCCCGGTAGATGGACTGGGAGATGGCGGTGAACTTCTCGGTCTCCTTGTCCTCCCGGACGAAGCTCTTCACCACGCGGATGCCGTGGACGTTCTCCTGGACGGCGTTGTTGAGCTTGTCGTAGGTGCGGAAGACCCGGTCGAAGATGCTGTGTACCAGGGGCACAAGGCAGATGAGCGCCACGATGAGAATGGGCATCGCCACGCAGTACACCAGGGAGAGCTTCACCGAGATGGTCATGGCGGAGATGAAGGCCAGGATCATGGTCATGGGCGCCCTGATCGCCATGCGGATCATCATCTGGAAGGTCATCTGGAGGTTCGCCACGTCGGACGTGAGGCGCGTGACGATGGAGGCGGTGGAAAATTTGTCGATGTTGGAAAAGCTGAAGTCCTGGACGCGGTAGTACATATCGTGCCGGAGGTTCCGAGCAAAGCCCGTGCCGGCCTTGGTGGCAAAGGCCGCCGAGGCCACGCCGAAGCACAGGGAACACAGGGCGCACAGTACCAGCGTCAGGGACTGGGTCAGTACCACCTGCATATCTTGCAGGACGATGCCCTTGTCGTAGAGGGTGGCCATCACCTTGGGGATGGTGACCTCCATGGCCACCTCGCCGATCATGGTCAGGGGCGCCAGGATGGCCGCCAGGGTGTATTCCCGGACGCACCGGGAGAGTCTTCGTATCAAGTCGTCATTCTCCTTCCTGTTGGCGGCATTTGCCGCCGGCTGCTTTCGCGTTCTCCACCACCCGGTCCAGCAGGGCGTTGAGGGTGGCAAGCTCCTGGGGCGTGAAGCCCTGGCACAGGCGGGCGTCCAGCTCGTCCAGCCGGTCTTTTGTGCGCCGGACAGCCTCCGCGCCCTTGTCCGTGAGCAGGATGCGCTTGCGGCGGCGGTCTGTCTCGTCCTCCCGGAAATACACAAGCCCGCGCTCGGCCATACGGTCCAAAAGGCCCGTGGCGGTGGGGTGCTTGATGTTGAAACGCTCCTCAATGTCGCGCTGGCAGGGGGGACGGTCCTCCAGGCAGTGGAGATAGCCCAGCAGAAAAGACTGGGTGCCTGTGATGCCCAGCTCCTGGGTGCTCTCGTCGGCGATGCGCCGGAAGCTGTTGGTGATGGAGTTCAGCTTCGGCCCCAGACGGCTGGCTGGATCGGTACTGTTCGTGGGCGTCACCTCCAAAATACGTCGTATGCGTCATATTATAGGCCCTATCGGGAAAAGAGTCAATGGTGAAAGCGGAAAGAAACAGTGGAAATTGGCGGGACAATATGGTAAGATTGACGTGTAAAGAGCAGGCGGCGTTTGGCCGTCATACAAAGGAGCATGACCATGGACTTTTTCACTTTCGAGCTGAGCGGGACGCAGCTTCAAAATCTCTCCTCGCTGGCCCTGGCCCACATCGGGGACGCGGTTTATGAGCTGATGGCGCGCTCGTACCTGGTGGCCCAGGGCAAGGAGACCAACCGCTCCCTGCACCGGGCGACGGTGGCCCTGGTGGCGGCCACGGCCCAGGCGGCGGGGGCGGAGCGGATCGCGCCGATGCTGACGGAGGAGGAGCGGGAGGTCTACAGGCGCGGGCGGAACGCCCGCGTCCACGCGGTGCCGCGGGGGGCCACGGTGCAGCAGTACCACGCCGCGACGGCGTTGGAGGCCCTTTTCGGGTATCTCTATATCAAAGGAAGGCGGGAGAGGCTGAACGACCTCTTCGCCGCGATCCTGGAGGTGTAAGGATGGGGTTTGACGCGCTTTTTCTGCGCTGCCTGACACAGGAGCTTCGCCGGGAGCTGACGGGAGCGAAGATCGAGAAGATCCACCAGCCGGCGCGGGGGACCGTGGTGCTGACGGGGAGAGGGGAGCGGCGGTGGGACCTGCTCATCGGCGGGTCCTCCGGGTCGCCCCGGATCCAGCTCACAGACGAGGAATTTGAGAAGCCCCAGGAGCCGCCCATGTTCTGTATGCTCCTGCGCAAGCACCTCACCGGCGCGCGCATTTTGGAGGTGACCCAGCCCGCCACGGACCGGGTGCTCCTTCTGCGCCTTTCAGCGCCGGGGATGTTCGGCGAGGGGGAGGAGCGGGGGCTGGCGGTGGAGCTTATCGGCCACGCGGCCAACGTGATCCTGACGGACGGGGAGGGGGTCATCACCGGGTGCCTCTACCGCACGGGTTCCGCCGAGGACAGCCGCGCCGTCCAGCCGGGGATGCGCTACCGCCTGCCGCCCATGCAGGATAAGCGGGAGCTTTTGACGATGACGGATGAGGAGATCGGCTCCGCCGTCTCCGGCTTTGAGCCGGGGCGGTCCCTGGACAGGCGGGTGCTGGAGAGTTTCCTGGGCGTCTCGCCCCTGGTCGCCCGCGAGATGGCCTTCCGGGCGGAGGGCGGGGGCCTGGCCGCGCCCCTGACGGCCCTGCGGGACACGGTGCTGGCCGGGGGAGAGCCTACCCTTGTGACAGGCCCCGGCGGCGCGCCCTTCGACTACTCCTACCTCCCCATCCTCCAGTACGGGGAGGGGTACGGGCTTACGAGATACGACACCTTCTCCGCGCTCCTTGACGCCTTCTACGCCAAAAAGGACGCCGCCGAGCGGCGGCGTCAACGGGCGGGGGAGCTGAGAAAAACGGCGGTCAACGCCCGGAACCGGGTGGCCCGGCGTCTGGCGGCCCAGCGGCAGGAGCTTCTGGAAACGGAGGACCGGGACCGGCTGCGCCAGTGCGGGGACATCATCACCGCCAACCTCTACGCCATGAAAAAGGGCCAGCGGGAGCTTACAGCGGAGGACTTCTACGCCGGGGAGGGGGCGCTGCGGACCATCCCCTTAGACCCGCTGAAAACGCCCCAGCAGAACGCCGCCAAGTATTATAAGGACTACGCCAGGGCCAAAAGCGCCGCCGCGCATCTGACGGAGCAGATCGCCTCCGGGGAGAGCGAGCTTTCGTATCTGGAGAGCGTTCTGGACGAGATCGACCGGGCGGAGACGGAGCAGGACCTTATGGACATCCGCGCCGAGCTTCAGGGCGCGGGACTTCTCCGCGCGCCGAAAACAACGACGCGCCAGAAGCGCCGGCCCAGCCAGCCCATGCGCTTTCGCTCCAGCGCCGGCCTTCTCATCCGCGCCGGGCGGAATAACGCCCAGAACGACGCGCTGACGCTGAGGGACAGCGCCAAGACCGACCTGTGGTTCCACGCCCAGAAGCTCCACGGCGCTCACGTGGTCCTCTCCTGCGAGGGGGGCGCGCCGGACGATGAGTCCGTGCGGGAGGCCGCCGCCGTGGCCGCCTACTACTCCCAGGGCAGGGGCGCGGCCAAGACGCCGGTGGACGTGACCGAGGTGCGGCAGATCAAAAAGCCCGCCGGAGGCAGGCCGGGGATGGTGATCTACCACACCTACCGCACCGTGATGGCCGAACCTGACGAGGCGCTGGTGGAGAGACTGAGGATAAAATAGGAAAAAGCCCTGACGGGCTTTTTCCTACAAAGGGGAACGTTCAGAAAAAATCCGTGAATTTTGCGAAATTCACGGATTTTTTTCCTGCCGTTTTGCTCCGCGCACGGCCCCCTTGGGGCCGCACACTCCGCAAAACAAAAGGATATTTTTCCGACGTACATGCCATCGGAAAAATATCTGATTTTGAGATCCTCGAAAAAGGGGATTTCAGTTTGCGCCGGAGGCATAACGGCAGAGGTCCCGGAGGACGCATTTTTCGCACTGGGGGCGGCGGGCCACGCAGACGGCCCTGCCGTGGAGGACCATGCGGTGGCAGAAGTCGTTGGACTTATCCGGCGGCAGGATGGCCCGGAGGATGGGTTCGATCTTCGCCGGGTCCTTTGTGTCCACATAGCCCAAGAGGTTGGTGATGCGGATGCAGTGGGTGTCCACCACCACGGCGCCCGGGGCATTGTAGACGTCGCCCAGGATGAGGTTGGCGCTTTTTCGCCCCACGCCGGGGAGCTTCAGAAGGTCCTCCATATTGTCCGGGACTTTTCCGTTAAACCGCGTCTCGATCATGATGGCGGCGTTGACGATGTCGCCGGCCTTGCCGTGGTAAAAGCCGCAGGAGCGGATGTACTGCTCCACGTCCTCGACCCTGGCCTGGGCCATGTCCCGCACCGTGGGATACCGGGCGAAGAGTGCGGGGGTGACCTGGTTGACCCGCGCGTCGGTGCACTGGGCGGCCAGGCGCACGCTCACCAGCAGGTGATAGGCGTCGTCGTAGTCCAAGGTGCACTGGGCCAGGGGGTACTCCCGTTCAAGCCTCGCCACGATCTCGTCAGAAACGGCTTTATCCATGCGATCACGACCTTTTTCGCTTTTTTCGTATTATAACACCTTTCGGGGGCACTTGCAACAACCCATGCCCGGTGATATAATGGAGAAAAACGCGCAAAGAGGGTGAGGGTACGGACAGATTTGTGGTTTTTGACGTGGAGACGCCGAATTTCCGAAACGACCGCATGAGCGCCATCGGCGTGGCGGTGGTGGAGAACGGGGCCGTCACGGAGGAGTTTGAGACGCTTGTGGACCCGGAGACGTTTTTCAGCCCCTTCAACATCCAGCTGACGGGCATCACGCCTGAGTCCGCCGCCCAGGCCCCCGCCTTCCCGGAGGTGTGGGAGACGCTGCGGCCCGTGTTTGAGAGCGGGATCCTGGCGGCCCACAACGCCCCCTTCGACATGGGGGTGCTCCGCGCCTGCCTTGCCCACTACGGCATCGCCTGGAGGAAGTACGCGCCGTATGTCTGCACCTGCCAGATGGCCCGGCGGTGCTACGGACTGCCCCACAACAACCTCAACGTGCTGTGCGACTATCTGGGCATCGGCCTTGACCACCACCGGGCGGGGAGCGACGCCCGCGCCGCGGCGCTCCTGCTCATTGACGAGCTGGCCCGCGGGATGAGATCGGAGGATTTTAAACGGTTTTACTATATGCTGCCAAAGACGGGGGAGGTGCGATGATGGGGACGGGAAGGCCGCTTGCGGACGAGATTCGGCCCCGGACGCTGGATGAAGTGTACGGGCAGAGGCATATTTTAGGGGAGAACGGGCTTTTGAGGCGGATCATCCGCTCCGGGGACATCCCCAACATGATCTTTTACGGGCCGTCCGGCTCCGGGAAGACCACCGTTGCCAACATCATTGCCCACGAGACCAAGCGGGAGCTGCGGCGTTTGAACGCCACCACCGCCTCGTTGCAGGACATCAAGGACATCATCGCGGAGCTGGACACGTTCCTGACGCCCAACGGGGTGCTTCTCTACCTGGACGAGATCCAGTATTTCAACAAAAAGCAGCAGCAGTCGCTTCTGGAGTTTATCGAGAACGGGAAGATCACCCTCATCGCCTCCACCACGGAGAACCCGTATTTTTACATCTACAACGCGGTGCTCTCCCGCTCCACGGTGTTTGAGTTCAAGGAGCTGACGGCGCAGGACGTGCTTCTGGCGGTGGAGCGGGCGGCGAGGCTGGCCGGGGAACGCTTCGGAGAGGCGGACATTGAAAAGGGCGTGCTGGAGCATATCGCCGCCTCCTCCGGCGGGGACGTGCGCAAATCCGTCAACGCCCTGGAGCTTCTCTTCACCGCGGCCCCCAGGGGCGCGGACGGGAAGCTTCAGATCACCCTGGAGGACGCCGCCCTGGCGTCGCAGAAGAACGCCCTCAGATACGACAGGGACGGGGACCAGCATTTTGACGCGGTGAGCGCGCTGATGAAGTCCCTGCGGGGGTCCGACCCGGACGCGGCGCTCCACTATCTGGCCCGCGCCCTGTCGGCGGGGGATATGCCGGGGGTGTGCCGGAGGCTCCTGTGCTCGGCCAGCGAGGACATCGGCATGGCCTACCCCCAGGCGGCGGCCATTGTGAAGGCGTGCGTCGATTCGGCGCTCCAGCTGGGGATGCCGGAGGCGCGGCTGCCCCTCGCCCAGGCGGCCATTTTGCTGGCCACCGCGCCCAAGTCCAACTCCGTGGTCATGGCCGTTGATCGGGCCTTTGCCGACGTGGAGGCCGGGAAGGCCGGACCCATCCCCCGCGAGCTTCAGAACGTCCACGCCGACGGCGCCGGGTTTGAGCGGGAGCAGGGGTATCTCTATCCCCACGAGTTCCCCGGCCACTGGGTGAAGCAGCAATATTTGCCGGACGGGCTTCGGGACGCCGTTTACTACGAATACGGGGATAATAAGGTGGAGCAGGCGGCGAAGAAGTACTGGGAGCTTATAAAGGGGGAGCGGGATGGACATTAAGGTGGGCGACACCGTCACCATGAAAAAGCCCCACCCCTGCGGGTCCTTCACGTGGGCGGTCACCCGCGTGGGGGCAGATTTCAAGCTCAGGTGCCTGGGCTGCGGCCGGGAGATCATGACGGCCCGGAGCAAGGCGGAGAAGGGCATCCGAAAGGTGGAGCGGGACGGCGTTGAGGTGAAAATCAAATAGAGGGCGGCGCGCCGCCGTGTCCCCGGTCTCCGGGGACATTTTTTCTGAACGGAGAAAAATTTTTTCGCCATTTTGTGACAAACGGCGGGCGTGAAGTGTTTTATGGGTGAAAGCTTTCAAAGGACAGTGAGCAAATGGACAGAGCGGAGTTTGGCTATTACGCCGAAAAATATAAGGACACGGTGTACCGGGTGGCGTTGAACTTCATGGGGAACGCCCAGGACGCCGAGGACGCGGTGCAGGAGACGCTTTTGAAGCTGTATCTCTCCAGGGAGCGGTTCCAGGGGGAGGAGCACGTGAAGCGGTGGCTGATCCGGGTGGGCCTGAACTTCTGCAAGAACGCCGCGCGGGACGCAAAAAGGCGCGTGCCCACGCCGCCGGAGGACCTGGCGGCGGGCATTCCCTTTGAGGCCGAGGAGCAGATCGGACTCTTCACCGCCGTCATGTCCCTGCCCGAAAAGTACAGAGTGCCGCTGTACCTCTTTTATTACGAGGAATATTCCGTCAGGGAGATCGCCCGCATTTTGGAGCTTTCCGAGTCCAACGTGACCACAAGGCTCCAGAGAGCGCGGGGGATGCTGAAAAAAGAGCTTGTGGAGGAGAGAGCGTGATGGCGACGAATTTATACAGGGAGACCTTTTCTCATGTCCGATCCTCCTACGAGGTCAATGTGGAGGATTTTGAGAGAATGAAGACAAAGAAAAAAGCGCCCGTCAACAACGTGAAAAAGATCGTCCTCATCGCGGCTGTCGCGGCGATCCTGGCGGCCTTCGGCATCACCGCCGCCGCTACCGACTTTTTCGGCGTGCGCTCGGTGACCCTGCCCAACGAGACGGGGAACGGCGGGCTTATCTCCATGCAGGGCTTCCAGGACAGCGCGGAGTATAAGGCCCTCTATGACCACTATAACGGGGGACTGTCCCTTTCTGAGGCGGCGGAGAAGTACGGCCTCACCGTGCCGGAGCGGTGCGGGGTGTTCGAGTATGACGAGGTGGCAAAGCTCCTGGGCGGGGAGCTTTCCAACGGGAACAACACCCGCTGGACCTTCATCGTCTACGAGGACGGGACCCTCAGCGCCGACCAGGAATTCACCGCCGCCGACGGGACGGTGGTGAGCTATCAGCTGTTCCGCTCCGTCAAGGGGAGCCTCACGGAGGTGTCCCTGGACGCCGACGCCCTGGGGGAGGACTTTGAGGAGTGGGACGTGAAGATCGGCGAGCGCGACGTGGGCCTGGTGCTGGGCGGAAACGACAGGTCCCTGATCGTGGCGGACCTGGGGGACAGCTTCTTCGCCGCCAATGTGCTGGCGGGCAAGAGGGCCGACCCCACCTTCGGCGGACCCATCGGCAGGGAGCAGTTGGAGGAGCTGGCAAAGTCCCTCAACTGGGACGTGCTCTCCCGCGTGGCCGCGCCGGAGCTTCCCCCGGAACCCCCGGCGGTGCAGTACGGCGCGGGGGTGGAGCTGGAGCCTCAGTATATCGATGAGGCCCAGAGCTTTGAGGTGACCCTGCGCGACTACGGCAAGACGCATTTTGTCACGTATATGCCGACGCCGGAGTTTGGCGACGTGCGGTTCTTCCTCTCCTCCGACGGGAAGGTCTCCGACTACGAGTTCCACCCCATGTGCCAGGACAACCAGTCCGTGAAGGTGGCGGCGGTGAGCTTTGAGGACCTCAACGGCGACGGCAGCGCCGACGTGCTGGCGCTGGTGGATTACGTGACCCCCGCCGGGGCCGGCAGGCGGGACATCCGCATCTTCCTCTACGCCGGGGACGGGGAGTACGAGCTTGATTGGCAGCTCTCCGAGGGCGCCGCCGATGCCATCCCGGAGGAAAAGCTGGACGTGGCGGCGGTGAGGAGATACTGCAAGGAGTATTTCGCCGGCGGTCAGGACGCGAAGGATCAGTTTGAGACGGAGGACCATGTGGTGGCCTCCTGCACCATAGAGGAGGGGAGCAGGACCTTCGACCTCATCGCCATAGGCAAGAGGGCGGAAAACGTGGACCACTGGGGCGTCCGGGAGATCCGCGTCTACGAGCAGGGCGACAGCGAGCCTTTGCAGGTCATCGATGTGACCGAGGCGGGGGAGGATTTTGTGGACGGCGTTTACGCCGGGTACACCGACTGCTGGGACAAGGAGCAGGTCATCACGGCGCTGGACATGAACTTCGACGGCTATCCCGACCTTGGCGTGTTCGGCTGGACGCCCAACAACACCATCCCCTATTACTACTGGTTCTGGAATAAGAGCGCGGGGCGGTTTGAGTACGCCATCACCCTCCAGGGTGCGGAGGTGGACCAGGAGAACCGGCAGGTCATCGCCGCCTACAAGTCCGGCCCGGCGGGCAGCGAGTACACCTACGACACCTACCAGCCCGATCAGAACGGACAGCTCCGGCTTGTGGACTCCAGGGTGGAGAAATACGGCGGCTTTGTGGAGGCCAACGACTACGAGGGGATGCTCGCGTATCTTCAAAGCCAGTACACCACCGACGGGGCCTGGCTCACCTACGGGCTTTTCGACCTGACAGGGGACGGGACGGAGGAGCTGATCGCCACCTACGGCACCTGCGAGGCCGATTATGAGGCCGGGGTTTGGAGCATGGATGGCGGGAAGATGTGCAAGATCGGCGCTTTCGACATGGGCCACGCGAGACTCTACGTGGAGGACGGGAAGCTCATACGGCTCATGGGCCATATGGGCGAGGAGCGGATCTCCGAGATCGGCTTTGACGGAACGGAGGTCACGGAGACTCTGCTCTCCCAGCGCCAGCTGGGGCCGGAGGAGGAATACAAATCCTTCCCCACGCCTTTGACCATGACG
Organism: uncultured Oscillospiraceae bacterium; assembly: GCA_947627715.1. Taxonomy (GTDB): domain Bacteria; phylum Bacillota; class Clostridia; order Oscillospirales; family Oscillospiraceae; genus RUG626. The sequence continues at coordinate 9,471 of CANQXK010000030.1, forward strand.
GAGGACAGCGACCTTTCGCTCCTATATAGCGTCCGGGGGAACGCCGGCTACGGCGACGTGCTGGACGACTACAGCGCCGGGACGTACGCGCTTTTCGACCTTGAAAAGGACGGCGTTCCTGAGCTTATCGTCAGCGACGGGACCCAGTATGTCTTCTGGACGGTTGATGAGGGGCGCGTGAAGCGCCTGGGGGCGCTGGACAGCTTCCACGCAAGCCTCCGTGAGAGCGAGGGGCACAGCCTTCAGCTCTTTTATTCCAATATGTCCGGCGCGGAGATCAGCCGGGTCTACCGGGACGGGGACAGCATTGCCGTTCTCTATATCACCGGCTGGGAATGGAAGGAGGGCGTGGCCGGGGAGGACCCGGGGAAGGAGCTGGTATTCGTCCCCATCGCCGACAGGGCGCTGTTGAAGGGGGAGACGGGTTGAAAAAGCTGATCGTGACCATCTACTGTATGGTGCTGGCCGCCGCGCTCCTTTTTTGCCTGTACGCCTACGCTTTGGAGACAAGGCCGGTGGACAGGACGATGAACAACGTGGTGGCCGCGGAGAAAGTTTAACCGAGAGCGGACGGATAGGCCGGGCCTTGTGCTTTAGCGCAAGGCCCGGTTTGCCTTGAACAGGGAAAAAAGCGATTTTTTCGCGTTTTTTAAGGATTTCGCCCATTGAAATGTGGGGACAGATTTTGTATAATATCTGAAAATGCGCAAAAGAAGGTTATGCTGTTGAGGAAGACCGCAAAAAATCTGCTGTTTTGGTGCGCCACCACGGTGATGTGGGAACTTGTCTTTCACCTGGTGGTGTGGCGCTCTTTGACGGTCAGGCTTTTCTGGGCGCTGCCGTTCTCCCTCTCGCTGGGGGTGTTTTTCACGGCGCTCTCCGGCGCGTGGCCCTGGAGGCGCGCCAACAGGGTCACGGCCTGGGTCCTGACGGCCGCCGGGGCGTTCCTCTTCTCGGTGCAGACGGTGTATCACACCATCTTCGACACGCTCCTGTCCCTGACGCTGGTGGGCGAGGGGGGAAAGGCCATCGCCAATTTCTTCGGCGTGGCGGTGGACGGGACGCTCCGATGCCTGCCGGTGATCTTCCTCTACTTCATGCCCCTGGTGTTCTATGAGACGCTGCGCCGCCGGGGGACGCTGGACGATGGGGGGACCGGGGCTTACGGCGCGGTCACGGCGCTCTGCGCCTCGGTGCTGGTCTTTGCCCTGGGCGTGCCCGGCGAGGCGGAGGAAACGGCGCGGGCGGAGGTCTACCACGACAAGACCGCCACCGTGGTCGATCAGGCGGAGGATTTCGGCCTCTTCACCGCGGAGAGGCTTGAGCTTGGGCGGCTCCACTCCGACGAGACGGGGCTGAATGCCGACGTTATCGACCTGACGGGTCCGGGAAACGATGAGACCGCCGGGCCGGGGGAGGACGGCGGAGAGGAGACGGAGCCGGCGGTGATTCCTGCCGAGCCGGTCTACTATAATGTTTTTAACGCCCTGGACTTTGAAAAGCTCTCCGACGAGGCCGACACCCAGCAGAGGCGGGAGCTTTCCCAGTATTTCTCCGGCCTTTCCGGGACGAAGCAGAACGACTACACCGGCCTTTTCCGGGGGTTCAACCTCATTGAAATTTGCGCGGAGTCCTACTGCTCCTACGCGGTGGACCCGGAGCTGACCCCGGCGCTCTACAAGCTCACCCATGAGGGGATCGTCTTTGACAACTTCTACTGCTCCTTCAACGCCACCACCACCAACGGGGAGTACAGCCTGTGCATGGGGCTTCTGCCGGACATGAACAGGATGAGCTTCAATATGTCCGTGGACAACTATCTGCCCCTGACGCTGGCGCACAGGTTCGGGCTTCAGAACGTGGAGGCCAGGGCCTACCACAACAACACGGGCTTCTACTACGGCAGGAACAACTCCCACCCCAACATGGGCTTCACCTTCAAGGCGGTGGATATGGGCCTTGAGATGGAGGCGACGTTCCCCACCTCCGATCTGGAGATGTTCCAGAAGACGGTGGACGAATACATCGGGGAGGACCGCTTCTTCACCTATTACATGACGTTTTCCGCCCACGGCCCCTACGACGTTTCGGGCAACAAGATGGCGGAAAAGAACTATGACAAGGTGGCCGCGCTTGACCTGCCGGAGAAGGCGAAGGGGTACATGGCGGCGACGCTGGAGCTGGAATACGGCCTTGAGTATCTCCTTGACAGGCTGGAGGAGGCGGGGATCGCCGACAGGACGGTCATCGTCCTGACGGGGGACCACTACCCCTATGCCCTCACCGAGGAGGAGCAGCTGGCCCTGGCCGGCGAGGGGGCGGACAGCGACCCCTTCTGGCGGTACAAAAACAGCTTTGTCTGCTGGAGCGGCGCCGTCCGGGAGCCGGTGCATATCGACAGCCCCTGCTGCACCCAGGACATTCTCCCCACGCTTTTGAACCTCTTCGGGCTGGGGTACGACTCGCGGCTCCTGACGGGGACGGACGTGCTGTCCGACAGCACGCACATCGCCGTACTCCAGACCGGGAGCTTCCGCACGGCCGACCTTCTCTACGACGCGGAAACCGGGGATGTGACGTATTTCACGCCCCAGGAGGAGCTTCCCGCGGGGTACGCGCAGAGGCTCATCCAGGCCGTGAAGAACCAGTTCGCCGTCTCTGCGGCGGTGCTCAGGAGCGACTATTACGGCTACGCCTGGGAGACCATGGGGCTGGAGGAGGAGACCTCCGGCGGCTTTGACAACGTGATCTTCGCCGACGTGGAGGGCAAGTGGTACAAGGAGAGCGTGAACGGCCTGGCCCTGCGCGGGATCGTGTGGGGCGACCAAATGTACTTCAACGGGGACAGGAACATCAGCAGGGCGGATCTGGCGGTCCTGATCCAGAGGGCGCTCAATCTCCCCTCCGGCGCGGCGGAGCTTCCGTTCACGGACCTTGATCCGGGCTTCTACGGGTACGGCGCGGCGGCGGCCCTTTGGGACGCCGGGCTTTTGGAGGAGAGCGAGACATACAGGCCTTATGACGCCGAGTCCGCCGGGGAGGCCAGGGCGTTGGCCGGCAGGATCGCGCAGCTTCCCGCCATTCCCCAGGGCGTGGACCCGGTGGGGCTTTTGGAGGACGCCCTGCGGGCGGACGTTGAAAACGGCGGCGCGGGGGAGTATCTGACACGCGGCACGGCGGCGGCGTTCCTCTACACGCTTTCGGAGGCGATCGACGCCGCGCAGGCCGAATAAAATCCGGGAAAAAGGCGGGGACCTGTGCCGTATGCAAAAGAATACTTTAGGAGAAACGATACGTTCCCTGCGGAAAAAAGCGGGACTGTCTCAGGAAGAGCTGGCTGACGGCGTTTGCTCGGCGGTCTCCATCTCTCGTATTGAAAACGGATCGCAAATGCCCTCCCGCATAGTGTTAGAAGGACTTTTGAGCAAATTGGGAGTGGGCATATATCAGATTTGTAATATTTTCTATATGAGTGAAAATCAGCGCGCTTTTGAGGAAAGGGCAGACCTGATCAACACGTTAATATCAGAAGAAAAATGGGCCGAGGCAAAGGAACAGCTGAGCGCATTGGCTGAAAACGCCAAAGAAAGCGCCGCAAATGAACAGCTTACCCTTCTTTTGGATTCGTCCATCAGGCTCCATGAGCAGGAGCCTCCCGATGAAATACTGGCGTTATTGAAGAAGGCTCTCGCGTTAACAAAGCCCGGCATCGACTTTTTTGATCTCCGCAACACACTGCTTTCTATCAGAGAAGTGAACATCCTCAACGCGCTTTTGGTTACGCTTATCAGGCTTGATAAAATTGAGGAAGCAATTCGTCTGGGCGAGGAATTGACGGCGGCGCTAAAGAAACATGAAAGTGGGCTAAAGGAGTATCAGATATTAAAAATCAACCTTATGTTCAATCTGGCGCAATGTATGGAGATGGAAGGCCGGTATAAAGAGGAGCTGAAGTACATTGAGCTTGCGGAAGATTTGAGCATGGACAGCGCCGAACAGATGCTGCTGCCTGAGATCGAATTTATTAAAGCAAAAGCGAATCACCTGCTTGGAAATGACGATGCGTGCGCTAAAATACTGAAAGCCATTATTCCGTACATGGAATTGATCCATAAGGCCGGCTTTGCGCAACTGGCAAGAGATTATGCCTTAAAAGAATTGCAGCTGGTAATTTGAGCATGGGCAATGAGCCATAACAAATCGTGTAAGTTATTCTTTACATGATCTGTTATGGCTTTTTCTTTTTTTAGGAGTACAATGGTCGATGGGTGAGATAAGAAAATCCAGATAAAGAGGGAGGATCCAACGATGAGGGACATTGTTTTTAAAAATCTTGCGGGAATCGTTCTTCTGCCTGCTCAAGTTGGCCGTGTCGAGGGCTGGGTCGCGTTCGACACTGGAGCCATGCAAACAACGCTGAATAAGAATTATTTTATTGATCTTTCAGGCAAAGAAAAAGAGGTTGCTAAGTTTAACGGAGAAATGGTGACTGAAAGTGCTATTGAGACTTGCCTTCCCGCTGTTTCTATTGGTGGGATTACGGTTAATAATCTACCAGTGCTTCTTATGGATATGAAATATGGAGAAAAGAATCTTAGAACCATTGAACCAGATTTTTGTTTTCTCGGTACTGTAGGAATAGAATTGATTAAAAAAACCTCTGTACTTGTGGATTATGAACGCTCCGTAATGACCCTTGACCCGAAAATGGACGTCAGCGGGGCGGAAAAACTTCCGATTTCCATGGAAAAGCTCCCGGTCGTTACCCTGGACCTTGCGGAGGAAAAACACAGATTCGTCCTTGATACCGGGGCAAATACGTGCTTACTTTCAACTGGACTCATCGGAAAAATAGAGATGTCTCCCACGCCGGAACCCTCGGAGATCCATACGATCCCGCTGATAAAGGCGGGCAGGCATGAATATACCGATGTGTCTGCTGTTTTCGCGGACCTTTCTCACATCCAAGATCAGGTAAGCATTGACGGCGTGATCGGTTCCCAGATTCTATCAAAACAGCTGACGCTTTTTGATTTCCCGAACAGTGCGATATATCTGTTTAACGGCTTTCGTTGAAACGGGTTGATTTAATAGACCTATACTAAATTGCCCGGCGGCCATGCGGCGCGCCGGGCAATTTTATACGTTCAGCTGTACGCTGACGGTACGTTAATTTGTCATATATACTTGACTCTTGTTCAGATATATGTTACTATGAATAGGGGTGGTCACAATAGGCAGAAACGTTAAAATCAAAGCGGCAAGAGGCGCGTTGGACATGACGCAAAAGGCGCTTGCGGAGGCTGTCGGCGTTTCCCGGCAAACAATGAACGCCATAGAGCAGGGAGACTATAATCCTACGATCAAATTATGCCGCGCTATTTGCAGGGTGTTAGGGAAATCGCTTGATGAATTGTTTGGCGAGGAGGACAGCTAATGAAAAACAAAAAATCAAAAAATATGCTGGATGAGATGCAGGACAATCAATTGCTGAAAATCGAGGAGTTTGGTTTTTGGCTGGTGTTCTGGGTGTTGTTTGCCGCTGTTATATTGCAGGCGTTGTTGGGGACTACGCTGAAAGAGCTGGCTGGTGAGATCGCCGCTTTACTGGCGGCAAGCGTTTATGTTGCGTTTTCCAGCCTGAAAAACGGCCTTTGGACACGAAAAGCCGCCCCAACGCTTAAAACCAACGCCATTGCAAGCGCCGGACCTTCCCTGATCCTTGGTATTTTCAATGCTGTTAGAGCGTTTGTTATCCTGAAGAAACCGATCGAGTTCGGCGCCACCGTTCAAATCGCCGCGATGTGCGCCGGTGTGTATATACTGTGTTTTGCGCTTCTGGAGGTATTTCGTTTGATATATAATAAGAGACGAATGAAATTGGATGATATTGAAGAGGAGAAGGAGAGGTAACGCCATGTACTGTGAAAGATGCTGCATGATTTTTGAAGAGGATCGGTGTCCTGTTTGCGGAAGTCGAAATGTCCGGCCCCCCAGGCCCGGCGATCTTTGTTTCCTCACCGAGCGGGAAACCATATGGGCTGAAATGCTTGAAGATGTCCTGAAACAAAACGACATTCCCTGCCTCACAAAAAATGTGTTGGGGGCGGGGCTGGCCCTAAAGGTTGGTCCGATGTCAGAGAGAATCAGATTCTATATCCCTTATTTGCGCCTGCAAAACGCAAAAGCTATCGTAGACGAACTGTTTTCCGCGCCGCAGGAGGGTGATGAAAATGAAGATCAAGTGGATCGGAAAATATGACGGGAACAATTTACCGATGGTTGAAGTTGGACCTGACGCGAAATCGCTGCCGGATGTCACCGCAGGATCCGCCGTCATTTTGCTGCCGCTCCTGCTCATATTCGCCCTTTGCGTCTACTGCAAAAGCGTATTTTTGGGCGGGATCGCGTTTTCAAGGGTCAGCTGGATGACAGGCATTTTGATAGGACTGCTGTTTTTCCCCGTGCATGAATTTCTCCATGCTGTTTGTTTTCCGACGGGAAGCAACGTGTTTATGTTTTACACGATGCATGGACTGGGAACGACCTGTACCACACCTATGACGAGAAACAGATTTATTTTTGTGAACCTGTTCCCGTCAATGATTTTAGGGCTTATTCCATTGACATTGTACATGGTGATTCCGCATACATATACTTTTTTAAGTACGACGCTTTGCGTTTTCAGCTTGCTGCATATCGGCGGAAGCTATGTTGACTATTTGAATATCCTTCATTCATTGAAGCTGCCGAAGAAAGCGACCATTCAAATATCCGGGGCGAAGATATATTGGAGATAATGTACGAGAGAATAAATGATTTTGCGAGAACCTCAAAGAACATCGGCGCTTAAAGCTTATTCTTATTACTGATCTGCCCGGCGGCCATGCGGCCGCCGGGCAGATTTATACGTTCAGCTGTACGCTGACGGTAAATTGTCCGCCTTCGGCGGAGATGTCCAGAGACCCCCTGTTCTTCTCCACGCAGGCCCGGACGTTTCTGAGGCCGTAGCCGTGGACGCCGGGCTTTTTCTCCGGCTCGCCGGGGAGGTACGGGTTTTTCAGCTCGTAGTAGAGAAGATGGTTGCTCTGGCGCAAAAGAAGCTCGACGACCCGCTGGTCCTTGGGAAGCCCTCCGCAGGCCGCGAGGGCGTTGTCCAGGGTGTTCCCGATGATGATGTAGAGGTCCGCCGGGGGGATGTTCAGCTCCGGGGCCACCCAGACATTAAGGCGCAAATCTATATCCGCGTCCCCGGCCCGCCGCACGGCGTCGCTGAGAATACTGTCCACCACGGCGTTGCCCACGTCCACGCTCATGCTCAGCTTTTCGTACTTCTCCCGAATCTCCTGAAAGCACTTCTCCGCCTCCTCGGTCTTGTCCGACGCCACCATCGCCTCCATGGCGGAGACGTATTTTTTGATGTCGTGCCACAGAGCGCGCGTCTCCTCCTGACGTGAGGTCATGCTCTCAAAATTCTGCCGCTGGAGCTGGGCCAGGCTCTCGGCGGCGGCGTCGGCGGCCCGGCGCCGGTAGTAATCCTCAAGTATCCGCACGTAGAAGCAGATAATGATATTGACCACCATCAGCGACAGCGTGGTGAGCAGGATGGTCCCGGAGTCCTCGCCGCCCAGGGCGAAGAAGCTCTTGTAACAGGCAAAAAAGCTGAGGATCTGGCAGATAAACAGCGGCACGGATATAAGCGGGAAGGCGCGGGGCTTGTCCTGCCGGAAAATAAGGAGCAGGATCTGGATGAGCAGGAGGTTGACCGTCCGCGCCATGACGATGTAGACGATCCGCTCCGACGCGCCCATGGCGATCTCCGACCCGTAGCCCGCCGCCGTCAGGATGGCCGCGCACAGCACATCGGACAGAACGATGACCAGAAAATAGAGCGCCGTGTTGTAAAGGCACGGCAGGGGCTTTGTCTTATAGGTGGCATAGTTCCCCGCAAGCGCAATGAGAAAGAGGATCAGTGACCGCAGCCAGGGGATCGGCAGGTAAAACGTCCCCAGCTCTCCCACCACGAACCACACGGCGTAATATATAAAGGCCGCGTATGGGTGCCGATGCTCTGCAAACAGCCCCTCGTATATGTATAGGCCCAACAGGATCTCCACGGGCACCGCGGCAAACTCAACAAATGTGGTCATACATCATCGCCCCCTCAGATAATGTCCCAGCCGCTCCCGGAAGGACTTTAAGTAGCTTCTGCCCACGGGAAGCGCGGTCCCGTCCGTCAGGGTCACGCCGTTTGGCTCCGCCCGCTCCACAAAGGCGAGATTGACGCAGTAGCTCTTGTGGATCTGGGCGAAATCGCAGGGCCGCACCTGCTCTAAGACGGAGGAAAAGGTACACCGCACCTGAAGCTCCCGCCGGCCTGCCAGATGGAAGCAGACGTTGTGACCAAAGACCTCAAACCACACAATATCCGCCACATTCAAAATCTCGGCGCCGCTTTCCGTGGACACGCTGATCTTCCGGGGCGTCCGCTCCCGCAGGGCAAGCTCCAGCGCCTCGGCAAAGTCGCCGTAGCCGATGGGCTTCTGCAGGTACCGCAGCGCCAGTCCGTAGCCCCGCACGGCGTAGCCCAGCGTCTGGGTGGTGAACACGATGACCGGCGCGTCCCGCTCCGCCCGGAGCTTCTGGGCGGCTTCAAACCCGTTGGGCGGCTCCATCTCTATATCCATAAACACGATGTCCGGCTTTTCCGTGGGGAAGGACGCCAGCAGCTCCCTGGCGGACGAATAGGACCTGACCGCAAGGCCGGGGTCGTACTGTCGGCAGTACCCGCGCAGAAGCGCAAGATCGCCGGGGGAATCGTCGCAAATCACAATCAGCATATCCGCGCCTCCTGTCCGAAACTGATGGCAATAGTATATAACACCGAGGCCCGAATAGCAAGATGCGCCGATGTCGTTCGTGCCGCGAAAAGCGCGGGTCGTGCCGGAGGGGTTGAAAATTAGAAACACAAGGAGCATAGTTTACAGTGTCAGGTGGGAAAGCCTGGTGTACATACAAGAACGTTCTTACACAAGATGCGAATTCTATAAACCGCAGGCTGAAAAGGATTGATTGCTTTCAGCTGATTTGAAAACTGACAAGGAGTACAGAGCTAAATACAAATGTAAAGGAGATAAATCTATGCTGATAGTTCTTTGGTTTACCGGGATACTGGCGGGCTTTGCGTTTCCGGCTTTTCTCATCAAGGCAATACGTTCTAAAGATGATAAGGCGTTGAAACCAACCCTGTTGTCTTGCCTGACATTTGGCCTTTGTATGCTTGCCTGTATCGTTTTCGTGGCGTATCCATATGTTTAATGTAAATCTGAAAGGAGAATTTAAAATGAAAAAAACAGCAATTATTACCATGGTGATTCTTTTAGCAGCGATCCTTGTTGCGGGGGCGATAGTCTATTTCTGGCCCCACAGTCTTACCGACAGAATCACGGAAAACAATTTGCTCTTTGTTACCTGCACAACCCTCGGCACCGAGGACGGAGCGGCATATAACGACACACAGACCTGGGAGAGTAACGCTGTCACAAAGGATATTCTGAGCCTACTGGACGAACACACTTTCAGGCGGAACCTTCCGTTTTCGGGCAGCAGTATGACGCCCCGTGAAAAGCTGCTTGTGATCTCGGTATACGAGGGTGACACTTCGATTGATTCCGTTATCTTATCCGATTCTGGGGAAATGTCTATGGGCAACACCAATTACACGATGAACGGGGCGGACAAATTTATCAGGGAGTTTGTAAAGCTGTTAGAAACCACAAATTGAATTCGCTGAGATAGTATCTTCAGCAGAAGATTCATCTCATCAATAGGAGAAAAAATGTACCGCTATTTAATACGAAAAAATCCTTACATACTGCTGTTCCTGATCGTCTCCCCGCTGCGCGCCCTCACCTCTGTGGCGCTGGCCGGGGCGTTGGGAATGGCCATAGACTACGCCGCCAGCGGGGAGCTGGGGGCCGTGTGGAAGTACGTCATTGTTTTCGGCGTCTACATCGTGATCGACCTTGCCGTTGACGCGGCGGATCAGTACGCGCGCTTTCAGGTCACAAAGCGCACCATGGTGACGCTCAAGAAGGACCTTGACCACAAGCTCTCCCGGATGTGCTATCTCCGCTTTTTCGGGCAGAACACGGGGGACTACATCTCCAATATGACCTCCGACACGGAGATGCTGCGGGAGTCCTATTTTCGGATCCTCCTTGGGATGTACGCCGACTTTCTCTGCTGCGCGGCGGCGCTGGCGGTCCTGCTCTTTCTAAGCCCCGTGCTGGGCGCTTTTGTGACGGCAGTGTCCCTCTTGCAGACCCTTGTACCGCTTCTCTTCTCCAAACGCTTGGAGCGCGCCGGGGCGGCCTTTTCCGATTCCCAGGAGAGGCACATGAAGACCCTGAAGGAGTCGCTGTCCGCCTTCCTCACGGCAAAGATCTTCCATATGGAAGACAAAATGGAGAAAAACTATGTGGACGCCATGAGCAAAGCGGAGGACAACAACCGAAAGCTGAATTTCCTCCTGGAGTGGTCCAACTCCCTCTCCTATGTCTTTAACCAGGTGGCCCTGCTGGGCGTGTTCCTCATCGGCGCGGTGTTGAACATCAAGGGCGTTATCACCATTGCCGAGGTGGTGGCCGCGTCCCAGCTCATCTCCTACATCAGCAATCCCGTTCAGTGGCTCAACAGCGACCTGGCCGACTTAAAGACCGTCAAGGCCCCCGCGAAAAAGCTGAAGGCCATTTTGGACGAGCCGGAGGACCTGGGCGGGAGCGAGGAACTTCATGAGCGTGGGGGCGAGCTTGCCCTGCGGGACCTCCGCTTCGGCTATGCCGGCAGGGAGATTTTGAGCGGCGTCAACTACACTTTCGCATCGGGGAAGAAATACCTCATCACCGGCGCCAGCGGAAGCGGGAAATCCACGCTTCTCCGCCTGATGGCGGGACTGCGGGACGATTACCGGGGGTCCATCACCCTGGCCGGTACGGAGCTGCGCGCCATCAGCAGGAGGAGCCTTACGGAGAACATCTGCCAGATCGAGCAGGAGCCATTTTTGTTTGACGACACGCTGTATAACAACATCTGCCTATATGAGGACGTGGGGGAGGAAAAGGCGCTGGAGGCCATACGCCGGGTGGAGCTGGGCGGGCTCTTTGACACGCTGGCGGACGGCCTCCAGACCCCCATGGGGGAAAACGCGGCCTTCCTGTCGGGCGGCGAGAAGCAGCGCGTTGTCATCGCCAGGGCCATCGTCCGAAATACGCCCATCCTCCTGCTGGACGAGAGCACGTCGCACCTTGATCCTCATACTGCGGCGGAGATCGAGAGGATGGTCCTGGGCCTTGCGGGGGTGACGGTGCTGCTCGTCTCCCACAACGCCACCGAAACCGCAAGCGCCCTGGCGGACGAGGTGCTGGAGCTTCGGGACGGCCGGCTTCGGCGCGTCGCGTGAGCGCGGAGAAAATGTTGCGGAGAAAGCTTCGCGGCGTATCCATATGTTTAAAAAAGGAGAATGTAAAATGAAAAAAACGGCGGTCATTACCCTGACGGTCCTGCTGGCGGCGATCCTGGCCGCAGGGGCGGTGGTCTATTTCTGGCCCCACAGGCTCAGCGACGCTCTCGCGGAAAACGACCTGCTCCAGGTAACCTGTACCACCCTGGGCGTCCGGGACGGCGCGGCCCATGACGGCACACGGACCTGGGAGAACGTGGCCGTCACCAACGACGTGCGGAAGCTTCTGGAGGAACACCCGTACAGACGGAGCCTTCCGTTTTCGGGCAGCGGCATGACGCCCCGCGAGAACCTGCTGATCCTATCCGTCTACGGGGACGGCGCGCCCGCGTATTCCGTCCTCCTGGCCGATTCGGGCGAGATGTCCGTGGGCGGCGTGGACTGCGCCATGAGCGGCGCGGAGGACTTTATCCGGGAGCTTGTACGCCTCCTGGAGACGGCGGAGGGAACCGAAGAGCGGTCGTAAACCGCGGCGTACATAAGGATGCCGGAGGCCCCGCGGGGCCTCCGGCGCTGTTTACATAATGTGTTCCTCGGCGCAGTCGTCCACCACGCGAAAGCCCATCTTCCCGCGCTCCGCCACGGGATGCTCGGCGATGGAGACGGAGTCGAATTTCGGCGTCAGCCGGGCCTCCGGATCGACCCGCAGCTCGGCCCCGGCCTTTGGCCGGCGGTTCTTTTTGGACACGGTCTCACCCCCCGATTCATTATTTCCACGGCGGGCAAAATTTATTGACAATCCCCTGGAGGCACCGTATAATTGAGAAAAGCAAGTCGAAACGGGGGAGTCCCATGAAAAACGAAACGGTCATCGTCCTCGACTTCGGAGGACAGTACAATCAGCTTATTGCGCGGCGCGTGCGCGAGTGCGGCGTCTATTGCGAGGTCCTGCCGTACACCGCGCCCATGGACAGGATCCGCGCGATGGAACCCATCGGCATCATCTTCACCGGCGGGCCGGGGAGCGTCTATGAAGAGGACTCCCCGCAGGCCGACCCGGAGATCTTCCGCCTGGGCGTGCCGATTTTAGGCATCTGCTACGGCTGCCAGCTCCTGGCCCACAACCTGGGCGGCCGCGTCACCGCCGCCACGGACGACTCAGCGCGGGAGTACGGCAAAACGGAGACGGTGTTCGACACCAGCTGCCCCCTCTTCCGGGGCCTGCCGGAAAAGGGCGTCACGTGGATGAGCCACGGGGACTATATGGAGCGGGTGCCCGACGGCTTTGCCCTCACCGCCCGGTCCAATGCCTGCCCCAACGTGGCCATCGCCGACGAGGCCAGGGGCGTCTACGGCGTCCAGTTCCACCCGGAGGTCAACCACACCGAGAACGGCGCCGCCATGCTGCGCAATTTCCTCTACGAGGTGTGCAGGGCGCGGGGCGACTGGAGCATGGGCGACTATAAGCAGACCGCCATCCGGGCACTCCGGGAGAAGATCGGGGACGGGAAGGTACTCCTGGCTCTCTCCGGCGGCGTGGACTCCTCCGTGGCCGCGGCGCTCCTGGCGGAGGCCGTGGGGCCGCAGCTCACGTGCGTCTTTGTGGATCACGGCCTCATGCGGAAAAACGAGGGGGACGAGGTGGAGGCCGCCTTTAAAAAGTGGGATATAAACTTCGTCCGGGCCAACGCGGAGGAGCTGTTCCTCTCAAAGCTTGCCGGCGTCACGGAGCCTGAGCGCAAGCGGAAGATCATCGGCGAGGAGTTTATCCGCGTCTTTGAGGCGGAGTCTAAGAAGATCGGACGGGTGGATTACCTGGCCCAGGGGACGATCTATCCCGACGTCATCGAATCCGGCTCCGGCAAGGCCGGCGCCGCCGTCATCAAGAGCCACCACAACGTGGGGGGCCTGCCGGACACCGTGGATTTCAAGGAGATCGTGGAGCCTCTGCGGATGCTCTTCAAGGACGAGGTGAGGGCGCTGGGCCGTGAGCTGGGACTGCCGGAATATCTGGTCATGCGCCAACCCTTCCCCGGCCCCGGCCTTGCCATTCGGGTCATCGGCGAGGTGACGAAGGAGAAGCTGGACACTCTGCGGGAGGCGGACTTCATCTTCCGGGACGAGGTGGCAAAAGCGCGCCTTGAGGGGAGCATGAATCAGTATTTCGCGGTGCTGACCAATATGCGCTCCGTGGGCGTCATGGGCGACGGCCGCACCTACGACTATACCCTGGCCCTCCGCAGCGTCACCACCACCGACTTTATGACCGCCGACTGGACGCGCATCCCCTACGAGGTCCTGGACCGCGTCAGCACCCGCATCGTCAACGAGGTCCCCGGCATCAACCGCATCGTCTACGACATCACGTCCAAACCGCCGGCGACGATAGAGTGGGAATGATTTTTTGAAACTCTGAACCCGGTGCGGCACAACGTTTCCACGGTTTTGCGCCCCTCTTTTGATAACGATTTGATAACGCTCCCCATATACCGTATCATTCTATATTCCCACTGGATTGCGGGTAAAGAATGTTCTTTTGCGGCTTATAAGTGAGGACAACCATATTAGAAAGCCCTTACCGATGGCAACGTCGGTAAGGGCTTTTGCTGTCTATTCGTCTATGTCAAGCCTGTCCCGGAACGCTTCTACCAGAAAATCGCTCAATTCTTTGGAGGGGACTTTCGCCCAGCGGTGAGTGGTGTCGTACTTGGGGTAGTTGTACCGCCAGCGGTCATAGTCCTCCCTGGTGATTTCCCCAGCCTCCAGCTTCTTGGCCTGCTCCGCCCAAGCGGACAGCATATCAAGCATATTGGCATAGGTCTTGCCTTTGGATTTGTCCAGACGCAGACAAACCTCGCCGTCAATCTCCCCAATAGTCAGCCCCCGAATATCCTCCAAAGCAAAGAGGGTGTGCATCAGGCCGATGTCGGTATCTATGTCAGGGACGGTCAGGGCATCAGGGGAAATATCAAAGAAGTCAGCCAGGGTCTTTGTCAGGTCGGCCTTGGGGGTGCGGCTCCCGGTTTCATACTGTGCCATACGCACATCGGCGGAGCGTTCCGGGAAACCCACCACCATGCCAAGATACTTCTGTGTGATGCCCTTCATGTTGCGGAAGAAACGAATACGTTCACCAATCGCCATAACTGCCAACTCCAATCTATGTAATGGGGACACTTGAAGTATAACAGATATGTTTAGACCAGTCAAGAGAAAAATAAATAAATTTGTTTATATTTTCTCGTTGGAAGGTCTTGACATAACGGAATAGAGTTAGTATAATAGGACTACGTTAAGCAAATAGCGTTAAATCAAAAGAAAGGAGGAATCCATATGGAGAACAGATTCATCCGGGCGGAAGAAGTTGCGGACGAGCTGGGTGTATCGAAGCCCTACGCCTATAAACTCATCCGGCAGCTCAACGAAGAATTGAAGGACAAGGGCTTCATCACCATCGCAGGGCGGGTCAACCGCCAGTATTTCAACGAACGGCTCTACGGGGCCAGAAAGGAAGGGAACTAAATGCCAGTCTTTAAGGACGAAGCAAGAGGAACATGGTACGTCATGGTGCGGTATCAGGACTGGACGGGGGAGCGCAAACAGAAGTGCAAGCGTGGCTTTGCCACCAAACGGGAGGCCCAGGAGTGGGAGCGCAGTTTCCAGATGCAGACCTCCGGCGACCTGGATATGACCTTTGAAGCCTTTACCGAGCTTTACACCAAGGATATGAAACCCCGGCTCAAGGAGAACACCTGGCTGACCAAGGAGAACATCATCCAGAAGAAAATTCTGCCCTACTTTGGCAAGCGGAAGATTAGCGAGATCACCACCAAGGACGTGATCGCATGGCAGAACGAGTTGCTGGCCTACCGGGACGAGAAGCGCAAGCCCTACTCGGCTACCTACCTCAAAACCCTGCACAACCAGCTTAGCGCCATCTTCAATCACGCTGTCCGCTTCTATGAGCTGCGCTCCAATCCCGCCGCCAAGGCTGGGAACATGGGGTCAGAGGAACGGAAGGAAATGCTGTTCTGGACGAAAGCGGAGTACCAGAAGTTTGCAGATGCCATGATGGACAAGCCCGTTTCCTACTACGCCTTTGAAATGCTCTACTGGTGTGGTATTCGGGAGGGGGAACTGCTGGCCCTGACCCCGGCAGACTTTGACTTTGAGGCCGGGACGGTGAAAATCAGCAAGTCCTATCAGCGGCTCCACGGCAAGGACGTCATTACCACGCCAAAGACGAAGAAAAGCAACCGCACCATTAAAATGCCCAACTTCCTCTGTGACGAGATGAAGGACTACCTGGGGATGCTCTACGGCATCAAGAAGAAGGAGCGCATTTTCACCATCACGAAAAGCTATCTCCACCATGAGATGGACAGAGGGGCGAAATCGGCAGGGGTCAAGCGTATCAGAATCCACGACCTCAGACATTCGCACATCTCGCTTCTGATTGACATGGGCTTCTCCGCTGTGGCGATTGCTGACCGTGTGGGGCATGAGAGTATCGAGATCACCTACCGATATGCCCACCTGTTTCCGTCCAAGCAGACGGAAATGGCGGACAAGCTGGATTTTGAAAGGATGGGAGCGTAATGTCAGCTAAGAATTTGGACACTCACAACCGCTGGAGGAACAAGACCGTAGCCTTCCGGGTATCCCCGGAGGAAAACGAGCAGATCGACGCCGCTGTGCGGCTCTCTGGCCTGACGAAGCAGGATTACATCACCAAGCGGCTCCTGTGCCGGGACGTGGTAGTGCAGGGCAATCCCAGGGTGTATAAGGCCCTGCGGGACGAGCTGGCCGCTGTGCTGGCCGAACTGCGGCGGGCCGAGGACGGGGCCAATGTGGACGGCGAGCTGCTGGACACCATTCGGATGATCGCCGCTATCATGGGCGGCATGAAGGAGGATTGATAGATTGATGGATTCCAGAGAAACGAAAAGGACTGTC
>CANQXK010000031.1 GCA_947627715.1 uncultured Oscillospiraceae bacterium
TGGCGTCGTGATCTGTTTTGGAATAACTGTTCCGTTCCCCACAGACATGAATTTCCTGATTGTATCTCTTTAGTCTGGACAAGTAATCTTCCAGTTTTTCTATGCTTTTTTGAAGGGGGGTTTTTCTTTTTCCTGACCCATGCACAAAAACCACATTTTCGCTCTGCCCCAGGGCATAAAGCTTCTTGCGCAGCTTCTTTACATGTCTCATTTTTACGGTATCACCATGTACGATCCTTATGCCATAAAGCTGTTCACACTCCGCAACAAAATCAGCAAGCTTTATCAGAAGCTTTGTCAGGTTCTTTGTTACGGCTTTCTTCCAGACAAAAGTATATTTGTTGGCGCTGGCTTCGATTTTTGTGCCATCGATGAAAATGGTCTCCCCGGAAATCTCGCCAAGGTCAAAAAGCGCATCGGACATCTCCGAAAGAATACGCTTTGAACATGGTGCAAAATGGATGCTTCGAAACCGCGCAAATGTTGCATGGTCCGGAGCTGGCGCCCCTTTCAACAGAAACATGAAATTGATGTCTCGTTTACAGTTAAGTTCCATGGAACGAGAGGAATAATCCCCATTCATGTAAGAGTAAAGCACAATCTTCAGAAGCGTTCTTGGCGATACAGAATTTATTCTTTCGTATGTAGAATACAGGTCAGTCAAATCCATTGCCTCCACAAACTGACTTAGCAACCGCACAGAATCATCTTCCGGAATGATTGTTTCAAGATTTAGCGGAAGTTTTAATTGATATCCGCTCTGATTTAGACTATAATTTTTCTGTAAGTTAATGTGTTTGGTCATACATTAATCTTACACCAACTGCCGGATTTTTTCGAGGTCTGGCAGTTATTTTTTGCATAAAAACGAGGCTGCGCACTAATCACTTAGTGCGACAGCCCCATTTTGCATTTTCGGGAGGTTTTTTCAAAAAAGTTTCGCTTTCATTCGGCGTTTGAAAAAATCGCCTGTATTATCCCGCGAAAAGGGGAGGTACCGCCACCTTTCAACACGAAAGGAGGTGAGAACATGGAACCTAATCGCGTGGAATTTCAGAAGCAATGTATCTTTCAAAGTTTCTGTAAACGGGTGCTGCACAACGAAGCCTGCAACGCCCACGAGGAAATCCGGCGTCGCAGAGCAAAGGAAGTGTCGTTTTCCGACCTTGCCTTGCATGAGGAACGACAGCTTTATATATATACGCTTGATAAGTATTTTCAAGACGAAGAAGCCGAGCCGAGCTATCAGCAGGCAGGAAAGAAAATCACGCCGAAGCTGCTGCTTGAAGCAATCCGCACTTTGCCGGAAGAAAAAAGGAAAGCTATCATGCTGTACTATTTCGAGGGCATGACCGACGTGGAGATTGGAAAGTTATTCAATACGTCGCGCAGCACGATACAGTACAGACGGACAAGCTCTTTTGAAATCTTGAAGAAATATTTGGAGGAACACGCTGATGAATGGGACGAATGGTAAACAATCTGACTTCCCGGACGTTGCCCTTGTTCCCTATCCTGTCATTGTGGCAGCGACAAAGGGCGACCCGGACGCTATGAAAATTGTCTTGCAGCATTTTAGTGGTTACATAGCGAGCCTTTCCATGCGGAAGCTCTGCGACGAGCGCGGAAACGTCTATTTTGGCGTTGACGAGGATATTCGCCAACGGCTGCAAGCAAGACTAATGAGGGCAATCCTCACATTTAGGGTTGAATAACTGCACCGATACCGAAACGTCTTAACCCCTTTTCCGTTTCGTATCAATCCGCAGCAGCCCCGTATGTTCCTTGACAAAGAAAGCGACGCAAGATAACGGCGACGCAGTATAGGGCAAACCGGGTACGTCCTTTTTGCGCCGAGCCATACGGAGGGTGCGCCATGACGCTATTCCTCTATCGGGAAAAGCCGAGCGAGAAACACCGCGACGGGAAGCAAGTTAGCAGCTTGCGGGCGACAACACGCATTGAGGGGAGATAAGCCTTTACAGCCACAGTCCGAGCGTTCAGAGCGTCGCAGGCAATGGGTAAAGCTGCCTTAAATGAGCAGGGGTGCAATTCCCGCGAGGTTGTGCTAACAGCCGCCCGGTTAAAGCCCACTTTTTGTAACTTGACTTTTTAGCCATTTATGAAAGGGGGTATTTTCCTATGGCAAAAAAGGAAACAGCAAGCCCCGCTATCCCTGTATTCCCTATGTTAAAGACCGTTGAGCAAATGAGCAAGATTAGCGGTATCGGGGAAAATAAACTGCGCGAGCTTATGGATAGTGGCGAGCTTGAATATATACAAAATGGAAACCGTCGTTTGATAGCTGACGCTGCAATCTGGGACTGGTACCACAGGGCAAAGACGACAGCGAAGCCCCCGGCACGACAGGGAGGTTAAGCTATGGCTATATCAACAAGGCAGGTTAAGAATAAACGCGACAGCAACGGCGTACTGACCGGGCGGCCGGGTACAGTTTACGACGTGAATATAAAGTACACCGCCCCGAATGGGGAAAAGAAAACCTATTCAAAAAAGGGCTTTCCAACAAAAAAGGAAGCAACGCAGCATGAAGCAGAGATGAAAGCAAAGCTCCATAATCCGGGACAGATTGCGTCTATCGCTTCACAGCGGAAACAGACCGTTGCAAGCTATCTGAATGAATGGGTAGAAAGCTATGCAAGAGTGAACTTGCGCCCCTCTACTTACGACGGGTACAAAAGAACGATTGCAAACTACATCACGCCATATATCGGCGGCGTTGCCCTTAATCAGCTTACCCCCGCTATGGTAGACAAAATGTTTCAGCAGATTATTGACAAAGGCTTGAAACCGTCCACCGCAGCCGGGGCAAAGCGTGTTTTGAGCGTGGCGTTGAGCCATGCCCGGAAATACCGCTATATCGAAACAAACGCAGCAAAGGACACGCTTACGAAGTTTGGAAAGAGCGACAAGACCCCCGACCCGTACACGCCGGAACAGGTAAAAGCCCTTATGCAGCGCGTCGAGGGTACCGTTTGGGAAATGCCCGTTATCTTAGGCGGGCTTTACGGTATGCGCCGTTCTGAAATCCTGGGCTTGCGTTGGCGCAATGTGGATTTGGAAAACAACACCTTTGACGTTTCCGAGCAGCTACCCTTTAAGGTACCGCCAAAAACAAAAGTCATTGAGGAAATGGCACCGCCGAAATCCAACGGGCGAAAGCTGCCTATCACAGAGCTTGCCCGCCCGTTCTTTCTCAAACAGTTTGCTATGCAGGAAGCGCAGCGCGAACAGGCAGAAAAGGACGGAAAGCCTTACTATGACAATGACCTTGTTGTAGCGAAGCCGGACGGTTCCCCTATCTCCGCGTCGTGGGTATCTTCCCAGTTTGGAAAGCTGCTTGAAGATTTGGATATGCCGCATATCCGCTTTCACGATTTGCGCCATACAGCAGCTACAAATATGCACCAACTGACAGGCGACTTCTACACCGTAGGCGAAGTGTTAGGACATACACTTGCGGGTATCGGCGTATCGCTTGGGCTGTCTATGAACTTTGAAGCTGTTACCGCCCGTTATGTGGACGTGCGGCTTGAACGCAAAAAAGAAGTCTTAGACGCTTATCATGGGGCGGTCAAACAGGCAGACCCGGCAAAGGCAGAGAAAGCCGAGCCGAAGAAAGCAAAGAGCGCGGCAAAGAAAAAGAGCAGCGATTTAGAGCTTTAACCGCTGTATCTCTTTACCGCTTCTTATACCGTTTTATAGCCCCGCGTGGGATTTGGGCACCATTTGGGCACCATTTACCGAAAAAGCACCACTAACACAGGCGATAAAAGAAACGCCGAGAACGCGCAAAAACATAGAGTTTATGCGGGTTTCCGGCGTTTTCTAATCCCTCAACCGACCTAAAATCATCTTGCGGCAGAGAGAAAAATTCTACTATTATTTATTCTATACATCATCAATTCGATAAACAGGAATTGCACATCCTTTAATATTTTATAACATACTTTTTGTATGTTATAGATATTCTCATCTAGCAAAAAACAGAAATTACATATAATATTCTGATATTACGCTTTCCACAAACCATGTAAGTTACAATATGCATATACAGCTTCTACTTCATCGCCTTCAGAAATGGCAAAGCTTACTTCCGGTGCATCACCTGGCTTTAACACCTTTCTTTGATTTCCGGATTTTGTCTGTAAAGATACCCATTCAATATAATGAGCTTCTACCATTGGATGCTCAACTGAGCCAACAGAAACCTTTACTGTATTGCCTTCCACAGTCCATACCGGAAGATGTTTTTCTACTGCACCATCGGATGTACCCGGAATAATTTCTGTCATTTTCTGACCACAACACATTACCGGTACACCAGAGTCCTTTACCATTGCAATAATATTTCCGCAATGCTCACAAATAAGAAATCTTTGTTCCATAGTTCTACCTCCAAAAACTATTTTAATAGTTCTCTGCATTTACTTCAAAGTATGACTGTGGATGTGCACATACAGGGCATACCTCCGGTGCCTTTGTGCCAACTACTATATGCCCACAGTTACGGCACTCCCATACCTTTACTTCACTCTTTTCAAATACCTGTGCAGTCTCGATATTCTTAAGAAGTGCACGATATCTTTCCTCATGATGCTTTTCGATTGCGGCTACCATGCGGAACTTTGCTGCAAGGGCTGTGAAGCCTTCTGCTTCAGCAGTTTTAGCAAAATCTTCATACATATCTGTCCACTCATAATTTTCGCCATCAGCCGCTGCCTGTAAGTTAGCAGGTGTATCACCTAAACCGTTCAATTCCTTGAACCACATCTTTGCATGTTCTTTTTCGTTGTCAGCTGTCTTTAAGAATAAAGCTGCCATCTGCTCATAGCCTTCCTTCTTAGCAACAGAAGCAAAATATGTATACTTGTTTCTTGCCTGAGATTCTCCTGCAAAAGCAGCCTCAAGATTTTTCTCTGTCTGAGTTCCTGCATAAGGATTTTTCTTCTCTTCTTCCATTAACTTAAACTTTTCCTTTGGCTGTTTGCAAACAGGGCACTGCTCCGGTGCTTCCTCTCCTTCATGAACATAACCACATACTGTACATACCCATTTCTTCATAGTCTTTACCTCTTCTTTCTTCATATTATTTTTTTCGTTATTTGGAATCATTTCTAATAACTTTCTTGCAACATCCACAGGAAAATCTTTGGTCGGTGGATTTGCAATCAAATCCTCTAAAAGTTCATGTGCATTGTTACTCTGAGGAAGCATAAAGCCTGCTTCTCTCAAAATGTCTTCAGCTACCAGTCTTTCTGATTTCGCAACCGCCTTCATCAAACGATACAGTCCATCTTTATCAGTAGTTTCTGCTATTTGAAGTGCTTCCTTTTCTTCATCCGCTTTTGCCTGTGCAGTCTTATTCAGCACTGCTTTCACCTGATTTGTCTTTGGCTGTTGTGCAGGATATTCCTTTGGCACCATGGAAATTGCACCACTCGGACAAGCCTGTGCACACATTCCGCAACCGATACACTTATCTACATCAATCACACTGTTTTCTGTGTCTGTAGCTCCAACAGGGCAAACATAAAGACACAGACAATCTTTTGTACAAAGTCTTAGATTTCTTACAGCTACTTTTTCATCCATGATTATGCTCTCCCTTCTATTTTCTCAAATTTCCAATCCGGAACCTTGCACACCGGGCAAAGTTCCGGAGGTGTATCGCCTATGTAAACAAATCCACATGTTGTACATACCCAGATATTGGTGTCTTTTAACATCGCTTCACCTTCATTCAAATAACGATTCACTAATGATGAAAGCATTCTTGTAACCTTTTCACCCCATACACATACTCTTGCAGCACCCCTGTCTGCATTTGCATCTGCAGTAGCTCTTACAGCTGCATAATTGTTTGCATCTGTTTGAAGCTCTTTAGCGAGTTTTTCAACGGATGCATCATTTACCGCCGGTACAACTGCGGTAAAATAATCTGCTAACTGCTTAAATAAATCTGCTTCTTCCTGCTTGTATTGTTTCTCACAGCCTCTTGCAAGATTAGAACAAAGTGCTGCCAGTTGTCCTGCTGAAAGTTTCTCTAAATCTTCTTCCATTGGCTCTATGGCAGTAACTACTTTCTTTTCGTCACCATTTGCTTCCGGTTTAAAATCTGATTTTGCCGCACCACATAGTGGGCACTTCCAATCATCCGGCAATTCTTCAAATGGGACTTTTTCTTTGGCATCATCGTAGACATAGCCACAAATCTGACAAATGTACTTCATAGAAAATACCTCCCTATATAGTCAAGTCCTTTTTCCTTATTTTTCAAGGAATTTTTAGTTGTTTATCTCAGTTAAATGAGCCAATGGCATGGATATTTCTTTACATCTGGTGCTAAACATAGATGATTAGGGTATACGAAGTAAAACGTCATTGTTTCTCGCTTTACATGGCCTTGTGTATCCCCCTTCCTTCTATGGCCGTCAACCTCCCATGTCTAACAGGATCTTTGTCCCAACTTCCTTCGTTTGGCATATCCATAATCCGGGTGTCAGCTCAGCTCCTTCACAGGATCGTGTCCTCTGGTGATTATTCCTGCCGACTACTGGCTCATTCTTTGTTTGTATTACTGACTTTGCTCTGGAAACAGCACTTTTCAGCGGACGTTTATCTGTTGCCATCTGCTTTTGCCCTTACAGGGCACTTTCCGGCTTAACCTCTTGATTACTTCTTTATCGTGGCTGGAATCAGGTGTCAGGGGTGGAACCGTTCCACGGCACTTTGTGCCCTTGATAGCTGATTCCAACCACGATACACTTACAATGAGGTTCAGCTGTTATGCTGCCTGCAGCATCTGTTTTTGTGGTCTTCTGATGTCACTTATCATCTTTGCTCCATCGTAATCAACTCCTGTTGTCAGAATCTTATATGCGATTCTCAAAAACTTACATGCCACTGCAACAAGCGATTGCTTCTTTTTTAAGGGATTTTCTTCCCGATGCGTGTAATAGTAGTGCAATTCTTTGAACTCTTCATTCTTACCTACAAGAGACAGCGATGCCTCAAACAGTAAATATCTCAGTTTTTTTCGTCCACGTCGGCTTATCCGGGTTTCTCCCTGATGCTTCCCTGAACTATCCTCTACCAACGCATATCCGGCTAATTTCTGTATCTGTTTCGGATTGTCAAAACGTCTTATGTCTCCGATTTCAGCCACTAATCCCGATATTGTTTTTATTCCTACTCCCTTTATCTGGAGCATTTTTTCTACATACGGAATCTCCTTTACCAGTTCATCTATAAGTTCTACAAGTTCTTCCATTCGCTTGCTATATCTCTCATAGTCTGACAAAAGATTTTTTATTTCCATACGTGCTGTAGTCAGACCTTCCTGGCTTCCAATGCTGTGCTCTGCAGCTTCCACAAGCTTTGTTGCTCTTTTTATTCCTACACCTCGCAGCTTTGCATCCCGCCAGATTTTGTTGACTCCATCCACACCTAACACTCGGATATCAGCAGGCAGTGGTGCCTGTTCCAGTATCATCAATCCACTTTTGGAATCGCTTTTTCCATAAACGTCTTTATATTCTGGAAAATAAATGCTAAACCATCTTGCAATCCGGTTCAGAATCCTTGTAAGCTCCTCCTGTGTCTGAAATCTCAGATTTGAAGCACTTCTGAGTTCTGCATATACTCCTTCCGGAAGATATGGATAAGTAAATCGTCCATCTTTGATCAGTCCTGCAATTACTTTAGGATCCTTTCGGTCATTCTTTGATGGGTTATTATCATCAAGCTCTTTTGACTGTTTTACATGATACGGATTGACAAGAACTGGCTTTATGCCTTTATCCTGTAGAAACTTACCAAGATCAAACCAGTAGTGTCCTGTAGGTTCCATGCCTGGCACCAGTTCCTGCTTGCCATTGTCTTTTGCGATGTCCTGCATCCATTCTAAAAAACTGACAAAACCGGCTTCTGTATTACTGAATGAGAAAGCTTTCTTTGAGTACTCATAACCTCTCCAGTCAAAAGCCCTTGCATAATGAGTTTCGCTGCCTACATCAATACCTACAACTAAAGTTTTTTCTTTAATAGTTTCAATTTTTGCGTTCTGTGTGTTACAATTCATTTTAGATACCTCTCTGATAAAATAAGATTTTTTACTAACCGGCAAAGTCAGTAATCTTATTTTACACTGAGGTATTTTTTTCTCAACCTTCTTTCTTGGAATTCCTTATATTTGAATTATACAGGAAGCTCCTTATCCGTGTTTTGTAAATCTTTTCCTAATCTCTCTCCTATGAACTGTCCCAGTCCATGGCAAGATACGCATTAGAGACGGCTCTGCCTCCTCCAATGCATCTTGTCAGGGTGCTAACCCCCTGAAACCCCTGTTATTATCCCTTTACTGTAAATTATGGAGTGAAAATCCCCATCTGCACGAAAATACGGAGTATTCCAGCCATTTTACAGTAAAATACGGGTGACTTTTTTGAAGCCAAAAATCATAAATATTTTGCATACAGTAAAATATGGGGTAAATATTGCTCTTTACTGTAAAATATGATGCATTTTGGCATTTTCACATCAAAAAATGAGGTGCACTTTTTCTGCCCGATTTTGAGCTATTTGTGCTTTTACATGAGTTTCTGATGTGAAAAACCCACTTTACAGTATTATTTAAGGTATTTCCCTGTTTTTACTGTAAAGATTACACTGCTTTTCGTTTCTTGCTTTCACCAGCCATTCGTTGTAATCCTTGCAACCTTTCGGTGGTGGAGAATCTGTTACGTCAAAACCAAGCTGATAATACTTTTCCATTAAAATCTCTGTTGCATCTCTTCCCGGCTTGTCATTATCAAGACAGAATCGGATAGTTTCTATCTGTGAATGTTCCTTTAGGAATGTTTCAAGAGGGGCATCAGCCACCATTCCAAGAGCAATCATATTACTCTCAAAGTCTCTGTGAATATCCATATAGCTCATCAGGTCAATGGCAGCCTCAAATACTACAAGCTCTGTGCTCTCTTCATTTGCAATATTAAATCCATACCGCTTATCATTTCCCGGCACATCACACTTAAATGGTTTTCCCTTCTTGTCAAACACACCTCTCATACTGGCAAATCTGGTGACACCGTCCTTGTCGTTTCCCTTAAACACAATATTGTGATAAGGCATACTCTCATAAATAAGTCCCTGATTTACAAAGAAATTCACAACATCCCGGCTGATGGCTCTATCGTTTGTAAGGTACTCATAAAGATAGGCATTGCTGTGTGCTGGTTGTGGCAACACAAAAGGTTTCTTTTCCACTTCCTTATATGGGACTTGGTATTTCAGTATTGGCTTTTCAGGAGTATCGTGGATTCTTCGATATCCGGCAAAATCTAATAACCAGAATACTGCTTCTTTGACATCCATCCCGGCAAACACCCTGAGAAAGTCTATCTGTGAACCTCCATTTTCTCCTTTTTCATACCGTCTCGAAAACCTGCACCAGTGACTTCGGTTATAGATTCTCATAGAATCCATTTCTTTCAGCGTGTAATAATTGCCAATCTTTTTCGGTGTGTATCCAAGGCTTGCTGCAACTGCCACAAGGTCAACCGACTTTGCGATTGCCAGCTCATCCTCTGTGAAATTCTGCATCCCATCACCTTGCCTTTCCCTGCTCTGCCACCAGTCCGGAACTTAAATCAAGTGATTTATAATTCGTTTCAAGAAAAACTTTCGGTGTATCCATCATTTTTTTCTCTTTGAAGCTGAAATACTGCAAATTATCCCCACCTACGATTACATGATCCAAAAGTGGTATTCCCATAAGCTCACACATCTTAGCCATACGGTCCGTCATCATGGTGTCATGCTTGCTTGGTGTAAGATTTCCACTTGGATGATTGTGCATAAGCATTATTGTCGCTGCATTGGAAAGAATACTGGCTTTGAAGATTTCTCTCGGATGAGCCATTGATTCATTCAAACATCCAATACTTGCAAAATGACAGTTAATGGGTGTTCCGTCTGTTTTCATGTTGATTACACACAATACCTCTCTGTCCATTTCACACAAATGCTTTCCCAAAAGCAGGACTGCATCTTCCGGCTTCGTTATTGGGTGCCCCGACATAATCGGGGCATCCTTTACCAGCCTTACCGAGACAACATCAAGGTTAAACGGATTCTTTTCCTTCATCAGAATCACGCTCCTCTCCAAACTCCACATGAATAATAATATCCCCTGAGCTTTCATTTACCATTTTCACAAGCTCCTCCATTGTTATCTCTTTTTCCATGGCAGCCTCCTATCTGGTCTTGCCTGCTTCATATACCATAGGTGCTTCCGCAACAATACCGTCAAGTCGCTTATTCGGAGTGTCTGTTGCAAGTGTTACCTTGCGAAGGTCTTTATCATAGTGATATACCTGATTGGAAAGTCTCTCATCAAGAGCCACCTGATCCATATTGATTTCAGCCACCATTGCAGCCAGCTCATTCGGATTGCCCAAATCTGTACTTACTGCGATAACCTCATGGATTGAACTTGGCATGATATAAAGGTCTGAACCAAGCTTTTCGGCAAGTTCATGAAGCCCATCCTCATAAAGCATACTGACAGCTCCGTTGATTCCCTTGTTATTGCTGATTACATACATCTGCTGTTCCGGTGGCATCTCACCAAGCATCATATCTGCAATTTCAGGTGGCATACCATCCTTCATAAAGATGTCTCTCATCACATCATTCATTGATTTGATAACTGGTGGTAAAAGTCTCTTTGTATTCTCTGCGGCAAGTTTGAACATCTGCTCCTCAGTAAATCCAAGTGTTTCTGCAAGTCCGTTATGGACAGGGGTTGAAGCAATTCCTTCCCCGTCAATCTTTACCACCATACAGTAGATAACCGACAAATCCTTGAATTCCCTGTGGGGCATATTGGCAAGCATTTCTTTGTTCTGCTCTGTATTGATAAGCTGGAACACAATCTTATCCTTTGCACATTCAGCATTTGTAAGCTCATTTACATTGATACTCTCCTTCTGTTCCATTGCCTTCATAAAACCTTCTGCAGCTCTCTCAAGCGTTGCATTCAGATTCTCTGTTGTAACATAGTCCTCATACATATGGTTGACATAGATTGTCGGACTGATGTTCATACCCGGTTCATTTACCCTGATTGATAATCCGTCAAGTGTACGGTTGACCTTATCTACCGGTCTGATTTCCACCTGTGCATCCTGATACTTCTCCGGTAAAAACTCTTTAAATTTTTCTCCTACTACTCCTTTAAAAATCTCGTATTCCATCATATTACGATTCCTCCGTTTTCTTAATAAAAATAGCGGGGAACATAAGTCATTAGCTTACATTCCCCGCCGGGTTACTTGTTACTATTTGTTTTTACGCTTCCTCTGCTCCATCTTCTTTCTTTTTCCAGAATGCTGCAAAAAGACCAAGTGCAAGAGCACCAAGACCTAATCCGGCATAAAGCCAAGGATTAAAGTTATCTCCTGTCTGTGGAAGCTTTGGTTCTGTCGGTTTGTTTGTGAGTGATAAAGTATACTCTACACACTCGGGTGCATTGTCATCATACTGTAAAACAACATCGTGTACAGTTTCATCAAGAATATATCCTTCCGCTGCCTTTGTCTCTACAACATAGTAATGGATGTCTTCCTTGAAAGAGCCGTCCTCGTTGTAGATACAGATTGGAAGTTCTTTTGATTCTGCATGACCATCTTTGTCTGTTACAACAGTTTCAATGACCTTTCCGTCCTTATCACGGATTTCAAATTCTACTCCTGCGATAGGCTTCTTTGTCACTTCATCTGTCTTTTCAATAATGATCTTACCTACAGCATATTCATCCTTCATGGTTACCTTCTGAATTTCAGCTGTCTCAGTTACCTCAAACTCTACATCTTTGGCAATCTTATATCCATAAGGAGCTGTTTCCTCACGAAGAGTATATTTTCCAACCGGAAGTCTCTCTATCATATGAGTCTTTCCAGCCTCAGAAGTCCAGCTTTCTACAACATTTCCTTCTGAATCAATTACTGATAACTTGGCACCTGCAATTTCCTTCTCACCGGTGATATCAGTCTTTGAAAATTCTACCTTGATAGGTGTGTTTTCAAACTCAGCTGTAAACTCGATGTCAGCTACATCTTCGCCCTGGTAAGAAGCATCCACATCAAATACCTCATCAGACTTCACATATCCCTTTGGAGCCTCGATTTCCTTCACATAATACTGTCCAAGTGGAAGGTCCGAAACAAAAGTTACTGTTCCATCTGCACCTGTGACTGCTTTCTCGATTCTTTCATCAGCTGCCGCAATGACTGTACCCTCAGAATTTACGATGTCCTCTTTTGCAAAAAGACCAAAGACAGCACCCTCTAAAGGCTTCTTGGTCTCTGAATCAGTTTTAACAACTGTAATCTTAACCTTCTGCCTTTCATTGGTTACATCCATTCCGGCATATACCACCTCTGTGTCCTGATCCACATAGGAAAGGTCTGCTTCGATAGGTGTACTGTCTAAAACAAATCCTTCAATGGTTGCTGTTTCTACAAGATAATACTTGCCAAGTGGCAATTCCTCTATGCTTGCAATACCATTGTCATCGGTTACGATTGTTGCTACCAGTTCATCCTTTTCAAAATATACGGTGTCAAGCCCGTCAGGACTTACAATATCTTCTGCCGCATATACCTCAAAGGTTACTCCGGCAAGGGATTTCTTGAAGTAATTGAAAATAAAATCGTACCAGTGACCCTTGATAAGAGTCTTGTCTGTTACAAATTCACCATCCTTGTTGATGATGATAGAACCTGTAGGCACTTCATCCTTCATTACAACTGACTGGATATTTTCTGTGTCCTCAACAGTAAACTGAATATCTGTTGCTCGAAGATATCCGTATGGTGCAAATTCCTCACGAAGAGTATAAGTCTCACCTACTACCAGTTTCTTGATTACATGTTTCTCTCCGCTGACGGAAGTCCATGTCTCAATGACATTTCCATCCTTGTCAATAACACAAAGAGTTGCTCCTGAAAGCTCTGCACCGCTTGTAATATCCTCCTTGGAGAATTCAAAAGTAGTTGGAGTATTAAGGAATACACTGCTGTACTTGGCAACCTTGATATCCTGTCCCTGATACTGTGCATCAAAGGCGATTACTTCCTCGTTTGTCACATATCCGGCAGGTGTTTCCATTTCTTTTGCATAATACTTGGCAAATGGATAATCCTTTGTGAAGCTTACGATACCATTCTCATCTGAAACTGCTGTCTCAAGTAAAGTACCTGCTTCTATGATAACTTTTTCATCAACATTCCTGATATCTTCGTCTGCGTAAAGACCAAATACAGCACCGTTGATTGGTTCATCTGTCTCGGAATCTTTCTTTTCTACAGATAAAGATAACTTCTGTCTGTCATTTGTAAATGTTGCTGTTTCATAAATAACCGGTGTATGGTCATCCACATAAGCAAATGTTACATACTGTGCATCCTGATTCAGAACATATCCGTAAGGAGCTTCTACTTCCACAACCTTGTATTTTCCTAATGGAAGATTCTTAAGAACTGCTTTTCCATCATCTCCGGTAACAAGTGCTGCCACAAGCTCGCCCTCAGAATAATACTTTGTTCTGTTTCCGTCAGCGTCTTTCTGCATATCAGCTGTAAAGATATCCTCAGCTGCATAGACCTCATACTTGGCACCTGCAAGGCTTCCTTCTCGATACACAAATGATTTTTCATCGGAGTCTGCGAAAAGACCACCCTTATAAGAGTCAAGAACTTCTCCCTTCTTCTCTACGGTAAGTTCACCCACAACAGGTGCATCTTCGTAATCCACTGTAATGATTGCTTCATAAGTTTCAGGGTCAATTTCATAAGCTGTGTCAGTATCTACTACCACTTTTACATAGGTCTCATTTACCACATAACCATATGGAGCAGCAATCTCCTCAATTCTGTAATTACCAAGCTTTAATGCTTCCGGTAAAATCAAATCCCCGTCCTCATCCGTAAAGAATGAAGTGTGTGTCACCTTGGAAGGATAAGTTGTAATCATGGTTACATACTTTCCAGTATCAAGATTAAAGATCTTAAACTCTGTGTTTGGAATAAGAACTGTCTGCTTTGTATCAGCATCTTTCTTTACCACACGAAGTTTTGCTGTAAACTCACGGTCGATAAAAACTCTCCAAATCTGAGGCTCTGTTGGATTGTTCTCCACAATCTTTACCTCAAAAGGTTTGATTGTTTCCATGTTGTGAGGTGTTTCTGTTTCAAGTACCACATAAGTTCCATAAGGAATTGCAATGGATACTGCATGACCCTTTTCGTCTGTGTAAATGGACTTTGCTCCATTCTCACCGATAACAACAGGTGTTGCACTTTCATAATCGTAAGAGCCGTCTGCCTTAACCTTCAATGATGATTTCAGGTAAGCAGTAAAGCCTGCTCCTGAAAGAAGAGGCGCTTCTGTATCATCCCCATTGTCTGATACTTTGATCAGCTGGAATGGCTGCTTAATTACCTGCTCCTTGGAAGTTGTGCTTCTAAGAACCTGTGGTATCAAATCTCCTTCATAATCGCATACAACATCATGCTCTTCCTCATCCAAAAGGTATCCTTCGGACGGTGTAATTTCCTTCACATAGTATTTTCCAAGATAAAGGTTATCAATGGAACAGGCACCCTTTGCATCTGTTGTAAGAGTAGCAACAAGATCTCCAGCCTTAAAGATTACTCCTGTTTTCCCGTCCGGATGGACAATGTTCTCACGGGCATACAATCCATATACTGCTCCTTCAAGCTTTGCATCGCCCTGTGGAACTGCTTTTCCGGTTTCCTTAT
This sequence comes from uncultured Oscillospiraceae bacterium, assembly GCA_947627715.1. Taxonomy (GTDB): domain Bacteria; phylum Bacillota; class Clostridia; order Oscillospirales; family Oscillospiraceae; genus RUG626. The sequence goes on from CANQXK010000031.1 coordinate 14,850, forward strand.
CTACCTTGAAAATTTGAATCTTTGCAGTAGTTCTGTCATTCTTGAATGTGTGTGCAAAAGTTGCCTTTGCCTTATCCTGTGACATTACACTGAAATTGAAACTGTAAACATCATCGCTGTTACGGACATAATTTACAGGTGCTTTAGTCTCTGCGATATAGAAGCTATTGCTGATTGGAAGGTCTACGGTGTAAGTTGCCTTTCCATCAGCCCCGGTTGTTATTGTCTGAAGTGCAGCTCCCTTAGTAACAATCACCCTTCCATCATAGTTTTTGATGTCATTTCCTGCATAAAGAGTGTACTGACCGCCTGTTAATGGATTATCCGTATCGGAATCCTTTTTCACAACGGATACTTCCGCCTTTTGTCTGCTGTTCTTGATTGTCGTTGATTCTGCCTGAACCGTTACATTCTGATCCTTGTACTCAATCTTTACAGTCTGTGGAGTTGTGTTAATGGTATATCCGTCAATGCTCTTTGTCTCAGTTACCACATAGGTGCCAAGATGAAGGTCCGATAATACTACCTGACCGTCACTTCCTGATACAAGATTCTCTGCAATGACATCTCCCTTGCTATAAACCTTTGTTCCATCCGCCTTATAGATGTCTGCTCCGGCAGTTACCTTAAATGTGGCTCCCGGAAGCTTTCTTGTCTCATAAGTGTAGTTGCTGCCATTCCATCCAACAAGGACTTCGCCCTCTTTGTAGATTGTGATATTACCAAGCTGTTCTTTATCAGTAGCCTTAATGCCTGTTGTCTGTCCGGCTTTGACTGTTAAAGTATGAACCTTACCGGATAAAACATATCCCTTTGGTGCTGTGATTTCCTTCACATAATAAGTGCCTGCTGTAAGAGCCTTTGACTTTGCATATCCGTTGCTGTCTGTTGTCATTTTTCCAACAAGATTTGTGCATCCACTGTCGGAATAGATTCCATATACTGCTCCTGCAAGCTTCACCCCACTGGACTCATCCGTTTTTGTGATTTCACCATATCCGATATTCTCTGTCTTAACTTTGATATATGCTGATATAGGGTCAGCAGATGGCTGCTCTGAAATAAATTCCTGATCTCCATCTTTTCCGGTGAGCCAGAATACACAGCTTGAAGTGGTATCAACAGCCCCAATGGTTGACTTAAAAGTGCCAAGTGTAGCTGTGGTATTTACGGACTTGGTGTAAACTGTCATAGAATTGCCACTCTTTGATACACTGAATCCGTCGATGGAAAAATCAAAGTTTCCAAGCACTTTGTTTGCATCCTTAAAAGTGTACTCAAATCTCTTGTTCTCTTCATTCCACTTAAGCTCATAGGTTGTAGCATCACTCTTTGTCTTTGAAGCAAAACTTGGTCTTGTGGCATTGTAGGAAGCATTGATTTTGTCCCTCAATGTCTCATAGTACGAATAAGAAGATGATGAATCCGGTGCACAGTCACAAAGCTTCTTTGCTGCCGAATCTGCACTGCTTGTTCCAAATATGCCATTTACGATAATCCATACCATGGACTGTGTGGCAATAAATTTATTGCACTGGTCATTTGTAGGTGCTTTTGCCTCTGTTGTGGAATAACCATAATACATACAATAGGCAAGAAGCTTCTCCTGCGCCGCTGAAAGGTTGGTATCCGGATTGCTGTCACTGGTCATAAGCTGTCCACCTTTTGCCGACAGACCAAAGTTCATACAGTATGCCGAATGACCATCAATCATTGCATACAGAATTCCTCCTTTGTGATTACTGTTAAACTCACTGATTACTCCATGGTCTTTCGATGATGCAACCCAGAATGCAATATTTGCACTTGAACTTGCGGCGAAAGCTGTAGTACCATTCGTAAACAGTGTTGTAAACATGGTTAATACAGCAAGAAAACCTGCCATAAATCGTCTCAATTTCTGTTTCATTCGATATTCCTCCTAATCTTTGTTATCGCTGATAATAGAAGTGCATCCCGATTTTGCTTAGCACTTCTCGTTGACTGCACGAAAAAAAGAGCAGGCATAAGTTTTTGGCTTATACCTGCTCTCCTGATGCAGTCTGTATTCTTTTATCTGTAGCAACGGAACTCATAGAAAGTTTCGCCGGATGTTTTGGTTGTTCCGGTATAACGGATGTTGAATACGGAATCCGACTCCAGCAGAAGCATATCTGCAATATGCTGTGCGATTGCCTCCTCACTTCCAAGTGCTCTTCCGGATGTTGTTGCCGCTTTATTAAGGTCAGTATTGACAAATACACTGTAGTAACTGTCCTCAAGTCCATCCAGAGGATAATACTCGTCATACTCAGCCTGCGTAATCTTTCCGGCATTCAGGTTATCCTTCAGATTCTGTTCTGTTGTAACCATCCCGCCAGCCTGACATTTGGAAATTGCTAGGCTTACCACCCTGTCCGGGCTGTAAGAGACTGCTTTTTGTTCGGATTTTTGTTTTGTATCCTGCTTTTCAGATGCCGGTTCTTTCTTTGTCTCCTTTGGCTGTTCCGTCGGTTCCTTTGTCTCAGGACTTTTATCTCCGTCTGTCTGCTTGTCATCAGATTTATCCTCTGATGCCCTGACCGGCTGGGTATCCTTATCGGATTTATCTTCCGTTGCCCCGACTGACTGGTTATCCTTACCAGTTTCCGCCTTATCCTTTGATACATCTTCTTCTGTTACAGAAGCTGTACTCTCCGGCTGGGCTTCTTCTGTGTCCCCAGTCTCCTTCGTTTCCACCGAAACCTCTGTAGTTACCGGCTCTTGTGCTGTTTCGACCGTCTCTGTGCTTCCTGCGTCCGTTACCTCCATACTCAAATCTCTATATGAGCCACATCCGACACTTCCTATCAGTACTACGGATAATAAGAAAAATAATAGTTTCTTCATATGAATCACCTATTCCCTTTCCGTAAGAGGGATAGGCTTTTCGTCCTCATGACAAACTGACCTGTCCACTCTTACTCTATGTGAACAATTTATTCGGTTGTCACGGGACATCTTTTGTGGGACTGTCCCGTATTCTGTGCATTGTTAACCTCCTACCAGCAGGCTCTTACTATACATGGATCTGCATATTCATCAGCATCCGCATATGCAATCTGAACATGGTGTCCTGCCCTGACTGCTTCCACTATGGAATGAACCTCTGTGATACTTCTGTAATTTTCTGCAATGGCATCCATAACAGCATCCGCTATCTTTTCAGCCATTTTTTCGACGGTTTCCTTTGGTCCTTCCACTGTATCCGCCACTGCCTGCATGGTTCTGTTTCTCACTTCTCTGTATTCCTCCATGCTTCCATCTCCTTTGCTTTTTGATTTACACATCCGCAAGCTTCTTCATTGCAAAGAAATACTTAATAAATCTGCGGTTCTTAAAGTAATTATTAAATCCAAACTGCATAAGCCACACCTCCTTTCATGGTGTTCCTGCTCCTACAAATGCCAGGAACAATCTTAATACCAGATTAAGCAGAAGCAGAAAGATTTTTGCTACCTCCAATATCAATCTGAGTATTCCAAGTATGATTTTTAACATCCATTTCAATATGGTAAGTAACACATTTCCGATTCCGCTTAATACTGTCATAGGCTTTTACTCCTCTCCGAAATTTCCCTGGGCAAATAATACTGACATTTCCTCCAACGTTTCATCTGTTGTCTCAACAGCTTCATTATGCCCGACTGCTTCATTCTTTTTTGCCTTATCCGGCATCATCTGCATCATCTGTTGCATTAGTTCCGGGGTAACAAGATGCTGTGTATTCATGGCTGCATTTCCAAACAACTGTGCAACCTCTTTCATTACTTCTGCTTTTAGCAAAAGATTTGCTTCTGCCAGCTCCTGCCTTGTTACATATCCTTCAAGATTTTCCTTCTCATTCTTACCACTCTTTGTAAGACTTGACTTTGAAGCACCGTTAATGTACTGAATAATTGCCTTAATCACAAAGTTTGATACAGATTTGTGAATATCAGTATTCAAATCCTCCAATGTCCGGTATATCTTCAGATGGTCAGGATTATTCAGATTGAGATGAAAACTGTACTGCTTACTTCTTTTTGCCATCTTAATTTACCTCCCGCTTCTAAGGGCTATCCTTGCCATAGTCTCAAATCCTTTGGCATTTGCCTTTACATCCAGCACGTAATGGATATTGGACTGCTGATATTTTCCGAAGTTTCTCATTACAACTGCCCCGCCGCCTGCAAAATAGACTGGTATCATATCAAGACTGTAACCGCACTCAGTCTGATAACGGTACACTTTATCCACAAACTCATGAATCTGCTGGTCCATAATCTCCTTGAAATCCTTGGGAAGCTCTGTCTTTCCAGTTTTCATATATTCCTGAATCTCGGCTTCATCAATCTTTCTGTTTTTAACCTGTACTGCCACTCTGTTGATTGCCCTCATACACTTAATCAGACCTTCATTCTGCGTATCGCATCGACTGTTATCCGGCTTCTTATTTACAATCAGCATACTGTCTACAGTCCATGAACCGACATCAATGACAAGTGCTTTCTTTCCAAATGTGGGAAGCATACCTGCAACTGCTGCATAACACTGAGGATAAACAAGTACATTTAAAATGTGGATTCTGTAAAGCTTCTGTTCAAATCCAAATACCACATCCCCATTCTTTGAAAGATAATCTATAAATGGCTTTCTCTCTGCGGAAAATCTTGTAAGGGGCAGTCCCACCGCAAGAACCACATCCGCTTCACTCTTTCCTCTTATCTCCAACTCCTTTGCTATTGCCACCAGAGTCAATAAATAGAAATTCTCATTTTCCACCTTACTGTCCAGTACCTCCAGCCTTTCCTCCCCAACTGCAAAATATCTGTCATCATACTCAAGCACATTATCGTGAAATGCCGGAGCATTTGCTAATTCTTTAATGGAAGTATTGAAACAGGTATTGCTTGTTTTCATCTGTGACCAACCATGGTCAATTCCAATTATTTCAATGTTGTTCATTCTGTGTTTCCTCCGCTTCTTAAATTCTCGCCCAAACGTACTCTAAATCTCCCGAATATGGCGTATCCACCAGATACCACTGACGGTTAATATCCATTTCCATTCGGGTTTGTATCCATTTGTCATCAACCTTGACCTCTAAACATTCTCCACAATGGAAGCCGGTATGTTGCCATAAATCTGATACCAGCAAGCCATATCTTCCATTTTGGCTGTTAAATCCTAATCTGCCTTCAATCTTCTTTTCTTTATTTGCCATAGCCACTCCTCCTTGTACACAACTGTTATCTGTTATCAACTGATTCTGTTTATCGAATGTTTCAATACTTCGTATCTCCCTAACTCTCCGATCCGCTATATCCGATATGCGAATCGCTGAATATAGCATTAGAAATATTCCTGCGATAAGAATTGTTACCAGAACTTCCATTAGCACCTTGCCCATATACTCTCTTCCTTTCAAAGCAAAAGTAGGACTATATCAGCCAGACGGATTATCTCCGTTTCAAGTGCTAATTTAGTCCTACCTAAATAAAAACTATTAAATTGTCACCTCACTTGGGTGCACAAATCCCCACTCAGGTCATGACTCCTGAATTATTGTGCAATGTTTGGATTTCGGTTTGATTTGTCAGCGCTGCCTTATCCTTGCCGATTAAATTGGTATAAAAATAAGGACTAAATTAGTGCTAACCCCTTGATTTTACTGGGTTTCTCTAACTTTGTCCTTATTATAACGCGCTCATCGTCAATCAGGACAAGACCATATTTGTTCAGCAGCTTATGATACTCACCCTTTTTACACAATGAACCTGCCATTGCAATATCTATAATTCCCGTCATTGAATCATGCGCTCCCTGCAAGGTTCCGATCAGACTTTTTCTTTTCCTTACTCTTCCTGTCTTAGTCACATAAGTTGGGAGTTCCTCATTGATGCTTAAAAATTTATCTAACGCCTCTTTCCACTGCTCCATCAGTGCAGATGATTCAAGTATGATCAATGTATTTACTTTCCTTTGTGCAATTATTGCGCTGCTGACCGCAGTTTTTCCAAATGCAGTCGCAGCGTGAAGTATGCCATTATCGTAATTAGTTAGTTCTTTTAATGCCTTATCCTGTTCAGGACGCAATTCTCCTTTAAAAACTACATTAATATTTCTTTCCTGCTGACGTTCATCTTCAATTTCATAATCAATATCTGCTTGGTTTACACTCTTCAAAAGTTCATCCTGCAGTCCTCTGGGTATCTGTATGTACCCACTCAGATAATCTTTCCCCAGATATATCCATCTTGATGTATCATAATTCGATGCGCCTATTGCTTGGTTCTTATAAAAGATCGGATTACTGATTGCAGCCATTCTTCGGATTTTATTCTGTATAGATGCTTTCAGATTCGTATTGTCAACATATATTCCATTCGACAATGTAATATGCAGCTTTCCATCCACATCAGTTTTATTAAAATGCCGCGTTCTATCCCAAGGTTTTTCTCTATCACTTTCATCAGTCTTTGCAATACTATCATCAATTGGATTTGACCATTCTTTTATTTTCTCTTCCAGAAATTCTTGCGACAATCTTGGTTTGTTAAATAAAATTTCCCATTGATTAGGATATGCATTCCAATTACCATCAACAAATGCACTATTTCCGTCCAATAACGCTTTTCCCTGCAATGGCAGTGCAATCAGATTACCAACCGCACTACCATCCGATAATGAATCCTGTGCAGGCAGCATTCTGTCATAATATTTAAAAGATTTTAAATTAACCTGTTCCGCACCTTTGTCCAGCAAAGCAAAACCAAACTTTCTTACCAATGAAGCAGCTATGGGTTTATCAAAGAATATCCATATATGCGCACCTCTTCCAGACCTTGAGCGTTCTACTAACGGCTCTATTCCATTTAGCACACAGATTTCTCTCATTGCCTCGACTTCTTCAATCCATGTATCATCAACATTTGCAAAGTCTTTCTCTTCCGCTCCCTTACCATGATTGTCAAAATCAAATACCATAAACCGGCATGTTCCATTGCTAAGGAGGGGATAAACGCCTATTACATCTGTTGCATTATAAACATTTCCCTGTAAATGATTTAATATATCTTTCTTCGTTATTGTCTTATAAGAACGGTTCTTGCAATCCCTACAGCTAACACCATCTTTTATCTTCTTATGGCATACATTTGTCCAGAAATTATTACACTGAGGATAGTATGCTGCCTTTCCAGTTTCTTTATTGACACTCCGCTTTGCATAAACATCCTGTCTTCCCCAGAACATGCCAAAGAACTGGTTTGCCATTTTTTCTGTTATTGTCTGCGGATGAATAATTCTTTTTCCCTGTTCCAGATCATAATCTTCTTTAATCTCACTTTGTCTAAATGCCGATAGTTCCTTATGATATGACAATCCTGCCTTGTCCAATATATTTTTTAATATTTGATTTTCCAGTTGCAAATCATTCAACTGTTTTTGCAACTGTGATATGTTTTCCATCGAATTACGCATATTGGCATATCTCCTGATTTTTATCTATTACTGTAACATTTATATGGTAGAAATCAATTCCAAATTTATTTTTTAATAATATTATCACTATATGATCTAAAACCATCGCAACTAATGCTATCAGTTTCGGCTCTATTCTGCTTATTCCATATTTCCGTTTTAACATCATATATTAAACCTTGGGCTATCTTTATCATACTTGTCCGTATATAAGTCTATTATTTTCAAATCCTTTAAATTTGAAGGCTTTGTTTTATTTATATAGCGTATTAGTTCTTCTGCACCCCAATTATGCTTATATTGGGTTGAATTGATGAAATCATTTAGATAGACATAAAAATTTTCACTAATCTCCTTAGGACACTCTACAATAGTGACATATCTATCACTTCCATCACTAATTAAAATATTCATAACTTTTGTATTTCCTCCTACTAGATTGTAATCTGATAATTCTTTTTGATTCTTGTAACTTGCATACACAATAAGCTTATCTTTATTTTTCTTTATCCATTCATCTATTTCTTTGGAATATTTTCTCGAACTCAAACTTATATCTACGAAAAATACTCCATCACTCAAACTTGATTTTGACAACTATATATTGTGTCTAAGTAAATTTTATATTGCTATATTTAGTATTATTATTCTTAATATTCTATGTATTTTTCATCATTTTGAGACTTTTTGTAAGCATTTTGCAACCACTACGAGCTTATCATTTTCAAAATCCCGTTGTTTATGGTTCATAATAATATCTTTTAGCTTCTGCCATTGTATTTACCATAAAATCTTCATTATTTAATGCTGATGTAATAAGACTCTTAGTACACGGAATATGCAATGTGGCTACAGAAAACATATTATCACGAAAAGCAGGCAACTTATCCCACAAATCTTTAATTTGCTTCTTGAAATTTCCATTGCTATCAACTATATCTGACTTCTTGTCGTAATCTGGATAAATTACAATTACTGGTAAACCTTTTGTATCTATTCCGTAATTCATTTCTTCCCTCAATGCACGACTATTAGCAGTAATGGAACTTAAAAATAAAATAATGTTCTTAGAATTATCAAGTCTTGTATGAAGTCTAGGCTTAAGAGTTTTTTTCCAATCACTCCCATCTCGCACATTATAAGTCTTATCATGTGCATCATTAAAAGGGAAACTATTATCCTCTCCTTTCCACATTCTAAGCATGTTGTAGTAAACAAAATCATGCGTTGAATTTGCTCCTAAATTACTTTCACTAAATGGTTCTGAAACATAAAACGCACTGTAATTTGCATTTCGATATGACATATTCAATCCCTCCTTTTTTATATGTCTAATGTTACTTTATCTTTATCTCCTTTATATATAACAACATCAATTTCTCCATGTACTTTATCTCCATATAATTGAAATAATGATGTTATTACCCTCAGTGAATCATTATGTGATAATCCTGCTCTCGAAAGGTTTGTTCCCATCAATGGAATTACCAATCTATGCCCTTGCCCATGTTGATTATAAAAATTAACAAGTGATTTTATACACAATCCCAAATCATCAACAGAAGTGTGTGCAATATTATCTTTATCAAATTCAGAAATTGCAAGTAACAAAAAAGTACTATTGTTCTTGCCCCTAATCATCGCCACTGTACCTAAATCATATACTTCTCTTTTTCCACGCTCTTTATCTTCATCAGAAATAATCCTTTTAGGCACTAACTTTTGCATTTCCAAACATTTATGTATTTTGCTATCAATATCTTCTATGGTAAATCCATTATTAACCATTGCTTTTATCCATCTTCCATGTAATGAATTAGGCGACACCAATGGTTTTAAGCAGGATGATATATCTTCATCCACAATAGTGTCAAAACACGAATTAACTGGAATTACAAATAACTTTTCTTCTTTGTTTCTTTTGTCAAAACCCTCTTTCATAATATCAGAATAGCATACTTTTATTTTCCCTGATGGACTTTCCCAAATTGTTTTTGATATTTTTAAAATACATGTCCATAGGATTGCAATCATAAGTGCAAGTACACACAATAATATTATTATAACACATTTATGTTGTGTTGACTTAATGTGTATATCATCCCAAGTCCAAAACAAAAAGAAAATTGATAATATACTTGCAAATGCGCCAATACACTTCATCCATGTTTTACCTATGAACTCTAAATTTTGTTTTATCACATTCACTTTGTTCATAATATAACTTTTATACTCCTTATACTATTCAATTTTTTTATTTATTTCTTCAATCCAACTGCTATTACTATCTTCAAACAGCTCTATAAACTTTCCGAAATTACTGCTTCCGGTAACCGAATCATCCGACTCCAAATCCCTCACTCGCTGGCACATATCCACATAATTCTCCTCAGTAACATGTTCCATAACTTCTCGAATCTGGTCTGCTCAACCTTTGTAATTCTCCACCCCGGTATATTCCTTTATCAAGGGAGCATTTACCGGTTTTGCAGGAGATTTCAAATTTTCATCGGTCCAATGCTTGGATATTATCTGCATCGTACAGGGATTACCAAATATAATCACTTCAT
>CANQXK010000032.1 GCA_947627715.1 uncultured Oscillospiraceae bacterium
CTGACCAAAGATTTTGAGATCATGTAGTCCCGCTTTTTGGCGTGGGTGGTGAAAAGCTGCTTCACATAGCCGCTGCGGTAGTCGTGGCCGATGAAGATGGATACCATGATGCCGCCGAAGATAAACACCATATTCATATTGGCGTATTCACCGATGTCATGGATGATGTAGAGCGGGGAGTCCGCCGCCACAATGTTCCAAACATTTGTGTATAAGGGCTGGGTGACAGCGCCGTCCGATCCCGTCATCCCCGTCATGCTTACGATCATGCCCGGTATGATGGCGGCAATGGCAAGGAAGATATAGTACATCGGCGTATGGAACAGCCGGTAGAAGTCCACGCCCAGCATTCCCTTGATCCGCTTGGCAAAGCTGGGATTTTCAAATTTTAGTTCGTGTGTCTCGACCATCTTTTCACGCCTCCTTCTTGCTCATCAGTTCGATGTAGTATTCTTCCAGACCGATCTTGTTCTTTTTGATCTCGCTGACTGGGAAGTTGTTTTCCATCAAAAGCCCCACAATACCCTCCGTATCGTCCACATCGTAGATACGGATATAGCCGTCCTCTGCCCGAACATCCGGGAACTTCTGCCGCAGAAGTCCGAAAGCCCCCTGCATATTCCGCGTTTTCAGCGAGGTGAACACCCTTGGCTCGGCTCTCCAAATCCTTTGCGGAAAGCTCCTGAATCATTTTGCCCTGTCGGATAATACCGTAGTGAGTGGCGATCTTCTCCAGCTCTCCGAGGATGTGAGAGGAAATGAGGACGGTGCAGCCATATTGCTGGGTGATGTCCACAAGAATCTCCCGCATCATTCTCATGCCATCGGTGTCCAGTCCGTTGATGGGCTCGTCCAGGATAAGCAGGGCGGGGTCGCCCAAAAGCGCCATGGCGATACCGATGCGCTGCTTCATGCCGAGGGAACATTTTTTGAATTTCAGTTTTGCGTTGTCCTCCATGCGGACGATCCGCAGTACCCGGTCAATTTCGCCCGCACGGTCAGAAAGCCCCAGATTGATGGCCTGCATCATCAGGTTGTCCCACACGCTGGAGTTGGGGAAACAGCCGGTGTTCTCAATCAGCGCCCCGACCCGCGCCCGTACACCCGCATTTGTGTATTTTCGGTCGAACAGTTTGATACTGCCCTTGTCCGGCACCAGATGGCCGCAGATCAGCTTCTCCGTGGTGGATTTGCCGCTGCCGTTTTCTCCGATGAAGCCGTAAATGGCTCCCACGGGGACGGTCATGTTGAGGCTATCCACGGCATACAGACCGCGAAAGCTCTTTGACAGCCCCCGAATTTCGATTGCGTTCATTTTATCAGCCTCCTTGCTTCTTTCCGTTTATTTCGTCGCCCGTCTGCGGTGCAGAATCGCCGCAACAGCTCCGACGATGCCAAGCACGGCGACGACCAGCGCGGGAATGATGATTCTTTTCGTTTGGGATGCCCTCCTTTGATTTCGATTGTGCCTGTATTGTAGAATTTTGATGTTTGAGAAGTTTTCAAGTTTTGTTAGAGAAATATTAAAAACGAATTTTTTTGAATTTGTCCGGGGGCCGCAAATTATACCTCCATTTCAGGGAATGTCATTCAGAACGAGAACAGCGGCGGGGAGCGTGCCCTGCCGCTGTTTTACGCGCATTTTCGAGAAAGCTGTAGAAAAATTCACGATAAAAAGCTACAATATTTTTAAAATATGGGGAATATTTGCCCTGAAATGTTGTCTTTACAGATGAGGGCTTTCAAAAGTTGTTACGGAAAGGGGGATCGGAATGGAGGACTTGGAAATCATCGGACTGTATTTCCGGCGGAATGAAAAGGCGATCACGGAAACAGCGGCGAAGTACGGCACATTCTGCCGGAACATCGCGCTGAATATACTGTCGAACCGCGAGGACGCCGAGGAATGTGTCAACGACACCTATTTGCAGGCGTGGAACACAATACCGCCGCAAAAGCCGGATAAGCTGGGCGCGTGGCTCGGAAGAGTAATCCGCAACATCGCGTACAACCTTTGGAAGAAAAACCATCGGCAGAGGCGATACACGGGCATGGAAGAGATCCTGAATGAGTTGGAGGACTGCATTCCATCCCCCGTTACCGTGGAACGCAAGATGGAAGAGCAGGAGTTGACAAAAGTTATCAATGCATGGATTGCCAGTCTTGCAAAGAAAGACCGAATTCTCTTTGTGCGCCGGTATTGGAACGGCGAATCGGTAGATGCGCTGGCGAAAAGAGCGGGAGTATCGGCCGCCGCGATAGCTAAGAGGATGTATCGGCTCAGACTTAAACTTAAGGCGACGCTTGAAAAGGAGGGCTATCCCCTATGAAAGAGACGGAGAGGCTTTACGCCAGTATTTCCAATATTGACGATCGGTTTATTGAAGAGGCACAGGCAGGGAAAATCAGGAAGGCCCCTGTATGGAGAAAATGGGCGGGATTGGCCGCTTGCCTCGTTATTGCAGTTTTCGGCGTGGTCTCGGTCGATCGCCCAACGGTTTCCGATGAACGTAATGCCGCCGTTCTTCCTCCTTCCCGAATAGGAGCTTTCGGAATTGAGGCATCTTTGGGTAATCAATACACATTTGAATCCGCATTATCTGAAGCGGATGTTGTCGCTCGAATCGAAGTTGGAAATTGGCTCGCTGAGGACACCGATCTCTATAAGACATACTACGAAGCGACCGTATTGCAATGCTTTAAGGGGTCAATTCCTGAAACCTTTACGCTTCTTCAGGACGGTTGCTCTGCTGCTACAATGAAAACATATCCGCTGTTCACCAGTGGCAACGAGATCCTTGTTTTTTTGAAAAAAGCATCGGTAACCACCTACGAATCTCCTTACTGGATAATCGGCTCATATACGACGCTTTTAGATGTTTTTTATGACGAAAACGGAAACCGTTATTACGCTGACCGTTATGGCATTTTGGGCAAATCCATAGGCATAGATTCTAATTATGCGCGAGAAAATCCTGTTTCCAGTGAGGTCCTGGCTATTGCCGAAGCTCACGATCCGATCGTCTCTGAAATGTATTACTCCTATCCCTATATCTTTTCTGAGGCGGACATGATCACCCTGATAGAGAAGTCAAAAAAGACAATCACTGTGATCAACCTGTCTCAAGGCAGTTCCGGGGAGTTTGCGGGCGATATGCATCGCCCGGAGGGCTTCCATGAAAACATCGGCTCCGCCCTCGCTTTGGAAATGAGCATAACGGACGATGATGAATACGAATATTCTGTACTCATCCGTATTCCTGAGGGATCGACGCTTGAGCAGGCCCTGAACTGTGCAAACGAAAATCTGGATATGGCGATCAATATTGACGATGCGGTTCCTGTCAACGTTCTGGGCAGCTTTGACGCCGCCGGCGAATACTATTGTCCCCTGACTTCTGAGCAGATCATTGCCCTTGCGGAGAGCGGGACGAAATGCTTATACATCGGCTCCGGGCAGGGAGAGTATAAGGACATGAACTGGAACACCAGGGACGGGATCAACGCCTATTGCGAATTGAACGGAGATATGTATGTATTTGCCGGCGACGGCGTGGAAGCTCACCCCGATATATTCGTTGAGGAATGAGGATGTAGCGGATTCACGGAGAGTGAAAGACGCGGCTTTGGCTACTTTTCGACTACTAATTTCTGAGAATTGACTACCGGGGTTTTGAAGTTGATTTTTTCATATATACTTAAAGCCGCGCCATTTTTTGGCGCGGCTTTTTTGTAAACTGAAAACCACTCGCTAAGCGAGTGGTTCAAAAGAGCCTATGGCGATGAGGAAGAATCCCCTGTTAGAAAAAACATGCGGTCTGGCAACTGCACGAAAAAACTAATAGGGAGACATTCATATGGGAATGAACGACGTAAAGAGTTTAGCATACAAGATACAAAAATGCAAAGGAAAAAGTACAGGGAGAAAAAACTATCCAACGAAGGGGATGTGGAAGGAAAAATAAAGGATAAAGTCAAAAATAGAAGAAAAAGCGTAGGAAATAGGATTTTTTTGCGCGACTGACAGACGTACTTACACGTTTGACGTGTCCGCGAGGAACATAGGGCTTTGCCCGCATGTGAAAAACCACCGGCTTCGCCGGTGGATGTTTATTGCTTTCCTTTGCTCGTTCAGTTATGCTGCTTGTGCTGGGAGATGATTTCCCAGGCCTCGTCGTCGATCTCTTCCCTTTTGAAAAGATACCGGCGGTCAGCCTCCGTGACGGCCCGGAGGACGCGGCAGGGGTTTCCCGCGGCGACGACCATATCGGGGATATCCCTTGTGACGACGCTCCCGGCGCCGATCACCACATTGTTTCCGATGTGTACGCCCGGTAAGATGGTGGTGCTTCCCCCGATCCACACGTTATCGCCCACAGTGACAGCGCGCCCGTACTCAAAACCGCTGTTTCTTGTTTCCGGGTGGATCGGATGCCCCGCCGTATAAATGGACACATTCGGGCCGAGCATACAGTTGTCGCCGATCTCGATCCGGGCCACATCGATCATCACGCAATTATAGTTTGCGAAAAAGTTTCTGCCAGTGCGGATATGGGTACCGTATTCGCAATAAAAGGGCAGGATAACGCCTATTTCACGGGAATCAGGAATGACTTCCTTGATGAGCGCGTTGATTTTTTCATATTCCCAGGGGTCAAGGTCATTGAGCCTTTTGAGCTTCTTCTTGCACTCCCCCATCTCGGCAAAAACCTGGCTGTCGCCCACATAGGCAAGTCCCCTGTCCCGGCGTTCCGAATTCGTCATAGCAAAGTCTCCTTTTATTCTCTGTATTTGTTCCTGTACTGCATCAGGGTAAGGCCAGTGGCGTTTTTGAACACCTTGCCCAAGTGGCTCTGGGACGAAAAGCCCAGATACGAGGAGATGTCGCTGTAGGAATAGTCGGTGAAGGTTAGGAGATTCTTGGCTAAATCCAGCTTCTCCTGCATGATGTAATCGTAGAGGGTAACGCCGGTGTCCTCTCGGAACAGCGTGGAGAGATAGTTGGGGTGGATCCCCAGAGCGTCCGCGATGGCCTTGACGCTGAGCTTTTCCTGTAGATGCTTATAGATATAATCCTTGCAACGGCGGACTGTGGGGTTTTCCTGCTCCTGGCGGCTCTCGTCCCGCCGCCGCTTGGCGTCGGCCACTAAGAGCGTCAGCTCCATCTCGGCGCGGCGGGCAAGCTCCAGGGTCTCTAAGATGCGGGGCGTAGTGTCGATCTTCTGCATATACACGTCCCCCAGGCTCAGCGCGATCTCCGGCAGGACCCCGCCCCGGATGGCGGCGCGGGTGGCGAAGGCCACGGTGACGATGCCCAGATTGCGCTTATCCCGGTCCGGGTCTACGGAGGTGGTGCCGAAGTCCCCGGCAAACTGCTCCGACCAGGTAACCTTCAGCTGATAGGCGTCGCCGTTTTCAATGCTCATCATCTCTCTCAGCTCGTGGTCATGGGGGTTGTGGCGGCGCTGGATCTCACGGTTGGCAAAGACCTGCCTTGTGAACTCCGAGCGCATCTGCCCGCTGTCGTCCGCAGCGTTGGCGGTGAGGCAGGGCTGGAGCGGGAGATTTACGTCCCCCAGAACGTCATGGAGGAGAAGGAGCTTGTCGGTAAAGGTCTCCAGGGAACACTCCGGCAGCCAGGAAAGCTCCTCCTCCGTCGTCTCCTCCTCCCATTCATTTTTTAACGGAAGGGGATCTGCGCAGAAGACAGGCCCCGCAAGAAATACGCTCTCCGCCGTCTCCACCACCCCAAAAAGCATGACGCCGTTTATACGGACAAGCACAGGGTATTCGCGCGTCGCCAAAGTGAGAAGTCGCTTCTCCAGCTCCGGCGTGACTATATCGCGCGCGTCCACACGTAGGGAGAAAGATTGCTTCTCATCGGAGGACTTGTCATAGACACGCAGGAACGAGCGAAGCTCATGGGCTATGTAATAATACAGTGCCGTCACATTCAAGGTAATCCCCTCCCCTATGTGATATTACGATTATAACATGAGGAATTTAATATTTAAAGTGGAAATTTTGTTTTTTATTTGGACAGATTTTAGTAATCTGCTAAAATGCTTCTAAATCTGATATATCCGTTTTGGCAAATTCTCTATAATAAAGACACAGGAGGTGGGGATTCGTGGACAGTAAGCTCAAAGCGGCGCTCTCCGGCGCGTTGGAGCCAAATGTTTTCCCGTTCCTCTGGCTCCACGGCGAAGGCGAAGCGACGCTGCGGGAATATATGGGCGTCATTTACAACGCCGGGTGCCGGGCGGTGTGTCTGGAATCCCGGCCCCACCCGGACTATCTGGGCCCCGGCTGGTGGCGGGACCTGGATATTCTTCTGGACGAGGCCAGATGCCGCGGCATGAAGGTCTGGATACTGGACGACGGACACTTCCCCACCGGCTGGGCGGGCGGCGCTCTGCGCGGGGCGAATCTCTCCCTGCGCCGGAAATTCATTGTAAGAACGCTCCTGAATGCGGGTGAGTCCGTCCCGCCCTCCGCTCTACCCTGGTGTCCCGGACGGTTTGAGCAGGGTCTTAATCCCCCCACCATCGGACGGGACACAGTTGTGAGCGTTGCGGAGTTCCCCGGTGGGCATCGGGCGGTATGTCATGTGACCTATGATCGGGGGCCGCACCGGGACTATATCAATATGCTGAGCCGGGACTCCTGCCGGGTGCTGTTGGGCACCGTCTATGAGGCGCATTACAGCCATTACAAGGACGATTTTGGAAAGACCATAGTCGGTTTTTTCTCCGACGAGCCGGAGCTTGGCAACGACCATCTCTATGAGTACGGCAAGCGGCTCTGGGAGCTGGACGACCTTCCTTGGAGCGATGAGCTGGAGGAGCTTCTTCGGCAAAAATGGGGAGAGGATTTTGAAAAGAATCTCCCGCTCCTCTGGGAACCCTCTGGGGAGACGGCGGCCAAGGCCCGGTACGACTATATGGATTGCGTTACCGGTCTTGTATCAAAAAACTTCTCTGAGCTGATCGGCTTCTGGTGCCGGGAACATGGTGTGGAGTACATCGGACACATCATCGAGGACAACAATCAGCACACCCGCACAGGGAGCAGTCTGGGTCACTATTTCCGGGGCCTTGCAGGGCAGGACATGGCGGGAATAGACTGCATCGGCAATCAGGTTCTGCCCCAAGGGGAATGGAACGGGTGCGCCGGGCCCTGGGGGGACTTCAGGGACGGGCTATTTTACCACTATGTCCTGGGAAAATTGGGCGCGTCGGCGGCAAAGCTAGATCCCAAAAAACACGGACGGTGTATGTGCGAGATTTTTGGGAACTACGGCTGGTCCGAGGGGGTCCGATTAGAGAAATATCTGGCCGACCATTTCCTTGTGCGGGGCGTCAACCGCTTCGTCCCCCACGCCTTTGACCCCGCTCCCTACCCGGATATGGACTGTCCGCCTCACTTCTACGCCCATGGCCACAACCCTCAGTACCGCCACTTCGGGGAGCTTGTTAAATATATGTCCCGTATCTCCTCGCTTCTGGACGGAGGACAGTCTGTTGCTCCCGTGGCAATTCTCTATAACGCGGCAGCGGAGTGGGCTGGGAATTTTCTTGACCTTCAGACGCTGGCCCAGCCGCTTTTTGACAGACAGATCGACTACGACTTTATCCCGGAGGACGTGGTAAGCGGAGAAAATGAGGCACTTCTTGCCGGGTACCAGCTTATTTTGATACCGGGAACCCAATACATCCCCTTGAAGGCGGCGCGGGAACTTATGGCGTTGTCGGCTCTCGGCTCTGTCATTTGGTTTGTGGGCCACCGTCCTGAAGCTCTCTGCGACGGGGATGGGGACTTTGATTGGAGCGGCTTTCCCCTGGTCGCGCCGGAGAAGCTTGGGGACAGGGCCGCTGGCTGTGTCACCGGCTGCGCCCGGCTCATTCCGAAAAATGACCGTATCCGCGTCCTGCGATATAAACGCGGCTCTGACATCTGGTTTTTTGTAAACGAGGGAATCTCCCCCTGGCGCGGAACCTTGAACATACCTGCCATCGGAAATGTGTGTGAATACGACGGCTGGGAAAATAAGCTCTACCGCGTCGCCTCCCGATCCGTACCGGGCGGAACCGAGATCGTGGCGGAGATCGTCCCCGGCAAAAGCCTCTGTCTTGTATTTGGGGACGCGGACGGGCCGGTTTATTCCCGTCCAGACCTTGCGGAGTACAAAAAAGAGGATTTGTCCGGCCTCTGGCGGCGTTCCGTCTGCCGGAGCATTGATTACCCACACTTCTCCGGGGAGAAGGCAGTTTGCCTGCCTGACGATCTGGCGGCGGAGCGCCCGGATTTCTCCGGGTTTGTCCGCTATGAGCGCACACTCGCTTATGAAAGCGGTGAGCTTCTTTTGGAGATCACAGACGCCCATGAAGGTGTAGAGGTATTTGTGAACGGCACAAGCGCGGGGATACAAATCGCACCGCCCTTCCTCTACGACCTGACGGCCCTTTTGCGTCCCGGAGCAAACGAGCTTGCCGTAGAGGTGGCCACCACCTTAGAGCGGGAGGCCGCGACGCTCCCCGGTGCGTACCCGGAAGGATATAAAATTCCCGTTTCCGCCTTATCGGGGATCACGGGGAAAGTATGGCTCTATACTAAATCTGAACAGTAAGGAGAATGATCATGGAAAAACTGCGCGGGGTCAATCTGGGAAATTGGCTTGTACTGGAAAAATGGATGTCCGAGGCGCTTTTCTCTGGCACCAGGGCGATGGATGAGACGTACCTCTGCCTGGAGCTGGGGCACGAACGGGCCGCCGAGCGGCTGAAGGTCCACCGGGACGAATTTATCACCGAGCGGGATTTTGAGGACATCGCGGCAAAGGGCTTCAACGCCGTCCGTATCCCGGTCCCCTTCTTTCTCTTTGAGGACATGGGGCCATATATCCACTGCTATGAGTATCTGGATCGGGCCTTTGACTGGGCGGAGAAATTCGGGCTTAAGATTTTGGTGGATCTGCACACCGCCCCCGGAGGTCACAACGGTACGGACAACTCCGGCATCTGCGGCATCTGTACCTGGTCCACACGCCCCCGGTATGTGGAGCTTACCGTTGAGGTCTTGGAAAAAATCGCCCAGCGCTACGGGCGGCGTGAGGCCCTGTGGGGCATCGGCGTTCTCAACGAACCCATGTGCAACGATACGAAGGCCGGGGAGACGCTGAATATCCACAATTTCGTACAGTTTTATATTCCCGTGGACAAGGAGCTGGCAAAAAACAACGAAAACTATACGCTGGAATTTCTCAAGAGGTTTTATCTGGACGCCTACGCCGCCATCCGCCGCCACACGGACAAAACCGTTGTCTTTGCCGACGCCTTTGAGTTGGACATCTGGGACGACTTTATAAACGCCCTCCCCGGCGCGGTGCTGGACACCCACAACTACCTGATGACCCCGGATATGACCATGTTCCGCGAGAGGAACGCGGAAGTCTACTCTGAGTATCTGAAAAAGCTGGGTCAGCGCGTCAACGCCGCCGCCAAAAGAGTGCCGCTGATCGTGGGCGAGTGGAACGCCCAAAATCAGGCGGACGGGCTGGCCTCCATGACGAAAGCGGAGAAGGACCATCTATACACCACCGTGGCCGACGGGTTCCAGGAGAGCATGAAAGACGCCATGGGGTGGTTTTACTGGACCTGGAAGGTCATTGCGGACGGTCTGGACGCTCAGGTGGACGACGCCGGAAGATGCGTAAACCAGGGTTGGCTCAGGTTTTGACGGCATCACATTTGAGAACAGAGGTATAAAGCAATGAAGAAACTTCTTTGGAATACGGACTGGACCGTGGCGCCGGGTATGCCCAACCCTTTTGGCGTGATATTTGGCGATGTGGCCCCCGGAAAGCCCGTGACGCTCCCCCACGACGCGCAGATTTGCGAGGAGCGCATACCCGACTGCCCCAGCGGAAATCAGACCGGGTATTACCCCGTGAAGTCCTATACATACGAAAAGCGCTTTTTCGCGCCGGAGAGCTGGAAAAGCGAGCGTCACATCATCGAGTTTGATGGTGTGATGGCTCAGGCGCTTGTCTATTTAAACGGCGAGCTTGTGGCATCCAACAAATACGGCTACAATGTCTTTTTCGCGGATTTAGACCGTTTTTTGCGGTACGGTCAGGAAAACGTTCTCCAGGTCCAGACCCGCAATTTTGAAAACGCCTCCCGCTGGTACCCCGGCTCCGGCATCTACCGGGACGTATGGCTTCTGGAGGGCGGGAGGGTTCACATAGAGCCCCAGGGCGTCCGGCTGACGACGGAGGATCTTGAGGACGGTGGAGCGACAGTCGCGGCGCTCATTTCCGTAAAGAACGACGGGGCTGACGCGCAAAATGCAGTTCTTCGCCTCACCCTCACCTCCCCCGACGGGCGGGAGAGCGTCTGCGAGAATACCGTCTCTCTGCTTGTCGGCGAGATGGCACAGACTCATATGCGGCTTTTTGTGGAGAACGCGGCGCTGTGGAGCCCCGATGAGCCGCGCTTATATACATACGCCGCCGTGCTCACAGCCGATGGGCGGGAGCTTGACCGGGCGGGGGGTACCTTCGGTATCCGCACTCTGAAATTAGACGCCCGGCACGGCCTTCGTATAAACGGAGCGGAGACAAAGCTCCGGGGCGCGTGTATCCATGCCGACCACGGTCTCACCGGCACGGCGTCCCTGCAGGATTCGGAGGCGTTTAAGCTGGGCAGGCTCAAGGAGGCGGGCTTCAACGCCATCCGCAGTGCCCACCATCCGGCCTCCCCCGCCCTTCTGGACGTCTGCGACAGGCTGGGGTTCCTGGTGATGGACGAGCTTACGGATATGTGGGAGATGCCCAAAAATACCGCAGACTACGCCCTGGATTTCACCCGTGAATGGAAGGAAACCATGGAGCGGATGGTCGCGAAGGACTACAACCACCCCAGCGTGGCGCTCTACAGCCTTGGCAACGAGATTCCCGAAATCGGGCGCAGGAGCGGCGGGCGGAGAAACAGGGCGCTGGCATATGCCCTCCGCGCTCTGGATCCCACACGCTTCATCACCTGCGGCATCAGCGGATTCTTGGCTATGACGGACAGGCTTGAGGAAATGACTGCCCAGATGGCGGACACCGAGGCCGCCCTACACGCCGAGACAGCGTCAAACGCCGGAAGCGAGGCACTGAACGCCGCAATGGCGAAGATGGAGCAGCGCAAGCTGGATGCCTTCACCACAAGTACGGGACTCAGTGAGGCCATGGAGGAGGTGTCCTGCGAACTTGATGTGGTGGGCTATAATTACCTCACCGCCCGCCATGAATTTGAGCACACCCGCCACCCGGAGCGCGTGGTCGTGGGAAGCGAGACATACCCCACGGACATCGCGCGGCTCTGGGGGATCGTTCGGCGCAATCATCACGTCATCGGCGACTTTACCTGGACGGGTTACGATTACCTGGGAGAAGCCGGTATCGCCTGCTTCCACTACGCCTTGGAGCGGCACGAGCAGGGTTGGTACCCGGACAGGCTAGCCTACTGCGGCGACATAGACATCAATGGCCACCGCCGGCCCATGAGCTTCCTGCGTCAGATCGCTTACGGACGGCGTCAGGAACCTTACATCTGCGTGGAGCGGGTGGACAAATATGGCCTTCCTGACAACACCAACGATTGGAAGTATTATGACGCGATCTCCTCCTGGACCTTCCCCGGCTTAGAGCACCGGCCCACGGCGGCGCACGTCTTTTCCGTCTCGGAGGAGGTGGAGCTTCTTTTAAACGGCGTCTCACTGGGCCGGAAGCCCGCCGGGGAGACCGTCGGCTTTGATGTCTCATTTCCCCTCTGCTACGTCCCCGGCGAGCTTACCGCCGTGGGCTACACGAACGGCGCGGAGGACGGACGCTTCACCCTGAAAACCGCTGGAAGTCCCTGTCAAATGCGTGTCACAACAGATA
The DNA here is from genome assembly GCA_947627715.1 of uncultured Oscillospiraceae bacterium. Classification (GTDB taxonomy): domain Bacteria; phylum Bacillota; class Clostridia; order Oscillospirales; family Oscillospiraceae; genus RUG626. The sequence goes on from CANQXK010000032.1 coordinate 11,933, forward strand.
AGACCGCCCTCTCCGCCGATGGCAGGAGCGCGGCCTATATCACCGTAGAGCTGACAGACGAGAACGGCACACTCAGCCCCTGGGAGGCCAAGAACGTAACCGTCACCGTCGAGGGCGCGGCGTCCCTGGCGGGTCTTGGCTCCGCCGATCCCCAGGCAGAGGGTTCCTACCAGCAAAACACTTGGAAAACCTATGACGGGCGCGTTTTGGCCGTCATTCGCGCCGGGATCGAGTCCGGGCCTGTCCTGGTCAAGATCTCAGCGGAAGACTGCGGTCAGCGGGAAATCAAGCTATCGTGCCAATGAACGCGGAGGCAGGTTTTATGAGCAGCAACGATCTCCCCAGGCTTACCTGGGATATGTCCCAACCGTTTCTCTATGATTTCAACGACCCGGACAGTCAATTTGTCATGTTTGACCGCCGTCTGGAGGGCTGCGCTGTACTGTCCTTTTCAAAACTCATGTGTGAAGAAAGCGGCTCCGCCACGGCTTCAGGCCGCCTTGTCCCCGCTCGTGTATGCTCCTTCACCGTGGATGGCAAACCCATGTGCTGGCTGGCCCTCCGGCTTTCCGGTTTGCTCTGTGAGTACGGACAGACGGCGGAAATTCAAATAAGCGGATATCAGGACACCGAGGGCAACGTCATGGAGCCGGTCACGCTGACGGTCAAAGCCAGGGAGAAGGCCGCTCCCCTGCCCCGGTATGCCAAGCATGAGAAGATCGCCCTGGAGGCGGCAAGGGACGGTATCGTTCTTATGAAAAACGAGCGGGACGCCCTGCCCTTACGTCCGGGTACGGTGAATCTCTTTGGGAGCGGTATGTACGCTTTCCGACTCTCGGCAGTGGGGGCCGGGAAAATCACGCCCCGCTATGCCGTGGGCCTCATGGAGGCGGCGCGGGGCGAGAGCGAATATACGCTCAACGAGGAGCTTTGCGAGTATTTCCGATGGACGGACGCCGTCCCCCCGACGGAGCTTTTAGCGCGTGCGCGGGAGCGCTCCGACACCGCCATTTTGGTGCTCTCCCGTCCCTCCGGGGAGAATACGGACAATTCCGTTTGCCCCGGGCAGGCCCGTCTCACCCCGGAGGAGGAAGCGTTTCTAACGGCGGCGCGGCAGGGCTTTGGTAAGCTCGTTGTCATCCTCAATGTGGGCTATCCCATGGAGCTTGATTTTGTGGAAAAATGCGGCGTGGACTCCCTTCTCTACTGCGGCTTTGGCGGGATGCTGGGAGGGCGGGCGCTGATGGACGTGCTCACCGGTCGCGTAAATCCCTCCGGGCGGCTCACGGACACCTGGCCCGTTCGGTATTCAGATAATCCCGTCTCCCGCAATTTTTACGAAACCGGCGGCGGGCGTCCGCTTATTCTCTCCGACGGTGAAGCCTGGCTGAACACCGTCTATGAAGAAGATATTTATGTGGGGTATCGGTATTTTGAGACCTTCCCCAAAGCTCCAAGAAACGGCTTCCCCTTTGGCCACGGCCTTTCCTACACGCGCTTTGAGCGAAAATGTGAGGAGCTGGCCTTTGACGGGAATACGCTGCGTCTTTGCGTTTCGGTGACCAATGCGGGGAAGGTTCCCGGACGCGAGGTGTTAGAGCTTTACCTTTCCAAGCCAAACGGGGTGCTGGAACAGCCGGCCAGGGAGCTGGCGGCGTTTGAAAAAACCGGGCTCCTGTCCCCCAACGAAAGCGAGAGCTTGACGTTGACCGTTCCCCTCTCCCACATGGCGAGCTTTGACGAGGCACGGAGCGCCTTTGTGGTCTGCGGCGGGGAGTACGGGGTCTACCTGGGCGGATCGATGCGGGAGGCGGTGAGGATCGGGAACTTTACCGTCCCCAAGGATAAAATGATCCGAGAGGTAAGGGGGAGAATGTGTCCGAACATCCCCTTTACGCGCCTATCCCGGCGCGACGCGGCAAACACATATCCCGCTGGTAAACTCTCCGGCGTTGCGGAAAACGTTCACGAGTTAATGCCGAAGCGGCGGGAGGTGGAGCGTTTTTCCCACTCCGTTCTTCCCCGGTCAGGCAGAAGGTTGACCTTTACCGATGTGATGGCAGATGAGCGTCTGCTTTCGGAGTTCGTGGCCGGTTTAGACGTTCATACGCTGTCCCGGCTTCAAATCTGCGCGGGACACGGCTGGCGCATGGAGGCCCGAGGCGAGGCGGGGAGGCTCTATCGGACAGAAAGCCTTGACCTTCCTGAGATGATCGTCGCCGACGGCAACAGCGGCGTTAATCTAAAGGAGGGCAATATCGGGATGCCCTCCGGCGTGACGTTGGCATCCTCCTTTGACAAAAAGCTCATGGAAAAGGTGGGCCGCGTCATCGGCGAGGAGGCCCGCGAGCTGGGGGTACAGCTCATTTTGGCCCCCGGTATGAATCTCCACCGAAATCCCCTCTGCGGACGTCACCCGGAGTATTTTTCGGAGGATCCGTATCTTGCCGGCGTCATGGCGGGTTCCTTTTGCCGGGGCTTGAGAGCGCTGGGGTGGGCGGATGCTATAAGCATTTTCTCGCCAACAACGCTGAGACGTGGCGCAAGCGCAATCAAAGTATACTCTCTGTTCGTGCCATCCGGGAGCTCTATTTCCGGGCCTTTGAATACGCGCTGGAGATCCACAAGCCTGTCAGTGTGATGACAAGCTACAATGCCGTAAACGGGCTTTTTACCTCCTGCGACCCAGAGCTCATTCAGGGCCTGCTCTTTGACGAGTGTGGCTTTGAGGGCTTCGTCATGACCGACTGGAACAGCTACGACTCGGCAGATGTGGCGGAGATGGCCGCCGCCGGAAACTCATGGATCACCCCCGGAAGCGAGGACGATACATACGTCAGGGAAATCGAGGCGGCGGTCAGGGACTTAAGGCTTCCCCTGGGACAGCTCCAGGAGAATGTCCTTCGCCTCATGCGGGGGCTTATAAAGCTTGAGAGGTTGAGGCAAAATGCGTCAGTATGAGATAGCACGGTGGAGCCACGGACCCGTCCGCGCCGATGGAACGCACTTTCGGTATGAGGACGGGACCCCGTATTACCCCTTTGGCACCACCGTGTACGCCTTGATACACCAGCCAAAGGAGCTTGTGGACAAAACAATGGAGACGCTTCGCGCCTCGCCATTCAATAAGCTGCGGCTATGCGTGTTTCCAAAGGACTTTCCGTACAACAAAAATGAGCCGCCCCTTTTCCCCTTCGAGCGGTCAGCCGACGGCTGGGATATGGAAAGGCCGTGTCTCCCCTTTTGGGATGAGTTAGGCAGACGGATCGCCGAGCTGGGGAAATGGGCATCGAGGCAGACGTCATCCTTCTGCACCCCTACGACCGCTGGGGGTTTGCCCATCTTTCCGTTCCCGACGTGGTGAAATATCTCAGGTACGCCGTCAAGCGCCTTTGCGTCTTCCCCAACGTCTGGTGGAGCCTTGCCAACGAGTATGACATCATGGAATATACCATGGACGACTGGCGGCTCTTCGCGAAAACAGTCTCGGAGGCAGATCCCCACGGACACCTTCTCAGCAATCACAACATGGTGATCCCCTGGAATTTTTCGGAGTCCCACACCACCCATATCTGCCTCCAGCTCAAGGAAGTAGACGAGGTAAGCCGGGTCATTCGGGAATTTGGCAAACCCCTGATGGTGGACGAGTGCCGGTATGAGGGAAACATCCCCTGGGAGTGGGGAAATGTTTCAGGCCGGGAGCTGACGGACAGGTTTTGGAAAATCGTCTGCCAGGGCGGATACGCCAGCCACGGCGAGACGTTCCTCGACCCGGAGGACGTCCTGTGGTGGAGCAAGGGTGGTGAGCTTCACGGTGAAAGTCCCGCGCGAATAGGCTTTTTAAGGAAGCTCGTGGAGGGGCTGCCCGGACCGCTCACTTACGGTGGGACAGATCCTTCAGATGCTGAGCTTTTGGATATTCTCGCCGCCCCACAGGACTATTTTCACAACGAAGCCTTTGGCAATCTGGCGGGAAAAATGACTCTGTCACAGCTCCGCAGGATGCTTTTAGACGGGCGTGAATTTCGGGGTGTTTACGGCGATGGGGCGATCCTTGTCTATTTTTCCCGTTCCTGCCCCGGTATCTATGAGTTTTCCTTACCGGCTGAAAACACATACCGCATTGAGCTGATCGACGCCTGGAATATGACGCGAAAGCCCCTTTTCTCAGGTGTCAGTGGGAAAGTCATCTGTCCTCTCCCTAGCAGAGAATATATGGCCCTGCTTGCCACAAAAGAGTAAAATTTCGGCCCCCAACGTTTACCGTTGAGGGCCGTATTTTTTAGTCTATTTTCAGTATGAGCTCCAAGACCTGTTTGGCGCAGGCCGTCAGGTCCTCGCGCTTCACAAGGCCCAGCTCCATGGCCGCCCTGACGCGATCCGGCCAGCCGGTGGCCATTTTGAGGTCGTTCCCCGCCAGGATCTCCTTGTAGTGCTCTCCCCGGTTCCACCAGTCGGTCATGACAAGCCCCTCATAGCCCCAGTCAGAGCGGAGGATATCCGTGAGAAGCTCCCGGCTCTCGCTGGCGCGCCGGCCGTTGATGATGTTGTAGGAACTCATGACGGCCCAGGGTTCGGCCTCCTTGACGATGATCTCAAACTGTTTAAGGTAGAGCTCCCGGAGGACCCGTTGGCTCAGACGGGAGTCTGAATTTTTTCGGTTTGTCTCCTTGTTGTTGCAGGCAAAGTGTTTCACCGTGGCTGCCACGTTCTGAGACTGTATTCCCCGGACCATGGAGGCCGCCAGCTTCCCGCACAAGAGAGGATCCTCGGACCAGTACTCAAAATTCCGCCCGCACAGTGGACTTCTGTGTAGGTTCACCGCCGGGGCCAGCCACACGGAGATGTTGTTCTCCTTCACCTCCGCGGCGGCCGCCGCGCCCACGGCGTTTGTAAGCTCCCCGTCCCAGCTGGCGGCCAAAAGCGTGGCGCAGGGCCAGGCCGTGGCGGTAAGACCCGTCTCCGGCTGGAGCCTCAAGCCCGCCGGACCGTCGGCCGTCGTAATGGTCGGCACGCCATACTCCGGGAGATTTCCCATGCCGAAGGTGTTGGAAACGGAGACATTGGGCTGACCGCCCAGAAGGTGGAGAAGGTCGTCGTCTGATAGCTGCTCGATAAATTCATCAAGAGTTATCTTCCCCTCCGCCGCGTCGGAGAGGGGCTTACCGGCGAAGGGCTTGAAGAGCATATACCGCTCCCTCCCCCGCGCGGCGGGCGCGACAGCCTCTTCGGAGCCATTGGGCATCCGCTCCAAGGCGTCCTCGTTGGGATCGTGGTCCACGCCCTTGGGGACCGACTCAAAGGTGCCGTCCGCCTGAAGGCGTTTATCGAGCCGGGAGGGAGCAAGAGCGTCGGAGACGCGCTCCACAACTATAGTCTCCGCAAGCTCATAGACGTAATCGAGCCTTTTGGCGTCCCGGACCGAAGTGCCCAGGTAGAATTGATACCTGCCCTTATCCATAAACCACGCCGAGCGCTCCACGGCCCCCGTGTCGTCAAAGGACGCCATATCAGTGACCGGGAAACGGAGGATCAACGTTTCGCTCTCCCCCGGAGGCAGGAGCTTCGTCTTATGAAAGGCCGCCAAAACGCGGCTGGGCTTTTGGATAAGGCCCTGGGGGGCCTCAAAGTACAGCTCCGCCACCTCCCTTCCGGGGCGTGAGCCGGTGTTGGTCACCCGCACTTTGACCTCGATCTCCCCGCTTCTCTCCCCGGCGGAGACAGGGATAAGCTCGAAGGTCGTATAGCTCAATCCAAAGCCAAAGGGGTAGACCACCCTCTCCTTCGCGCCGGGTATCGTCTCGAAATACCGATAGCCCATGTAGACATCCTCGGTGTAGTCCACATACCAGGGAGAGTCATGAAAATGTTCCGTGGAGGGATAATCGCCCAGATTCCGCGCCAGCGTGTCCGGGAGTTTGCCGGAGGGATCATCCAGCCCAAACAGCAGCTCCGCCACGGCGTCCCCTCCCTCCATACCGCCCTGGTATGTAAGGAGCAGAGAGGAGATACGCTCATCATCGGCAAAGAGACTCACATCCATGCCGCCGCCCACATTGAGTACCACGGCCACCTTTGGAAAACTCTCGCAGACGCGCCCGATCAGCGCCTTTTCCGCGCCGCTCAGATACCAGTCGGAGCCTCCGAAAATCTGTTTGGCACGTTTGGGCATGGCGTTCTCGTCCTCCCAGGGATTCTGCGGATCTACAAATGTCACGTCGGATCGGTCCCAGCCCTCGCCTGAGAAGCGGGAGAGAACGATGACGGCGGTATCCGTATACGCACGGGCAGAGGCAAGAAGCATCTCCGGGAGCTCAGGCTCCGCCATCATACCGGGGACAGCGCCGCTTTGATACGCTTGGGAGACATATTCCCTGTAGTAATCGCATAGGGGCGTATAAACGGGGACATCCAGCGCCTCCATGCCGTCCAGAAGCGTGTGGACATAGGCCACGGTCACGTCGCCGCTGCCTCCCCCGCCCTTGACGTAATCGGCACACCCCTTGCCGAAAACGGCCACAGGGGCGGCGGAATCAAGCGGCAGGAGGCCGTTTTCATTTTTCAGAAGGACCGCTCCCTCCCGCGCGGCACGGCGGGATAAGGCGATATGCTCTTTGGATGCGGTGACAAAGCCTGAGGGATCCAGCGGCAGATTGGGCTGATAGAGCGCTCTTGTCCATTTTATCATGTTGTGGACTCCTTTCCGGGATTTTGATCCATTATACACCTATTCTCCCTTTAAGAAAAGACGCCGCCTGAAGTGAGACGGCGTCTTTTTTGGGGAGGGGCTGAAGGCTCAAGGTCTACGGTTATCTGGCAATAAATTTATCATAGGCCGCCTGCTTGATGGCGATGTACTCGTCAACGCCCAGGGCGTGGATCTGGTCCTGATACGCCTTGAAGGTATCGGGAGTCAGCTCCTCACGGCCCATAATGAACTTGACGATCATACTATTGGCGTAGTCGGTGATGTTGGTCTGGAGGGTGGTGGCCCTGGCATTGTCCTCCGGGGACAGCGCGATGGACAGCGGATAGGTGTTGGCGTTGCCGTACTTTGTCCAGACCTTGTCGCCGATCTCCTCGTAGCTCACACCGTCCACCAGCTCATAGGCCCGGTAGGGAAGCTGAATGGACACGCCGGGCATACGGTCCGCGTTGGGGACATCATATTCATCGGCACTGGCGGCGTTCGCCACCTCGTCCACCCACTCACGGGTGCCGTCCTTGCGGACGCCGTTGGGGAGATTGAGGTCCTGGTAAATCTTGTACTCCCCCGCTTCCTGCTCGGCGGAGAGACCCATAGTACGGGTGGTCATGCCCTCTTCAGTGAAGAACCAGTCGAAGGCCTTGAGGAGCCTCTTGAGCTTGGCCTCGCTGCACTTGGTGGAGATAGCAAAGCCGGAGTTGGCCTGTGTCCTGCCGGAGTCAAGGAGAATGCCCAAAGGCGTTGTGATGCCGTTGGCCGTATCCGCCGGGGCAGCCATGGGCTGAACATCCATAAAGAGGCCGTAGTCAGGCAGGGACATGGCCCCGCCCAGGTTGGCAGTAAGGCCGTACCAGCACCCCGCCGCGCCGCCATAGGTAAGCTCGGTGTTGGGCAGGAAGAACATATCCTGGGTGCGGCTGGCAAAGTCCGCGTACAGATAGCCTTTGTCGTACCACTCCTTCATCTTCGTGAGGTAATTGTAGAAGTTGTCCTCGCAAAGACCGAACTTTACTTTTCCGTTGTCGATGTACTCCAGGGCACCGATGCCGAAGCCGTTCAGGAACTCGCCGGTGGCCACATAGCCCACAGCAGGAATGATAAGGGGCGCGCTCACCGCCATACCGGCGGCGTCAAAATACTGCTTCATGAGGCCCAGCATATAGTCCATGTCCTCGATGGTGGTGGGTTCGTCATTGCCGGAGGGGAAAGCGATGTTGCCGCCGGTCATTGTCTCCAGAATGTCGCGCCTGTAGACAAGGCCGCCCCAAGCCATGGGGTGCTCCTGCACGGTGGCGACGTTATAAATGTGGCCCGCGTCGTTGTAGAGAATAGAGCGCACGTCGGCGTTGGCGGGATCCTTGAGATATGCGTCGTAATTGGGCATATACTCCTCGATGTAATCCGTCAGGTCATAGATAACGCCGTCGTTGTACATGGCCTCCAAGCTTTCAGTACTGAAGCTGAAGGTGATGACGTCGGTGTAGTCGCTGGTACCCAGCATCATGGTAAGCTGCTCCTGCTCGCTGCCCTGGGGCGGGAACTGCCATTCGATGTCCAGATTGAACATCTTCTCCCAATACTGGAAGATGGGGTTATTCTCCACCTCGTCCATGGTCACATCATCTGCCTGCTGGAAGATGGTCACGGTCATAAGCTCGCTGTCGTCTACATCATCCTTGGAGCCGCAGCCCGCCAGAAGGCAGACCGCCATGACGAGACATAAAAGCAGGGAAAGAATTCTCTTTTTCATGTTGTTCCTCCTATATTGTTTGAAATTTGTATGATTCGGCTCCGCGCCGGAATTCACTCCTTTACGCCGCCCATGGTGACGCCCTTGACGAAATATTTCTGGGCAAAGGGATATGCCAGCAAGATGGGCGCCGTGCCAACCACAGTAACGCAGTATTTTACAAGGTTCCCTGTCATGTTGACCATGGCGTTGGCCTCGTTCCCGGAGGTGACGATACGAGATGTGTCGTTGTTGATCAGTACCTCCCGCATGAAAAGCTGCAACGGCCACATATCGCGGGTCCTGGGCAGATAGATGGATGCCTGATACCAGGAATTCCACTGCATGATCACCGTAAACATGATGATGACCACCAGCGTCGGCATCACCATAGGAAGCAAAACTTTGAAAAGGATCGTCAGCGGCCCCGCCCCGTCAATGCGGGCGGCCTCCTCGTAGGCCGGAGAGATCTGCTCAAAGGCGGATTTCATCATGATGACGTAGTAGGCGTTCATCAGCGTGGGGATAATGATGGACCAGCGTGAATTTAGCATTCCAAGAGAGCGGACCACCATGTAGAGTGGGATCGTTCCGCCGCTGAATATCATGGTGAACATGATAAAAAGCGCCAGGGGCTTTGCAAGCTTAAAGTTTTTCCGAGACACCAGATACCCCGCCAACGCCGTCAGGACAGTGCCAGCCACGGCAGTAGCAACCACATAGATTATGGTGTTCAGGTATCCGCTCCATATGTCAGGGTTTTTGAGAACCAGCTTGTAACCCTCCAGCGTCGGCTTGCCAAGGGGCCACAGCACAAGTCCGGAATTGCCCATAAGAAGCCGCGGGTCGCTGATGGAGCACATCAGCACGTGCCAAAAGGGTATGAAACAGGCAAGGCCGAAGCCGATCATCAGCGTGTAATTGATGATGTTGAAGACGATCCTGGAAGGTGTATTGCGTTCTATCATTTTACCTCTCCCCCTTTCTCAGACGATGGAAGTCTCAGCGTACTTGCGGCTGATGTGGTTGGACAGGAAGAGCAAAACGGTCCCCACCACGGAGTTAAAGAGTCCCACAGCCGTGGCGTATCCGTACTGGGCCTGACCGATACCAAGGCGCTGGACATGGGAGCTGATAACATCGGCTGTGGAGTAGATGCTGGGGTTGTATAGAAGCAGGATCTTCTCAAAGCCCACATTCAAAAGTGTCCCGCACTTGAGGATCAGCATGGTGACAATGGTGGACATAATAGAGGGGATCGTCACGTGCCAAACCCGCTGGAACCGATTGGCCCCGTCCAGTGCCGCCGCCTCATGATAATCTTGATTTACCGAGGTGATAGCCGCCACAAAGATAATGGAGCTGTAACCCAGGTTTTGCCAGATGTCCGATATGAGGTTGATTGCCCAGAAATAATCCGGGTTTGTAAGTAAGTTCTCACGCGGAATATGAAATACCGACACCATCAGATTGGTGATAAACCCCCTGGAGGAGCAAAATTCCGTCACCAGCCCACACAGTACCACGATTGAAATGAAATAGGGCATATAACTGACCGTCTGCGTGAGCTTTTTGACCCACAGGACGTTCATCTCATTGAGCAGCAGGGCGAAGATGATGGAAAGCGGGAACGCGATAGCCAGGTTTAAAAGGCTGATCACCATCGTGTTCCTCAAAATCGTCCAAAAGCTGGGCCCCATAAAGAAGTCTTTAAAGTTTTGGAGCCCCACCCACTGGCTTTTGAAAAGCCCCAGAGCGGGCTTGTAGTTTTCAAAGGCCATCAATAGGCCTGCCATTGGCAGATAGTTGAATATGAGGAAAAATGCCACCACAGGGATCGTCAGGATGTAGAGCCACTTGTTCATTAGGAAATCGTGCTTCCAGCTCCCTCCGATTTTACCGCGCCTTTTCCGCTCTGCTTTCTTTTCCGATAAAGGTTGGGCTGTTTTCACGCTCATGGAACCTCCTCCTCTCTGATGATTGAACTCTACTGGCTCTTATTTTAGGCAAACCGCAAAAAGGAATATATCAAATTTCTATTGCTTTTAGCAAAATGATTAGTTTCTTTTTCCCGTTCCGCCCCAAAATGGAAATTTGCGTTGACATCTCTCCCCTGCCTGTGGTATCATTCGCCCGAACAAAGGGTGCGCACGACGGGGCCATCCCGGCTCCGGCGTTCTTCACCGCCGTATTCCGCTCCTTTGCGTTGTGCTACAAATCATAAATTGGAATTTGCCATGAAAAAGAATTATCAGGGGACCATCTATGCCTGCTTTGTGGCGTATGTGGTCCAGGCTATCGTCAATAACTTTGCCCCGCTTCTCTTCGTGACCTTTGAGACAAACTATCGGATACCGCTGACCAGGATCACGCTTTTGATCATGGTGAATTTCATCGTGCAGCTGCTGGTGGACGCGCTGTCAGCCGGGCTCATTGACCGCTTGGGCTGCCGCGTCTCCATGATCGCGGCACACCTTTTCGCCGTGGCAGGTCTTATCTTCCTCACTTTTTTGCCGGAGCTCATGCCAGACCCGTTCGCGGGGCTTTTCATATCCGTCTGTCTCTACACTGTGGGCGGCGGTCTCATTGAGGTCTTGGTAAGTCCCGTTTTAGAGGCGTGTCCCACCGGCAACAAGGAAAAGGCGATGAGTCTCTTACATTCCTTCTATTGCTGGGGACACGTGGGCGTTGTGCTTATATCCACCGTGTTTTTCGCCGCGTTCGGCATCGGAGCCTGGCGAATATTGGGGCTCATTTGGGCGCTTATTCCCGCCGCCAATACGATTTTCTTTTTCAAGGTTCCCATAGCGCCTTTAAATTCTCTTGGGGAAAAGGGTCTGACGGTACGTGAGCTTTTCCGTAATAAGATCTTTTGGGCCTTTCTTTTGATGATGCTCTGCGCGGGGGCCAGCGAGCAGTCTGTCAGCCAGTGGGCGTCCGTTTTAGCCGAAAAGGGACTTGGCGTCAGCAAGACAGCGGGAGATTTGGCCGGACCCATGGCCTTTGCCACGCTTATGGGAATCTCAAGACTGATCTATGGGAAATTTGGCGACAGGATCGATCTTGATAAATACATAACCTTCAGCTGCGTTCTGTGTATAGCATCGTATCTGTGCATCGCTCTCGTTCCCATCCCGTTTTTCGGGCTTCTGGGGTGCGCGGTCTGCGGCTTTGCGGTGGGAATCTTCTGGCCGGGGACGTTAAGCCGCGCCTCCGCCCTCATCCGAGGCGGCGGCACGGCAATGTTCGCCTTACTTGCTCTGGCAGGCGACCTGGGCTGTTCGGCGGGTCCCACATTTGCCGGGCTGGTATCCGGCCTTTCGGGGAACGATTTGAAAGCGGGCATCCTTGCCGCCACGGTTTTCCCCATCGTTCTCTATACAGCAGCCATACTGTTAAAACGCAGAAACCCTTGACGTCAAAAAATCTCTTCCAAAAATCTGATTTGCTCTTGAAATTTCAGTGCGAATCTGTTATATTACTACTTGTGTCAACCAAATGCGCCCGTAGCTCAGCTGGATAGAGTGTCAGACTCCGACGTTCCCGGCGATTGTGTGAGCGATTGCGGTCAAACCCGTTGCGGCGCAAGGGATTTCGGATTTGCAGAGAGTGAAAAAATGGCGCCGTTGACTACTTTTCGACTACTAATTTCTGAGAATTGACTACTGGGGTTTTGAGCCTGATTATTATATAATCGGGTAGGAGGCCCCTGACGGGGCCGACCTCCCACACCACCGTGCGTACGGTTCCGTACACGGCGGTTCA
>CANQXK010000033.1 GCA_947627715.1 uncultured Oscillospiraceae bacterium
TAGGTCCGCGGCTCGTAGGGGTCGCCGTTCTCCTGACAGAACACGTACCCGTCCGGGTTGTAGGACGGGTACTGTTTCTTTATGGACAGTTGGATGTTCATGTACTGCTGGAAATCTTTATAGAGGCTGTCGGTCATGTAGACCGTTCTGCGGGAGCTGGAGGTCTTAGTACTCTCCACAGTCCTCACGCTGGTAGATGTCTCGATGGTGTTGTCGAAGTTGGGGAGACGGTTCCTTGTCTCGCATACCTTGATGGAGTGGTCGTCCATGTTGACGTTCTTCCATCTGAGGCCGCACAGCTCACCGATCCGCAGACCCGTGAACAGGTCGAAGATGATACCGAAGGCGGCGGGCTCCGGGGCGAGACGTGCTGCGGCGACGAGACGGGACTGTTCCTCCCGGTCCAGGACGCGCATCTCTTTTTTCTCCGCTTTGGGGAGGCGGACGCTCTCGACGAAGTTGACGGTGATCATGCCGTTCTTCAACGCTTGGTCGAAGGCGATGTGCATCATGTTTCGGATGTTGGTCAGCGTCTTGGGAGACAGGCCGCCCTGTCGCTGGAGGTTGCCGTTTGCGCCGCGGTCGTTGAAGAACTCTTGCAGCTCATCAGCGGTGATGGTGTTCATGTACTTCTCGCCGATCACGGGCTTGATGTGTGCGCGGATATACAACTCGTAACTGCAGTAGGTGGAGAGCTTGACCGAGGGCTTGGCGTATGTCTCAAGCCAGCGGTCGAACCAGTCGCCCACAGTAATGACGCCGGCTGTCCTTACGGGGGAAGGACCGATAGAGGCTCTTGAGATCAAGGTGGCGTTGGCTTTGTTGAGGGATTCGATGAAGAGACGGGCTTCGGCTTTCTTCTTGAACCGTCTGGTCCTGCGTTTGCCGTCCTCGTTGTATTGATAGACCCAAGTCTTGTCCTTGGCCTGATAAAGGCTGCCGGTTCCCTTTTCGCTTCTCGCCATCATCCCGCCCCCATCCCCGCCGCCTGATCTGCCCAGCGCCGGATGTGTTCTCTGGACATCACCACGCGCCTGCCGATGTGGATGCAGGGGATATTGCCTTGGGCCGCCATACGGTAGGCCGTGGCGCGGGAGACGCCGAAGAGAACAGAGAAGTCCGAGACCGTGCAGAAATCAGGAAGGTCATCTATGCTGTGGTAAATTTGTTTTTTCATTATCATCCCTTCTGTAAATCAGAATGTGTTCGGGGACCACTCCGAAACACAGAGCGGTCCCCTGATTGTTTTTTTGATACTTACTTCTTACTTCTTACAGCCTCCATTCGACACTACTTCCCGAGGCCAAGGGCGTACAACTGGACCGCGTCTGGCGACACGCACCGGGAATCTCACCCCTCCGAGGATCTCTCCGAGCTGCCCCCATTGCTTGAGTCTGTGGCTGGGCAGGGGTATCATTGTAGGCGGACGGGGTCGTGGCGCGGCTTGCCAAAGCCGGTGCGGTTCGGATGGGTACACGCTCGCTTCCTTAAAGGCCGTCTTTTTATGCAGAAGTCTGCACAGGAAGGTCTTGGCGCATCCGCCCGCCGCTGTCCCCGTCAAGGGACCGTCCGCTAAAGTTATCCAGTTGCCGGATATGAAATTGTCAAAGAACAGCAGGGTAAATTTACCCCTCTATTATCCATCCCGAAAAATCCGCAAGTGACCAAGAGATTTTTGAAATTTTTTCTCGATTTATCTTGGTCACTGCTTTTCGGTACTGAACACAATGGGAATCATTGCCCCCTTCACCCAACAACGGACAAAAAATCCGCAAATCACAACCTCTCTCCGAAAAATTTTTTGAAAGAGAAAGAGACGGGGCGGCGAGCGAAGGCTTGTATACCCCCCCTCAAACATCTCTCCGGTATGGAGCAGTATAAGGGCCATAACTCCCTCTCACTTTACAACGGACAAAAGAAACGCCAAAGTTAACCCCTCTCTGAAAAAAATTTGAAGAAGAATACGGGCGCTCATCCAGTTTAAAGCGGATGGGGCATGGCGCACCCGCCGCTGACCCCGTCCAGGCTTGTCAATTACCTTCACACTCCCCTATTGCCGAATTTTTTTGAAAATTATAACCCTGTTTGAAAAAATTTTTTTGAGAAGCCGATTTATACGCTTCTATACCACCGGCTGGCTTACGCCAAGTTCGAAGCGCCGGTTGGATTTGAAGTTTCCAATAGGAAGCTCCCGGCCAGACTCAAGGGCATAAAATGAGCCTGCTTTCCCAGTCTTACGACTGTTGAAAGCAGGCTTGAGCGTTTCTTGTCAGTTAAGCGTCCGGCTCTTACAAGTGAAATGGGTGGTGCACACCCTTGCCCTTCTTCCTGCAGGTGGAGGACCATGGTTCCACCGCGGTCCCCGCAATAATTTCATGAGGATGCGCGTTCACAGATTCTCCAATACTCAAAAATCACAACCTCGGCTAATGCCATCGTCGTGATTTTTATATGACGGTGTTTACAATTATCCCCGTCACCAGCGAAAATGCCATGACGAAGGCGATATACAGTAGAAACCTTTTCATTCCCAGCACGATTTTCAGCGCGCCGAGGTTTGTTATCTTTGTCGCCGGCCCAGTTATCATAAAGGCCGAGGCGCTGCCCATGCTCATACCCATGGCCAGCCACTCCCGGATTAGCGGGATCGTCCCGCCGCCGCAGGCGTAGAGCGGTACGCCGATGGTGGCCGCCATCAAAACGCCAAAGCCTTCGTTGGTCTTGCCAAACAGAGCGGCGAATTTGTCCGCAGGGACGTACCGTTGGAACAGGGCGGAAAGCAGTACGCCCAGCAGGAAGTACAGTCCGGTCGCTTTGATGTTTCTGCCGAGGTTGAACAGAAACCGCAGAAACAGGTTTGGGTGGGTATCGTGGCTTGCCCTCGGTTCAAAGCCCTCGAAGTTGAAAAACGGCTTGTCCTTGTAGAAAATATGTACCATGATGCCTGCCGCAATGCCGCAGACCGTGCAGGACACGATGCGGATCACGAGCGCCGTCACGCCCAAAGCGGTGGAATACATGATAAGTTGGGGATTCAGAAGCACGCTGGACATCATAAATGCCGCCAGCCAGTCGTGCCGCATCCCGTGTTTGGAAAAGGATGCCGCAATGGGGATCGTGCCGTACATACAAAGCGGGGAGGCAACACCGAGAAGGCTTGCCGGGACAACGCCCCACAGCCCCCACTTCTTATCCCGGATACGGTCAAAGGCTCCGTGGATGGTGTCCTTTGCGAACACCGAAACAAGGGAGCCGACGACCATACCGAGAATCCAGTAACCGGCAATCTGCCGGAGCTGGAGCAAGAAGTAATATTGAATGTAGACAAACTCTCTTTGCAGAACCTCGACGACCTCACTCATCTATGTTCACCAAATCGTAGGTGCGGCTGCCTAAGCCGATTTCCTCGGCGTGTTCCAGCGTGTGAAGTCCGTTTTGCCGTTCCACGCGCTGCTGTAAGCTCTCGCTGCCCTCGGCGGCGAAGCAGAGGTCGATACTGGCCTGATCGATGGCAACCGGGTCGTCGGATGCCAAAATGCCTATGTCGTGGATGTCCGGCTCGGCGGGGTTTCCGTCGCAGTCGCAGTCGATGGAGATATTATTCAAGACGTTGATGTAGATGATTCGCTCCCCGTTCCCAAGGTAATCGGACACGGACTTTCCCGCCTCCGCCATGGACTCGGTGAAAGCGGTCTGATCGCCGCCCCAGGGACTGGACAGGCTTTTGCCTCCGCTGTGAATCCAGCACTTTCCCTCGCTGGAGCCAAGGCCAATGGAGATATTTTTGATGGCTCCGCCAAAGCCCGCCATAGCGTGGCCCTTGAAGTGGGAGAGGACGACGTAGGAATCATAATCGCCAAACGCCGCGCCGACGTAGTTTTCCGTTAGCACAGTTCCTCCGTTGACCGGGAGGGTCATGGAGCCGTCCTCGTCAAGAATCTGAAAATCCGCGATGGCCGTGAAGCCGTGATCCTCCGCCACTTGATAGTGCATGGCCGTTTCGGAACGGGAACCGCCATAGGCGGTGTTGCACTCAACGATCGTACCGTCAACAGCCTCCACCACATCTTTTATCAGCTCCGGGCGGAGATAATTGCTTGCGGGAGGCTCACCGGTGGACAGCTTCACCGCTACGTTGCCGGTGGGCGTCCAGCCAAGAGCTTCAAAGACGGCCAGCATCCCCTCCGGGGAAATATCGGAGGTGAAATAGACGACTGAGCCTTCTTTACTGGTTTCGGACGGTTCCGGCGTTTCTGAGGGTGCATCTGCCGGAGTGGACGGTTCCGTTGTGTCGGAAGAAGCAGGAGTTTCCTCCTGCCCCGAAGATGACGGCGGATCAGAGTTGTCGTGACCGGCAGACGGCTCCGCTCCGCAAGCCGTCATAAGGAGTAGCAGGCATACCGCTAAAATCCACGAAATTGTTTTTTTCATACGCAAAGCCTCCTTTTCCTCTATCTCAATGCGCTTACATAGGCCGGGAGGCTCCTATGCCGGCACTGTTGCATGGCAAGCTCCCGCATGAGATCCTTTACCGCAATTTTTTCCGGGCAACAGGCAGTGCAGGCACCGCACTCGATGCAATCCTCCGGCCCTGTGAAATCTGAGAACAGCTTTATTTCGCCCTTGATGATCGCGGGAATGTCGATGCCCGCGGGACACGCCGCTTTGCATCTGCCGCAGTTTGTGCAGGCCCGTTTTGCTCCCCCGGCAGAATGGATCGTATTCAAAGCTCTATTCATCGTTTGAAACACCTCGTTTCGGCGGCTTCAGCCTTTTCAGCCCTTTGGAAAGGGCAGCGCCGATACAGGCAAAAAGGCACATCATGGAGGCGTAGTCCGCCATAAACCGCAGCCGAGCCTCACCAAAATCAAAGAAAACAAACTGATTCTTCAAAAATAGATAGGAAGCCATATCGCGGTTTACAAATGCGTATGTCCCATAGATCGACACGGCGATGGCGACCGCCCATAATAGGACAGCAACGCCCTTTTTCTTCCCCGCGCGGTGTGACCCGGCGTGATTGCCCACATGGACGGACATCAGGAGAAATCCCCAATGGGCCAGAAGCAGATGGACCGTCCGGGCAAGGGACATACCGCCAATATTGGAAAAGCGGAATATATGCTTCGACATTACGATCCCGCTGACCGGCTGCAAAACCATAACAATCAAAAGGAGGACATTGACGCCGGTGAGATAGATTCGCAGCGGTGTATAGCGCCCCTTGAAAAGCGTTTTCAACCACGCCGGATTCATGATGTGGTGCAGAATAAACAGCAGGAACATGGAAAGCCCCAGCCATTCGTGCGCCGCCTCTCCAATGAGAGAATACGCCATGAGCAGGGGCAGGAGAATGAGCATGGCCGTGTCTATGATGATTTTGACGATCTTTTTGGGTTTCATCTTTTCACCCGCCCGCATGGTCTGCTTCAGTCTGCCGGAGCCCAGAGGGAAAAGCTGCGCTCCTGTTCCTCCAGAGTGGAGTGATAGAACCGTTTTCCGCAGTCAAGCGCCGCAATCTTATTCATTTCCGCCGCGGTCAGCGCAAAATCGAAGATGTTAAAGTTGTCCCGGATATGCTGCGGATTAGTGGATTTCGGGAAGATCACGTTGCCCGCCTGAATGTGCCAGCGGAGAATGATCTGCACGTTGGTCTTGCTGTATTTCTTCGCAAGCTCGGTAAATACCGGCTCGTTTATCAGCCCCGCGTCGCCGTGGCCGATGGGATACCACGATTCGATCACCGTACCGTAAGGCGCAAGGCGTTTTTTCAGCTCATTCTGCTGATAGTAGGGATGGCACTCGACTTGCAGGGCAGCGGGCTTGATGGTCGCCGCTTCGCAGACTTCCTCCAGCCGCTGGGATTCAAAGTTGGAAAGTCCGATGGAGCGCACCTTTCCCTGTGCGACAGCCTTCTCCATGTCGCGCCACGCGCCCATATAATCGCCCACCTGCTGATGCAAAAGCAAGAGGTCGATATAACCGATATTCAGGCGGGAGAGCATTTTGTCGATACCCGCCATGGTTTTTCCCTCGCCGTACTCGGACGGCCAGAGCTTGGAAGTGACCCAAATTTCCTCGCGGGGAATGCCGCTCTCACGAACAGCCGCGCCGACGCTGCGCTCATTCTGATAGGCATGGGCGGTGTCAATGTGGCGATAGCCCATGCGAAGCGCCGAAAGGCACGCCTGCTTGGTCGCCTCCCCCTCCGGCACTTGATAAACGCCCATACCGAATTGCGGAATCTTTGCTCCATTGTTGAGTGTGAGATACGTCTGTTCCATGTTTCTTCCTCCTATTTCAAACCGATTTTCTTTACCCATTTTTCAAGGTCTTTATCGCAGGTCGCGGCGTTGTCGCCGTTTATAGCAAGCCCCTCTGTCATTTTCGCGTTGGGACAGAGCCGCGCTATATCCCGGAGGGAACCCGAAAAGCCGCTGCCGCCGTGAGTGATGAGCGGACATACGGTCTTGCCGGAGAAATCGTAGCTCTCCAGGAAGGTGAACACCGCCATGGGCATGGTCGCCCACCAGTTGGGGAACGCCAGAATTACTGTATCATATTCGTTTATGTTCTCCACCCGTGCCGTCAGCTCCGGGCGGGCGTCCTGCTCATATTCCCGTTTGGCTATCTCGATTTTCTTCATGTGGTCGTCGGGATATTTCTGTACCGTGTCAATATAAAACAGGTCGCCTCCCAGCATGGTATGGAGCTTTTTCGCAACGACCTCGGTGTTGCCCACAGGCAGGTTCCGAATCCCGCCGTGGGAGTAATTCTGTCCCGCGTGGGAAAAGTACGCGATCAATGTTTTAGCCATAATGACCTCCTGTTTTTAGGAACATCTGAATAAGTCGAAGTGCCGATAATGGCGAGCAGATTTTTCGCCAGATGAAGGCAAAAAATTGCAGACATACTTTGTGTATTTCAAAATTTTTTGACGAAATATGGCGGAAAAGATGCCGCCAGAATCGGTGCGGCGATTTGTTCAGAGGTTCCTCAATAACTGGCGAACCGCTCATTTTTATCAAGGGCGGTCATCCGCGCCATTTCGTCCTCGGTGAGCGCAAAATCAAAGACATCGAAATCCTCCTTGATGTGGTCCTCGTTACTGGAGCCGGGAATGGCAATATTGCCGGCCTGCAAGTGCCAGCGTGTGATGACCTGGGCGGAGGACTTGCCGTGGGCGGCGGCAATGCTTGAAATAGTCTCGTCATTGAACAGCGTCTGAGTGTGGCCTCTCCCGCCCAGGGGGAACCAAGACTCCAGCACCGTGCCGTACTGCGCCAGATGCTCCTTCATATCCGTACTTTGATGATAGGGGTGCGTCTCGTTTTGCAGAAGCGCCGGCGTGATGCTCGTGGCGTTTACCAGCCGGTCAAAATCCTCCGGGGTGTAGTAGTTGGACAGGCCGATGGAGCGGAGTTTTCCCTCCTCCACAGCCTTTTCCATTGCCTTGTAAGCCTGCACATCGTTGCTGGGCTGGGAGTGGTGCAGGATCATCAGGTCAATATAGTCCAGCCCCAGCCGGTCAAGGGAGGCGTCAATGGCGCTCTCACCGCTGTTATAATCCGCTGTCCACATCTTCGTGGTGACAAAAATGTCCTCCCTGGTCACGATTCCCTCGTCGATGGCCCGCCGGATGCCCCGGCCAACGCCCTCCTCGTTGCCGTAGATGCGGGCGGTGTCGATAAGACGAAAACCGGCCTTCAGCGCCCAATAGACGGAGTTTTCCGCCTCGGTCTGGGATAAGGTATAGGTCCCGATCCCAAGGATGGGCATGGTATAACCGCTGTTCAAAAGCACCGTGCCGCTCTCCAGGTCAAACACACCGGTTTGGGCCTCACTGTCCGCGGGGGCTTCGATGCCAAGGTCAAGCCCATCCAGCCATTTGCGGACGGTTTCCCTGGCCTCGCCGCGTGAGTTCTGCGCTGTTGATCCCCGGACCGCAAGGCCATCGAGGACCGTAGACCCCGCAAGCATAGACGCGATGGTCCTCTGTGTCCCGGCCTGTCCGCTGCCCTCATGGGTATTGAAAGGGATGACAGTCTTTCCGGTAAAGTCGTAACTCTCCAGGAAGGTTTAAACGATTTTGGGCATATCGCCGTTCCATATAGGATAGCCGATGAACACGGTGTCGTAGCCGTCCATGTCAGAGACCGTCCCGGAGATCGCGGGTCGGGCATCCTCGCTTGCCTCCCGCTGGGCTACGGCCAGCATCTCCTGATAGTCGTCGGGATATGGCGTGACCGGCTTGATCTCAAAGAGGTCCGCGCCGGTTTCCTCGGCGATGATTTTGGCGATTACGGCCGTATTGCCCTCGCTGATGGTGCCCACGGAATAGTTCTCTCCCGTCCGGGAGAAATAGGCCACCAAGACCTTGCTCGCGTCCTGTTCCCCGCCCGTTTTCCCGGCGAGATAGCGGTACAGAATCACAGCGACCTGGGCGCGGGTCGCGCCGCCCTTGGGATCAAAGTGGTTTCCGCCCACACCGCTGATGATGTTGTTCGCCTTGGCCCAGCGGACAGCGGTAACAGCGAAAGAGGAAACGTCCGCTTCATCGGCAAAGGCGTCGCCGGGCTCAGCGGTGGGACTGTCGGCGTATCTCCAAAGGATCGTGGCAAGCTGCTCACGGGTCACGGGGTCATTGGTGCCGAACACGCCTCCGCCGTAACCGTCAATGATTCGCTCAGAGGCCGCCCAGCGCACCGCCTCGGTGTACCAGTTCTCTTCCTCCACATCGGAGAAATCCATGTAATAGTTCACGACCGGCCTGCCCTCTATGCGCCAGAGCACTGTGGCCAGCATCGAGCGGCTCATGGGCGCATCGGGGGAAAATTCCGTATCAGATGTCCCGCTCATGATCTCATTCTCTCTGCACCAAGCCACCGCATCCGCGTACCAGGCATCCGGGTCAACATCCGTAAAGCCGGTGCTGTCCGCCGCCATTGCTGGCTGGATAATCCCGACCATCATCAGGCAGGCAATAATAACCGACAAGAATTTATATCGCAATTTCACCGTCTAACCTCCTCAGTTTATTATTTTGATTACAAACCGTTTTTACCTGACGCGGAGATTGAACCGCCCGCTTTTTAGCGACGCGATCACGCCGCCGTCGATGAGCAAATCAGTCCCCGTGATAAATCCGGCGTCTGGCCCCAGCAGGAACGCGCCCGCCGCCGCGATCTCGTCCGATGTTCCGGCGCGGCGAACGGCGGAGCGGTCGATCATGTTCTGATAGGTGTTGCCCGGCGCGTTGAACTCGTCATAGGCCAGCGGCGTTACGATGATACCGGGACTGATGGTGTTGATCCGGGCACCCCGATCCGCCCAGGTGGTAGCCGCCGCCGTGCGGACGCGAAGCTGGTTCACCCGTTTGGAAACGATGTAGGCCGCGCCGGAGTTGGGTGTTTTGGAGCCGTCAAGACAAGGGAGGGAGGCGAGCTGGGCCGTGGGCGTCATGGCAAGGGCATCCTCATCCTCGGCGGTAAGCGCATGGGGCATATACCCGGTTTGGCTGGAGACGATGAGGCCCGCGCCGCCCCGCGCCATTACTTCGCCAAAGGCGTCAATGGCATAGGAGGTACCGATCAGGTCCAGCTTGATGATGTGTTCGGGGCTTGCCTGACTGGGAGACGCACCCGCCGTGTGGATGTAGTACATCACCGGGCCGAGCGAGGCGGCCTTTGCCGCAAATGCCCGGATGGACTGCTCGTCGCAGGCGTCCACGATCTGCGTCTCCACATCGTACCCGCCGTAGGTGAACTCACGGGATACCCGCTCCAGCGCCTTTTCGCTGATGTCACCCAGCAAAATTTTCTTTCCTGCGGCTATGCGGCGGACGATGGCTGTTCCCATGCTGCCGGCGCCCAAAAGGACAACAACTTCTTTGTTTTCGTTTCTGTCGAGAATCATGGTAAAACCCTCCTGTGTTTTTTAGTTTCATAAGTTTATTATACTGTTTTCCCGAAAGCAAACAACAACATTTCCGCTCTGAAAGAGGTTTACGCCACACTTCCTGCGGAAATGTGGCGTAAGTCGTTATTACGGTTTCCACTCGTCCACCCATCGGATGACGGGCTTCTCGCCCTGCCACTCTATGGGCAGCCAGACATAACGGGACGCGGCGGTGTTTTCCGTGTGAGTCTGGAGCGTGCCAGGTAGGGGCGTCACCGGGCGAGGACTTGTGTCTGGCTTGTAGTTTTTGAAGTGGCGCTCCATGCCGGCTATGATCTGCTTTGCCATGGGCTTCACATACCACTGGGGCATCCACCTGTCGGCGCAGGCGATATACTTCTCGGTGCCGGGGACGCGGATGACCGATGTGATTTGGGAGGAAAAGCTGGTGTTGCTCTTATCCCCAAGGAATGGGTCGCCCAGGTCCCGGTACTCCCCGTGTGGGTCCGTGAAGACGCAGACCTTGGAGGGATTGGGGTAATACCCGCTGGTGCCGCTGGTAAAGAGATACCGCTTGCCGTCGTGCTCAAAGTAGGTGGGGGCCTCCCGCGTCAGCGGCGGCAGGAGGCCGTCGTAGTGGACGCTGTATTTGCCCGTCACGCCGGTGTAGTCGTCGGTGAGGTCGGCGCAGATGAGCTGGAAATGGGGCCGCTCGAACCATATGTAGGCTTTGCCGTCGGGGTCGGCGTGGAGGCAGAAGTCGCCGGTGTCCATGTCCAGAGGCTTGTAGATCTTACGGGCGAAAGTGTAAGGCCCCTCAAATTTGTCCGCCGTCAGCACGGACATGAACTGGCTGACCTCGCCGCCCATGATCTTCAGCCACGCCACATATTTTCCGGTCTTTTTGCAGTAGAGGATGTGGGGCCGGTCCATGCAGTAGGTGGGGTGGAGCGGACTTGTCAGGTCGTCGGGCGTAGGCGGGATGATGAGTCCCCGGTCCGTCCAGTTCATCAGGTCCGGGGAGGTGTAGAGCCGCACGCCCCAGTGCCAGACGGTGTTCTTTTTGCCCCCCACAGTCTTTTCCTTGTTCTCGCCGTACCAGTACCACAGCTTTTCCGCCTCATTCCAGAAGACGGAGAAGCCGTGGGCTTGGATGGGCTTGCCCTGGGTATCCAGCCAGGGCTTGCCGGGTTTTATACTGTTATTCGTCATACTCGTACACCCCCGCTGTCACCGTCTCCGTCCTGCCGCCGACGCAGATTTGCGCTGTGCAGTTGGCGGGGACGGCGATTTTGTAATGTGTGCCGCTCTCTGTCCGCTCCCAGGCGGAGCTGACCGGGCCGTAGGGACTCAAATATTCCGCCGATGCGTGATCAAGGCCCGGTCCGGGGGTGGGAGCGATACGGAAGCTCCGCTCGCCGGTCACCCGGATGCCCGCGCAGGTGTCGAACAGCCACTGGCACACGGCGCCGGGGGAATAGTGGTTCTGGCTCAAATCGCCCTCCCAGTTCTCCCATACAGTGGTGGCCCCGTCCAGCACCTCGACAAGCCAGCCGGGTTTTTCGGTGTTCAGGAGCATCTTGTAGGCCGTCTCAATTTCCCCCGCCTCCGTCAGCACCGGGAGCAGGAACGGCGTGGAGAGGAAGCCGGTGCCCACCCGGTAGTTGTAGTTCTCCACCGCCTTTTTGAGACGGGCTTGGGCGTTCTTCTTCGTCTCCCCGTCCAGGAGACCCAGAGCCAGGGGACGCACCAGCTTGGCCTGCCGGTCAGTGTCCAACTCGGCGTATTTCGGGTAGACAGACTTTGCCCTCTCCGCCGCCTGACGGAGCTTGACCGCATATTCCGGCTCCAAAAGCTCGGCGATTTCAGCCATGGTGGTCATAGCCAGGTACAGATACGCCGTACACTCCTCCGGGTGCTTGGCCTGGGCCCCGTAGACCTGGTCCCGGAACTCCTCCGGCTCCAGCCACTCGCCCAGGTGGATGCCCTTCTCATAGTGGCCGTCCTTATCCACGCTTTTTAAGAGGTATTCCGCGAATTTGCGGATCATGGGCCAGCAGGTCTCAAGCATTTCCCTGTCGCCGTACCGCAGATAATACCGCCAGGGGATGAGATACACCGCGTCCGCCCAGCCCGCGGAGGAGCCGGTGGACTTATACATCATCTCCACGCCCTCGTAGGGCAGCACCGCCGACAGAAGACTGTTTTTGTACTGGGAGTCTCTCATGTCCCGAAGCCACTTGCGGAAGAAGGCGGCGGTGTCCATGAGATACGCGCCGGTGTCGAAGAAGATCTGCGCGTCCCCGGTCCAGCCCAGCCGCTCACGGGTGGGGCAGTCGGTGGGGATGTCCAGGAAGTTGCCCTTCATGCTCCAGAGGGTGTTCTCCAAGAGGCGGTTCACCCGCGCATCGGAGCATTGGAATGAGCCTGTCCGCTCCATGTCCGAGTACACAGCGATTGCGGAGATATTCTCAAAGTCCACCTCGCCGATGATTTCCGCGTACCGAAAGCCGAACACGGCAAAGCTGGTCTTATAATGATCCACGCCACCGGAGCAGGTGAAGCGTATTTCCTGCAAAGGCGTCCCCACCGTCTCGCCGGGGGCCTTGCCCGTCAGGAGCTTTTTCAGCATGGCCGTTTGAGTCCAGCCGCCTGTGGGCTTTCGCTCCTGGATGCCGGAGAGGTCCACATGGCCGTCGTGTACCACCTCGCCCATGCGGAGAGTGAACATCTGGCCGGGCCGCCCCTTCACGGTAAATTCCAAATATCCGGCGATGTTCTGCCCGAAGTCCAGGATCTGCCCGTCCCTGGTGGGGGCAAACCGCTCGTGCTCCCGGACGGGGACGTTATCCGAGGCACAAAGCTCCATGCCCTTCGGCCCCTCCACCACCTTGGCGTTGCCCCGGTAGGTTGGTGTCATCCGGGCGTCGTACACCTCGCCGTCCTTCAGGTCCGCGAACCGGATGGGCCCGTCGTTGGACCAGGCCCAAGTCTCGTCGGTAATCACGGTTTCGGTGGTTCCATCCTCATAGGTTATTTCAAGCTGCGCGATCACGCTGGTTTGCCGTCCGTAGACATCCACCACGCCGTAGGCCGCCGAGCTGCCCCGGAACCAGCCGTCGGCCAGCCGGAGCTCAAGAGCGTTGCTCTCCGCCACCAACGCCGTCACGTCGTAGGTCTGGACCTGGATCCGCTTCCGGTAGTCCGTGATGCCGGGGGCCAGGATGTGTTCCGCAAGCCGGGCACCGTTGAGGGTCACATCATAGACGCCCCTGGCCGTGGCGTAGAGCCGCGCCCGATTTACGGCCTTTTTCGCGGAAAACTCCTTTTTGAAGCAGTCCACCGGGTATCTCCTGCCTTTTTTGGGTGCGACGATGCCGCTAATCCACTGGGCTTTCCAGTCGGTGGGCTCCAGAAGTCCCAGCTCAAAGGACGCGCTCATTGGCTCGCCGGGGACACCGTTTTCATCCCAGAGGGTGACGGTCCACTCCACCCGGTCCAGGCTGTGAAGGACTTCGCCCTCATACGGAATGTGGGTCATGTGGGAAGACTGCACCTTCCCGGTATCCCAGACTTTCTCGCCGTCCCGTACCGCCGTGATCTGATACGCCGTCTGAGTGACGCCGCCCTCACAGAGCCAGGAAAAGCGCGGCCGGGGATTTCCCAAACCGATGGGGTTTTCAAGATATTCCGTTCTTAAATGGTTGGCTTTCATAGTGTACCTCCCTTGTGCTTGATAACGGCGCTTGCGGTCATTTTACTGTCGGAGGCGGTGACTGTCAAATCTCCCGCGCCCATGCGGACAACGGCGAGCGCCCTGCCGTAGTAGGTGGTGTATTTCCCCGCGTCGAACCGTTCCTCTGTCCGTGGGTTGGCGGAGCCGAAGGCCAAAAGCTCGCCGCCCTCCACGGTGACGGCAGCGGCACTGTCCGCGTTGGACTCTACCACACCGTCCGCATCTGTGATGGACACGGGGATGTATACGATCTCGCCGGTTCCAGCCTCCAGAACCTCCGGCGCGACCGTGAGTCGCAAGGCCCCGTCAGCGGAGGTGAGAATACTCCTCCCCATTTCCCGCCCAGAGGCATCAAAGCTTACCGCCTCCAGCCTGCCGGGGTGATAGGCTGTCTTGAATACCGCCTTGCAAAGCTTGGTTTTCTTCCTTCCAAGGGACTTGCCGTCCTGAAATAGCTCGACTATGGGCTCACATGAATAAATCTCAATAACAGCTTTCTTCCCCTCACATCCCCGCCAGCTCCAGGAGGGGATGGCGTTGGTGCCGCGCCAGACCATTTTGGCAGGTTTGCTGTCGTGGTTGATAGGCTGAACGGCAATCTTGGGCGCGTCCAGATGTCCCCATGCGGCTTGTGCCAGAAACAGCTCCCCGTTGGGGTCGCCTAGGATGTCCATAGCCCCGGTGTCCGCCAGCAACCAGGGATAGGGCTTGTTGAAGCCCTTGCTGTCCGGGGTATAGCCCCAGGCCCCCAGACCCGCTTCGCCCAGGTAGTCCCAGGCCGTCCACATAAAATCTCCGATGAGATAGGGGTAGTTCTTCACCATCTCCCAGTTCTTCGCAATGTCCTGGGGGAAGGTCTCGCTGCCGAAGATGAGCCGGTCCGGGTGGAGCTTGCCGTCCATGGGGTAACGCCCGGAGGCGTAGTTGTAGCCGCAGATGTCCAGCGCGTCCATGACTGGGCTCACCGCTTCATCAGCCTTTTTGGAGTTGGCGGACTTGTTCATGCCGGTGCCCACCATGTTGGTGACCATGTTGAAAAGGGTCGAGTTCATCCCCGCCATGGCCTTGTCGCCGGACTCGTCCCGGCCTCCGCCCTCCTCGTCGTAGATGCCCTTGCCCTTCTTCGCCGAGGCGATGATCATCAGGTTAAAGCCCCCGGTGACGGGCCGTGTGGGGTTGGCCTCATGGAGCAGGGACACCATCTCTCGTGCAACCTCCACGCCCTCGTCTCTGGCGGGCTCGCTGACCTCGTTGCCGATGGAATAGAGGATGACGCTGGGGTGATTGTAGTCCCGGTCCACCATGGCCCGCAGGTCGGACTTGTAGTTCTCCCGCCATTGGGAGGCGTAGTCAAATTTGTTCTTGTGGTTGTACCACATATCCCACGCCTCGTCCATGACATACACGCCCAGTTTATCGCAGGCGTCCAGCAGGGCGCGGGAGCAAGGGTTGTGGGAGGAGCGAATGGCGTTGAAGCCCGCCTCCTTCAGCATTTTCACACGGCGGTACTCCGCCTCGTCGTAGGTTGCCGCCCCCAGGATGCCGCTGTCGTGGTGGACGCAGCCGCCCCGCAGAAGGGTGGGGACGCCGTTGACATAGAGGCCCTTGTTGTCCCAGGTGATCTGTCGGATACCGAAGGGGATGTCCTGGCTGTCCGCGCCGCTGGTGACGTGGGCGGTATAGAGATTTGGCGTCTCCGCGCTCCACAGTTTAGCGTTGGGGATGGTAAGGGTGAAATCCGTCCCCTGGCCGCTAACGCCATCCACCTCCACTGTCACCGGCTTTGGAGATTGGACGCGGATGACGGCGGGATCAATCGTGACTGTGCTGATTTTCACGCTCTCCGGCTCTATGCTCTCCGCCGGTCCCTGCCAGAGCCACACCGGGCGGTAGATGCCCGCGCCGGAGTACCAGCGGGAGTCCGGCTGATCCCGGTTCTCGCACTCCACTCGGATGACGTTCTCGCCGGTTTTGAGAAGCCCATCCAGATTTATGAAAAACGGTATGTACCCATACGCCGCGCCGCCCGCCGGTTTCCCGTTGACCGACACTCTGGCGTTTTTGTAGACGCCCTCGAATTCAAGCACATGGTGCCCGTTCTCAAACCCCTCCGGCGCGGTAAAGGTCTTTTCATAGACATACGCCCCACCGGGAAAGAACGCCTGGGCGCTGCCGCTGGGATTTTTGGCGTCCCGCTTTTCATGGATCATCGCGTCATGCGGGAGCGTCACGGGCTGACCGTTGCAGGTCCAGCCAGTATTGAAGCTCGTCTTTTTCATTGTCTTCTCCTTACAGGTTCTCCCCGTTTGTCCGGATGATCTCGGCGTAATGCCGACCGCTGTCCTTGATGGTGCGTTTCTGGGTGTTGTAATCCACATGGATGAGGCCGAAGCGTGGCCCGTAGCCCTCGCACCACTCGAAGTTGTCCATGATGGACCAGTGCTGATAGCCCAAGACCGGGATGCCCTCGTCCACGGCCCGCTTGACACTGGAAAGGAAGTCGTCCAGGAATTTCACGCGGATGTCGTCACGCACTTTGCCGTCGAACCCAACGGTGTCGGGATTTGCCATGCCATTCTCCGTCACCATGATGGGCAGATGATACCGCTCATAATACTGCCGGATGGTCCAATAGAGGCACCGCCCGTCAATGACCCAGCCCATCATGGTCTTGGGGAGGGCGTCGGTGTTATACCCCTTTTTGTTGATCATCGGATTCGACGGCTGATAGACGTTGACGCCGATGAAGTCTATGGGCTCGGAGATGATTTTCAGATCCTCTGTACTCAGTTTGCGGCGGAGCATTTTGGTTGCCACACCCCGCGCAATGGGGTCCATATAGAGGCTGTTGCTGCCCTCGCCCACGGTAGATTTAAAAGACTTTTGCGCCGAGTCCCGCAGTCCCGCCTCGTCCTCGCTGTCCGGAATGTAGGTGCTGGCGGCCATGGCGATGCCGATGACGGGTTTCAGCTTTGCGGTCTTCCGGATGAGCCTCACCGCCCTGCCGTGGGCCAAGAGCATATGGCGCATATGGTTTCTGAAGGTGAACACATCGTGCCGAAAAGGCGCGTGGCCGCCGGTCACATAGGCCAGCATGATAAAGCACTGGGGCTCATTGAAGGTCATCCAGTACCGAACGTCCCCCGACAGCGCCTCCACCACAACCTTCACATATTCAAGGTAATAGTCGATGATCTTCGGGGACTTCCAGCCGCCTTCCCGATGTACCCACAGGGGCATATCCCAGTGGTAAAGTGTCACCAGCGGCTCAATGCCCGCGTTTTTCAGCTCGGCGATCAGGTTTTTGTAAAACTCGATGCCCTTGGGGTTCACCTTGCCTTTTTCGGGCATGATGCGGGGCCAGGATACAGAGAAACGATAGGATTTGAGCCCCATCTCCTTCATCAGCGCCACGTCCTCCTTGTAGCGGTGGTAGTGGTCGCAGGCGGTGTGGCAGGTCTCACCGTTTTTGATGTGCTCGCCTGCCACGTCCCAGATGCTGGGGCATTTGCCATCCTCGTCCCACGCGCCCTCTACTTGTGCGGCGGCGCTGGCCGCGCCCCAGAGAAAATCCTTCGGAAAAGACATAACTGCCTCCTAAACTAATGTTAATGTGATTCGCCGCCCTCAAACGATCTTATTTCTTCTTTTTGTTCGCCTTTGCCTCGGCTTTTGCTCTTTGCTCAGCTAATTTTGCCTGATATTTTGCCTCCTCGGTTTCAAAGTCCAGGCCCTTCTTGGCGCAGAGCGCCTTCAACTCCTCGATACGCTTGGCCTCGGAGATTTTCTCCTGCTCGGCTTGCTCAATGGCGGCCTTTTCCTCCGGGGAGATGTAGACCTCGCCTCTCGCTTCACACGCGGCGCGGCGGCGGTTCACAATCTCCGCCTGGATCTCTGGCATCTTGTCCTCCACGTTGAAGAAAAGCTGGAGAATGGAGCCGATGATGTAGCCCACCATCGGAACACCCACGAAGCACGCAATGAAAAACCACTTGACAGCGGAAGGCTGTTCAATGACCTGGTCCACGCCGCCTTCAGGGGCAATATACCCGAACAGGCTGACTCCGCCAAGGATGATGGACTGTCCGATGCCGGTGGTCACAGTAATAATGATAGCACTGACCGAGGCAGAAAAACCGTCGGCCCTGAAACCGTTGACATACTCGATATGGTCAAGTGATTCTGCAAGCTGTGCCGCCATGGCATAGGTTGGAATAGCTCCGAGGGAGCGAACAAGCAGTAGTCCGATAACAATTCCAAAGCTTTCAGGCCGGGAGTTCAGCATGATGCCAAGGCAGCCCAGAGCAGCAACGAGGAAACCGATCATCATGACACGGCGCTTGCCAAACTTGCGAACCAGCGGCCAAAGGAGGAATATCCCAAAGCCCAACGGCGCCTGCCCCACGGCATTGATGAGCACCTGGAGGTTCGTGCCGCCGGCCACGGAGTTGGAGAGGACCCAGTTGGCATAGTAGGGCATGATGTTTGTCTGGAGAATACTTAAAATGTTGTAGATAAGGGTAAAGCCCATGATGATGAGCCAGTACTTGTTTGTGAAGCACGCTTTGAATTGTTTTGACATGGGGATGACCACGTCTTCTTCAGCTTTGACGGCTTGGCTGTCCTCAGTGACACGCTCCTTGGTGAAGTAATACTCAACCAGTGTGCCGGGGATAGCCAGGATGGATATGACAGACATGAACACGATCCAACGTCCCTGGGCGGCGGAACCCACGCCCACCATGCGAATGATAACGGGAAGAATAATGGTGACAAGAAGGCCGGGGATCATGTTCATGCCGGCACTGGTCATCATGGCAAGTCCATCGCGTTGCTTTGTGTTGCGGGTGGAGAGCGGAACCATTAACGCGTGAGACATATTATAAATGGTGAATGCGAGAGCAAAGAACAGGTTGTAGCTCACAACGATCCACACGATCTGTACGGTGTAGTTGGCCGTGGGAATCGTATAAAGGAGGATGCCCGTGACTGCCATCAGCACGCCGGATATGGCGATCCATGGCCGGGCCTTGCCTTGGCGTGTGCGGGTGCGGTCGATAATGCGGCCCATGATGATGTTGGTGATGGCGTCGAAAACCTTTGAGAACACCGGCATAAGCGTCAAAAAGATGCCGGCAAGCCCCAAAACGTCGGTGTAGAACTGAGTCAGATATGTACCGGCCACTGCGTAGTAGACCATGTACACGAAGCACGGCCCAGTGAAATAGCCCAGCCACATTTCACTTTTCTGTGTGTTTGCGGAGTGTACGCGCGAATCAAGCCTGGGTGATGAGAATACGCGGGAAAGTAACGATTCCTTCATTGTTCTTCCTCCTCTATAATATTGGAAACGCCGTTGGTATCATAATCATAACAGAAGGAAGGAAAAGGTGTTATCATGAATTTGATAAAAGTATAATTCAAATATCTATTTTTCAAAATTAGATATTTGAATTGAAAGAATAACGAATTTGTGATAGAATAAAATGCAAACCTGCTCTATAATGAACCCAACAATTTAGACTCGGAGGTCCATATGAAGCTCCAAGCAAACGCCAATATTCCAAAATTTCTCCAGACAGTGCAAAAGTGTCGCGGCGCGGTGACTTATGTGACGCCGGAGGGGGATAATCTGGATCTCAAATCCGCGCTGGCCCAATTTGTATTCGCCGCCGTTATCGCCGGAGAGTCCGAACAGCTTCACGGTGAGATAGAGTTTGAGGATATGGCGGACATCCCCTCACTTCAGGGGTATCTTTTGTGATTGGGAGGCGCATGAGAGTTGGACACGTCTGAGTTGGATGCCCGTGTGGAGCTTTTTTCGAGTATGCTCCTCTGCTGTCATGATGTCTACCTCTGGCAGTACGACAGCGGTTGGCACCTTATTAAAAGCAATTGCCCCCACGAGGCGGCGGTGAACAATCTCTTCACCTTGCTTCGAGGGGACGATTCCATTCGGCAGTTCTTCAACGGGAACGACACGCCCGTACTCATGTCCAACGAGATCGGTATGCTGTGGGTCCTCCAACCGCGTTTAGAGGGCGGGGAGCTGGTGCGCTCCTACGTTCTGGGGCCGGTCTTTCTGGACACCGTTTCTCCGAAGAATCTGGACGCGCAAATTTCCCGGCGGGGCATGACGGCTGCTCTGCGGGAGCAGGCGCGGCAGTTTTTGAACGGGGTGCCGGTCATATCCCTGAACCGGGTCTTTGAATATGCCATCATGCTCCATCACTGCGTCACAGGCGGCCATGTGGGCGTTAACGACCTGAGATATGATGACAGTAAGCTCAATAGAACGGCGCAGGAGCCGGAGGAAAATGTCAGCACCCACGGCACATACGAGGCGGAGCGGGAGATGCTGCGCATTGTCCGGGAAGGGGACATCGCCAACTTCCGCGCACAAATGGACAGAATATCCGTTACGGGCCGCATGGGCAAGCTCAGCCGCGATGACGCGCTGAGGCAGATGAAAAATGCCGTCATCACCTGCCTCGTTCTGTTTTCCCGTGCCGCCATGGAGGGCGGACTTGACCCGGAGGTCAGTTACACCCTCTCTGACAGATACTTTCAAAGCATTGAGGCGTGCCAATCCGTCCCGGACCTGATGGAGATCGCGCTCCCCATGCAGGAGGACTACATTCGGCGTGTTCATCAGTGCCGAACAGGCGGTCTTTCGCAGCCAATTCAGGCCCTGTGCGACTACATTGACCTTCACTTGGAGGAGCCGCTGGACTTGGCTGCCTTGGCGCAGCGTTCAGGCTACGCGGAATACTATTTGAGCCGGAAGTTCAAAAAGGAGACAGGGCTTGCGCCCAGCGACTACATCCGCAAAAAGCGTTTGGAGCGTGCGGCCCACCTCCTGCGCTCAACTCAGGAGGACATCCGAGAGATCGGCGCACGACTTCAGTTCTGCTCCCAGAGCCATTTTTCGGACAGCTTTCGGAGGCAATACGGCGTGACCCCAAGCGCATACCGATCTGGGTACAACACCTGACTTATACAGTCAGGGACTTGACTGCGTAACAAAAGCCTCCGACGAGGGTTACGGAGATGGCGGAGATAAGAGCAATGTAGAACATAGATAAACTTCCTTTCATACCGGAGCCTTTGTCCCGGCCCCTTTGTTTGATCAGATAATACTCCGGCTTTGTTATTGAAAGGTTGAACTTATGTTAGCTGAATGTTAAGATGTAAAAAATCCGCGTCAATGAGACGCGGATTTTTGTTATTTGGTCGTCAGCGTTACGGTGAAGGCCGATCCCTCTCCGGGGGTGCTTGTGACGGATATCTCCCCGCCCACGATGTCCAGTACGCGCTTCACAAGAGCCAGCCCCAGGCCGTTGCCTTGGGCAGCGTGGGAGGTATCTCCCTGGTAGAACTTTTCAAAGATGCGCTTTTGCGTCTCAGGGTCCATGCCACAGCCGGTGTCCCGGACAGTCACCCGGACAAGCTCCCCATCCTGACGCAAGGAGACCCCCAGAACTCCGCCTGAGTTTGAGAACTTGACGGCGTTGGAGAGAAGATTGTTCCAGACGATCTCAAGAAGGCCCTCATCGCCGGTAAATTCCACTTCCTCCAGGTCGATATCCGGTTCAAGTTCCTTTTCCTCCCACCTGTCCGCGTAGGCAACCACGCACCGGCGAAGCTGTTCGTCCAGCGAAAATGTCCGGTTTTCAGGGAATATCTCCTGATTCTCAAGGCGGTTCAGCTTCAAAATGTCTGTCACAAGTCCGCTGAGCCTACCTGTGGCGGTGAGGATGGCCTTGCGGTGTTCCTCTCTCTGCGCATCACACAGTGTCTCATCCGCGAGAGCCATGGCGCTGCTCTGGATCACCGCCAGCGGGGATTTTAGCTCATGAGAGACATTGGAGATAAAATCCGTGCGCATGGTCTCCATCCCGGCAAGCTCCCGCACCATTGTGTTGAAGTCCTCAGCCAGAACAGCGTATCCATCACGTTGAATCCCTTCGTCAAGGCGGACGGTAAAGTCACCGTCCGCAACGCGGCGTGCTGCCTCGGCGATGGCCCTCATGGGCTTTACATAGAAGTTGTAGTTGGCAAAGCCGAAGCCGAGAAACAACAGGAAAGCGGAAAAAAGGATCTCACCGATCATAGCGATTATGCGCAGGGGAACCGCCATGCCCTCCATTCGCTCCAGTACCGCGTAGGCGGC
This sequence comes from uncultured Oscillospiraceae bacterium, assembly GCA_947627715.1. Classification (GTDB taxonomy): domain Bacteria; phylum Bacillota; class Clostridia; order Oscillospirales; family Oscillospiraceae; genus RUG626. Next base: position 21,807 of record CANQXK010000033.1, read on the forward strand.
ATAATTGGTCATGGTGGTGAACACGACGCCACCCAACAGATAGGAGTAGGTGGCAAGCTGGAAGTATCCCGTTTTGACTCTCTTGTCTCTGGCGAACACGGTCCGAAAAAGTCCCGATCTCATTTCAACACCGCCTTGTAGCCAAGCCCCCGAATGGTGACGATCTCAAAGTCATCGCACCCCTCAAATTTTGCGCGCAGGTGTGTAATAAAAACATCGACGCT
>CANQXK010000034.1 GCA_947627715.1 uncultured Oscillospiraceae bacterium
CCCTCCGGGCCACCTCCCCTCAGAGAGGGGAGGCTTTTCCCACCTCATCCGTCGCCTCCGGCGACACCTTCCCCGCCTAAGCGGGGAAGGCATTTCCCTTGACGGCCCCGTTGCGCGTTCAAAAGGCGCCCCTCTCTGAGGGGAGCTGTCGAAAAAGGGGTCCCCGCGCAATCGGAGATTGCGTGGGGAGAGGAGGAGCGATGCCTGCGCCTGAGCCTTTGCGCTTGCGCAGAGGCGAGGTTAAGCGGCATCCGCGACGACGAGAGACTGAGGGGAGCATACCATTATCTCCCGGCTATTTCTCCGTATGCCCTGGTGTGGCGGGGCCTGATCGCAGCTTGATGATCCTGTCGCGCAGGAGGGCGGCGTACTCGAACTCCAGCATCTGGCTTGCCTTGCGCATCTCCTTTTCCAGCTTTGCGATGGCCTCCTCGCGCTCGCGCTTTGTGAGATAGCGTCCGTCGTCGTCGGTGACGCCGCGGGCGGGCATCGTTTCCTCGTGCTCCAGCACCGAGCGGATGTCCTTGACGATGGTTTTGGGGACGATGCCGTTGGCGCGGTTGTAGGCGTCCTGCTTCTTCCGGCGGCGGTCCGTCTCGTCCATGGCCGCCTTCATGGAGGGGGTCACCGTGTCGGCGTAGAGGATAACCAGGCCCTGGGCGTTCCGGGCGGCGCGGCCGATGGTCTGGATGAGGCTTGTCTCGGACCTCAAAAAGCCCTCCTTGTCCGCGTCTAAGATGGCCACTAAACTCACCTCTGGCAGGTCCAGCCCCTCCCGGAGGAGGTTGATGCCCACTAAGACGTCGAAGGTCCCCAGCCTCAGGTCCCGGATGATCTCCATGCGCTCGATGGCGTCGATGTCGTGGTGCATATAGCGGACCTTGATGCCCGCCTTCTGGAGATACGCCGTCAGGTCCTCCGCCATACGCTTGGTGAGGGTGGTGACCAGCACACGCTCCTTTTTCTCCGTCCGGGCGTTGATCTCCCCGATGAGGTCGTCGATCTGCCCCTCCACGGGGCGGACCTCCACTCTGGGGTCCAGAAGGCCCGTGGGGCGGATGATCTGCTCGGCGATCTGGCCGGCCCGCTCCCGCTCGTACTCGGCGGGCGTGGCGGAGACGTAGATGGCCTGGTGGATGCGCTGGTTGAACTCGTCGAACTTCAAGGGGCGGTTGTCGAAGGCGGAGGGCAGGCGGAAGCCGTACTCCACCAGGGCCTCCTTCCGCGCCCGGTCGCCCCGGTACATGGCCCGCACCTGGGGCAGGGTCACGTGGCTCTCGTCCACAAAGAGGATAAAGTCCTTGGGGAAATAGTCCAGTAGCGTCATGGGCGCGGACCCCACGGGGCGGCCTGAGATGATGCGGGAGTAGTTCTCGATGCCGGAGCAGTAGCCCAGCTCCTGAAGCATCTCCACGTCATACATGGTGCGCTGGTAGATGCGCTGGGCCTCGATGAGCTTGTCGTGCTCCTTGAACCAGGCGACGCGCTGGTCGCACTCCCGCAAGATCTCCTGAATGGCCCGGTCCATCTTCTCCCGCGGGGTGACGTAGTGGGTGGCGGGCCAGATGGGGATGTTGGTGAGCCGCCGGACCACGGCCCCGGTGACGGTGTTCACTTCGCTGATCCTGTCCACCTCGTCGCCGAAGAACTCGATCCTCAGCGCCGTGTCCTTCCAATAGGCCGGCCAGACCTCCACCGTGTCGCCCCGGACCCGGAACATATTGCGCTCAAAGGCAAGGTCGTTGCGCTCGTAGCGGATGTCCGCGAATTTTTTCAGAAGGTCGGGGATGCGGATCTCCATCCCCACCCGGATGGGCACCATCATGGCCTCGAAGTCGTCCGGCTCGCCCAGGCCGTAGATGCAGGAGACAGAGGAGACCACGATGACATCCCGCCGCTCCAAAAGCGACGCGGTGGCGCTGAGGCGCAGCCGGTCGATCTCGTCGTTGACGGAGCTGTCCTTCTCGATGTAGGTGTCCGTGTGGGGGATGTACGCCTCCGGCTGGTAGTAGTCGTAGTAGCTGACGAAGTACTCCACGGCGTTCTCCGGGAAGAACTCCTTAAATTCCGCGCAGAGCTGCGCCGCCAGGGTCTTGTTGTGGGCCAGCACCAGGGTGGGCCTGCCCATGCGGGCGATGACGTTGGCCATGGTGAAGGTCTTGCCGGAGCCTGTGACGCCGAGGAGCACCTGCTCGTCGATGCCCATTTCCAGCCCCCGGCACAGGGTATCGATGGCCTCCGGCTGGTCGCCCATGGGCTTGTAGGGCGCGTGAAGTTTAAATTCCATATCGGGTCCTCAAAAATCAAAAGCGTTTTGTCCCAGCCGCCCCGTTTTCAGTTCAGGACGCCGTTTTCCCGCAGGGAGACGAAGTCGTCCCCGGAGACGACAAGGTGGTCAAGCAGGGTGATGCCCGCCGCCTTCAGGGCGTCCCGCAGAAGCCTTGTGGCCCGCTCGTCGGCGGCCGACGGCAGGGCGATGCCGCTGGGGTGGTTGTGGGCGGCTACGATGTAGCGCGGACACATGGCCTCGCTGATCCTCACCAGCTCCTCCATGTCCACGCTGACGGACTCCCCGCCCCCCTGGGCGGCGAGGCGGAGGCCGGTGAGGCGGTAGTCGCCGTCCAGCCCGATGAGGTAGACGGCCTCCTCCCGGCGGCTGAGGAAGAAGGGGATGAGGAAGCTGCCCGCCTCGTGGGGGCCGGGAAGCCGGGGCCTCTCCGGCGGGGCGGCGCTGCCGCCGCCGTCCAGCTCCCCCGCCAGCGCATCGCGGGCCGAGGTCAAAAACGCCGCCGTCTTCTTCCCCACGCCCGGCTCCTCCAAAAGGGCCTCCTCCCGCGCCGTCAGCACCCCCTCCAGGGAGCCGAAACGCTCCACAAGCCGCTGGGCCAGGGGGAACACGTCGCCCCTGGGGATGACCCGGAAAAGCATCAGCTCTAAAAGCTCCGCGTCGCTCCAGCCCTCGCCTCCGCTCCGGCGGTAAAGGGCGCGGCGGCGCTGCCTGTGTCCGCTGTGTCCTGCCATAGTCTCTCCTTTTTGATTACAATTCGTAATCATCCGTCCAAATCCTGCATCGCCCTCCGCCGCGCCGCGCCGGGTTCTTTCGCGCTCAAAAGCGGCGGGTTTCCAAACTTCCCTGTTTTGGGATGAATTTCTAACCTTTTCGCCTGCGCGCCCCGTTTAACTAAAGCGGAAACGGTTTACGTAAGTGAGCCGCATAGCGGGCTTTACATAGAGTTATTCACATTCTCCACAAGGTTTTCCACAGGCAAATTCCCGCTTTGCCCTAAGAAAAGGGCCGTTTTTACCTGTTTCTTCCAAAACCGGGAGGCGCATTTTGTGGAAAACCTCTTTTGGGCGCGTGTTTGACATAAGACCCTTTTTGACGATGCGGAGGGAGAAAAACCGTCATTTTTGAAGCGGACGGGGGCGGCCTTTTCGTCAGAAGGCGGCCTTGTCCAGGTCCATGGTGGCGTAGGCGTTCAGCTCCTGCCCGGCGCGGACGCCCGATAAATACTCGTAATAACCCTGGCAGGCAATCATAGCGCCGTTATCACCGCAAAGCTTTAATGGGGGAATATAAAGCTTTAACTTTTCCCGGCGGCAAACGGCCTCGAAGTCGGCGCGGACCCGCTTGTTGGCGGCGACGCCGCCGGCCACCACCACCGTGTCGTAGCCCAGCGCCCGGACCGCGTCCATGGCGCGGGGCACCAGCGTCTCGCTGACGGCCCTCTGGAAGGAGGCCGCAAGGCCCGCCCGGTCGAGAGGCTCGCCTTTCTGCAGGGCGTTGTGGACGATGTTCACCACGGCGGTTTTAAGGCCGGAGAAGGACATATCGTAGGGGTGGCCCTCGATGCGGGCGTGGGGCAGGCGGAAGGCCGCGTCGTCCCCGCCCTCGGCCAGGTTCTGAAGGGGCAGTCCGCCGGGGTAGGGAAGCCCCAGCACGCGGGCGGCCTTGTCAAAGCACTCCCCCGCCGCGTCGTCGCGGGTGGCGCCCAGCACCGTCATATCGGTGTAGCCGCGCACGTCCACAAGGGCCGTGTTGCCCCCGGAGATGGCCAGGCACAGAAAGGGCGGCTCCAGCTCCGGGAAGGCCAGGTAGTTGGCGGCGATGTGGCCCCGGACGTGGTGGACGGGGATGAGGGGCACGTCCAGCGCCAGAGCCGCGCCCTTGGCGAAGTTCACGCCCACCAGAAGCGCCCCGATGAGGCCCGGCGCGGCGGTGACGGCGATGGCGTCAATGCCGGATCTTGAAAGCCCCGCTTTCCTGACGGCCTCCCCGGCCAGGCGCGAGATCACCGTGATGTGGTTCCGGGAGGCGATCTCCGGCACCACGCCGCCGTAGATGGCGTGCATATCCGCCTGAGAAAAGATCTCGTTTGACAGTATCTCCCGCCCGTCGCGGACCACCGCCACGGCGGTCTCGTCGCAGGAGGATTCGATCCCAAGTATGTTCATAGTTTTCTCCGTCAAAGTGGTTTATCCATGAGCACGGCGTCCTCCCGGGGGGCGTCGTAGTAGTCCCTTCTCACGCCGCACACGGCAAAGCCGGCGGACCTGTAGAGGCCCATTGCCGCGTCGTTGGAGCGGCGCACCTCCAGGAACATCCGCTGTGCGCCCCGCAGGGCCGCGCCCTTCAGCGCGGCGTCCAGCAGCGCCCGGCCCGCGCCGCAGCGGCGGCGCTCCGGGAGGACGGCCAGATTGTAAAGCTCCGCGTCCTCGAAGGAGACGTGGTAGATGGCAAAGCCCACCACCGTGTCCCCGTCCTCCAGGACCAGCAGCTCCCCGTCCGGTGCGTACAGGTAGTCCGCCACGCCCTCCCTGGACCAGGCGTCGGTGAAGCTGCGGTTTTCGATGTCCATAACGCCGTCCAGGTGGCGCTCCCCGGCCCTTACGATCCTCATTTCGCCTCGTACCAGTTCCGGCCGGCGTGGGCCTCTACGGTGAGGGGGACGGAGAGGCGCGCCGCGCCCTCCATCTCCCGCCGGATAAGCTCCGTGACCGCCGCCGCGTCCCTCTCGGCGCACTCGGCGATAAGCTCGTCGTGGACCTGGAGCAGGAGCTTTGCGTCAAGGCCGGACTCCCGCAGCGCCCGGTCCACGTTTATCATGGCGATCTTCATAATGTCCGCCGCCGCCCCCTGGATGGGCATATTCCGGGCCACCCGCTCCCCGAAGGAGCGGACGGTGAAATTGGACGCCTTCAGCTCCGGCATGGGGCGCAGCCGCCCGTAGACCGTCCTGGCCGCGCCTGTCTCCTTCGCCTCGGCGATGACCCGCTCCATATACGCGGCAACGCCCTTATAGGTGGACATATACGTGTTGATATACTCCCTGGCCTCCACCACGGAGACGCCGATGTCCTCAGAGAGGGAGAAAGCGGAGATGCCGTAGACGATGCCGAAGTTGACCGCCTTGGCGTGGCGGCGCTGCTCGGCGGTGACCTCCTCCGGCGGGATGCCCAGCACCTGGGCGGCGGTGGCGCGGTGGATGTCCTCCCCGGCCAGGAAGGCGTTTTTCATGTGCTCGTCCCCGGAGATGTGGGCCAGGATGCGCAGCTCGATCTGGCTGTAGTCCGCGTCCACCAGGGTCCTGCCCTCCGGGGCCACGAACATCTTCCTGATCTCGCCCCCCAGCTCCCGGCGGACGGGGATGTTCTGAAGATTCGGTTCCGTGGAGCTGAGCCGCCCCGTGGCGGTGACCGTCATCTGAAAATTCGTGTGGATCCGCCCGTCCGGGGCGATGACCTTGGCAAGGCCGTCGGCGTACGTGGATTTGAGCTTGGAAAGCTCCCGGAACTCCAGCACCTTCCCCACCACGGGGTGGAGCGGCCGGAGCTTTTCCATCACGTCGGCGTTGGTGCTGTAGCCCCGGTTGTTCTTCTTCCCGGTGGGCAGGCCCAGCTTTTCAAAAAGCACCTCCCCCAGCTGTTTGGGGGAATTGATGTTGAACTCCACCCCGGCAAGGGCGTATATCTCCTTCGTCAGGGCGTCGATGCTCTCCGTGAGGCTCTTCCCGAAGGCCAGCAGCGCCTCCCGGTCCACCAGCATCCCGGCAAGCTCCATCCTGGCGAGCACCGGGCACAGGGGCAGCTCCACATCGGTGAAAAGGGTCCACAGGCCCTTCTCCCGGAGCTTCGGCGTCAGCCGCTCCTGTAGGCACGCCACCCCGGCGGCCTCGGAGAGCAGCCGCCCGATGAGCTTCGTCTCGCCGTCCAACAGCGAGAACTGCCCGTCGTCACCGGCCCCGTCCATCAGCGTGATCCCGCAGTATTTCCTGCACAGGGCCGGAAGCTCGTACTTGCTGGCGGTGGGGTCCAGGAGATACGCCGCGAGAGCCGAGTCGAACACCCAGCCCTCCGGCTCCAGCCCCATGTCCATCAGGGCGCGGATGGTGTCCTTGACGTCGTGGCCCAGCTTCTTGACCTCCGGGGCGCAGAGGGCCTTTAAGGCGGCCCTCCAGGTGGGCCGGCTTTCCCGGAGGATGTAGCCCACAAACGATTCCTCGCCGCCCAGATCCACACAGCATATATCCATGCCCTCGGAGAACCGCAGGGAGACGGGGGCCTTTCGGATGGCCTGGGAAAACTCCGCCAGGGCGGCCTCATCGGCGACCTCCACGGTGACGCACTCGGCCTCCACCATAGGCTCCGCCTCCTCCCCGTCCGCAGGCGGGGTGAGCTTATAGGTCTCGATGAGCTTTCTGAACTCAAGGCGGGTGAAGATCTCGTAGAGGCGGTCGTTGTCCACGGGCTTTACCCGGTTCTCCTCCGGGGAAAAATCAAGGGGCGCGTCACAGCGGATGGTGGCAAGGTCGCGGGACAGGGCGGCCATCTCCCGCCCCTCCTCCAGCTTTTTGATAAGGGCGGGGGTGGCGGGCTTGTCCGGCGCCTGGCAGATGTCCGGCAGGAGGCCGTAGAGCTTCTCCACGTCGCCGTAGAGCTGCACAAGGCCCATGGCGGTCTTTTCCCCCACGCCCCGGACGCCGGGGATGTTGTCGGAGGCGTCTCCCATCAGCGCCTTCAGGTCGATCATATGGATGGGGTCGAAGCCGTATTCGGCGCGGAAAACCTCCGGGGTCACGCGCTTTGTGTTGGTCTGTCCACGGCCGGTGGTGATGAGGTCCACGGTGGTGGCGTCGGACACCAGCTGGAGGCTGTCCCGGTCGCCGGTGCAGACCACGCACTCCCAGCCGGAGGCGGCGCATTTCTGGGCGATGGTGCCCAGCAGGTCGTCGGCCTCCCACCCGGCCAGCTCGTAGCGCGGGATGTTCATGGCGTCCAGCGTGTCCTTCAAAATGGGCATCTGCGCGGCCAGCTCCTCCGGCATCTTGTGCCGGGTGGCCTTGTAGCCGTCATATCGGAGGTGCCGGAAGGTGGGTTCAGGCAGATCGAAGGTGACGCACAGCGCGTCCGGCGACTCCTCCCCCACGATGCGGCGGAGAATATTCAAAAAACCGAAAACGGCGTTGGTGGGCGTCCCGTCGGACGTGCGAAGGTCCCGGACGCCGAAAAACGCCCGGTTCACGATGCTGTTGCCGTCAAGCACCACAAGCTTCATCAAAGCACCCCCTGAAAGGTCCTTAATCAATTTATTTTACCACTTTATTGCCCTGTATGCAAGACCGCCGCGCCGAAAATTACAGCGCACCGCTTATCCCATAAAGCGTTTCCCCGTCAAGCTCTCTGACGGGGAAACGGCCATATGATTTTTTATGGGCGCTTTTCAGCAGCGCCCCTGCCGCCCCCTGCGGGGCAGGGGGTCAAACGCGCTTCCAGATGACGCCGCCGGGGACGTCGGTAAGCTCCACGCCGTTTTTCCTCAGCTCGTCGCGGATGCGGTCGGCCTCGGCAAAATTCCCGGCCTTCTTGGCCTCGGCCCTGGCGCGGACCAGCGCGTCGATCTCCGGGTCCCCCTCGCCGGTGACGGTGAAGCCGGAGGCGTCCGTGGCGGCGATGGCCTTGGCGTCCTCGGCGCGCTTGGCGGCGGCCTTTTTGGTGAGGTCCAGGCTCAGAACCCGGTCAAAGTCGTCCAGCACCGCAAGCTTGGTGGCGTCGTTCACCGCCAGCTTCAAGGCGTCGTAGACAGCGGTGATGCCAAGGGAGGTGTTCAGGTCGTTGCCCACGGCCCCCTTGAATTTCTCCCGCTGCGCCGCCACCGCGGCCTCGTCCACCGGGCCGTCGCCGGGGCGGAGGGCCGCCACGCGGGCGATGAGCTTGCGGTACGCGCCCTGGGCGTTGTCCAGGTTCTCCCAGGTGAACACCAGGGCCTTGCGGTAGTGGCTCTGGAGGCAGAAGAAGCGGTAGGCCAGGGGGTCGTAGCCCCTCTGCTCCAAGAGGGAGACGGTCAAAAACTCGCCCTTGGACTTGGACATCTTGCCGTCGCCGGTGTTCAGGTGGTGGACATGGAACCACCAGGGGCACCAGGGGTGGCCCAGGTAAGATTCGGACTGGGCGATCTCGTTGGTGTGGTGGGGGAAGGCGTTGTCGATGCCGCCGCAGTGGAGATCCAGATACTCCCCGTTATATTTAAGGGAGATGGCGGAGCACTCGATGTGCCAGCCGGGGTAGCCCACGCCCCAGGGGGAGTCCCACTTCAGGGCCTGGTCCTCGAACTTGGACCGGGTGAACCACAGGACGAAGTCGTTTTTGTTCCGCTTGCTCAGGTCCTCCTCCACGCCCTCCCGGACGCCCACCTGGAGGTCCTCCTCGTCGTGGTCGAAAAAGACGTGGTAACGCTGGAGCCTGGAGGTGTCGAAGTACACGTTCCCCCCGGCGATGTAGGCGTACCCCTTGTCCAGGAGGCCCTGCACCATCTCGATGAACTCCGGGATGAGGCCCGTGGCGGGCTGGACGGTGTCCGGGGTCCTGATGTTCAGCTTCCGGCAGTCGTCGAAGAAGGCACCGGTATAGAATTGGGCGATCTCCATGACGGTCTTGTGCTCCCGGCGCGCGCCCATGAGCATCTTGTCCTCGCCGGTGTCGGCGTCGGAGCTTAAATGGCCCACGTCGGTGATGTTCATGACGCGGTTGACCTCAAAGCCCTCGTACCGCAGGTATTTCTCCAGCGCGTCCTCCATGATGTAGGAGCGCAGATTCCCGATGTGGGCGAAGTGGTAGACCGTGGGGCCGCAGGTGTACATCTCCACCCGGCCGGGGGTGTGGGCGGTAAAGAGGTCCTTCCTGTGTGTGGCGGAATTGTAGAGGTACATATCTATTCTCCTTTGTTCTCAAGGGTTTTTTCAAGCTCGTCAACGCGGGCGCGGAGGGAACACAGCTCCGCCTTCACCGGGTCTGTGACGCTGACCTGGTCCACGTCTCCGGCGTAGTTGACCCGCTCCCCGGCGATGCGCACCACGCGGGCGGGGACGCCCACGGCGGTGGAGTCCGGCGGGACGGCGGAGAGCACCACAGCCCCCGCGGCGATGCGGGCGTTGTCCCCCACCGTGAAGGGTCCCAGCACCTTGGCCCCCGCGCCGATGAGTACGTTGTTCCCCACGGTGGGGTGGCGCTTGCCCTGGTCCTTGCCGGTGCCGCCCAGGGTGACCCCCTGGTAGATGAGCACGTCGTTCCCGATGCGGGCGGTCTCGCCGATGACCACGCCCGCGCCGTGGTCGATGACCAGCCGGCGGCCTATCTCCGCGCCGGGGTGGATCTCGATGCCCGTGCGGCGCTTGGCGTGCTCCGAGATGGCGCGGGCCAAAAGGCGGTGACCGTGGGTCCACCACCAGTGCGCCCGCCGGTAGGCCCGCTCGGCGCGCGGGCCGGGGTAGAGAAAGTAGATCTCCAGAGACGACCGGGCCGCCGGGTCGCGGGCCTTGTACGCGCCGATCATCTCACGTGTTTTTTCAAGCATGGCTGCTTCCTTTCCGGGAGAAACGAAAAGCCTCCCATGGATCGCTCCATGGGAGGCGCAAAAGCGCGGTTCCACTCCCGTTTATTCCTTGACCGGCCTCTCGCCGGCCCTCGCCTTAACGCGGCGGCACGGAGGGCCATTTCCTGCCCTCCCGCTCCCGGACGCACTTCGCGCCGCCTCCCGCCAGGCGCACTTCCAGCTTGCGCGCGCCCTCTCTGTGGCCTTGCCGGCGTTACTCTTCCCGTTCATCGCGGTATTTCATTGTATGTCAGTGTAGCAGATGGGGTGAAAATCGTCAAGAGAAATTTTGCCCGGAACGGCCCCGCCGCCGGAGTTGTTTCTGTACGCCCAGGCGGCGCTCAGAGTGCGCCCTTCACCAGCACCGAGCCGTTCTTGATGAAGTATTCAACGCCGGACACCACGGTGGTCACGAGGATTATTATCCACATAAGCACGTTCACCGTAAAGCCTCCGGCGATGGCGATGTCCGCCAGAGGCGTCATCATCACGCAAAGGCCCACCATGGTGCAGGCGGTCTTGATCTTCCCGCTCCACCCGGCGGCCATGACGACGCCGTTGGAGGCCGCGATCATGCGAAGCCCTGAGACCGCCAGCTCCCGGGCAATGACCACCATGCAGACCCAGGAGGGCATATGCCCCTGCTCCACGAAGATCACCATGGCGGAGATCACCAGAAGCTTGTCCGCCAGGGGGTCCATAAACTTGCCGAAGTCCGTCACAAGGTTCCGGGACCGGGCGATCCTGCCGTCGATGAAGTCCGTGAGGGACGCCGCGATAAAGATGCCCAGCGCCACCCAGCGGTTCCACAAAAGAAGCACCGCCATAAAAACGGGCACCAAGAGCATCCGCAAAACCGTAAGCTTATTGGGTAAATTCATTTTTTATTCTCCTTCCGCGACGACGATCTCGCCGGCCAAATCGCCGTCCAGTTCGCCTCTGATGATCACATCGACCATCTCGCCGGGGGCGCACTCCTCCGGGCTTCCGAAATAGATGACTCCGTCCACGTCGGGGCTTTCGGCGAAGCTGCGGCCCACGTAGAGGCCCACGTCCCGGTCAAAGCCCTCGCACAACACGCGGACGGTGGAGCCGACGCGGGAGGCGTTGAACGCCTCCATCACCTCCGCCTGAAGCTCCTCCACAAGGCCCGCCCGGCGCACGGCCTCGGCGGTGTCCACGTGGGGCATATCGAAGGCGGGGGTCCCCTCCTCCGGGGAGAAGGGGAAAACGCCGGCCCGCTCGATCTTCGCCTCCCGCAGAAATTCGCACAGCTCCTCAAACTCCGCCTCCCCCTCGCCGGGGAGGCCGGTGATGAGGCTGGTGCGCAGGACAAGCCCCGGTATGCGCTCCCGGAGCCTGGGCAGGAGCGCCCGGATGTCGTCCCCGGTGCCCCGGCGCTTCATGTCCTTCAAAATCTTGTTGTTGATGTGCTGGATGGGGATGTCCAGGTACTTCAGCACCTTGGGTTCCGAGGCGATGGTATCAATAAGCTCCTCCGTCAGCCCGTCGGGGTAGAGGTAGTGGAGCCGGACCCACTCCACGCCGTCGATTTGGCACAGCTTCCGCGTCAGCTCCGCCAGCGCCCGCCGGTGATAGAGGTCCATCCCGTACATGGTGGGGTCCTGGGCCACCACGATAAGCTCCTTGATGCCCGTTTCCGCCAGAGCCTTCGCCTCGGAGAGGATGTTCTCCATAGGCCGCGAGCGGTAGCGCCCCCGGATGGAGGGGATGACGCAGTAGGCGCAGTTGTTGGAGCAGCCCTCGGCGATCTTGATGTACGCCCAGCCCGGCCCGGTGGAGACGACACGGCCGGACTCGTCCAGGGGGGCGTTGATGTCCCCGAAAAGCTCCGGCTTTCTCTCCCCGGCGTCCTGAAGCGCCTTCACGATCTCCGAGACGCTGCCGGTGCCCAGAAGCGCGTCGATCTCCGGCATCTCCGCTAAAAGCTCCTCCCTGTACCGCTGGGCAAGGCACCCGGCGACCACCAGCTTTTTGAGCTTCCCGGCCTTTTTGAGTTCCCCCATGGCCAGGATGTTCTCAATGGCCTCGCTCTTGGCGCTCTCGATAAAGGCGCAGGTGTTGACGATGGCCGCGTCGGCCTCGCCGGGGTCGTCCGTCAGCTCGTACCCGGCTCCGTCCAGAAGCGAGAGCATCTGTTCGGAGTCGATGAGGTTCTTGGCACAGCCGAGAGAAATGAGGCAAACCTTACTCATCTTCCATTCCTTCCGAAAAATCGTATCTTGACAGGGCCGATTTGATCTCCCCCCAGGAAAAGCCCCGGCGCAGGAGCATATCGGCCAGGCGTTTAAGCTCCTTTTTATCGGGCTTTTCGCCGTGGAGCCGCCGGTCCACAAGGGCGTCGATGGTCTCCGTGTCCTCTGGAAGCTCCTCCAGCGCCGCCTCCCAAAGCTCCCTGGGCACGCCCCGGCGGAAAAGCTCCTGCCGGATCCTGGCCGCGCCGTAGCCCTTCCGGGCGTAGTGGCGCACGACGCTCCCGGCGTACCGGGCGTCGTCCAGATAGCCCAGGCTCTCCAGATAGTCCGCCGCGCCGGCAGCGTCCTCCTGGCTCTCCCCCTTCTCCGTGAGCCGGTCCACCAGCTCCCGGCGGGACATGGCCCGGACGCCCAGCAGCCGGAGGGCGTGGGCGCGGGCGTTCATGCCGGAGGCGGCGGCGCGCAGGTCGTCAAACTCCCCGTCGGCAAACTCCCGGCCCGTAAACACGGCGTAGTCCGCGATGAGCGCCACGGAGAGGCGGAGGGTCTCGCCGGTGTCAAAATCGGCGTACCAGCGGTCCTTGACGTTCTTCGACTGGGTGAGCTTCGTGACGGTGTGCGCCATCAGCCCTCAAAGTCCTCGGCGGACACGTCCACCGCCCGGCCCGCGGCCTTGGCCGCCACCTGGGCCTGGGGGGACAGGAGCTTGAAGGCGTTGGCCCGGATCTGCTCCTCCAGCTTGTCCGCCTCCTCCGGGTTGTCGATGAGGTACTGGCGCATCCCGTCCTTGCCCTGGATGCGCACGTCCCCGTAGGTGAACCAGGCGCCGCCCTTCTCGATGAGGTCCAGCTTCACGCCCAGGTCCACCAGCTCCCCATAGCGGGAGATGCCCTCGCCGTACATGATGTCGAACTCCGCCTCCCGGAAGGGGGGAGCCACCTTGTTCTTCACGATCTTCGCCCTTGTGCGGTTGCCCACCACCTCGGCGCCGTTCTTCAGCGTCTCGATGCGGCGCATATCGATGCGCACGGAGGCGAAATACTTCAGCGCCCTGCCGCCGGGGGTGGTCTCAGGGTTGCCGTACATGACGCCGATCTTCTCCCGGAGCTGGTTGATGAAGATGACGACGCAGTTTGTCTTGGAGATGACGCCGGCCAGCTTGCGGAGGGCCTGGCTCATGAGCCGGGCCACCACGCCCACGCTGGAGTCGCCCATCTCGCCCTCGATCTCCGTCCGGGGCACCAGGGCCGCCACGGAGTCCACCACCACCACGTCCACCGCGCCGCTTCGCACCAGCGTCTCGGTGATGGACAAGGCGTCCTCGCCGGTGTCCGGCTGGGAGATGAGCAGGTTTTCGATGTTCACCCCCAAGGCCCGCGCGTAGGCCGGCTCCAGGGCGTGCTCCACGTCGATGTACGCGGCCTCGCCGCCGCGCTTTTGGGCCTGGGCGACGATGTGGAGGGCCAGGGTGGTCTTGCCGCAGGACTCAGGGCCGTAGATCTCGATGATTCTCCCCTTGGGGACGCCGCCGATGCCCAGGGCGAAGTCCAGCGCCAGCGAGCCTGTGGGGAGGGCCTCCACGTTCACCTGAAGGCCCTGTCCAAGGCGCATGATGGACCCCTTGCCGTAGCTTTTTTCTATCTGGGAGATGGCCGTCTCCAGGGCCTTCTTCCGGGCCTCGTTGTCGGCGGGGACGGTCACCTGCGCCGGGGCGGGTTTCTTTGTAGCCATGTGTGTATATCCTCCTGTTTTCTTTTTTCCGCGATCAGAGCACCCCGGCCACGACCCGCGGGGTCCCGGCGGGGTCCGGGTAGCTGGCCACGCTCTCGAAGCCGTTCTCCGTGAGCATATCCATGATGGCGAAGGATTGGCCCTCGCCGCATTCAAACATCAGGCAGCCGGAGTCCTTGAGGATGGCCTTCCAGTTGGGGATGACGGCCCGGTAAAAGTCCAGGCCGTCCGCGCCCCCGTCCAGCGCAGCGTGGGGTTCAAAATCCCTCACCCCCCGGTCAAGGCCGGGGATCTCGCCGCTGGGCACGTAGGGCGGGTTGCAGACGATCAGGTCAAATTTGCCCAGAAGCACCGGCGGGCTTTTCATGGCGTCCGCCTCGATGCAGACGGTGCTGCCGGAGACGCTGTTTCGGTTCACGTTGGACCGGGCGACCCGCAGCGCGGCCATGGAGTTGTCCACCAGCACCACCCGGCAGCTCTGGACGGTCTTGGCGATGGAAATACCGATACAGCCAGTGCCGCAGCACAGGTCCAGCACACGCGCCCCGTCACCGCCGCGCCCCTGCAGGAGCTTGATGGCAAGCTCCGCCAGAAGCTCCGTATCGGCCCGTGGGATGAGCACCTTGGGGTCCACGTTGAAGGGCAGGCCCATGAACTCCCACTCCCCCAGCACGTAGGCGATCGGCTCGCCGCGAAGCCTGCGCTCCACCATGGCGGCCAGGGCCGTCTCCGTCTCGCCGAAGGCGTAGAGCTTCATGTCCCGCAAAAGCTCCTCGCGGGTCTTGCCGGAGGCGGCGCAGATCATCAGCCGCGCCTCCATGTTATAGTCCTCCACCCCGCCGGCCTTCAGCGTGCGGCGGAGGTCCAGGTACATATCGTTGTATGTTTTCACCTCGTCGCGTAAACCCGCTGGCGTCCGGGGCCGTTTCGCCGCCCCTCCGCTGCCGGGTCCACTCCTCCTCTCCGGCTCAGGCCCGCTTTGCCGGGCCTTGCCAGTATTTCTCCAAAGCTTACCACCTGTCGCTGCCCTTCTCGTCGGGGAGGACGAGCTTCAGCGCCTCGATGGCCACCTCCAGCATGGAGTCGTCCGGCTCGGCGGTGGTCACAAGCTGCAGGGCCTTTCCGGGGGCGGAGAGGATCCTTGTCAGCCAGTTGTCGTGGCGTCCGGCGTATTTGATGATCTCGTAGCTGATCCCCACAATGACGGGCAGGAGCGCCAGCCGCAGAAGCAGGCGCAGCCACACGGTGGACCAGCTGACCACGCTGGTGACCAGGATGCTGACGATCATGACGATAAAGAGAAAGCTGGTGCCGCAGCGCGGGTGGAGGCGGGGCTGCTGGCGGGCGTTCTCCACGTTCAGCTCCAGGCCCTTTTCATAGCAGAAGATGGTCTTGTGCTCGGCCCCGTGGTACATCCACACCCGCTTTATCTCCTTCATCTTCGAGGCGAGGATGATATAGGCCAGGAAAATGACGATCCTGATGACCCCCTCGATGAGGTTGCGCAGAACGCCGTTCTCCACAAGGCCGGAGAAAAGCCCGGCAAGGACCGTGGGCAGCAGGAAGAAAAGCCCCACTGCCAGCAGCAGTCCCAGACACACCGAGACGCCGATGATGGCCTTCTCGGCCTTTTCGCCGGAGAGGTGCTTTTCAAACCACCTGTCCAGCTTGGACGGCTCCCCCTGCTCCTCCTCCGGCAGAAAGCCGGCCGAGTAGGTCAGGGCCTTGACGCCGTTCACCAGTGTCTCCACAAAGTTCACGCTGCCCCGGATAAAGGGCCAGCCCAAAATGGGGAATTTCTGCCGGACGGCCCGGATGGGTTCGACCTTGCGCTCCAGCTCCCCGTCCGGCTTGCGGACGACGATGGCCTGTCTGTCCACGCCCCGCATCAGGATCCCCTCCATCAGCGCCTGTCCGCCGATGGAGGTGCGGAATTTTACGTCTTCTCTTTCTTTGCTCAATCTGTTGACCTCCCATATGCTCCAGAAAAATAAAGGGTCATAGCCTCCCCGCCGGGTCATTCAAACGTCGGCTCGATGGGGATCCGTATGGTCACCAGCAAGCCCCCGCCCTTAGCGTTGGAGAGGGTCAGGTCGCCGCCGTGGTATTTTATGATTTCGTCGCAGACGGCAAGGCCGATGCCGCTGCCGCGCTCCCTGGAGCTGCCCTTGTAAAACTTCATCTTCACCCGCTCCAGCTCGTCCTCCGGCACGCCTGGCCCGTAATCCCGGAAGTAGAGGAACACGTTCTCCCCGTCGGTCCTGGCGGAGACGTTGATGCGCTTGCCCTCGCGGGCGTATTTGGCGGCGTTGTCGAAGATATTGTAAAACACCTGCCTCAGCCGCGCCGGGTCGCCGCTCACCAGCGGCAGCTCCTCCTCGCACGGCTCGTACTCGATGCTCATATCGTCCTGCTTGAGAAGCTCCCGGTAGGCGAAGATGGAGTCCTCCAACTCCGCCGTCACGTCGATGGGCCGGGCGTTCAGGGTGAAGCGCCCGTCCTGCATACGGGTGAACTCCAAAAGCTCCTCCACCATCTTGGTCAGTCTCCTGGCCTCCTGGAGGATGATGCCGATGCCGCGTTTCGTGTCCTCGTCCAGATTCTCGTCGTAGATGATGGTCTCCGCCCAGCCGGTGATGGCGGTGAGGGGCGTCCTCAGCTCGTGGGAGACGGAGGAGATAAACTCCGTCTGCGCCTTCTCGGACTGGCTGATCTTCAGGGACATCTCGTTGATGGCCTTGACCATGTCCCCCATCTCGTCCCGGTAGTGGCTGCCGATCTGGATGCCGTAGCTGCCGCCGGAGATCTGCTTGGCCGCCGCGGTGATCTCCCGCATGGGTTCCACCACGGACCCCAGAAAGACCATACTGATGATGCCCACGATGAGCATCATCACCGCCCCGGCCGAGACCGCCACCAGGACGTTGGTGCGCACCAGCCTGTCCGCCGGGCGGAGGCTGGTGACATAGCGCATGACGCCGATGATCTGGCCGTCGGAATAGGTCATGGGGGCGGAGACGCTCATCAGATGCTCGCCGGTGGTGTCCGAATACCCCTCCCAGGGGGAGATCTTCCCGGTGGACAGAGCCTCGGATATGTCGTTGGTGCCGGGCATACTCCCGGCGGTCATGGAGTGGGAACTCAGCTCGATGCGCCCCGCGGTGTTGATGAACTGAAGCTCCAGACGGTTCACGTCGTCAAAGTTGTTGACGTACATATTGGCCCCGTCGTAATATTCCGCGTAGGTGTGGGTGATGTAGTTGGCGAAGAAGTCCGTGGCCGTCTTGGCCTTGGCGTAAAGGCCCTCCCGCAGGTTCATGTACACGGAGTTCATCATGGACAGGGAATAGGCCGTCACGGCCACCACCACGATCAGGAGGATGACCAGCATGGTCGTCATCATGTACCGCTTGCGCAGTCCGCGGATCTTCAGAAAATGGTGCTTTTTGGCGGTCTTAGCCACGCCCGTCTTCCCCCTTTCCCGTTTCAGTGCCGGCGCCGGCGGCCGGTCAGATCCCCCACTTGTAGCCGTAGCCCCAGACGGTGGTGATGTAGGTGGGGTTTGTGGGGTCGTCCTCGATCTTGATCCGCAGGCGGCGGATGTTCACGTCCACCACCTTCAGCTCGCCGAAATAGTCCCGGCCCCAGACCGAGTAGAGGATGTCCTCCCTGGACAGGGCCCTGCCGGGGTTGTCCATAAAGAGCTTGATGATGGAGTATTCCACCTGGGTGAGCCTCACCCGCTCGCCGTTCTTCTCCAGGGTGCGGTTGCGGGAGTTGAGCTTGAAGGGTCCCTGCACCACCTCGTCGGAGGGGGTGTCGTCGCTCTCGCCCACGCGGCGGTAGAGCGCGTCGATGCGGGCGGTCAGCTCGGCGGGGGAGAACGGCTTTGTGACGTAGTCGTCCGCGCCCGTCATAAGGCCGGTGACCTTGTCCATCTCCTGGGTGCGGGCGGTGAGCATGATGATGCCGATTTTGGAATTTGTGGCCCGGATCTGGCGGCACACCTCGAACCCGTCCATATCCGGGAGCATGATGTCCAGAAGCGCCACCTTGATGTCCGGGTTGAGGCTCATCTGCCGCAGCGCCTCAGCGCCCGTGCCCGCCTCAATGGGGTCGTAGCCGGAGCGTTTCAGGTTGATGACCACAAAGCTCCTTATGCTCGTCTCATCCTCAAGAACAAGTACCTTTTTCATAGTGATCCCCCGTATTCTTTAAGCTTCAGGCGCTCGCCTCCGGGCCTCCCGGCCCGGCGCGCCCTTCCCGGTCCTCTCTCAGGTCTCGCCCGTCACCCACTCGGAATAGATGAGGCCGAAGTTGGCCTTGACCTGCTCCCGCGTGACGGGGAGGGCGCTCTCCGAGAGGATCCTTCCGGCGTAGACCGTCTCCTCATCGTCCAGAAGGATGAACCTGTCCCCCGCCGTGGCCCGCTCGGCCCGGTTGTCCCCCGTGAGGGTGTAGATGGCGAGAAAATCGGTGCCCGGAGTGTCCCCGCTCCCGGTGGAGGAGAAGATGATCATTCTCTCCCCTGAAGCGCCCTCCTCCCGGCGGACGGTCATTTTGCCCTTCCAGCTGTCCGGGAGGACCAGATACCAGGAGTCGGTGTAGTTGGAGTAGGTGGTGCAGGCCAGCCTTCTCACCCCGCTGGCGTAGTAGGAGTACCAGTCGATGGCGTAGTAGGTGGTGTCCTCCTCCGTGGCCGCCGGGAGGGCGGAGGGCTGGGGTATGTCGATGATGCCGTCGGCGTTAATGTCCCGGCAGTAGATGGGGTAGCTCAGCCGCAGGGTCATATCGCTGCGGCCGGAGTTCTCGTCCATGGTGATGTTCGTAAACTTCCCGTTGTTCCAGGAGAGGAGATCGGTGACGATCCCGGTGTTGTCGATGGTGCTCTCCACCAGGACCGCCGGAGCGCCGCCCAGGAGCGACGTGCTCCTCACGCGCTTCAGCGCCTCGATGCCGGAGGACAGCCGCACGGTGGTGGTGACCACCTCCCCGTCGCCGGCGAGGGAGTAGTGTTCCGCCTCGCCGGAAAGCTCCGACGGGGACAGCCGCAGAACAAGCACCTCGCTGCCCTGCCGCGCGTCCAGCGTGCAGACAGTAAATTCGGAGTAGTTGGTGTTGACGAGCTGGTTCACCTGCCAGCCCTTGATGGAGTAGATGGACAGCATATTGATCCCCGCGCCCATCTGCCAGCCCACGGCCACCTCCCGGACGCCGTCGGAATCCATGTCCAGATAGGAGACGCAGTCGATGCCGCTCCCCTCGCCCTCGATGCGGGCGATCTCGCTGTATTCGCCGCCGTCATCCTGGAAGATGAGGATCTTCAGGGGCCTGTCCGTGCCTGTGAAATTGAAGAAGGCGATGACCTCCCGGACGCCGTCCCCGTCCAGGTCCTCCCGCTGTATGGGCTGACGGTTCGCGCCGGAGGAGAGCGTCGCGTACTCCGCGCCGGAGGAGAGCACCGCGTCGATGGACTCCTGGAGGTTCAGATACCCCTCCGAGAGCTGAGGAAGCGCGTACAGGTCGTCCGCCGAGGTCTCCATACAGCCGGCGGCGGAAAACAGCACCATAAGCGCGGACAGAACGGCGAGAAAACTTCTTTTCACCGGCCGGGCGCCCCCTTTGCATAAAAATACAGTTTAATTATAGCACAAAGAATCTGTTTTGGGTAGTGTTTTTCGTCCCGGATTTGTGGTACAATGTAAAAAATTCTTGAACGGAGGCCAGACGGTATGGCGACGGCGTTTATATCCCCGCTTTCTCAAAAGGGCGATGCGTACAGGCTGCTTCGGTACGCCTTCGAGCGCCTGTACGCCCTCCCCTGCCCGGAAATCGCAAAAACGCCGGAGGGGAAGCCGTATTTCCCCCTCCGGCCGGACGTGTTTTTCTCCCTGAGCCACACCGAAGACATGGCCATGGTCTGCCTCGGCGCGGCCCCCTGCGGGTGCGACGTCCAGCTTGTGCGCCCCCTGCGGCCGGGGACTGCGGCCTATGTCTGCCGGGATGAGGAGCTTTTGGACTTTGACTTTTTTCAGCTGTGGACGCTGAAGGAGAGCTTCATCAAGCTGCGCGGGCGCTTTATCCCCTATAAGGACATGGTCTTTCGCCGCGTGGACGGCTCCGTCGCCGCCCCCGCCCCGGACGTGCGCTCGCGCCTCTACGATGTGGACGGCCACGCCGCCGCCGTCTGCGCCCTGGAGGAGCCTCCTGCGGCGCTGATCTCCGTCCCCGCAAAGAATCTCCCGTGACCTCTTGCATTTTCGGAAGGGATGGGTTATAATACGTCTATACGCCGGTGTGATGGAATTGGTAGACGTGCTTGACTCAAAATCAAGTGCCGCAAGGCGTGCCGGTTCGAGTCCGGCTACCGGCACCATTTCGAGTGTTCATAAGGTGTTTGACCTTGTGAACACTCGATTTGTTTTATGTATGAGCAGGCAGAGCCTGCTCGTTTTTTATGCTGGGATATTGCCGGTGAGGTACTCCACCGCCACGCCCTTGCGGGTGTCGGCTTTGTAGTTGGCGCGGGGGCTGGGCCACTCGATGTAGCCTACGAAACGGTAGTAGATCACGATGCGCTGAGTGCGGTTTTTGCCGGCGCCCTCGGTCTCGTAGACGTCGATGTGGTCGATGAGCTCCCGCAGGAGCGGGGAGGTCAGGCGGTCCATGCGCATGAATTGGCGGATAGATTCGATGAAGCTGTCCCGCTCCCGCTGGTGCTGTCCCGATTCCGCCAGCTTCCTGCGCAGAGTGGAAATCTTGTTCTTCAGTTCCATCCGCTCTACCTCGTACTTGTGGCTGAGTTGCATGAACCACTCGTCGCTCACCTTGCCCGTGGCGTTGTCCTCGTAGAGCTTTTCGTAAATCCGGGAGACGGTTTCGTTGCGGACGATGGACTTTTGCAGCTCCTCCTCGTCCCGCTTCCGCTCCTTTAGAAGCTCCTGGTCAGTTTTCCGGGCCAGCATCTCGGCAAAGGCAGCCTCGTCCTGGCGGAGCATCTCAGCCATCCGTCGAAGCTCCAGCGTCACCACCTGCTCAATGGCGTCCGCCCGGACGTAGTGGCGCGTGGGACAGCTCCCTCGGTAGTCCACGGCGTTGTTGGAGCAGGAGAAGTAGTGAATGCTCCTGTTGTTGGAGAGGGTGTGGTAGTGCATCTTTTTATGGCAGTCCCCGCAGTAGAGAAGGTCGAAGAAGATGCTCTTTCCGCCGTTCTCCGGTTTGGGGGCGCGGCGTTTTGTCTTGGCAATCAGGGTCTGCACCTTCTCAAAATCTTCTCTGGCGATGATGGGATCGTGTACGTCCTTGAAGATCGCCCAGTTCTCCGGGTCGTTCTCCATCCTCCGCTTGTTCTTGAAGGACTTGGAGTAGGTCTTGAAGTTGATGACGTCCCCGCAATATTCCTGCTGGGAGAGGATTTTCTGAACCGTCGTTTTGCACCACTTGTACGGGTTGGGCTGGGTGTTCTTCCCGCCTCGCGGGAGGCCCTTACTCTGCCAGTAGGCCATGGGGACCAGTACTCTTTGTTCCTGGAGTATGCCGGCAATGGCCTCATTGCCCTTCCCCTCAAGGCACATTTTGAAAATGCTCCTGACCACCTCTGCCGCCTCCGGGTCGATGATCCACTTCTTCTTGTTCTGCGGGTCCTTCCTGTACCCGTAGGGCGGCTGGGACAGCGGCTCACCAGCATTGCCACGCAGGCGGTGTGATGAGCGGATCTTCTTGGAAATATCCCGCGCGTACATCTCGTTGAGGATGTTCTTGAACGGCGCGATCTCGCTTTCACCCTCCTCGCTGTCGATGCCGTCGTTGACGGCGATAAAGCGGATGCCGTGGTCGGGGAAATAGGTGTCCGTGTAGTTGCCCACGGAGACGTAATCCCGGCCCAGCCGGGACAGGTCCTTCACCATCACGGCGGAGACGTAGCCCATCTCAATGTCCGAGAGAAGCTGTTGGAAGCCAGGACGGTTGAAGTTTGTCCCCGTGTAGCCGTCATCCACATAGTAGCGAGTATTAGACAGCCCCATCTCTTTGGCCTTTTGCGAGAGTAGTTTTTTCTGATTGGCAATAGAGTTGCTGTCCCCGTCCATCCCGTCATCACGGGACAGGCGGCAGTAGAGGGCCGTGATCCCGGTCTGTTCTGTTTTCTTTTTCGACTGCATTTAATCCTCCTTCCC
>CANQXK010000035.1 GCA_947627715.1 uncultured Oscillospiraceae bacterium
AGGGGAGTCTTGCGGGCCTTGTTGGCGTTGCGGGCGATGCCGATGGCGCCCTCGGCGGCGGCGAAGGACTCGTGGCCAGCCAAAAAGGCGAAGCACTTGGTGTCGTCCCTGAGGAGCATGGCGCCCAGGTTGCCGTGACCCAGGCCCACCTTGCGGTCGTCGGCGACGGAACCCTTGATGCAGAAGCTCTGAAGGCCGATGCCGATGACCTCGGCGGCCTCGGCGGCGGACTTGACGCCGCGCTTCAGGGCGATGGCCGCGCCCACGGTGTAGGCCCAGCAGGCGTTCTCAAAGCAGATGGGCTGGATGCCGCGGACGATGCCGTAAGCGTCCACGCCGGCGTCGTCGCAGATCTTTTTGGCCTCCTCAAGAGAGGCGATACCGTTCTCCTGAAGGACGGCGTTGACGTTGTCTATTCTTCTTTCATAGCTTTCAAAAAGAGCCATTGTTTCGTCCTCCTTCTCTTACTCGTGGCGCGGGTCGATGTACTTGGCGGCGTCGGCGAAGCGTCCGTAGGTGCCTGTGGCGGCCTTCATGGCCTCGTTGGCGTCGGTGCCCTTCTTGATGGCCTCCATCATCTTGCCGATATGTACGAACTCATAGCCGATGATCTGGTTCTCCTCGTCCAGAGCCAGGCGGGTGATGTAGCCCTCGGTCAGCTCCAGATAGCGGGGACCCTTGGCCTTGGTGGCGAAGATGGTGCCCACCTGGCCCCGCAGGCCCTTGCCCAGATCCTCTAAGGAAGCGCCGATGACGAGGCCGCCCTCGGAGAAAGCGGATTGGCTGCGGCCATAGACGATCTGGAGGAACAGCTCCCGCATGGCGGTGTTGATGGCGTCGCACACAAGGTCGGTGTTCAGGGCCTCCAGGATGGTCTTGCCGATGAGGATCTCGCCGGCCATGGCGGCGGAGTGGGTCATGCCGGTGCAGCCGATGGTCTCCACCAGGGCCTCCTCGATGACGCCCTCCTTGATGTTCAGGGTCAGCTTGCAGGCGCCCTGCTGGGGGGCGCACCAGCCAATACCGTGGGTGAACCCGGAGATATCCTTGATCTCCTTGGCCTGGACCCACTTGCCCTCCTCGGGGATGGGGGCCGGGCCGTGATACGCGCCCTTGGCGACGGGACACATTTTTTCAACTTCTGCAGAGTAAATCATGTGAAACTCCCTTCTTTGTATGTGATTCGGCGCGCCGCGCCGTTAAGAGGTAGCTGAGTAAATTATATCAGCATGAAAAGGGATTGTCAACAAATTAACATCCGTCTGTGCGTAGAAATTCGCCGGTCAAAAAGGGGAAAAGGGATGCAAGTTGAATGAAGCGGCGAAAAGGCCGCCCCGGACGGGAGTTTCACGAAAAGAGGGACGCGCCGGAGGGCGCGGCTTACTCTCCGAAGGACACGTTCACGTCCCCCGAAAGGGACTTGATGCGCACAACGTCCGGGCCGTTGGCGGCGTTCCCCGCCACACGCGCCCGGCCCGCGCAGACACGGGCGGACACGGAGTAGAGGCTCTCCGGGCCGGAGAGCGTCAGGTCCACGTCGCCGCTGGTGGTGTTCAGCTCGACGAGGGGGCAGGGGCAGCTGAGCTTCAGCGACAGGTCCCCGCTGACGGCCATGGCGGCGAGCTTTTCCCGAACCTCAACCGCCTGGGCGTCCACATCGCCGCTGGCGGTCTTTACGCTCAGGGCGGCACAGCGCAGGGCGCTTATCTGCGCGTCGCCGCTGGCGATGTTCAGCCGGACGCTCTCAGAGCGGATCGCGTGAAGGGTCACGTCGCCGTTGGCGGCGGAGAGGACCATGTCCGGCGCGGCGGCGTTCTCCAGGCTCATGTCGCCGTTGGCTGTCGCCGCGTCAAGCGGCCCCGCCGCCTCCACCCCCCGCAGGCACACCGCCCCGTTGGCCAGCTTTACGGAGAGGGAGCCGAGGGTCACCTGCTCCGCCGTCAGACCCCCGTTGGGGGACTTCACCGTCACCTCTACAGGCGCGCCCGCCGGGAGCTGAAGCTTCACCAGCGCCCGCTTACCCGTAAGGCCGTTCAGATCCACCTGGGGGAGGGAGAATTTTACCCCGAAAACGTCAAAATAAAGCCGCTCCTTCCCGCGTGGAATGTACATGTGCCGGACGGTGACGGTACTGCCGCCGGAGACCTGGCAGCCGCCGCTGCCGTTTGATTGGACCTCCAGGTGGATAAGCCTGTCGGGGGAGGGGGACAGGAAAATGTCGGCGGGGAGGTCGTAAAACTCGATCCGACCCGTGACAGCCGGGTCAAAGTCCCGGCAAAACGTCTCCGTCTCCTCCTGGCCGCCGGACTGCGTCCGCCGCCCTGCGGCCTCCTGGGACCACACCTCCCGGATCTCCCGAACGATGTCGTCGATGGGTCCCAGAGCCGCCACGGCGTCCTCCTCGCTCATGCCGTCCTCCATCCGATCGTCGATGGACTGTTCGTAGAAGGAGACGACCTTGCGGATCTCCTCCGCGTCCGTGTGAAACCGCAGCTCCTGACAGAGCTTATCAAGAAATTCAGCCTTTCTCATGGTGATTGACCCCCTTTATAAATTCGTATGCCCGCGTCATTTCCTCCCACTCGGTGAGAAACGCGCCGATCCTGGAAAGACCCTCGCCGGTGATGGCGTAGTACCTCCGCAGCCGCCCGTTGTGCTCCCGGCTGAAGGCCGTCAGCGCCCCGGACGCCTCCAGACGTTTCAAGATGGGATAGAGCGTCGATTCGCTCATGGCGATATAGGGCGAAATGTCCTTGATGATCTGATACCCGTAGGACTCGCCCTCCGCCAGCGCCTTGAGCACGCAGACCTCCAAAATCCCGCGCCTCAGTTGAGCGTCCATCAAAACACCTCCTTATGCATAATACTATATAACGCATAGTATCACCTGTCAAGAGGGGAAATCAAATTTTTTTGCGGGACCCCGCAAGGGGGTGCCGTGACCACGGCAGGGGAATTTACTTTCCGTTCTTTTGACTCGGCAAAAGAACGGAAAGTAACAAAGGGAAGAAAACCGTCCAGGGGAGGGATTTCGATTTTCCCTCCCCTGGACCCCACCTTTTAAAAACGACCAGCTTAGGGGGCCTGCGGGCCCCCTGCTGGACACACCCCCGGGGGAGCGCCCCGAAGAAGGTGCGGCTATCGTCGGGGCAAATTGGCGCCCTTGCCGCGAAGCGGGAAGGGAGCTGTCCGGCAACGCCGGACTGAGGGTTAAAACGACGACGCACTGGCCCCGTTTCGCTCTCTCAATGCCTTCCCCGCAGGGCGGGGAAGGTGTCGCCGGAGGCGACGGATGAGGTGGGAATTGCCTCTCATCCTTGTCCCACCCGGTCAAATTTCAAATTATTTTCCTCTTTGCTATTCCCAAAGGACCCGGAATGTGGTATACTGACATTTAATTCGCAAAACAGTTTGGAGGTACGCCCATGAATGAGATCTTGAAGCTCCTGGAGGAGGACAGCCGTTACACCCCCGCGCAGATCGCGGCCATGACGGGCAAGGACGAGCAGTACGTCCGGGACACCGTCAAAAGGTGCGAGGAGGAGCACATTATAAACGGGTATACGACCCTGGTGGACTGGGACCGCACCAGCGAGGAGGCGGTGACGGCCTTCATCGAGGTGAAGATCACCCCCCAGCGGGACGACGGCTACGACCGCATCGCCCGCCGCATCTACCAGTATGACGAGGTGGAGAGCCTTTACCTTATGAGCGGAAGCTTCGACTTTTCCGTGATCGTGACGGGCAAGTCCCTCCGGGAGGTCAGCCGTTTCGTCTCGGAAAAGCTGGCGCCCATCGAGGGGGTCACCAGCACCGCCACGCACTTCATCATGAAGCGATACAAGGACAAGCACCGGGCTTTCCTGGTGGAGCCGGAGCAGGAGGAGCGGACGCTGTTCATATGATGGACTATGAGAGCATGATGTCCCGGCGGGTGAAGTCCCTCCAGCCCTCCGGGATCAGAAAGTTTTTTGATATTCTGGACACCATGCAGGGGGCGATCTCCCTGGGGATCGGCGAGCCGGACTTCGTGACCCCCTGGCACATCCGGGAGGCGGGCGTCTACTCCCTGGAGCAGGGCTACACCAAATATACCTCCAACGCGGGCCTCTCCCGGCTGCGCGCCGCCGTCTCCGGCTACCTTGACCGGCGCTTCGGCATCGCCTACAAGCCCTCGGAGATCTTCATCACCGTGGGCGGCTCGGAGGCCATCGACCTGTGCGTGCGGGCTATGCTGGATCCGGGGGACGAGGTCGTTATCCCGGTCCCCAGCTTCGTCTGCTACGGGCCGCTGGTGACCATGGCGGGGGGCGTGCCGGTCTACGTGGAGACAAAGGCGGAGAACGAGTTTCGCCTGACAGCCGATGAGCTGCAAAAGGCCATCACCCCGCGCACGAAGCTCCTGGTCCTGCCGTACCCTAACAACCCCACCGGGGCCATTATGGAGAGGGCGGACCTGGAGGCCGTCGCGCGGGTCCTGCGCGGTACGGACGTCATGATCCTCTCCGACGAGATCTACGCCGAGCTTACTTACGGACAGAAGCACGTCTCCCCCTGCAACATCCCGGAGCTTGCTGAGCGGACCCTGCTGGTCAACGGCTTCTCCAAGGCATTCGCCATGACCGGCTGGCGGCTGGGATACGTGTGCGGGCCGGAGCCGATCATGAAGCAGATGCTGAAGATCCACCAGTACGGCATCATGTCCGCCCCCACCACCAGCCAATACGCCGCCATCGAGGCGATGAACAACGGGGACGGGGACATCGAAATGATGCGGGACAGCTACGACAAGCGCCGGAAGCTGATGCTGAAGGGCCTTCGGGACCTGGGCCTCACCTGCTTTGAACCCAGAGGGGCCTTCTATATGTTCCCGCAGATCGGCGGCTTCGGCCTCACCTCCGAGGAGTTCTGCACCCGCTTTTTGCAGGAGGAGAAGGTGGCCATCATCCCCGGCACGGCCTTCGGCCCTGGGGGAGAGGGCTTCACCCGCATCTGCTACGCATCCTCCGTTGAGAATATCGAGACGGCCATATCAAGGCTTGGCGCCTTCCTGGAAAGGCTCAGGAGCTGATGGAGCGCGGAACGCGGGAGCTTGCCTTTGCCAAGCTCAACCTGACTCTGGACGTGGGGGAGAAAAGGCCGGATGGTTACCATAACATGGAGATGGTGATGCAGTCCGTATCCCTCTGCGACGTAGTTGACATAACATTAACGGGGGACAAGGCATTAAAAGTTATGTCTACTGACCCGAACCTGCCGATAGGTTACCATAATCTCGCCGGAAAGGCGGCTGTCGCATTCCTTGATTATGTAAACGAAACGGAGCTTGGCGTTGAAGTTTACATAACAAAGAACATCCCCGACCGGGCCGGGATGGCCGGGGGGAGCGCGGACGCGGCGGCGGTGATCCGGGGGCTTGACGCGCTTTTGGATACCCACCTTACGTTGGAGGAGCTTTCCCATATCGGCGCCCTCGTGGGGTCCGACGTGCCCTTTTGCCTTGTTGGCGGGACGGCGCTGGCCGAAGGGCGGGGGGAGCTTCTTACTGAGCTGCCACCCATGCCGGACTGCGGCATCCTCATCGTAAAGCCGGATTTCTCCGTGTCCACGCCGGCGCTGTTTGCCGCTTTGGACGGCTGCCGGGTGACGGAGCGTCCCGATACCGGCGCGGCCCTTGACGCGCTCTCTTCCGGGGACCTGAAGGCCCTGGCGGGGAGCATGGCCAACGTCTTTGAGGAGGCCCTGCCGGAGGCGGAACGGCGGATTATAGTTGACATAAAGTCCGCCCTGCTCTCCGCCGGGGCGTGCGGGGCCTGCATGACGGGGACCGGGTCCGCCGTTTTCGGGGTCTTTCCTACGCTTGACGACGCCAAAGAGGCCGATTTGAGCCGCTTCGGCCTCACCTTCGCCGTTTCTCCCGTAAAAAAGTTTGCGTAAATCTTTGAAAAATTGAATAATTTCCGAAAAATCGGGCGAGGATATGCACACGCGGCATCTTTGCCCGATTTTTTCTGTGAGGTCACATCGTATGAAACTGAAACGTTGGGAGATCGCGCTGATCTTTGCGTGTCTCGCCGTCTTTATCTGCGGTTTTTCCCTCCGGCGGGAGGCCGGGGCGCTGTCCGATAAGCTGGTCCGCCTCCATGTGGTGGCAAACTCTGACAGTCAGACCGACCAGGAGGTGAAGCTTCTGGCGCGGGACGCCGTGCTGGAGCTTCTGCGGGATAGGCTCCAAGGCGTCACGGACGCCGGGCAGGCGCGGGAGATCATCGAAACGTGCCTCCCTGACATCGAGTCTGCGGCTCGCGCCGCCGTGGAGGGGGCCGGATGCGACTGCCCCGTCAGCGCGGCCCTCTGCCGGGAGCGGTTTCCCACCACGGAATATGACAGCTTCTCCCTTCCGGCGGGGGACTATCTCTCCCTCCGGGTGAAGATCGGCGCGGCGGCGGGCCACAACTGGTGGTGCGTGGTGTTCCCGCCCATCTGCGACGCGGGGGAGATTGACCCCGGCACAGCCTCCGCCATCGGCCTTACGGAGGACGAGGCGTATCTCATCACCGCCGATTCTCCGGGTGTTGTGGTGAAATTCCGCGTTCTGGAGTGGCTGAACGCCCTTATGGACCTGCTGGGCCGCTGAGCCTAAAACGAACAAGAGGGTATAAAGAACGGTCCCCGCCGGTTTTTTCCGGCGGGGACCGTTTTTCTAAAATGACAACGATTTTTAATAGGCGTTTCCGGCGGGGTATCCGCCGGAGCATTTTTTACTCCTTAAAGAGCGTGGCGAAGTAGTCCTGGCTGATGACCAGCTTGGAGTTTTGCAGCTTGCCGTTCACAAGGTTCTGCACGTTGGAGACGTAGTCCTCCGGCACGGTCACGCCCTCGTTGGGGATGAACTTCCGCAGGGACGCCTCGTAGGTGCCGGCGGCGGTGATCCAGCTGACGCCCTGGCCGTGGTTGTTGGCGAAGATGACAAGGGGCATGGAGCTGGAGTAGGCGGCAGGGTCGTAGTCGGAGTCTAAGATGTCCCGCCCGGAGTAGAGGCGAGAATCGTAGGGGAGGCCGAAGAGGTTGGCCACGGTGGGCACGATGTCGCAGGAGTAGCAGGGCGCGTCCACCACAGTCTTTTCGATTCTGCCGGACCACATGAGAAGGGTGCTGTGGTAGCGGGAGGTGAGCTTCTCGGAGTCCTCCGCGTGGCCGAAATAGCGGTTCATGTCGTTGTAGTAATCGTAGGAGCCTGTGTGGCTGTTGCCGGTGGCCAGGAAGTAGGGGTAGTGGTCGGCGGCCATGACGATGAGGGTGTCGTCGGCGATGCCGGCGTCCTCTAACTTGCTGACCAGCAGCTCCAGCGCCCGGTCCAGATCCATGTTGCTGGCGATGTACGCCTGACAGGGCCGGCTCAGGTCTGGGAATTTCTCCTGGACAAGGCGCTGGTATTCCACTGAACGCTCGTCGGAATAGAAGCTCCACGGGCCGTGGCCGGTAATGGTCATGTAATAGGTGTGGAAGGGCGTGCCGTTCTCCACGTACTCGTTGATATACTGGTCGCAGGTGTACTGGATCATCTCGTAATCCGAGCGCGGCCAACGGTCGGTGGGCAGGTCCAGGCCGCCGCCGTCCTCGGCCTTATAGTCGTAGCCAAAGACGGGCAGATACTCGTCCCGGTCATAGTAGGTGTACTGCCCGTTGTGGTAGGCCAGGGACTGATAGCCCTGGGCGCGGAACATATTCCCCAGGGTCACGGACATATCCTTCCCGATGGCCCGGCGGGAGGAGTCGGACTTCCCGAACCAGTTGGGGATGAGGCCCGTCAGCACCGAAAACTCCCCGCCGCAGGTGGAGAGGGTCCAATCGGGCTGGTAGAAGTTGGTGAACACGAAGCCCTCCTCCTGGGTCATGCGGTAGAGGGTGGGCGTCAGGTCCGGGTCCACAGCGTAGGAGCAGAAGGACTCGGCGCACAGGAGGATGAGGTTTTTTCCCTTGAACATCCCCGTGTACTCGTTCTGCTTTGAGGGGGTGAGCGCCCCGAAATAGCGGTGCATATCCGAGACGGTCCCGGAGGAGGCGGCGGCCAGGCCGTCAAAGTCGATGTCCAGGACATTGTAGCCGTACTCCACGCTTTCGGGGGGCGTGGTCTCCTCCCCGGCGGTGGTCTCTTCGGTCTCGCCGCCCGGCGCGGCGGTCTCGCCCCCCACGGTCTGGGTGCTCTCAGGCCCCTGGGTTTCGCCGGTGGGGCCGTCCGTCCCATCGGTGGTGGGAAGCTGCTCGATAAACTCGCCGATGTCCGCCTCCGGCATCCCAAAGACGGCGTACTGAAGCTCCAGCCTCACGCCGGTGAAAAGGCCGAACTCCGGGATGGCGTTGTTGGTGGTGAAGTCATAGGTGTAGAGGGCGGCGGTCTCCCCCGTGGCGGAGAGCAGGACCCCCGCCAGCTCAAAAAGGACCACAGCCGCCGCCGTGAGGCCGCGGGCCGTCCAGGGGCGGCGACGGCCCACATCGGGGATGATGTGCCGCCTTAAAAAGAGAAAGAGGAAGAAGGGGATGAGGGCCAGGAGCGCGAAGGGGAGGGTGTTGAAGAAGGCGGCCAGGGCGCTGTCGGTGAAGTTCCCCACGGCCTCCCCGGCGGTCCCGGCGGCCGCCAGAACGCCGTAGTAGACGGAGAACATACTCTTGATGCCCCGCTCGACGCACAGAATGAAGGTGAAGACGAAGCACACCGTCCCCGCGAGGAACCGCGAGATCCCCTTTTTCGGGATGAGGTCGCACAGGAGAAAGAGCAGAAGCCCCGCCGCGGCGGAGAAGAGGACGATGCGCAGCAGGGCGGGGGAGAAAAAGCGGACGTCGCCGTCAAAGGCCCGCAGAAGCAGCTCGTTATACAAAAGCGCGCAGGGAAACCACGCGGCGGAAAGCGCAAGCTCTCCGCCGCTCATGTAGCGGGGACGGTGTTTGCCGGAGTAACCAGTTTTTTTCATGAGAAGATCATACGCTCCTTTACGCCGAAAAGCCCGGCGCAGTTACGCCTCGGCGCGGATCAGAAATCCATTCCGTATTTCTCAGGCCGCCACTCGTAGTCGAATACGTCCTTGGCGTCGTAGAACTGAAGGTACTGCTCCCGCAGATGGCGCAGGGTCGTCCCGTCGGGGTGGAGCCTGTCGCAGATGACGGCGGAGATGTCCTTCTTGATATAGCTGAACGACTGGGTGCCCACGGAGGCGAAGATGCGGTAGCCCAGGCTGTGGAGATATTTGAAGACCTCGCCCGTCTTGTGCCAGTCGTCGCCGTCGGGCCGCCCGCCGTGGGGGTAGAATAGAAGCTTGGTGGGGCCGACGATGTCGCCCACGTCGCTCTGCCAACGCTGCATATCGGCAGCCACGCCTGTCACGCCGTAGCGGGAGCTGTCAAGCCGGATATGCCCCCAGGTGTGGCAGCCGAAGTACCAGCCGGTCTTTTTGAGCTGCTCCACAATGGGCTTCACCGCCTCGATCTCGGACTGGCGGTACGCCTCCTGCTCCGGGGTCAGGCCGTGGGAGTCGGTGTTGGTGCGGTAGCCGAAAATGCCCTCGTACCCGGTGAGGGAGAGGCACGCTTTCACGCCGTTCAGGGAGAAATCCGGGTGCTTCTTCACAAAGGTGTCGATGGCGGGGATGATGTCCAGCTCCTGAGTCAGCACCTCGTTGCCCTGGGGGTCGTGGCCCCAGGCCCAGATCTCCCCGTCGTCCCCAAGGACCAGCTTTTCCATGAAGCCGTTGCCCATGTAGCTCTGGTAGTAGCAGGTGTCGTCGATGGAGATGATGAGGGGCTTCTTGCCCTGGGGGATGCGCAGGGTGTTCTTGGCCATGTACGCCACGCCGTTCTCGTCGGTCTTTTCCACCCACACATCGTTCATGTCCACAAGGATGTAGCCCTTCTCATAGAGGCTCTCCATGATCTTGTTGAACTCGCTGACGGTGACCATCCAGTCGTCAAACCCCTTCTCCTGCGCGTCGCCGTCAAAGGCAAGCTCAGGATAGGCGATGATCTGATGGAAAAAGAGGTGCTCCACAAGGCCGTTGTAGTTGACAAGCTGGTCCTCCGGCCAGACATAGGGCTGGTACTCCGGGGAGCTGTTGGTCTGCCCGCCGCTCTCGCCGCCGGCGCTCTCGTCCCCGGTCTCGCCGCCCGTCTCCCCGCCGGTCTCATCCCCGGTCCCGCCGCCGGCGGACGTGTCCCCTGCGGTGGTGCCGCCGGCCGTCTGCCCCCCGCCGTTCAGGGACGCGCCGCGCCCGTATTTTTTACAGGAGGTCAAAAGAAGGGACAGCGTCAGGGATAGAATAAGAGTGACCGCCAGAAATCTGAAAAAAGCTCCACGTTTCATCCGGGCTTACCTCCAAAGGTTTACAATAACCCCATTATAAACCACCCTTCGACAAAAAGAAAGGTCTTTTCCATTAAAAAAAGTTACAAAATAAAACATATGTGCTATAATAGCCCCAGGGCGGGGCCTTCACGGGAGCCTGGCGCGGTTTTAAGGTTTCAGGCGGAAAAATGGAAGGATCTTCCCCGCACATCCCCATTATACCCGGATTTTGCATCAAATCAGCATCTTTACGGAAAAAAGCTGCGACAGGAGAAAGATATGCTCAGACTTTTCATCGGAAGAGCCGGAAGCGGCAAGACCTCGTACATACTCAGGGAGATCTCGGAGAAGGCCCTGGCGGGTGGGTGCGGGAACGTGCTCATCGTCCCCGAACAGTACTCTCACGACTGCGAACGGGCGCTGGCCGCCTACGGGGACGCCGTGTGCCTTGGGGCGGAGGTGCTGAGCTTCACGCGCCTGGCCCAGCGGGTCTTTGCCGAGACGGGCGGCCTTGCCCGTCCCACCCTGGACGCCGGGGGCCGGACCCTGGCCATGAGCCTGGCGTATATGTCCGTCAGCCCCCTTCTGAAGGTCTACGACGTGGGCGGGAGGCGGCCGGACTTTGTAAGGACGCTTTTGGAGGCGTACGACGAACTCAAGAGCGCCCGGACAGGCGCGGAGGAGCTTTCCGGGGCGGCGGACAGGGCGTCCGGGACGCTGGCAGGGAAGCTCTCGGACCTGGCCCTCATCTTTGAACGCTTCGAGGCCATCAAGGAAAAGAGCGGCGCGGACGCCAGGGACAAGCTGGAGCGCCTGGCCGATCAGATCGGGGAAAGCTCCGTCGGGACACGGGGCGGGGTGTGGATCGACGGGTTCACCGACTTTACCCGCCAGGA
Source organism: uncultured Oscillospiraceae bacterium (assembly GCA_947627715.1). Lineage (GTDB taxonomy): Bacteria > Bacillota > Clostridia > Oscillospirales > Oscillospiraceae > RUG626. The sequence goes on from CANQXK010000035.1 coordinate 11,233, forward strand.
GCTGCGGGTCATCGACGAGCTTTTGAAAAAGGGCGCGGACGTGACCGTCTGCCTGGGCACGGACAGTGTCGCATCGCCGTTTTTGACCTTCCGCCTGCCCTCCAAGACGGCCGCGCGGCTTTTGGAGATGGCCAAAAGGCGCGGCGTCCCGGCCCGGCTTTTCCCCTTCACCGGGGGGAGCGCGCGGGACGCGGCCCTGGCCTACCTGGAGAGGGCCTTGCCCGACTACGCCGCGCCCCCCTGGACGGGGGCGTGCGCTTCCATAGAGGTCTGGGCCGCCGCGAGCGTCTCGGAGGAGTGTGCCGTCGCCGCGGCGAAGGTTTCCGCCCTTGTGCGGGCGGGGGCCAGATACCGGGACATCGCCGTGGTCTCGCCCTCCTACGGCGAGTACGCGCCCATTTTGGAGGGCGTTTTCGCAAAATACGGCGTCCCCCTCACCGGGACGGAGAAGAGCGACATTTTGGACAAGCCCGCCATGGCGCTGCTCATGGGCGCTTTGGACATCCTACAGGGCGGCTGGGACTATCAGAGCGTGTTCAAATATTTGAAGACCGGCCTCTCCGGCCTTACGCAGGACGGGCAGGACCGGCTTGAAAACTACGTGCTCAAGTGGAACATACGGGGCGAGAGCGCGTGGAAGCGCCAGTGGGATATGCCGCCGGAGGGCTACAGCGACCAGCTTACCCCGGAGGACCGGGAGCGGCTTTTGGCCGTCAACGAGCTTAGACGGTTCGTCTCGGAGCCTCTTTTGAAGCTGGGCGTGGCGCTGGCCTCCGCCCCGGACGCGCTGGGGAAGGTCCGGGCGGTGTACACCTTCATGGAGGACGTGGAGCTGTACGGGAAGCTCACGGAGAAGGCCCGTGCGCTTCGCCAGAGCGGCAGGACGGAGCTAGCCGGGGAGTACCGCCAGCTCTGGGGCGGCATGGTGGGGGCGCTGTCGCAGTTTGCCGCCATCATGGGGGATACGCCCATCGAGAGAGACGAGTTTATACGGCTTCTCAAGCTGGTGCTGGGCCAGTACCGGGTGGGGGTCATCCCCGCCTCCGTGGACAGCGTCCGGGCGGGGGACATGACGCGCCTTCGCGCCCGTGGGATCCGGCACCTCATCGTCCTGGGGGCGGTGGACGGGGCGCTGCCTGTGAGCGCCGCCTCAGGGGGCGTTTTCTCCGATACGGAGCGCGCGCAGCTCAAGGCCCTGGGCATCGACACCCTGGACGACAGGGAGGACTCCCTGGCAAGGGAGCTTTCCGGGGTGTACGTCTCCCTCACCGTCCCCACGGAGAGCCTCACCTTCACCTATCCCGCCGCGCGCCGGCGCTCCTATGTGGTGTCCCGCGTGGAGAAGCTTTTCGGCCTTACCGAACGCCGCCCCGGCGAGACCGTCTATACCGCCGCCCCGGAGCCGTGCTTTGAGCTGGCCGCCTCCGGCGAGGGGGAGGCGGGGCGGAGCGCCAGGCGGTACTTTGAGAGCGATCCCAAGTGGAGGAAGGCCCTGGAGGCGCTGCGCCTGGCCTCGGAGGCAAAGCGCGGGAGCCTTGCGGGCGACACGGCCAAAAGGCTGTACGGCGAGAAGCTGCGCCTCTCCGCCTCCCAGATCGACCGCTTCTACTCCTGCCGGTACGCCTATTTCCTCCAGTACGGACTCCGGGCAAAGCCCAGGGGCGAGGCCGCTCTGGACGCGCCGGAGGCGGGCACCTTCGTCCATTTCGTCTTAGAGCGCGTGGCCCGCGCCGCGAACGCGGTGGAGGGGGGCTTCCACTCCGCCCTTGTCACGGAGGAGTTTGTGAAAAACCAGGTCTCCCTCGCCGTCAGCGCCTACGTGGACACGCGCCTGGGGGGACTGGAAAATAAGAGCGGCCGGTTCGTCTACCTCTTCCGGCGGCTGACCCAGACGGCCGCGCAGGTGGCGCTCAGTATGCGGGAGGAGCTGTCCCGGTCGGACTTCAAGCCCCTGGACTTCGAGCTTCGCTTCGCCGAGGGGGGCGACCTGCCCCCGGTGACCACCCCGGAGGGGGACCGGGTGGTGGGCGCGGTGGACCGTGTGGACGGCTGGGAGCACGACGGGAAGCTCTATCTGCGCGTGGTGGACTACAAGACCGGCAGGAAGGCCATGGATCTGAGGGACATCCTCTACGGTGTGGGCCTTCAGATGCTCATTTACCTCTTCGCCCTGGAGCGGGAGGGGAGCGGACGGTATAACGGCATGGAGGTCCGACCCGCCGGCGTGCTCTACTCCCCGGCCAGGGACGCCATGGTCAGCCGAAAGACGGACCTGGACGACGAGACCCTTGAGGCCGAGCGGGACAGGCTTTTGAGATATTCCGGCCTCGTCCTCATGGACCCGGAGGTCATCGAGGCCATGGAGAGCGGGGAGAAGAAGCGCCTGCCCATCACGGTGGAGTCGAAGACCGGCCAGATCGTGGGCGGCCTTGCCAGCGCCGAGCAGCTGGGGCGGCTGTGCCGGGCGGTGGACGGACTCATCGCGGACATGGCCTCGGAGATCAGGCGCGGCTCCATAAGCGCCAACCCCTTTATGAGGGACAAGCTGGAGACCGCGTGTACGTTCTGCAAATTCTACGACGCCTGCCGCTTCGCCGACGGCGCGGCGGGGGAGAGCTTCCGGCGCTTTTCGCGGCTGAAGGACGCGGAGGTCTGGGAGCTTTTGGAGAAGCGGTTCCCCGGTGGCGGGGCGGACAGGAAAGGGGGGAACGGGTGATGGCATTTATCCCGACAAAGGAACAGGCCGCCGCCATTGAAACCGGCGGCAGACGGCTGCTGGTCTCCGCCGCCGCGGGCAGCGGAAAGACCAGGGTGCTGGTGGAGCGGCTTTTGCGCCGCGTGGACGCGGGGGAGGATGTGGACAGCTTCCTCATCATCACCTTCACCAACGCGGCGGCGGCGGAGCTGAGGGAGCGGATCATGGACGCCGTCTTTGAGCGTCTGGCCGCGGACCCGGAGAACCGCCACATCCGCGCCCAGACGGGCCTTTTGGGCCGCGCCCATATCGAGACGATCCACAGCTTCTGCTCAGGGGTGATCCGGGAGAACGCCCATCTTCTGCGCCTGCCGCCGGACTTTCGCGTGGCGGACGAGAAGGAGACGGCCCTGCTCAAGGAATCGGCCCTCAACGACCTGCTGGAGGAGCTGTACGCCCAAAACGACCCGGACTTCAACGCGCTGGCGGACATCATGGGCGCCGGGCGCGACGACTCAAGGCTCGTCAAGGTCATATTGGACACCCACGTGAAGCTCCTGAGCCATCCGTCCCCGGCCCGGTGGGCGGAGCGGCAGCTGGAGGCGCTGGCGCTTGACGGGGTGGAGGATGTATCGGAGACGGTGTGGGGAAAGGACCTGATGGAGAATACCCGCGCTTCCGTGACCTGGTGGTCCGGCACACTGCGAAAGATCCTGGAGGACTGCGCCGGGAACGAGAGATTCATGAAGGGATACGGAAGCTCCATCGCCGTGACCCTCACGGGGCTTGAGGCGCTTGAAGAGGCGCTGGGGCGCGGCTGGGACAGCGCCAGGGCGGCCATCGAGTCCGTGACGTTCCCCCGCGCCTCCGCCGCCCCCGGCTTTGAGCGGGAGATCAGGCTGCGGGCCGCCTGCAAGGACTTTGTGAACCGCCTGTCCGGGATCTATTGGGACAGCTCGGAGAAGGCCCTGGCGGACATGAGGACCATGGCCCCGCAGATACGCTCGCTCCTGGATACCGTCCTTCAGTTCGACCGGCGGTACGCCCTCCTCAAGCGCAAGCGGGGGGTGCTGGATTTCTCCGACCAGGAGCATATGGCGCTGGACCTCCTTATCGACAGCCGCACCGGCGCGCCCACGCAGACGGCCAGGGAGCTGGCCGGGCGGTTCACCGAGATCATGGTGGACGAGTATCAGGATGTGAACGAGATCCAGGAGACGGTGTTCAACGCCGTCTCCCGCGACGGCAGGAACATCTTCACTGTGGGCGACGTGAAGCAGTCCATCTACCGCTTCCGGCTGGCGGACCCCACCATCTTCCTCCGCCAGTACAGGGCCTTTTCCCAGGTGGAGAAGGCCGGGGAGGGGGAGCCGGGGAAGGTCATCCTCTCCCGGAATTTCCGCTCCAGGCCGGAGATTTTGGAGGCGGTGAATTTCGTCTTTGAAAACCTCATGAGCCGCCGCCTGGGGGACCTGGATTACGGCCCGGGGGAGCGTCTTTACCCGCCGGAGGGGGCGGAGCCGGACGGCGAGCGGCGCGTGGAGCTTGACGTTCTCAGCGTCAGAAAGCCGGAGATCCCCGGCCCCGGCGACAAAAAGGCCGGGAAAAAGCCCGCCGCCCCCGACGAGGAGGAGACCCCCGACAAGGCGGCCTTTGAGGCGCGGTTTGCCGCCCGGAGGATCCGGGAGCTTGTGGGGAGCGCCACGGTGGACGGGGAGAACGGGACGAAGCGCCCCCTGCGGTACGGGGACGTGGCCGTCCTGATGCGCTCGCCCCGCCCGGTGGCGGATGTGTGGCAGAGGGTGTTCGAGGAGGAGGGGGTGCCCCTCTCCGCCTCCCAGCCGGTGGACTTCTTCTCGGAGTACGAGGTGTCGCTGGCCCTGTCGATGCTGTCCGTCATCGACAACCCCCGTCAGGACATCCCGCTCATCACCGTCCTTCGCTGTCCCGTCTACGGCTTCACCGCCGACGAGCTTGCCAACATCCGCCTCTTCGACAGGACGGGGGACTTCTGGAGCGCCCTTGTGAAGGCGGCGGAGAAGCAGGAAAAATGCGCGGAGTTCATCGCGGAGCTGAACGGCTTCCGCGCCCTCGCCCCGGATATGACAGCCGATGAGCTGCTGTGGGCCGTGTACGCCAGGACGCGCCTTTTCGCCGTGGTCAGCGCCATGCCCGCGGGGCAGGAGCGGCGGGAGAACCTGATGCTCCTTTTGGAGCTGGCCCACGACTGCGAGAGCGCGGGTTACCGGGGCGTTTTCGGCTTCATGACCTGGGTGCGCCGTCTGCGGGAGCGCGGCGACGGCCCGGAGACGGCCCCGTCCCGGACGGAGAACTGTGTGACGCTCTTAAGCTCCCACAGGTCAAAGGGCCTTGAATTTCCCGTGGTCATCCTCGCCGGCCTCACCCGCCGCTTTAACAACGAGGACTCCCGCGCAAGGCTGGTCATCCACCCGGAGCTTGGCGTCGGGCCGAAGCTCACGGACCTTCAGCGGCGCATCGAGTACAACACGGTGGCCCGCCGGGCCGTCAGCGAGCGCCTGTCGCGGGAGATGCTCTCCGAGGAGCTGAGGATCCTCTACGTGGCCATGACCCGCGCCAGGGAGAGGCTCGTTCTGCTCTGCTCCTTTGCCGACGCCTGGCGCGGCGTCAGGAAGCTCTGCGATCTGCCCCTCCCCGTGCCGGCGGAGCTTCTCTCTACCATGCAGTCCCCGGCGGAGTGGCTTCTCTCTGCGGCGCTGGCCCGCCCGGAGTGCGCCGGGATCCGCTTTGATTTGTGCGGCGCGTCCTGCAGTCCCGCCGGAACGCCCTGGGAGGTGAACCTCATCGACCCGGACTCCTTCCCGCCTGCGCCGGCCTCGGCGGCGGAGACGCCGCCGGAGGCGGCCCCGGAGCCTGTGGACCCCGCCCTGGCGGCGCGTCTTGCATTCGTCTATCCCCATGCCGCGGCGGTGGCCATGCCCTCCAAGGTCACGGCGACGGAGCTGAAGGGGACAGTCCCCACCGCCGAGGCCGCCCAGGAGGCAAGCCCCCTTGTGCCGCCGCCGGAGGAGGACGGCGCCGTAGGGGAGGGCGCGCACATTGCCCCGCCCGACAGGCCCCCCTTCATGGGCGGCGGCATGACGGCGGCGGAGCGCGGCACGGCGGTCCATATGGTGATGCAGTACGCCGATTACGCCCGGTGCCTCACCCCCCAGGGGGTGAAGGAGGAGATCGACCGGCTTTTGCGGTCGGCCATCCTCACCAGGGAACAGGCCGAGGCGGTGAGGCCGGAGCTTATCAGCCGCTTCTTCGCCACAACGCCCGGAAGGCTCATCCTCAACGCGGACAAGGTCCACAGAGAGCTTAAATTCTCGCTGTTAGTGGACTCCCAGGCCCTCCCAGGCTTTGGCGCGGGGGAGAAGGTGCTGCTCCAGGGCGTGGTGGACTGCTGCGTGGAGAAAAACGGCAGGCTCACCGTGGTGGATTTCAAGACAGACCGGGTCACCGACGCCACCATCGGGGAGCGCAGCGCCTATTACGCGGGCCAGCTTCAGGCTTACGCCGTGGCGCTGGAGCGGATGTTCGGCCTGCCGGTGGAGAGAAAGCTCCTCTGCTTCTTGACCGCCGGGAAGTTTGCGCAGGTCTGAGCGGCGGCCCTCCCGGAAGAGGGAGGAATATAGCGGGACTTTTCCGCCCCTTACGCATAATTTTTCTGCAAAAAAGCTGTTGACAACCACAAGCCCTTGTGGTAGAATAGCCTTTGCGTGAAAAGCGAACGAAAAACGAAAGAGGTGAACGCAATGAAGGAGGGCATCCATCCCAAGTACGAGCAGACCACGATTCGGTGCGCCTGCGGAGAGGTCATTGAGACCGGCAGTACAAAGAGTGACATCAAGGTCGAAATCTGCTCCAAGTGTCACCCCTTTTACACCGGCAAGCAGAAGCTTGTCGATACCAGCGGCCGTGTGGATAAGTTCAACAAGAAGTTCGGCCTCAAGTGATTTCAAAAAAGCGCGCGGCGTCCGCCGCGCGCTTTTCATATTGCGCCTACACCTCTGGCTTATAGACGGGCCGGCCTTTGGCCTTTTCCGACAAATTATTTTAAGGTGACGGGAGCCGAACCCGCATCGGTTTCTGACGGCGGATTTGCGCCCGGACTTTGTCAAAGCCCTTGGCAATACGCAAGTATTCCCTGTGGGCTTTTCCTCGCCCGAACGGAAATCCGCTCGTCAGAAACTGCTTCGCACTCCACACGGTGAAATTTTCGAGTGATTTTCCGTGCGGAGGAGGCCGCCTTGCTGACGCAAGGCAACGACGACAAGGGGAAAAGCGCCGAAAAGGACCCGCGTGGAGCGACGCGATTCGACTCCCGTCACCTTAACCACCCAAGAAGGCCGCCGCCTTCGCGGCTTTCCAGCACCTCCATGGCGGCGGAAAGGAGCCTCGCCGCGTCGGCCCTGGTCACAGGGGCGGCGGAGACGCCCTCGCCGGGGGCCTGGAGGATGCCGCAGGAGCTGAGGTTGGCGCTGGCCTGAACGGCCCAGGCGGGCGCGGCGGGGTCGCCCTCGTCAACGGCCACGTCCGTGATCCCCATGGCCCCGTTGATGATATATGCCGCCTGGGCGAAGGTGACGGGATCCGCCGGGGAGAAGACGATGGAGCCGTCAGGCAGGGAAGAGCCGGAGATGATGGAGGCGGTGACGGCGGTGGTGACGTAGGGCTTCTGCCAGGCGGGGATCTGCGCGTCATCGGCAAAGCCTGTCCTGGTCACGTCCATAATGTCCGTCCCGGCGGCCTTCATGCACATCACCAGAAACTCCCCCCGGGACACGGTCCTCTCCGGCTGGAAGAGGTACTGCCCGCCGACGCGCTCGCCCACGAACACGCCCCTCTCCGCCAAAAGCGTGGCGGCGTAGGCGTCGGGACTGCCGGCCATGTCGGAATACGTCACTTCCGTCTTTTGCTTTTTGATGTGGACCGTCACCGTGGCCTCGTTGGACACGTTGCCCTTGCTGTCGGACGCGGCGTAGGTGAAGGTGTCCGTGCCCTTCTTCCCCTCGCCGGGGGTGTAGACAAAGGCGTCGCCGTCAACGTCCACAACGCCCTTCTTCGGGGCGCGCACCACGGCGAAGGTCACGCTGTCGCCCTCCGGGTCCAGGCACTTGAAGGTGCCGGAGACCGGCACGGAGCGGAAGGTGGAAAGCTCAAGGTTCTCCGCCACAGGGGAGGCGTTGAGGTCCGTCCCGGCAGGGGAGAAGAGCGCCCCGGCGGGGATGGCCGCGCAGAGCGCCAAGACGCAGGCGATCAGGGTGAAAGCGGTTATTCTTTTCATGTTTGTTGACCTCCATATTCAGGGTGACCTTAGTTTTCCAAAGAATGAGAGAAATTATTCCTGTTAAGCCCGGCGAAACAAAATGAAAAAAATTAAAAAAAGTGGTTGACAAAAGGAGGGGCGTTTTAGTATAATAGCTCTTGCCGCTGAGAAAGCGGCAGGAACGGGAGACAGGGGAGTATAGCTCAGCTGGTTAGAGCGCCTGCCTTACAAGCAGGAGGTCACAGGTTCGAGCCCTGTTACTCCCACCACGTTTTGTGGCCAAGTAGCTCAGCTGGTTAGAGCGCCGGCCTGTCACGCCGGAGGTCGAGGGTTCGAGCCCCTTCTTGGTCGCCATTTATGCCCAGGTAGCTCAGTTGGTAGAGCAGCGGACTGAAAATCCGCGTGTCGTTGGTTCGATTCCGACCTTGGGCACCATCTGCGGCCTTAGCTCATCTGGTAGAGCGCCACCTTGCCAAGGTGGAGGTAGCGAGTTCGAGCCTCGTAGGCCGCTCC
>CANQXK010000036.1 GCA_947627715.1 uncultured Oscillospiraceae bacterium
GACAACGGGGACGGGTGTCTTTTGAGCCTCATCTATAAGGAGTCCGGCATCAGCCGCCAGACGGTGAACTCCGCCCTTCGTAAGTTAGAGGCGGAGGGGATCGTCTATCTGGAGCAGCGGGAGGGCCGGAGCAAGGCGGTATGCCTCACCGACACCGGCCGGGAGCTGGTGGAACGGACGGTTGAGCGGCTCTGTCAGGCGGAGCTTCGGGCCCTGGGCACTTGGGAGGACCGGGAGATCGACGAGCACATCCGCCTGACGCAAAAATATCTCGTCTCCTTCCGGGAGCAGGTGAAAAAGCTATGACAAGAATCAAGCTCTCCGACCACTTCACCTACGGGCGGCTTCTGCGGTTCACCCTGCCGTCCATTATCATGATGATCTTCACCTCCGTCTACGGCGTGGTGGACGGGTTTTTCGTGTCCAATTTCGCCGGCAAGGCGCCCTTCACGGCGGTCAATTTCATCATGCCCTTTTTGATGATCCTCTCCACCGTGGGCTTCATGTTCGGCGCCGGCGGCACGGCCATCGTGTCCAAGTCCTTCGGGGAGGGAGATTTTGACCGTGCAAACCGGCTCTTCTCCCTCTTTGTCTACGTGACTTTGGCCTTGGGCGTCCTGTTCGCGGCGCTGGGCATCATCTTTATCCGGCCCATCGCACGCTTTTTGGGGGCCGAGGAGGAGCTTCTGGAGAACAGCGTCGTATATGCCCGGGTGATCCTGCTGGCCCTCCCCTTTCAGGTCCTGCAATATCTCTTCCAGAGCTTCTTCGTCACCGCCGAAAAGCCCCAGCTGGGCCTGGCGGTGACCGTCTCCTCCGGCGTCACCAACATGGTGCTGGACGCGCTGCTGGTGGGACTCCTGCCGCGGGAATACAAGCTCATCGGCGCGGCTGTGGCCACAGGCATGAGCCAGGTGGTGGGCGGCGGCGTGCCGCTCCTCTACTTTTTCCATAAAAATTCCAGCCTCCTGCGGCTGGGCAAAACCTCCTTTGACGGCAAAGCCATCCTCCGCGCCACGGTCAACGGCTCCTCGGAGTTTATGAGCAACATCTCCATGAGCCTGGTGGGGATGCTCTACAACATCCAGCTCATGAAATACGCCGGGGAGGACGGCGTGGCGGCCTACGGGGTGATGATGTACGTGAGCATGATCTTCTCCGCCGCCTTCATCGGCTACTCCATCGGCACCGCGCCGGTGGTGGGCTTCCACTACGGGGCGCAAGATTTTAACGAGCTGAAGGGGCTTCTCCGCCGGAGCGTCGTCCTTATCGGCGCGTTCTCCGTCTCCATGGTGGCGGCTGGGGAGCTGCTGGCCGTCCCCCTCTCCCGGCTCTTTGTGGGCTATGACGCCGCGCTCATGGACCTCACCGTCTCCGGTTTTCGCTGGTTTGCCGTGTCCTTCCTCTTCATGGGCTATGCCATTTACGGCTCCGGCTTCTTCACGGCGTTGGGCGACGGCGTGACGTCGGCTGTCATCTCCTTTTTGCGTACCATGGTCTTCCAGGTCGCCGCCGTCCTGCTTCTCCCCCTTCTGTGGAAGATCGACGGCGTCTGGATCTCCATCGTCGTGGCCGAGTTTATGGCTATGGCCCTGAGCGCCGCGTTCCTGGTGGGGAAACGGAAAAAGTATAACTATATTTGAAATATTTTTTATTAGTCATGTACTAACCGTAGTGACATTGTATTGACACTTTCACCTATATAGGATATACTATATCCGAGGAGTTGATATTATGGAACACGCATCCCAAGCGTCCGGAGCGAAGAGCTCCACCTTTCAGATGCGGATAAACCCGGAGGTCAAGAAGGAGGCCGAGGAGCTCTTTGCCGCCTACGGTCTGACGCTCACCGACGCAGTCAATGTGTTTCTCCGGCAGTCATTAAACACAAAGGGTCTTCCATTCCTGCTCTCGCCGGAGAACACCGAGTACATGAAGGCCAAGGCCATGAAGCAGCTTCTGACCGTGGTCGAGAAGGGCTGGCAGTCCGCCGAGGCCGAGGGCTGGGTCAGCTTGGATGAGGCGGAGGCCCGGCTGGGAATCGCCCATGAATAAGGTACGCCTCACCCCGGAGGCGGTGCGTGATTTGAGCGAAATTCGCCGGTACATCTCCGTGGAACTTGGCAACCCCTCCGCCGCCCAACGCATCGTGGGGAGCATCACTGAAAATCTCCGTCTTCTGGAGCGCCACACCTTAGCCGATCCCTCGGTGGAGGCGCCGACCGGCCACCCAACGGATTTGCGCATCCTCGTATGCGGAAAGTACATCGCTATCTACCGTGCGGAGGGCAGTGTTGTCTCCGCCGCCCGCATCGTCAACGCCCGTCAGGACTATATCCGGGTCCTGTTTGGGGATATTTCCCCCGCCACGGAGCAGAACTCCGAAGACATATAATCCATTTCTCTTGACCGCCTCTGACTACTGTTTGACTACTGTTTTTAAAAATCCCCCTCTCCCCTTGCGCCGCAACGGGTTTGGAGGTTTTTAAAAGGTTTTTCAAATCCGCTCAAATCTTTGGAAACCCGCACTTTTCAAGGGGTTTTCATGTTGGCCTTATAACTCCGACTCTGAAGGTCGTGCGTTCGAATCGCATCGGGCGTACCACAAAAGAGGCAGTCCCTTGTTAAGGGGCTGCCTCTTTTGTGGTACTTACGGCCTTTTCTGAGGGAAAAGGCCGCCCCGGCACATGGTGCCGGGGGTTGATTTAACGTGAGGGCGGGACCCTGATGGTCCCCCCTCACAGTCCCCCTCTCTCCGAAAGATTTGGGCAGGCTTTACACCTCCAACGCTTCCTGAAGCTTCTCACTGGCGGCGCGTTTGTTTTTGTCAAAGGCGTGGGTGTAGATGTCCAGGGTCGTGCTGACCTGGGAGTGGCCCAAGAGTCCGGCGACGGTGGCGGGGTCGGTGCCGCCGGCGATCATCAGGCTCGCCGCCGTGTGGCGGAGGCTGTGGACGTTGAGGTTGTCCGGGAGGCCGTATTTGCGGAGGATGTTCTTAAACCTCCACGTGAAGGAGGTTGGCGTCATGGGGAGGCTCGCACCCTTGCGGCGGAAAAGGTAGTCGTCGTCAGTAATTTCTCTTGTCGGAATTTGTCGATATAGGATATAGGATGTGCTTTATGGCGGCTGCCTCCTGTCAGCCGTCGTATGAGGGCATTACTATTTTCTGCTGCACGACGGCTTTTTTCTTTTGCCGTCGTGCGGCAGAACTTAAATTTATGTGTGGTCGGCATCCTCTTTTGAGAGATGCCGACCATTTTCATTAACAAGACTTTTCTTCCGGCAATCCAACAAACAACTACTTTTTGGTTTTATATTATCCCCAAAACCTCTGCCGCATTTCCTCACTGGGCAGTGTTCCCAGTCTGCCGTCCGCCATCACATAGATATTCTGGCACAAACTCTCCAGGTCCTCGAAGTTATGAGAAGTCAGTAGGATTGTTTTGCCCTCCGCTTGGAGGATGTGGATGATTTCCTTCACGTCGTTATAGGTTTTGTAGTCCAGAGCATTAAATGGCTCATCCAGGATAAGGATATCCTGCCCCTCCATGATGGCCTGGGCCAGAGCCAGCTTCTGCTTCATGCCCAGGGAGTAGTGCTCCACTTTGGTGCGGTCCTCCGGGTCCATCCCCACCTTCCGCATGGCGGCCCGAATCTCCCTGTCGCCGATAACGTCCCGGATAGCCGCCAGATAACGGAGGTTTTGGATACCAGTGTCCGGGCCGATGAAGCCAGGGGCGTTGATGAGAACCCCGATGTTCTCCGGGAAGTCCCGACCCTTTCCCAAGGTCTCGCCCCGGACCCTAACGGTACCGCTGTCGGGGGTGTAGAATCCACAGATGATTTGAAACAGCACGGATTTGCCGCTGCCGTTACTCCCCACCACACCTACGGTAGTCCCGGCCTCCACAGTCAGGGACACCCCATCCAGCACACGGTGGCGGGAGAAGGATTTACTTACGTTTTCCAGTTCAATGATGGTGCTCATAGGCTAACCTCCTATCTTTTCAAAAAGTCGCTTGATACCATATAGCCGCAGCCACGCCAGCAACAGGGCGCAGCATCCGCTCAAAATAACGGTCGCAACCCCGAGGGAAATTGTCCCGCTCGTTTCCGGCAGCGCCAGACGCAGCAGGCTGGACAGTCCAACCGGCAGCCAAGGAAGCGGCAGTACCGCCAGAAAGTGGAACAGGATCAGGACTGCAAATCCGACAGCAGTCTGTCCGGTAAGGCACAGAACGGCAAGAAACAGGAGAAATTGCAATACCATATCCAAAAGGCGCAAGATCGTCGCCCCAATCGTCAGGGCAGGGTCTATCGGCAAATCTAAAATCATCACAGGCAATACCTCCGCTGTCAGGAGCAAAGCGCCCCAGAGCAGGAGCCACAGCGCGGCAGTCCCCAAAATGCTCCATAGCAGGTCTGCCCGTTGCCGGAGGCGGACCGTCAGGAACACGGACCGCCCACTGATTGCCCATGATACCAAACTTCCCAGAGGCCACAGGGGAAAGACTTCCGCAAGCAACAGAGCCAGGAGACCGATAGGGTAAAATTCCCCAGTGTCATATCCCGCCAGGAGGCGGACTACCCACAGCCGTCCGCTTTCCGACTGACCGCCCCGAGCCCACGTCCAGGCTGTCAGGAGAGATACCAGAGCCACCGCCAACAGCAGATTCTTCCAGGTAAACAACACTCTCCGATAATATGGAAGCAACCCCTTTGGAGTGGGACGGGACAGGCGGGGACGCTTTTGCCAGCGGAATCGAACTGTATAGAGAATGACGGCCACAACTAGGGCTGTCACAGCCGCTGTCAGCGGGAAACGCCAAGGCTCTGTTAGATTGTGAAGCATGAGAATCCAGTGGCTTAAACCCGTGAGATACGTCAGTGGCGGGCGGGGCAATTTCATCTGTAACACGGTCAGGATATAGAGAGCAACCAGCATCTGAACAGCGCGAGTGCGGGGCAGGAAATGTCCCAACCACAGGGCCAGCAGAGCGGTTATCCAGTATCCCGCCAGCATGTGGATTGCGGCACAGAACAGGGCGGGCTCCGGGCGATAAAAGACAGTTTGCAGGAGGTCAAACACCTCCCACCAGAGACCGGAACCGCTCATGTCAGGCCAGGGTCCAGTGAGAGATAGACCCCAGCCGGAAAGGCCCAGCGCCGCCAACTGTCCCAACCAAAGCATAGTGGTCACCACTACCAGGGCCCGCCACTTGGTAAAGAAATATCGGGCATAACTGCCACAGCGCAGCAAAACTGCCTCCGATTCATCCTCCATAAGACCCCCACATAGAAACAGGACCGCAGGCAACACAGCGAACAGTGCATAATACTGGTCATTCAGCACCGCCAGTACATGAAGCGTCAGCGCGGGCGGACCACTGGTGCGCTCCCCGAGACCGAAAAGCAGAGAGATGCCACAAAGAAGCAAAAACTTCCCCGCCCCGGTCTGCCGAAATACACGGCGGATCATAGCGGATACACCGTCCGCCCTTTAAGTTTTTTGAAGTAGAGAGCAGTCAAACCGATTACCACACACAGCAGCAGAGGTCCCACAAAGAATGACCCGGCGGTCAGATTTTTGTTGATAATCGTGGTGGGCTCAAAAGCGGTGACGAAGCGATACTTCTCCAAACGGAGAACGGAGAGGGTAAAGTTCTCAATAATCAGATACACGAATGGCGCAGTGAGAACCACGAAGAGGTTAGAACTGTACATCGCCAGCACAAAGCCAAAAGTCATGGTCAGCACCCCGAGCAGACCTTTCCACAGGGAGAGAAGGAACATATAGACCAGGGGGTACGCAGTGTAAAGTGACTGAAACACATGAGAATATTCGGAGGATATCCCCGGATTCAGCTCACTGTATGGTGCCAAGTACAGGGCACTCAGGCCGGAGAGCACATAGGGCACAAAGAGCAGGGCAAATGCGGACAGGGCGCAGGCGAGCCACTTGACCGTTAAATACCGACGTTTTGATACCCTGGGCAGAGTGTAGACGATGAAGCGATCCCGGCGCTCATAGTAAAGCTGCCAGCATATCGGTATTGTCACAAACAGGGGAAACAACAGTCCAATGAACTCCGTCCCAATCTCCCACTTGTCCAAGACATAGCGCAGGGTATAGTCACGGAACAAAGTACAACAGAGGACGCAGGTGACCGCTGTCAACACAGCCATTGCTGCCAGTATCGGTTTTGACAGCTTTTTCAGTTCAAGCAGGAGCATCCGTCTCAAAGGTATCACATCCTTTCGGTGGATAGTATAATGAAAAAATATGCCCATAACAAGGCTTTGGGAATGAAACGGCGGTTTAAGGGAATGAAATCCCCCCAAACCGCCGTTTTCTTACAGAATGATGGCTCCAATGGTCAGGTAATTCCGTTCATCCATGTCCTCGTTGCGTACCACCAGCCGACCGCCCCGGCGTTCCACCATCTGCCTGACATTGAAAAGGCCGTAGCCCCGTCCCTGTTCCGCCTTGGTGCTCCAGCCCCGGCGGAACATCTCCGCCAGCTCTGTGTTGGACTTTGGCGGGCAGGGATTCGATACTGTGAAACGGAGGGCACCGTCCTGATCCTCCGATCGGAGGTAAATCATATCATCCGGCGCGGAGGCTTCCAGGGCGTTGTCCAACAGTACGCCGATGATCTCCACCCAATCGCTCTCCGGCAGAGAGCGGCGGAGAAATGAGCCGGAAAGGTCGATTTCTACTTTGATGTGCCGTAACTCGGCCTGCTTGATTTTGCCGAACAGCATCCCGCTGATGACCTTGCTGTCGCATTTTAGAAGCTCCCGATCCACCCGATTCAGAGCGATCCCGCCGGTCAGGGCGGTCACCGCCCGTTGCGCGTCCTCCAGACTGTCCGCCGTGGACACCGCGGCGGATACCGCCATCATTCGGTTGTTAAATTCATGTTGCCTGGCCCGTACAGATTCAACCAATTCTTCCACCATGGGAAGGTATTGCTCCAGCAGGCGGGTACGCTGCTGTTCCCGGATACGGCGCTGTTCCCAAAGAAGCAGTCCGCCGTCCAGCACAAGCAGGGCCGCCAGTAGCGCCACTGCACCCAGCCACAATCCATTCCACCCCATCTGAAACTGCCACAGCAGGAGCAAGATCAGCAGAGTTGCACAGGATACGGCCTCCACCGCTATGTCACCCTCTGCCAGCCGATCCCGCAGCCACCGAAACAGGCCGGATGATGCCAGCGCCACCCAGAGAAGCATAGAAAGCACCCGAGCGCCGTATACTGCCGCGATTTCTTTCAGTTCCATGACCGCCAGAAGCATCAGGCAGCTCTCCCGCAGAAGCAAATAAAGGGCAAATTGTGCCATAGTACCCCAGAAAATTGTCCTCTCCCCGACCCGGAACCACCCGCTGTTCACAGGCATCGTCGGCACCAGCAGCAATACCACCACCAGCAGATGGTTTACCGGCAAAAGAATGTAATCCATGGGGTTGTCACTGTTACAGAAGTACATACGAAGCACATAGCAAAGGACTGCGTAAACCAGCGACAATAGCAGATCCCATCTGCCCCGTTTTCTCCCAAAGAAGCCCACGCCGCAGAGAGTCAGAAGCAGTCCGTCCAAAAGGCACTGCGCAAAAAGACCGCCCATCGTTACAGCACCTCCATGATATTTACCTGGTACTTTTCGCCTATCGGGATGGGGTCCGGGCAGTCCCGCAGCCGCAGCAACCGCTGTTGCTTGTCTACCTTTTCCAACCTGGCAGGGTTGATCAAGTAGCTTTTGTGGCACTGGATCAGTCGTCCCGATCCTGCCAGTTCAAGAAACCTGGTCAGGGAGTACCCGGATACCTGGTCTGCCAGCACCCTCCCCGTTGCAAGAGAGTGAATAACAGCCCGCTTGCCGAATGACTCGATATAGAGAATGTTTTTCAGATCATACTCAAAGACGAACTGCCTCTGTTCCACCCGCAGCACAACGGGTCGCTTTTCCATCCGCCGGCCCAGCTCCAATGCGGACGTGACGGCGGTGCGGAACTGCTCCTCTGTAAAAGGCTTCACTAAAAAGTCATAGCACTTGATCTCCCGGTAGGCGGACAATTCCTCTCCGGCTAACTCCGTGGTAAAGAGAATAGGCGTAAAGCGGTAGTCCGGCATGGCACGTATCTGCCTCGCCAGCTCCGTCCCGCGGTAGTCCGGGAGTTGAATGTCCAAGATGAATAAATCTGCCCGGTTTCTCCGCGCCCATGCCAAGGCTTGAGTGGCAGAAGGAAAAGCGGCGCATTGACAGTTCGCACAAAACTTATCAACATATTGTTTTATCAGCTTTGACGCCGGTTCCTCATCTTCGACTAATAAAATCTGTTTCAGCATGACCCTTTGCCTCCCTCCGACTGATCTTTGCGCCTTAAATCGAAAGGCTTTTCTGCGCCCGAGGGAATCAGCCACACCTTTCCCATTTTTTCGGCTCCGGCAATGCGTCCGGCAGAACTGTAATAATTTATCATGCGGGGAGAGATACCCCATTTTTCACTTGCCTGTTTGAGCGTCATGTAATCCATATCGCACCTCCACACATAATATTATATTTCGTTATCTCGAAGAATACAAGTGCATTTAATGAAATAATTTATGTCGATGAACGAATCAGCCATAGTGAGGGCAGACGATATGAAAAGGCCGACACCGCTTTACGATTTCAAGGCTTTTGGGGAAGCCATAAAAGAAGCCCGGAAAAGAGGGGTGAGAGCCGCAACAAGGCCAGCAGCGACCTCTACTTCCCTGCGTTACCTTGCCAACATTAAAAACATGGGGCTGCACCCCAGCCTCCAGGTGTTTTACGATCTTGTGACGCGCTATGATATATCCTAGGAATACGCATCTTTTTGATATAACTATGTGCTATATTCAATTGTCTATTAATTAAGCGCTCATTTTTGCAGACTGATCAATGACCAATAAAAATGGGTGCTGTTAAATAGAAATCTGAAATAACTAAGGTTACTTTACTTTTATGCCAAAAAGATGAGAGCTGTCAGGTGATCCCCGGCAGCTCTCTTATCTTAAGTCTCAGGGGGCAAGCTCCGCGACCTCGCGGCGAAGGCCGTCGTATTCGGCGTAGCCGAAGCATTTGGGACGTCCGTCCTCATGGATGCCTGTGTCAGGGTAGATCTGGAACCGTTCATCGGAGCGGAAGGTCACCCGCAGATCCATTCTCCCCGTGTGGGCGCCGGAGACGGTGAGGTCGCTCTCCACCGTCGTCTGCCCCGGCCTAAACATATTGTCCGGGGCCTTGACACGGAGCCAGCCGTCGTAGAAGGTCTCCCCGTCCTCGCTGAAACGCTCCCAGCGCGTCTCCCAGGCGCCGCCCTCCACCGGCAGTGTTGTCACCGTGCCTGTTTTGCCGGTCATGGTAAGCGGGAAGGAAATATTCTGAGTGGTCAACGCGGCGGAAATGGGTTCGGAATACGGTATCTCGCCGCTGTCCGGCGTTCTCTGCGCGGGAACGGGAGCGGACGGGGGGGCGTCAAGCAGGTGACAGACCTGAAGGCGGCATTGGACGGGACCCTCGCAGAGCCTGGTCCGCTCATTCCAAAGGGCTTTTGTGCTGTCGGGGTGCCAGCTCATGGGGGAATAATAGACCCATTTGTCCTCCGGATCGCTCAGGTTGACGCCCATATATCTGCGGCCTTCGGTCATGGATTTTTGAATATCAATGAGCGCCGGACCTATATTGCCGTGCCGATGGGAACGGACACCGGCGATAGCGTACTGATATAGGACATTCAGATACTTCCCTCTCGTGATCAAATCCCCGCTCAAGGGGACAACGCCAAGCACGCCGGCGTCGGTCTTCGGAGAGAAACGCGGGGACATACATACGGCGTAGACCTCGTTTGGGGAGAAGATGGCCGTCTCCTCGTAGCCCAGCGTGTCTGTGACGAAAGCCACGTCCTCACTGTCCAGGGCCTGGAGGCAGCTTTCGCTGATGCTCCGTCCGCCTCCGGCCAGAGTGATGGCTTTGCCGCCCCGCACAAACTGCTTGACCTCACCGCCGCGCTGTATCTTTTGCTTGTAGCAGCCGGGAGCGCCGGGGTCCGGCTCCATGCCGTTGACGGTGCTGATGATACGCGCGTCCGTGATGACGTAATCGCTCTCGCGCCGCGTGAGCTTTCCAAGGAAATTAAAGGCGCCGCTGCCCGTGAGGGACGAGAAGCACACGTGCTCGTTGTCCGGGGCGATGATCGGCTCGGACCAGCGCATAAAGAGGCCGGGGATTTGGCTCACCTCCTCCGGGAACACCACCTCTAAGAGCTTCGCGCTCTCGCAGTGGTCCAGGTCCGGCTCGCACTCGATCACGTAATCCCCCAGCAGGACCCGTTTATTGTCGGCATAGCACATCCAGCGGATGCCGTTGGCGCCCCGCTTTTGAGGGATGTCGCCGTCAAAGACCTCACAGATGTCCGTGCCGTCGTCCTCTACGGTGAAGACCCGGTACCAGTCCCGGCCCCGCTCCGGCTCCCGCACAGCCACCAGCACCCGGCCTGAATATGTATAGGTTCCGATCACATCGGACCCCAGACCCTCCGGGAGGGGGACTGTTCTTACCTCAACGCGCCCGAATTCGGTATTGTTTATGATCATATGCGCTCCTTTCTCATAGGTTCTCACCATTCATTCCAATGATCTCCTTATAGCTCCACGCGGAGTCCTTGACAGTCCGCCTCAAGGTCTGATAATCCACATGGATAAGACCGAAGCGGATGTCGTACCCGCTGGACCACTCAAAATTATCCATCAGCGCCCAATACTGGTACCCCACTATCGGAATCCCATCGCCCGCCGCCCTTTTAAGCTCCCGGAGATACCGGCGGAGGAATTCCAACCGCTGGGGGTCGTGGACCTGACCGTCCTCAAAGACGAAGTCCGTGTTCGCCATACCGTTCTCCGTGACCATAATGGGCAGATGGTATCTCTCGTAGTGGAAGCGTGGCGCCCAGTACATCACCTCCGGCGTGATAGGCCAGTTGAATGCCGTCCGGGGCTGTCCGGGGTACACGGCGGGGTTGGGTCCCTGGGCCTCGCTGTAGTTTCTGGACTGGTAGACGTTGAAGCCGTAGAAGTCCAGCGGCTGACAGATGGTTTTCATATCCTCATCGCTGATATAGGGCCGCAGCTCCTCCGGGAGCTTGCCCAGCACGATGGGGTCCATCCACCAGGCCGCGCCCTCGGCGCGGGGCATCACGGCGAAGGTCTTATCGTATGCCGTCTTAATGTCCCTTTCCGACAGAGTAGCCGGCGTGTAGACAGGGCCGGTGGGGGCCATACCCACCATCGGCGTCTGCTTCGCCTCAGTTCTTATGATCTGCACGGCGCGGCCGTGGGCGAGCATCACGTTCCGGGTGAGCTTGGCAAGCAGCTCAGGGTCGTCTGACCTTTTAAACGGCGCGTACTGGCCGGTCACATACCCCCGCCCAATGAACATCTGCGGCTCGTTGAAGGTGATCCACCACCTGGCCCGGTCAGACAGCGCCTCCACCACGGTGTGGACATACTGGGCAAACCACTCCACGGTCTGCCCGTTCTCCCAGCCGCCGGCCTCATGGACCCACAGCGGCAGGTCCCAGTGAAAGAGCGTCACCAACGGTTCAATATCCGCCTCACGCAAGGCCCGGACCAACTTTTGATAAAACGCGATCCCCTGGGGGTTGACCACGCCCTGAGCGGGCATAACGCGGGACCAACTGATGGAGAACCGATAGGACCTCAGTCCTATCTTTTTCATCAAAGCCACATCCTCCTCCCAGCGGTGGTAGTGGTCGCAGGCCGCATGGGGCGTCTCCCCGTGTGTGACGTATTTTACGCACAGGCCCTCGTCGTCCCAGATGCTGGGACTCCTTCCGTCATCCAGAAAGCCGCCCTCGATCTGCGTGGCGGCGCTGGCCGCGCCCCAGAGAAAATCCTTTTGAAAGCTCATTAAGTTTCTTACCTTCCTGTTGAATATCACGGTTTATTTTTGTTGTGCAGCCATTTCGCGCTCAGCTCCAGGCTCTTGACAGGGTCCTTGTCCACCCAGTTTTTATGGCTCTCCAATATCACGTCCTCCACGCCGTTGTCAAGAGCGATCTGCCAGAGGCCGTTCAGGTCCATATTCCCGGCGCCCAGCTCCATGCTGTCCACCTTCAGAATGGGCGTCATGGCGGGGCCGGACTGGCGAGAGCCACGGTCGTTGATGTGCCAGAGCATCATGCGAGTCCCCAGCTTTTTCATCCACGCGTGGGCGTTGGCGCCGCCGTCGGTGAGCCAGTAGGTGTCCAGCTCAAAGCCCACAAGCGCCGGGTCGGTCTCCCCGATGATAACGTCGTAAGCCCGAACGCCCGGTTTCACCGGCAGAAGCTCCACGTTGTGGTTGTGGTAGAGAAGCGTCACTCCCGCATTTTTCAGTGTCTCCCCCGCACGGTTAAGGCGCTGTGCCAGCTCCCGGACGGCCTTCTCGTCGCCATAGTCGAAGCGGTACATACCAGTGATGATGATCTTGTCTGTCCCAAAGCCCTTCGCTTCTTCGATGACCTTATCCGGCTCCCGTTCCAGCGAACCCAGGTCTGTGTGGAGGCTGGGGACCGTGAGATCCGCCTCTCTGAGAAGCGCCTGCCAGTCAAGCTTCCCGCCGTTGCCCGTGGGCATTCCGGCGGCCTTTGTCAGGGCGCGGACCATGAAGGAGCTGGGGTGGATCATAAAGCGGTTCAGCTCCACCCCGTCGTACCCGGCGGCCTTTATGCGCCGGAGCGTCTCCTTTGCCTGAGCTTCGTTCTTTGTAACGGTGCCGAGCATGATTTGCTGAACGTTGGTCTTCACAGGCTGCCCTCCTTTTGGATGGCCGCCTTCTTCTCGGCGATGCGCCTCTGGACATTGACCATTTCTTCCTTGGTCAGCGGGCAGAAATTCATTGCCACCAGGGTGATGACCCAGCCTACGATAGGCAGTCCAAATTTGACGGCCATCGTCACCCAGAAGATACCGGGAGTCAAGGGATCCGTAGGCTGAGGCATGGTGGTGGTATAGCCGACAATCGCCGCGGCACCGCCGGCGATGACAGCGCCCAGGGATGAGACGATCTTGTCGATGAGGCTGTAAGTGCCGGTGACCACGGCAGGGATATACTTGCCGCTGCGGTCCATCTCATAGTCAATTGTATCGGACATGAAGGAGGTGTTTGCGGTGGTGATACACATATTGGAGCCATTCTGGAGCAGAGTCAACAGCACATAGATAATCATGGCGGGGCTAAACATCACGCCAATCTGCTTGGGGTCGATGATGAGGAAGAAGCCAAAAGTCAGGCAGGCAATGACCATGCTTGTAGTAGTCCAGAATGCAACACCCTTTTTGCTACCATGCCTACCCACATATTTTGCTCCAAAAGCTGCAAAGAAGATGGAGGGAATCATGCTGATAACGGTAAGCATTGTGGCAATCTGCATATTGCCTATAAGAATGCCATTGAGCATGGTGTTGATGATTGCCTGTGTCATGGTCTGCTGGGCGATTTTGTCAGAGGCGTTGGAGGCGATATAACACTGGAGGGGCCGGTTGTGGGCCAGCACGTCCCACATATCCTTCCATTTCAGTCGCTCCTTGTCCTTAGTGGTACCGCTGTAAAACTCAGGCTTGTCAAAGGCACTGATACCAATTGATACTAAGATGCAACCCACAAGGCCCATCCCGATGCACACCCAGCAGGCGGCGGACAGGAATCCCTGATTGTACTCCCCGCCAAACATGGGGAGGAGCACCATGGTCAGCACCATCGTCAAGATCATGGGCACAAGATAGTTGAAAGCGGTACTCCACACGCCCAGGGTTGGCCGCTGCTTGGGGTCGTTGGTCATAATGGCGCCGAAGGTCTGGGCGGTCATGTTGGTGATGGTGTAGCCAATGACGTAAAGGATATACATCAAAGTAAACACCACGATGCCCATCGCTCCGTCAAAACCCTTGCTGGATAGGAAGTTGAACATACAAAGAAGCGCCACAGCCTCAATCAAAAACCCGCTGATATAGAGTACCCGAAGCTTACCAAAGCGGGTCTCCACCCGGTCATACACAAAGGCGAGGAGGGGATCAGTGATGCCATCTAAAATACGTGAAAATCCGATGATGCTGGTCACTACAGCGGTTGCGATGCCGTAGCCGATGTTTCCGCTGTAGGAGGCGTAGCCAATCAGGGAATACACGCTCATGCCCACCAGGGCGTTCAGAGATACCAGGATGATCTGCCAGAGCTTGGCGCGCCTGTATTGAACGCCGTCGGCCTGGCTTGCGGATAACTTTTCTTTTGCCATAATGAACTCTCCCTTTCAAAATGTTTTTATTACACGCTCCCCCGGACCCAGCGTAAACTGGCGTCCGTCCGGGAGCGTAATATCCGCGCTTGCGTTGGCGGGGATGCGGAAGGTGTAGGTTATCTCGCCGTTTTCTTCATATTTCCAGCCGCTTACGATCTCCCCCAGGGGAGACATATATCTTGCCTCGGCGTACCCCAGAAGCGCGCTGGGTTCCGGCGCTATACTGATCCTGCCGTTTTCCACCCGGATGCCGCAGACGCCGGAGAAAAGCCAGCCGCAGACGGCCCCCTTGGAGTAGTGGTTGAGGGACGCCTTCACCTCGCCCTTTTCGTTGATCCCGTCCCAATCCTCCCAAATGGTGGTGGCCCCGTGCCGCACCTCGTAGAGCCAGCCAGGGCACGTGTCCTGAAGCAAAAGCCTGTACGCCGTCTCCGTGTACCCGTACTCCGCCAGCACCGGCAGCAGGGCCGGAGTGGAGAGGAAGCCTGTGTTCAGGTGGTAACCGCACTTTATGACAAGCTCGTTTAGGTCCGCCGCCGCGCGGCGCTTCTCGTCCTCGCTCAGAAGGTCGAAGTCAATGGCCCGGACGTACTCCGCCTGACGGTCCGATTGGATCACTCCGTTTTTCGCGGCGATGAAGTGGAAGGCGTTTTTGGCCCCCTCGCCTGTTGCGGCGTACCGCTGTGCGTTTTCGGTTTTTCCAAGTATCTTGGATATTTCAGAAAGAAGCCTCCCGGAATACGCGTAGTAGGCCGTGGCGACCTTGCTCTGCGGCTTTCCCATGGCGTCGATGGAGCTTACATCCGGCTCGCACCACTCGCCATAATCCGTACCCGTCTCAATGGCAAAATCGGCGTATGGGTTCTCGTTATCACTCTTTGGCGGGGCAAATTTTTTCATCATCTCCGCCAAAGCCTCCGGGGGCATATTCTTCAACATGGCCCGGTACTGCTCCGGGATGGCGTTCATGTCCATGGGCGCGGCACTTTTCTTTTGCCCGGCGCGGCTTTCAAGATACCCGTACCAGCAGCTCATCATCTCGTAGTTTTCCGTAAGGACCCGCCTGTCGCCGTATCTCCGATACATTGCCCATGGGACGATGATGGAGGCATCGCCCCACCCCACGGACCCGGCAAGAAGCTCGGTAGTGAAGGTGGGCCGGTTATTTTTGGGCGCTATATTCGCCACCTTCCCGTCCGGGTACTGACATATCCTGCACTCCCCAAGCCACTTGCGGACGACGCTCCCGCAGTCCATAAGATAAAGTCCCGTGTCGATAAAAACGCCCATGTCCCCGGTCCAGGCCGCCCGCTCGCGGGTCGGGCAGTCCGTGGGTACGTCGCAGAAATTGGACTTCATGCTCCAGAGCGTGTTATCCACTAACTTATTGACATCCTCGTTACCGCACATAAAGAAGCCCGTGCGCTCCATGTCGGAATATACGGCGATAGCGGTGAACTTTGCGCTTGAAAGGTCAATATCCGTCTCCACTTTGGCGTAGCGGAAGCCCCAGATGGAGAATTTTGTCTTATAATGGTTGATACCCTCTTTGCAGGTGTAGATCACCTGCTGACGGGTGCCGCCCTCCTTGTGGCGCTTGCGGTCCTGAAAATTCTCCTGGGTGAAATTCCCGTTCTCATCCAGCGTCTCTCCGCAGGTCAGGGTGATGGTATCTCCCGCGTGGGCCGTCAGGGTAAACTCTATGTAACCGGCGATGTTCCGCCAAAAGTCCAGTACACGCTCGCCGTTCGGCGTGGTGATGAGCCTTCCGGGAAATCTCTCATGCTCCGTTATGGGGACGCAGTTGGAGGCGCAAAGATTATCTGCCCCGTAGTCCCTCACCGTTACGCCATGCCAACCCGAAAGCTCAGAAAGCCGCGCGTCCACCACCTCGCCCTGCTGCATATCGTCCATGCGTATGGGTCCCCGCTGGGTCGCTTGCCAGCTCCCGTCGGAGACACAGACCGGCTTTCCGCCCACCTCCAGCTGGAGCCACAGGGCCACATCCTCGCCGTAGAGGTTCCTGTCCCCATCCACGCCGGAGCAGCTGCGGTACCAGCCGTCGCCCAGAATGGCAAGAAGTTCGTTTTCCCCTTGTTTGACAAGCCCTGTAACGTCGTATGTCTGCACAAACAGGCGCTGATTATAGCTGGATACGCCCGGTGCCAGGACAAAATTCCCCACCCGCGTCCCGTTGAGCCACACCTCATAGAGTCCGTGGCAGGTCACATAGAGCCGCGCCGGACAATTCACGGCGTCCACCTTGAAGGTCTTCCTCAAATAACTGGCGGGCTTGTGCTCGTCGGGGTCCCGGTCAAGCTCCGGGTCGATCCATTGGGCTTGAAAGTCGCTTTTCTCCAAAAGCCCCATCTCAAAGACAGCCTCATCGCTCCAAGGCCCCGCCTCTCCGTTTTCATCCCAGAGCCGCACCTGCCAGCGGATTCGGTCACGGCTATGCACCTCACCTGTGAAAAGCGCGCGCATTTCATTGCTCTCGACCCTGCCGCTGTTCCAGACTTCCTCGCCGTCCCGGCGCGCCTGGATCTCATAAGCCGTCTGTTTCAGGCCGCCCTGGCACAGCCACGTAAGGCACGGCGCCTTGAAATCTATTCCAACGGGGTTTGCCATGTACTCCGTTTTCAGCGTATTTGCTATCATTTTTTGCTCTCCCCATCATTTAGTTGTGGACATTACACATATTTTAAGGGAAAAGTCCCAGAGAGTAAAGCCACTCATTCCTGAAGAAGTATACTAATTAAGGTTATTTCTTGATTTCTTCGTGGTCTGTGATATAATAACCGCATACGCGGTTATTATATATGATTTGAGCCGTTTTTCTCCCCGGCTGATGCCGGGAACCGAAAAACATGGCGAATATATCATACCCGCGCTGCGGGTATGATATAATGGAGCTGTTACAACAATCGACAAGGGAGGCGGCGGCAAATGGAAGATCTCATGACTGCCGAGGAGCAAAATCTGGACCTGTTAAAGAGGATGATTCCCCCTGGGGAAAAGTTCTATGTTTGGTGCTATGGCGACAGCCGCCGGTGTCTTGCCACCACCTGCCCGGAGTCGGAGTGTGAGGTTTTGGAGAAGGCGTTTCGCATATTCGGCGGCGTGGAAAAAGCCATGGAGTACGCCGCTTCCAAGGAGACGCTTCCCATTCTGTTTGGATCGCCAATCGGTATGCAGTGGGCCTTCACCTTTGAGCCAATGCGAAATCGTGATCTCGTCTTCGTCATGGGGCCTGTGTTCTACTCGCCGCCGGTGAAAAGTCAGATTCGCGAGGCCCTCCGCCCGTACCGGGACACCATTGAGGACGCTGTATGGGCGGGAGAGCTGACGGAGCGGCTTGGCTCCATGCCGGTCCTGTCCCACGCCATCTTTGCCCGCTATGTAACCATGGTGCATAACACCATGACCGGGCAGAGGATCGATGTTTCCGCTCTCTACACCAGCCGGGAGGGTGAACAGCCATTTCCTGTCCCGGCTCCGGCAAATCGTGACAAAACGGAAATCTATTTAGCGGAGCGCGCTCTTCTGCAAATGGTCCGAAACGGCGACATCAATTACCAGGATGTTTTGAGCCATAGCAGTGAACTGAGCTCCGGTGTTTCGGTGGAGGGCAGGGATCCTCTGCAAAAATTCAAGATCAGCGTCGTCGTCTTTACTTCCCTCGTATGCCGTGCCGCCATGGACGGCGGCCTCAGCCCGGAGGTGGCGTACCCCCTGAGTGACTTCTATATCGAGGCCGCCATCCATGGCCGCGACCTGGGGGAACTCAATAAGCTGTCGCTGTCCATGTACCACGATTTTATCTACCGCGTCCATGAGCTGAACTCCAATCCAGACTATTCCGCCGCCGTTCAGAGGTGCTGCGACTATATTGCGCTCAACGTGGGCCGTGATATTCATATCGCGGACCTGGCCGCCCTGACGGGCTATACGGAATATTATCTCTCCGAAAAGTTCAAAAAGGAGACGGGAACTCCCCTTTTCCTCTACATCCGCTGTGCCAAGGTTGAGCGTGCAAAGCTTCTTTTGGAGTCCACCACCCTCTCCGTCCGGGAGATTGCGGAGGCCCTTGCGTTCAACACGCCAAACTACTTTTCCAAGTGCTTCCGCGAGATAACCGGCTGTACCCCGGCCCAGTACAGAAAAGCCCACTCCCGCTGATCCGGCGCGTTAAAGAAGCAAAACCGCTCACATACAGCCCAGAGGTCAGTATGTCAGCGGTTTTGTGTTATGCCTGGATATTCAGTCCCCCCCGTGAATATCTCTATTGAGAGCACTGTAGTCGAAACCAAATTACCTTCAAAACGGGGAAATCCCGTTGTCATTATAACTCCGACTCTGAAGGTCGTGCGTTCGTTTCGCTGGGCGTACTACAAAAGACGGTCCCCTTTAGGGCGGCACTCATAAAACAGCATAAGATTGTTTTCGGGAAACGGCGTAGCTTTCGGGCTATGCCGTTTCTCCGTTTT
>CANQXK010000037.1 GCA_947627715.1 uncultured Oscillospiraceae bacterium
GGAAAAAGTATGGACCCGAAATACATTATCGTTCAGGCCGGCGGGAAGGGAACTCGCCTTGGGCATCTTACAGCCAATAAGCCGAAGGCTCTTGTCCCGATTAATAATCTTCCGATGCTTTTTCATCTCTTTCGGAAATACCCGCACAGCAAATATATTATAATAGGCGATTACAAATACGAGGTTTTGGAGCGATACCTGGCCGCTTTTGCGCCAGTGGAGTACCGATTGGTACGCGCTACCGGCCATGTCGGTACGTGCGCGGGGCTGAACCGGGCAATAAAAGAGCTACCGGATAATGAGTCCTTCATGCTCATATGGTCGGACCTCATCCTGCCGGAGAGTTTTACAGTACCGAAGGAACCGGGGGACTACATAGGCGTTGCAAAGGATTTTCCCTGCCGGTGGAAATATGAGGACGGCGTCTTTACTGAGGAGCGGTCTGATTCCTTCGGTGTGGCGGGACTATTTGTATTCCACGAAAAGTCTGCTTTAGAGAATGTCCCTGAGGACGGAGAGCTTGTGCGCTGGTTGGCGGAAACCGAGCTTCCCTTTCAGAGCCTTCCGCTCTATCGGGTAAAGGAATACGGCCTCCTGTCGGAATATGAAAAAATTGAGTCCGCCCGTTGCCGGCCATTTAACAGGACCTACATAGAGGACGGTTATTTCGTGAAGGAGCCTATTGACACCCAGGGCGAGGCACTGGCCGCACGCGAGGCATCGTGGTATAGGAAGGTGCAGGATCAGCACTTTACGAATATCCCGGAGATCGCATCCTACGAGCCACTGAAAATGGAGTTTATCAACGGAAAGGCCATATATGAGTATGAGAATCTATCCGCTGAGAGGAAAAAGGAGCTTCTGGGCCAGATTGTCGGGTGCCTCAAGTCCGTACAGGGACTTGAGAGCGTTCCGCCTGATTGGGAAAGCTACAATGAGGCATATATCGGCAAGACCTTCAAGAGATTAGAGAAGGTCCGGGAGCTTGTCCCGTTTGCCAGAGATGAGTATGTCACAATCAACGGGCGGCGCTGCCGAAACGTGTTTTTCTGTCGGAAGGAACTGGAGCGGCGGATAGGTACGTATTTCCCTGACCGCTTCAAGCTCATTCACGGAGATTGTACTTTTTCCAACATGATGTTGAGGGATGACTGCTCGCCGGTGTTGATAGACCCCAGAGGTTATTTCGGGACTACGGAACTCTATGGCGACCCGGCCTACGACTGGGCCAAGCTATATTACTCCGTGGTGGGCAACTATGACCAATTCAACCGCAAACGCTTTCAACTGAATATAGGGGAAACCGAGGTCACGCTGGATATTGCATCCAACGGTTGGGAGGAGATGGAGCCGGAATTTTTCCACCTGCTTGCGGATGAGGTATCACCAGCACAGATTCATCTGCTCCACGCCATAATATGGCTGTCGCTGACCACCTATGCTTGGGAGGATTACGACTCCGTCTGTGGTGCGTTTTATAACGGACTTTACTACCTGGAGGAGGCTCTCAATGAAGAGGTACTTTAAAAATGTGACCGACACCATACGAAGGTCGGTGGAGTCCATGGACGTGGCGGTGTTCGACAGGCTCCTTGGCGAGTGCGAGGAGACGCTGAGGAGCGGTCACAAGGTGGTGGTAAGCGGCCTTGGAAAGAACGTGCCGGTCTGCGACAAGTTTGTGGGAACAATGAACTCCCTGGGGCTTGAGGCGTGCTTTATGAACACCAACACCGCAGTGCATGGGGATCTTGGAATGGTAAAGCCGGGAGATTTGGTCATCATCCTGACAAAGAGCGGCGAGACTGTGGAGTCTGTCTATTTGACACATCTCCTAAAAAAGCGCGGTGTCGATTTGTGGTTGCTCTCCTTCAACCGGGACAGTACCCTGACCCGCGAGATTCCCAAGCACCTCATATTGGATCTGGACCACGAGGGGGATGCTTGGAACATCGTGCCGAATAATTCAACCACAGTGAACCTCATCGTCCTGCAGGGCTTGGCCTTGAACTTGGCGGAGCGCATGAGCGTGACGCTGGAGCAATTTAAGCAAAATCACCCCGGCGGCGCTATTGGCGAAAAACTTCGGGGGAAACAAAATGCGTCTTGAGAATGAGCCAATTGAACTTCCGCTTTCACCACTGGGACATACTTGGATATTGGATTTAGACGGGACGCTCGTCAAGCATAATGGATACAAGTTGAATGGCCATGACAGCTTCGTAGATGGCGCGAAAGAGTTTTTAGATCGAATTAAACCGCAGGATATGGTGATTCTATTGACTTCCCGTACAGAGGATGTGCGTGCAGAAACAGAACTCTTTCTGCGAGAGAATGGTATCCGATTTGACGCGATACTGTACGGCGTGCCTTACGGTGAGCGGATTCTGATCAATGACGACAAACCGTCCGGTTTAAGAATGGCTATTGCCGTAAGAAAGGAGAGAGACGCCGCCTTTTTGCTGAAGACATATGATGATGAAACAGGGGCTATGGAACGTTCATCGAAACATTAAGGAGAAACGTGGATGAACAAACAACAAGTTTTAACTGATTTTCGAAAAAGCAGGATCATTCGTACCGTGCTGTATCCTCTTAATGTCGCATACAGGAAAGCCCAATTGCAAAAATATGAAAGAAGTGCTGATTCGGAGTATATCAAAAGCTTACATAATATGTACGAAGGTAAGCGATGCTTTGTAATCGGCAATGGGCCAAGCTTGACTCCTCAGGATCTTGACAGGATTCAAAATGAATTTTCATTCGCGACCAATAAAATATATCATATATTTGACAAAACGGCTTGGCGTCCAACCTATTATGTCTGCACTGATAATAACGTTATTGCCGAAGAGATGGGAAACATAAAATCAATTGGCGACTATCCCAAATTTATTAATTTCCATGCCGCGAAATACGGGCGTGATAAAAATAGCAACATATGGTATATTTGCACCAAAGGTAAATTCCACGTGGATCCTTACAAGCCGCAGTCAAGTGAGCTGAGCGAGGATGTGTCAAAGTATGTCACGTGGATACACACCGTGACCGTCACAGCCATTGAGCTTGCAATATATATGGGGTTCAAAGAGATTTATCTTTTGGGCGTGGACAACAGTTATGCTAACACAGTTGACAACAAAGGAAGAATTCACAGGGACCCTACCGTAAAAGCAGACTATTTCGTCGGCATGAAGGGGGTGGGTAGTAAAGCGGGAGGTAAGGAAATAGTTAGCAATGTTGACGTGATGAATTATTCTTACGAGTTGGCAAAAAGCTTTGCCGAAAAAAAGAGCGTAAAGATATTTAATGCCACTAGGGGCGGAAAATTAGAAGTATTTGACAGAGCTGAACTGGATAAAGTAATTATCAAAGCAGAAAGAACGGAAGAAATATCGGAATGAAAACTGTTGCGATGATGCCCATAAAACTTCAAAACGAAAGATTGCCCGGAAAAAACACAAAACTCCTGGGAGGCAAGCCACTGCTTCAATATGAGCTGTGTAACTTATTATCAACAGGGTTGGCAGATGAAATATATGTATATTGTAGTTCGGAAGAAATAATCCCTTATATTCCAAAAGGTGTTCGTTTTTTAAAACGACCGAAATACCTTGATCTTCCGACTTCAAATTTCACACAGATTTTTGAGAGTTTTTTGAAAAGTGTCACCGCCGATATTTTCATATATGCTCATGCTACTGCGCCGTATGTTTCGGTAGATACTATGTCAGAGTGCATCAATGCGGTAAAATCCGGCATATATGACTCTGCATTCTGCGCGGTGAAAATACAGGATTTTTTGTGGCAGGATGGAAAACCTCTTAATTTTTGCGCAGAAAATTTGCCGAGAAGCCAAGACCTTAAACCGATTTTTCGGGAGACATCAGGAATTTATGTCTTTACAAAGGATGTCTTTATGAGTCTTCATCGACGTGTTGGGAGAATGCCGTTCATAAAGGAAGTCACTTACCGAGAGGCGGTGGATATTAACACGCCAGAGGATTTTGAGCTTGCCAAACTTATGACATCAGTCGCAATGAATGCTAAGTTGAAATGAGGTGCCCTGCATGGACCATTATAATTTGCTTGAGTGTACTTTACGAGACGGAGGCTACATAACAGAGTGGCGCTTCTCCGAAAAAATGATTAGAGAGATGCTTCGCGCTTTTGTAGAGGCAAACTTTGAGCTTGTTGAGGTGGGATATCTATATCATAAGCCCTATGAAGAGGGGTCGACACAGTTCCAGACCATTGAACAGATAGCTGACTATTTGCCAGAGAACCGAGAAAACACACTTTTCATTGCCATGGCGGATACCCAGCAATTTTCGCCCGAAGATTTGACGCCGTATACTGGGAAATCAATTGGCGGGATTCGTGTGGTATTTTATAAGCATCAGGTAGAAGAAGCCTTGACGATGTGCAGGGCGGTAAAAGAAACTGGATATAAACTTTTTGTCCAACCTATGGTAACGATTGATTATTCCTTAGATGAATATGCGAAGCTAATTAAGCGCGTATCAGAGCTGGAGCCGTATGCCGTTTCTATTGTTGACAGCTTTGGTTATATGATTAAATCGGACTTTCGTCGTTATTTCAAGGTTCTGGACAACCTCCTGCCTACAGATACAGCTGTGGGATTTCATTCACATAATAATATGAATCTATCATTTATTACCGGGCAGGACATTTTGGAGTACTCTACTGCACGGGATTTGATCATTGATGCATCTCTATATGGCATGGGGCGTGGGGCAGGCAATCTGCAAACAGAACTGATTGCGAACTATTACAATATGATTTTCGGACAAAAATATGATATTTTGAAGATACTTGAGCTAATCAGTGAATACATTATGCCGATTTATAAAGAGAGAAAATGGGGATATTCCCCGTATTTTTTCCTGACGGGGCTATACCACTGCCACCCCAATTATGCTACCTATCTTCTCCAGGAGTATAACGTATCAGTGTCAGAATTCAGAGATTACATAGAGAGCATTCCAAAAGACATGTACACGAAATGCAAAAAGCCGTATGTATTGGAAATGTACAGGAAATTTTGCGTACAGAAAAACAAAGCCCCAGAAGTGCAAGAAGTGCAATAATATAACGTGGATGGAGGAATAACAGAGGTGGATATCCGAGAATTTATTTCCCAAAAGGATCAGAGTGCAGAATACTTTGAAATGATAATTAATAAGATGCGGGAAGCGCAGCTTTTAGCGTTATTCGGCGCGGGGCAAGGTGGAATACGCACTTTAGAGTTTATTAAAAGGCATGAATTATGTGAGCGCGTTTTTTGCTTTATCGACAATAATCCTAGAAAATGGGGCCTTAGTATTCAGGAGATACCAATCCTTAGCTTACATGAATTTCAGAGAGAAATTGAAGGAAAATATCTTATTATTGTGTCCTGCGGAGAAGGAGATGAGATAAAAAAGCAGTGTATTGAAAACGGTGTTCCCGCCGAAAAAATATTAATCCCCGATTTGACTTTACTGGATGTTATCGGAGCAGATTATTGTTTTATATGGAACCACATTGTTGAGTTTGATGCGTTATTTCAAATGTTGGAGGATGAGCGTTCCCGGCAGACTTTAGTTAACATTTTGAATTACAAAATTACACGAAATATGGAGCTGCTGAAGCAAATCTGTAACGACGCCAATGATCAGTATTTTGATCGAAATTTGATTAACTTTGATGGTACGGAAACTTTTGTCGATTGCGGTGCTTATACCGGGGATACAGTCACTACATTAATTAAGAAGTTTTCGTTCAGCAGTGGGTATCTTTATTGCTTTGAGGCGGATAACGACAATTATACCATTTTGAAAGAGCAAGTTGCAAAATTGACAAAAAGGGGTAATATTGGAGGGCGGTGTTTTAACTTTGCTGTTTGGAACAGAACAGATAGCTTACATTTTAATGCTGTTGGTTCAGGTAGCGGTTTTGTCGGTGAATCTGGAAATATAAGAGTTCTGGCAAAATCTTTAGATGAAACATTGAAAAATGTACATATTGATTTTATCAAGATGGACATTGAAGGGGCCGAGGTAAACGCCTTAATAGGAGCATATCAAATTATTCAGGAGAATCATCCTATATTAGCTATTTCAGTATATCATAAACCAGAACATTTATTCCAAATTCCCATGCTGATCAAGGCGTTTGCGCCGGAATATAAATTGTACTTACGTCACTATAGAGAGTGCTCTGTCTCAGAAACAATATGCTATGCAATCCCGAATAATGGAAGCAAGAATGAATGAGGTGTTTTTTGCTTTTAATAAGTAGAACAAGATTCTAAGTTAGGTGAAAAGTATGGTCGAACTTTTTGTGATGGATGTGGACGGCACACTGACAGATGGAAAAATATATATATCAGATCAAGGGGAACTGTTCAAGGCATTCAATGTAAAGGATGGCGTAGCCATACATGATCTTCTTCCGAGAGCGGGGATTACCCCAGTAGTCATGACTGGGCGTAAGTCTCAAATTGTTATAAGTCGTTGCCGAGAGCTGGGAATTACTCATTGTTATCAGGAGTGTCGAGACAAGAAAGAGAAGCTGACGGAGTTGGCAGGACAGTTTGGCTTGGAAGCTGATGAAAATGGTGTATATCAGGAAATTGCATATATCGGAGATGATATCAATGACATACCTTGCATGAATCTGTGCGGAGTAGTTGGCTGCCCGGCGGATGCAGCGGAAGATGTCAAGGGAATTGCTTCCTTTGTTTCTAAAAGAAATGGTGGAGACGGAGCGGTCAGGGAGTTTATTGAGCAGATTATTGGAGAATCAAGTAAAAATATATGAAAAAAAGGTTTAATTTATTGACAAGCAGTGTTTTTATTGCGGTAGCAGTGTTTTCGCTTGGAAGACCGGCGTCTCTAAAATATATTGGGATGGGGTGGTTGAGTTCATTTGCAATAGTTTTTCATGTTGTCTTGATTGTTTTTTTGCTTGTCAATGCTACACATTATTCGATAAGTAAATACACACTTATAATATGCACAATGTTTTTTGCGATGGCAGTGTCAACGTTTATACATTGCGCAAATTACGATTATCTCATTGAGACCGTTGGACCACCTGTTGCCGCATGTCTCTTTACTGATTGTTGTATGCAAAAATGCCCTAAAAAATATGTATGTATTTCCATGTACATCTTAGAATTTCTATTTATTATCAATGTTATTACCATGATAATATTCCCCAAAGGTATGTTTCCTGCAGACCAGCTCAAAGGAAACTGGTGGTTTTTAGGGTATGATAATACATTGATTTATATGTTGATTCCGTATGTAGGATTTTCTCTTATATACTCTCAGATACAATACGGAAAATATATAACTATTCATTCCGTCACGGCACTTATTATAGCTGTATTAACAGAGTTTTTACCATGGTCTGCGACAGGAATAGTACTTGTGGTTTTGCTTATGATATGTGTATTTGGAAATACGATTCCTATAATTAAGCGTATATTTCATCCGAAGGTCCTTGTTGGACTATTTTATATTGGTACTATTCTTATTGTTTTTTTCCGAATTACTGAGGTATTTGAGCCTTTTATTGTTAATGTTCTAAAAAAAGATATTACATTTACGGGGCGAACTAATCTTTGGGATTATGTAATAGATGAAATTAAAGACAGTTGGTTGATTGGTTTTGGGCAAGGAGGAACGAATATATGGGATGGGTGGAATGCCCTGCATCCACATTGCCTGATTCTCGATTTGCTATATAAGGGCGGTGTGCTGATGCTTCTTCCTTTCATTTGGTTAGTCCATAAATTCACAAAATTTTCTTCACGCCATATTGATCTACCAATAATACGGATTGTTTATATTGTTATAGCGACAATATTATTTGGGGAAATTGTCAATTCAACTCAGGGAAAGCCCTTTTTTTGGGAATACTTCTCGATTTTGCCCTATGTGCCTCGATTATATGGCTTGGAAGATGGAAAGAGTGAGGTTATTAGACTTAAAATATAGCCTGAATGGATATTTGATGAAAGATAACTGATAATGAGGTGGCATGAGTATGGAAAAAAAATTTATTATGGTGATGCAAAGAAACACCCCTCTGAACCCATATATATATAAAGATTTATATGAGGATGACAGAGTAGATTTTTTGCGTTCGGTAATGAAGGAAATAAAAAATCGAATTCTTCTCTTTATACAACGTATACATTTAAGCAGAAGAATAAATAGGGCTGTGTCACTACCATTTAAAAGTATATGGGGATTTTCATTGGATAATTACAGGTGGGAAGAAAACATAGAATATTATATTATTTTTCCTAAATTGTTTCCACTTACACCGAAATATCTCAATGAGCTTAGGTCAAAGCATAATATAAAATATGTTCTTTCTCTTCATGATCCAATAGATGACCCGATTTTTTCTTCGCATGAAAAATATTGCATGAATGCGATGATATTTGATTACATATTTACAATAGACCCTAGCGATGCTGAAAAGTATCATTTTATTTATGAAGATTCGCATTATTCTGTTATATCTAACTCCTCACCGAAATTGGAGTATGATTTGTATTTTATTGGCCAAAACAAGAACAGATTAAACATATTAATCGACTTATACAGTAGAATCGAGAAGAATAATATAACATCAAAATACAGAATTACTGGAGTAAAGAAAAATGAGCAACAGTATTCAAATCGGATTCTTTTTAATCAACGCATACCCTATCCTGAGGTAGTAGAAGAGGCAAAAAAGAGTAATTGTATTTTGGAAGTGCTATGTGACTTACAAACTGGGGCTACCCTTCGATACTATGAGGCCATTTGCTATAACAAAAAACTTCTTACCAACAACAAAAATGTCGTGAATCTTCCGTTTTACAATTCTGAATACATTCACGTTTTTGAAAAGCCGGAGGATATTGACTGGAACTGGGTTAAGGAGAGGATACCAGTAGACTACCATTATGATGGTAGATTTTCGCCGACGCATCTAATCGACAGGATTATAGAACTCGAAGAGCAGAAAGAGGCGCAGGCTGGTGAGGAAAAGAAGTAAACTGATTAATTTTGTGAAGAATATATCCTATTCCTTTACCTCCAACGTCTTGTCCATGTTGATTTCCGCTGTGGTAACACTTATCATTCCAAAGTTGATTAGTGTTAAACAATATGGTTATTATCAGCTCTATCTGTTTTATGCCAGTTATGTGGGCGTTTCTTACCTTGGCTGGTGCGATGGAATGTACCTTAGAGAAGGAGGGAATTACTATTACGAAATAAATAAACCCCTGCATTGCACCCAGTTTTGGCTGTTAGGATTATTCGAGACTGTTTTCTATACAATATTATTTATTTGCGCTCTTTTCGTCGGAAATGACGTTGAGCGGCACTTTGTTTTAGCCTGCTTATGCGTCGCCGCAGTCGGAATGTGCCTGAGATGGTTTATTACGTTCCTGCTTCAAGCGACTGCAAGGATCAAGGAGTACGCCATTGTTACAATTTCAGAGCGTATTTTATATGTTATCGTGGCAATACCCTCTGTCCTGCTGGGATACCGAGGATTCCGATTGCTGGTTGTGACTGATGTTATAGCGAAATACGCGTCTCTTTTGATTGGTGTGTTTTATTGTCGGGATATGGTTTTTTCCAAATTACTGCCAATCAAAAACGTCCTGCACGAGATTTGGGAGAACATTTCCGCCGGCTTTAAACTTATGTTGGCATCGCTTTGCAGTATGCTTATTATTGGTGTTGTCAGGTTTGGGGTCGAGAGGCGGTGGGATATTACGACATTTGGAAAAGTCTCCCTGACACTTAGCCTCTCCAATATGGTCCTGACGGCTATCAACGCAGTGGCCGTGGTACTGTATCCAATGCTCAGGCGTATGGATGAAAAGAGTATGCCTAAATTATATGGCGTCATGCGCGTGGCACTGATGAGTGTTATCTTCGGCGGGGTTACACTCTATTATCCTGCACAGAGAATACTGTCGGCTTGGCTGCCGCAGTATGCGGAGAGCCTTCGGTATGCAGCAATTCTGCTACCGATTTGCGCCTATGAGAGTAAGATGTCCATGCTGGTCAATACCTACTATAAAACGCTTCGCCTTGAAAATCTGCTTATGAAGTGCAATATGGCTGCGCTTGCGTTGAGCATTGTCTGCACATTAATTTCAACGCTTGTTCTAAACAGTGTTACTGCAGCGATTCTGTCCATACTCATCGTCCTTATCTTCCGCTGTGTGCTCAGTGAGTTGCTACTCACAAAGCACATTAACATTCGGGTGACCAAAGATATTGTGCTGGAACTGATTATGACCGTGGCGTTTATCATCTGTAACTGGTATTTCGGCTTTGCTGGGATGGTGGCGTATGCTGGGTGCTATGTTGTCTATCTCCTGCTGAAGCGCAGGGACATCAAAGAGACAGCCAGTTTTATTAAATCGATGGGGTGATACGATGCCGCTCCATGTGACGAAAGAAATACTTAATTGGGTAAATGGACGTAATGATACGGTCCACGTTTCCGTTGACCGTATCCCCTTCTCCTCCTGCACTCCCTGGTACTACGACGAATCCGCCGGCGAGATTCGTAACCCCGGCGGGAGCTTTTTCCGGGTGAAGGGGCTTCAGGTGTTGAGCGGGGAGCGGGTGACCGTGGAGCAGCCGGTCATTTTGCAGGACGAGATCGGCTACCTTGGCATCATCCGCAAGCGCATCGGCGGTGAGTTCCATTACCTGATGCAGGCGAAGATTGAGCCGGGGAATGTAAATAAAATTCAAATCTCCCCCACCATCCAGGCCACGAAATCGAACTTCACCCAGAAGCACGGGGGCAAAAAGCCGGCGTATCTGGACTACTTCATCAACGCCGGGAAATATAAGATTGTCGTGGATCAGATCCAGTCGGAGCAATCCTCGCGGTTCTTGGGCAAGCGCAATCGGAATATCGTCATCGACGTAGGCGATGAGGACGTGGAGGTTCTGCCCAGCCACATGTGGATGACGATGGGGCAAATCAAGGAGCTTATGCGCCGGGACAACTTGGTAAACATGGACACCCGTACCGTTTTGTCCTGTCTTCCCTTGGAGAGTTCGGAATACATGGAGCAGATCAACGACGAGGCATTGAAAAGGTCTATCATCGGCCAACAGACAAGCAATCTCACGGAGATATACCACTACATAAATGACTTCAAGATGTTCGACGAGACACAGCGTCGACTCGTGCCACTGAGGTCGCTCAAAAGCTGGGAGATGCTGGACGATAAGATCGTTTGCCGGGAGCCGTACAGCTTTAAGGTGATTTTCTGCGACATAGAGATTGAGGGCCGCGAGGTCAAGCATTGGTGTCAGCCACTTTTCGAGGCGGCGGGGATTGCCACCTTCGGACTTCTGACTCGTGTAAACCAAGGCGTTCGTGAGTTCCTGATCCGAGCAACGCCGGAGGTCGGCTGCTTTGACAAAATTGAGCTGGGACCCTCCGTTCAGCGGGAGTACATACATGATGAGGCCAGGTACACCGCCGTGGACAAGCTTTTTGATGCCTACCTGAAAAACGGTGAGGGTGTAAAGTTTGACGCTCTTCTCTCCGAGGAGGGCGGTCGGTTCTACCATGAGCAGAACAGGAACGTCATTGTTGAGATTGGCGCGGACGAACTTCCAAGTTTGCCGGAGGGATATTTCTGGACAGATTACAAGACCCTGGGCGCTCTTTTGAAGATCAACAACTGCATGAACATCCAGCTTCGCAACCTTTTATCTGTATTGGAGTGGTAACATTGGAAAAGGTGAGGATAGGGGTCATATGCCCCTCTGAAATAGCGTTTCGCCGCTTCATGCCGGCGATCCAAAAGTGCGAAAATGCCGAGTACATCGGCGTCGCCCATGCCAGCACAGAGGAGTGGGATGGAAATATCCCTAACGGCCTTGTGGAAGCGGAGCTTGCCAAGGCAAGGAGCTTTCAAAAGGAATACGGCGGAAAAATCTACGACAGCTACGAGGCAATTTTGACCACGTCGGACGTGGATGCGGTATATCTCCCCCTTCCCCCGGCACTGCACTACAAATGGGCAAGAAAGACCCTTGAAAACGGAAAACACATTTTTCTTGAAAAGCCATCAACCACGGGCCTCAAGGATACGGAGGACTTAATTAACCTCGCGAAAGAAAAGGGCCTTGCCGTCCATGAGAATTATATGTTCTCCTTCCACAAGCAACTTGAGGAGATAGCAGACATCGTCAATAGCGGCGAGTTGGGTGACGTGAGACTTTACCGCATCGCCTTCGGCTTTCCGAGGCGGGCGCAGAACGATTTTCGCTACAATAAATCCCTTGGTGGCGGGGCATTGCTGGACTGCGGAGGCTATACGCTGAAGCTGGCGTCCATGCTCCTGGGCAATACAGCAAAAATCGCCACATCAAAGCTTAACTACATGGATGGCTTTGAGGTGGATATGTACGGCAGTGCCACCATGGTTAACGATGCCGGTATGACGGCCCAACTCTCCTTCGGTATGGATAACAGCTATAAATGCGAACTGGAGATTTGGGGAAGTAAGGGGTGCTTAACCACAGGACGGATTTTGACCGCGCCTGATGGCTTTGAACCCATGGCGGAAATCGAAGTCGGAAACGAGACCCGGACGGTAAAGCTGTCCGCAGACGATACATTCAAGAAATCCATTCAGAAGTTCTGTCGGTGCGTAAAGGACGACGGGGAGCGCATAAGGAATTATGCCGAAATTGTCCGACAGGCGGAATTGGTGGAGAAAATTAAGGAGGAAAAATTATGGCGGAGCTGAAAATAACGGAGCTGGAATTACCGGGTGTAAAAATCATTGAGCCTACCTACTTTGAGGATTACCGCGGTTACTACTGTGAAACATACTCCTCCCGCACTATGGCTCAGTATGGCATCAATACAGTGTTTATTCAGGACAACCACAGCTATTCCATCAAGAAGGGCACCATACGCGGGATACACTTTCAGAATAACCCGAAGCCCCAGTTGAAGCTTGTCCGTTGCACCAGGGGCCGCGTGATGGATTACGCGGTGGATTTGCGAAAGGATTCGCCGACCTTCAAAAAATGGGTCGCAGTAGAGCTTTCCGAGGAAAATCGTAAGCAAATCTGGATTCCCTCTGGCTTCGGTCACGCTTTCATCACGCTGGAGGATAACTGTGAGGTACTCTATAAGGTAGATGAGTGGTACTACCCGGAGCTTGACCGTGCCATCGCCTACAACGACCTTGAAATCGGCATTGACTGGGGAACGGACAACCCCATCATTTCCGTAAAGGATACCAAAGCCCCCACACTTGCGCTGAGCGATGTTAATTTCAGCGTGAAGGAGAACGGCTGATGAAAACGGCAATCGTCACGGGCGCAGGTGGGTTCATAGGTGGAGCTATGACGACCTTTCTGCTGGACAAGGGCATAAAGGTATACGGAGTGGATATGTCTGAAAGGACTCTTGCGCGACATATGGGGAGAGAGGGGTTCATCCCGGTTATAGCGGAATTTGCGGATTACCCAAGGCTCCATGAAAAGATATACGATGACGTGGATGTGTTCTATCACTTCGCATGGCAAGGCTATGGCAAGGATACACAGAATTTTGATGTGCAGGTTAATAATGTAATTGCCACCGAGAAAGCATGTGAAGCCGCTGGAAAGATTGGATGCAGAAAATTTGTTTTGGCTTGCTCAAGCTATGAATACCAAAAGAACGAAATCGACAGTAAGATGGGATTGTGCAGTATATACGGTGCGGCCAAGGCAGCCTCAAAGTCATTTGCGCAAGTCGTTTCTCACCGTGCGGGGATGTTGTTCTGCGGCGCTTTGTTCACGAATGTATTTGGGGTTGGCGATCAATCCAATAGGTCGACTAATACGATAATTAGAAAGCTTCTCAGGGGAGAGGACATTGACGCTACAAAAGGCGAGGATTTATATGACTGGTCATATATCGATGATGTTGTGGGTGGCCTTTATGCGGTTGGGGAAAAAGGCCTGGACGGAAAGGAATACTACGTTGGAAGCAATCGCCTCAGACCTTTAAAAGATATTATTACTGAGGTGAGAGATATTGTGTCTCCTAAGTCAGTAATTCACTTTGGGGCATTTGAGAATAATGCCTATGTAGACTATGCCAATATTGATGTGTACCAGTTGTACAACGATACTGGATATTATCCGACGGCCGATTTTAAAGAAAGTATTTTAAAGACAGCAATATGGGTGCAGAGCCAGACAAGCGGAAGTGGAAATAACTCCCAGGGGGGGGGTAATTTATAACAGTATTATTTCTTCCTACGCTACCCAGAAGGCGGTGGCGGCATGAAAACTGCTATCGTCACAGGAGCAGGTGGCTTTATCGGTGGAGCACTGACGGAGTTGCTTTTGAACAAGGGCGTCACCGTCTACGGTGTGGACATTTCCGACAAGATGCTGGAAAGGTACCTTGGAAAGACCGGCTTTCATCCTGTCATTGCCGATTTCACAAAGTACGACAGACTCCATGAGCTTATAGATGCTAAAGATGTAGATGTATTTTTTCATTTCGCGTGGCAGGGAGTGTTTGGGGATGCTTTCAAGGATTACCGCCTCCAGTTGAACAATGCCGCCTATGCGGTGGATGCCCTGAATGAGGCAATTAAAATTGGATGCCGGAAGTTTGTTTTCGCGGGTACGTATAACGAGATCGAAATCACGGATTTCCTGGATATGAGCGGGCAAAGCCCAAGATATACGTGCATCTATTCGGGAGCTAAAGCCGCCGCGGAGATTATCTGTAAAACAGTCGCCGCAAATTCGGGAATAGAGTATAGCGCGGGCCTCACCGCCATGTCCTATGGCGAGAATAACAGGTCCATGATGCTCACAAATGTCGTGCTCAGACAGCTGGTAAACAGCAAGAGTCCCCGACTTATTGAGGGGAATATACCGTATGATTTCATCTATATAGACGATATAGCAAATGCGTTCTACGCCATAGGCAAGAGCGGGAAAAATCTGAAAAGTTATTATGTCGGGCATAGAAAGCTGAGAACCTTCCGAGAATATCTCACTGAGATAGGGCGAATTGTCGCACCTGACGTAGAACTCAAATTTGGCGCCTACCCGGATGATAATAGTAGCCGGAATTACGAAAAAATTGACCTTGACGCCCTTTACTGCGACACTGGCTTTGAGTGCAAGGCAGATTTCAGAGAGAGTATTCTCAAAACGGCGGAGTGGGTCAAAGACAATTTATAATGCACAGGAGAACAATATGGGCAGGATCATTATTGTCGGCACGGGCTTTTCCGGGAGCATCCTCGCACGAAAGATTGCGGAGGAATGTAATCGGAAAGTGGTGGTCATTGAAAAGCGGAGCCACATCGGTGGAAATATGTATGACGAATACGATGAGTACGGCATACTTGTGCAGAGATATGGGCCGCATTTTATAACAACGAATAAGTATTCCATAGTTGAATATTTAGAGAAATATGCTGAAATGATACCTCATGATGTCCGCTTGTTAAGCTTCGTTGACGGCAATTTCGTTCAGTTGCCTTTTAACTTCCGAACGCTTCAACAATTGGTTGGTGCAAAAAAATCTGAAACACTGTTGGCAAAGCTCCGTGAGAAGTTCTACGGCCGTGACCGTGTTCCTATTTTTGAACTGGTGGAAAGCGATGATGCGGAGATCAGCAAGTATGGGAATCTCCTGTTTGAAAAGGCCTACCGTACCTACACCGCCAAGCAATGGGGCCTCCAGCCGGAGGAGATTGACAAAAGCGTTTTAGAACGTGTTCCAATGGCGATGAGCTTTGACGCCAGATATATTAACAAAGACTTCCAGTATTTGCCCAGAGATGGATTTACAGCACTTTTTAAAAATATGCTTAATTACCCCAACATAGAATTGCGACTGAATACTGATGCCTTGGTTCATATCTGTTTTGACGATAAAAAGCATATCATCACCTACGATGGTGAAGAAGTGGAATTACTCGTTTTCACCGGCAATATTGATGAACTGTTTGGTTTGAAGTTCGGACGTCTGCCATATCGTTCCCTTGATATTTGTTACACATACGAAAGAAGAAAGAGCATTCTGCCGGAGGAAATCGTATCCTATCCGCAGGCACTTGGTTACACTAGAAGTACCGAGTACAAAAAAATCACTTACGGGATTGACCAGGATATCCCGATTTCTATGATAGCTACGGAGTACCCGCTCGAATATGATCCGAATAACGAGAAAGCCAACATTCCGTATTACCCAGTTCTGACGGAGGAAAGTCAAAGAATTTATGCAAAATATCTTATTGAAGCAAAAAAATACGACAATATCGTCCTCTGCGGCAGGCTCGCGGAGTACAGATATTACAACATGGACGTGTGTATCGAGCACGCTTTAGAAAAATTCAATGAGATCAGAGAACGACTGGAGAAGAAGGCATGAAGGGTATTATCCTGGCTGGGGGCAAGGGGACGCGGCTCTACCCCAACACGATTTCCGTTTCCAAGCAGTTGCTCCCAATCTATGACAAGCCGCTCATCTATTACCCCCTTTCGGTCCTGCTGCTGGCCAATATCCGGGAGATCCTGCTCATCTCCACGCCACAGGACATAGAGAACTACAAAAGGCTTTTAGGGGATGGCTCGCGCCTCGGCGTTGGCATTACATACGCCGTGCAGGATGAGCCCCGCGGGCTGGCGGATGCCTTTATTCTCGGCGAAAAGTTCATCGGCTCTGACAGCGTCTGCCTTGTCCTGGGGGACAACGTCTTTTATGGACAGTATTTCTCTGGCGTTCTGG
The DNA here is from genome assembly GCA_947627715.1 of uncultured Oscillospiraceae bacterium. GTDB lineage: Bacteria > Bacillota > Clostridia > Oscillospirales > Oscillospiraceae > RUG626. The sequence continues at coordinate 16,819 of CANQXK010000037.1, forward strand.
AAAAGGCTCAGCAACAGGCGGAGACCCAAGGCGCGGCGGTTTTCGGTTACCCCGTAAAGAACCCGGAGGCCTTCGGCGTGGTGGAGTTTGACGATAGCGGAAGAGTCATCTCCATCGAGGAAAAGCCCCAAAACCCCAAGTCCAATTACGCCGTTCCAGGACTCTACTTCTACAACAACGATGTGGTAGAGATAGCGAAGAATGTAATGCCCTCCCCGCGCGGCGAGCTTGAGATCACATCCGTCAACAACGAATATCTCCACCGGGGCCAGCTCTGTGTAACCCTGATGGGCCGGGGAATGGTTTGGCTGGATACCGGCTCTCCCAGAGGAATGCACAAGGCCAGCGCCTTTGTACAAACGGTCCAGGATATGCAGGGGTTCTACGTCTCCTGCATAGAGGAGATCGCCTGGAGACGGGGCTTTATAAGTACGAACCAGCTGTGTGCTCTTGGCGAGGAACTAAAAATGACCGAGTATGGGCAGTATCTGCTCTCACTCTGCAAGGAGACTTGACCCATGACCATCATCGTCACCGGCGGGGCCGGGTTTATCGGCTCCAACTTCATCTTCCATATGCTCAAGGTCCATCCCGGCTGGCGCATCGTCTGCTTGGACAAGCTCACCTACGCGGGGAACATATCGACCCTGGCGCCCGTCATGGACAAGCCGAACTTCCGCTTCGTCAGGGCGGACATCTGTGACCGGGCGGCGGTGGACAGTCTCTTCGCAGAGGAGAAGCCCGACATCGTTGTCAACTTCGCGGCGGAATCCCATGTTGACCGCAGCATTGAGGATCCCGGTATCTTCCTGCAAACCAACATTCTCGGCACCCAGGTTCTGATGGATGCCTGCCGGAAGTACGGTGTGAAGCGCTTCCACCAGGTCTCCACCGACGAGGTCTACGGCGACCTGCCCTTGGACAGGCCGGACCTGCTCTTTACGGAGGAAACACCGATCCATACAAGCTCCCCTTACAGCGCCTCCAAGGCCAGCGCCGACCTCTTGGTGATGGCCTACCACCGCACCTACGGCCTGCCCGTGACCGTCAGTCGCTGTTCCAACAACTACGGCCCCTACCAGTTCCCGGAAAAGCTCATCCCCCTGATGATCGCCAACGCCCTCAATGACAAACCCCTGCCCGTCTACGGCGAGGGCCTCAACGTGCGGGATTGGCTCTACGTGGAGGATCACTGCCGGGCCATCGACCTTATCCTCCGAAGCGGCAAAACCGGCGAGATCTACAACATCGGCGGCCACAACGAAATGCGCAACATCGACATCGTCAGGCTCATCTGTAGAGAGCTTGGCAAGTCCGAAAGCCTCATCACTCACGTCACAGACCGCAAGGGCCATGATATGCGCTATGCCATCGACCCCACAAAGATCCACACTGAGCTTGGCTGGCTGCCGGAGACAAAATTCGCAGACGGCATCGTCAAGACCATCCGCTGGTATCTGGACAACCGCCCCTGGTGGGAGGAGATCGTCAGCGGGGAGTACCAAAACTATTACCGCAAAATGTACGGGGACAGATGATCATGATGTCCTCTCCCCTTTCGGCCAGCAAGGCTTTGACGTAATGATCGCTTTCGCCTTCGTACCCAAGGAGGAGGCCCGGACCGTGGGCCACCTCAACCATATCATCCAAAACTACCAGGAGTTCCAAATCGGCGCACCCCCAAAGGAACCAAAGGGGTAAGAGCGCCGCCAAGAAATCTATAATATAAAAATAAAAAGAAGGAGCAAATTTAATGAGTATAGTGAAGGATTTGGCGACAGCGCCATCCGGGAGGAAGAAAATAGAGT
>CANQXK010000038.1 GCA_947627715.1 uncultured Oscillospiraceae bacterium
AGGCGAGCTTCAATTGCGGGATGAGGCGGCGGTCGCGGAAGAACGACACCCAGCTGTCTGAGGGAGCGTTTTGCTGGGGCGTAGAGCCAATGTAGTTATCGGTCGGAAAGCCGAATTTGGGACCGCACTTTGTCCGATGGAGCATTGCAAGCTCGCAGCCGAAGGTCTCCCAATAGTCGGGCCGGCGCGAGGCCGGGGTGAGGTATTTCATTATCAAAAACGCCTCGGTCGCCTCCGCTCCGTCTGCCATAGGTTTCGGTACACCGATGGTGCCGGTGGCTCTCAGAGCATTGAGACCCTCGGCCTCGGCGGTGAACATGGTGAGAAAATTGGGACGGTTGCATTTGAGGAACACATTTTCACCGTTAGAAAGCTCCAGCCTGTACGCGCGGTTTATGTCCCCGCCAGAAACTCTCTGTCGGTCAACGACCTTGACTGAGGGGTCGAAAAGAGTAGAGATTGCACTATCTATTGAGTTCACAGAAAGCATTAACATCACCACAGTATCACTTTATCGTTATCCTCCATATAGACAATCAGGGAAAACAATAAAGTATTGAAAAAATTGTCGATTTGGAGCATAATAGTACCAATATAGCAGCCCTCATACAAGATATCAAGAGAGAAGTATTTCTTTGGAATCCCTAAGATAGTGATTTTCGATAAACCCGTTGAAAACATGACAATAGTCATGGTATAATACACAATGTGTTATTATATGCCAGGCTTTATGCTAATTTCACAAACGGAAGGAGGAAAATCGGAGCATGTGGTGCAAGCACTGCAATTTGGAAACTAACGAGCCGACTTGCCCGGTTTGCAAACGCGAGACCTGCGAGGATGTTCCAGTAGAAATCTATTGGTGCAAAAACTGCATGCTTCCGATCATTCATCTTTCCACGGCGGCAGATAAGGGCATTTGCCCGATTTGCGGGGAAAAAACTGAGTATTTGACTTCTGACTTAAGACCGGTATTCCCGGAGGAACGACTTCTGCTTGCGGTATTGCTCAATAAAAAGCCTGAAGAATATATGAATCATTCTGTTTGGGCAGCAAATAGCAGATATTATATTGATGGAAAAAGCCGTTCTATTTCTCTAAAATTTTTTTCTGAGGCGGATACAGATAAAATTGCTCAGGAAGTTAAAAGGCTATCAAATAGAATCGATTATACGTATTTCAATCATAACATAGCTCAATTTATTAGAGCTAATCAGCATAGATTAGCCTACCTTAAAGATGAGGCCTTTGAGTTTATTCACCAGGTGACAGAAAAGGTCAGTGAAGAGGATATTGTGCTCTCTTTTTCCGGGGGAAAGGATTCAACTGTAACAGCGGATATGGTCACAAAAGCATTGAGTGATCCATGCTTAGTACATATCTTTGGGAACACGACTCTTGAGTTCCCTATGACGATTGAATATGCAGATCGGTATCGCGATGAGCATCCCATGGCTATTTTCCAGGTCGCCAAAAATGATGACCAGGTTTTCTACGATGTGTGTAAGGACATCGGCCCACCTGCCCGAATGATGCGGTGGTGCTGCTCAATGTTCAAAACAGGTCCGATATCAAGAATTATTAACAGCTTATACGGAAGCCAGCAAATATTGACTTTCTACGGTATAAGAAAATCGGAATCGGTAAGTCGCAGCAAATATAATAGAATCGAAGACAATGCCGAATCTGTCAAAATTCAGCAGCAGACCGTTGCGTCTCCGATATTCTTCTGGAAAGATATCGATATATGGTTATATATACTTGCTGAAGAAATCGATTTTAATGCGGCTTACAGGCTCGGATATGATCGCGTTGGCTGTTGGTGTTGCCCAAATAATAATCAGCGCGCGCAATTTCTTTCCCGAATCTATATGCCTGAAGAGTCTAAGAAATGGCGTGAATTTCTCATTGATTTTGCAAAAAAGGTTGGTAAACCAGACCCGGAAGTATATGTGGATAGCGGAAAGTGGAAGGCGCGCCAGGGAGGAAATGGTCTTGCGTCAGCAAACGACGTGAAAATACGTTTTACCAATTGCACGACAGAAAATCACGCGAAGATATACCAGCTTGTTAGGCCGTTCGATGATGAACTCGTCGGGATGTTCGTTCCGTTTGGGAAGATTGCTCCGGAGCTTGGGAAGAAACTCTTGCGAGAGACTATCATACTCGATGCCCATACGAATGTGCCGATTTTATCGCTTCAACCATTTAACCAAGACGGCTATGATTACGCGGTCAAGGTCAGAACGATGAATGTGTCTGATCATGATAAATTGCAGCGCATGGCTGCTTATCAGGTCAGAAAATTTAATGCCTGCAGGAAATGCCTCAAATGCGAATCTATCTGTAGACAAGGCGCAATCTCCATCATTGGAGACAGCTACTATATCGATCCGGGTAAGTGCATCCACTGTAAAATGTGCATGACAGCCAAATATCTCGACGGCGGCTGCATGATGGATAAGTATTTACGGACAAAGTAAGGACTTGGAGGACTCAGCAATGCCTATGAAATTCAGAGCTCACGAAACATTTTTTATCAGAAAGGGATGGCTCAGTAAAGGCATGCGCTGTGTAGCGACCAATCCGGAAGTCTTTATTTCCCGTGATGAAAATCCCATGGATGTGCTTGGTATTGGCGCGAATATGGTCAAGGCGTTGCGCTATTGGCTGCAAGCTGTCGGACTTACCGAAGAACCGGAAAGAGGTAGACGGCGTCAAGCCTTCACGCCCCTTGGCGAACTGATATACGAGCATGATAGATATATCGAAGAGTTGGGGACCCTTTGCCTATTGCAGTATCGTCTCGCTTCTCAAAAAGACGATGCCACGGCCTGGTACTTTTTCTTCAACGAGTTTACTGTTTCGGAGTTTTCAAGGGAAGATTATGTAGCTGCCTTACAGAAATACATAAAAATGCGCGACGGCGAGGCTGACGTTGCAATCAGATCACTGAACGACGATTTCCAATGCATCATTAATACCTATCTTCCACGCTATAAAGCGAATGCGACGCGAGTATCGCCCGAAAATAATATTGATTGCCCCCTTGGGGAGCTTGGCCTTGTAGATGTTCTTAACAAGCGGAAAAAGACTTACAAAAAGAGCATTCCGGCTAGCAATTCCCTTGACCCATATATTATGTTGGCGGTCATAGTTGATAATGCTGAAGGGCAAAAAGAAATCAGTTTGAATGAGCTGTTGACGGCACCATGCAATATTGGAAGAGTATATAACCTCGATTCAATCACCATGCTTGATGTGCTGTATCGAATTGAGAAACTAGGACTTATCAAAATCAATCGCACTGCGGGCCTGGACGTTATAAACATGCAGGAAGAGCTTGATTTCTACGATTGCGTAGAGCGATACTATGCGTCTATCAATGAGCAAGATCAGGAGAGAGCAATATGAGAGACATGATTTCCGTCGCTTCTGGCTTTCAATATTCTGTGAATATCGGATATGATCTCGGAAGCGACGACAAATTAAGAAACTTTATTCCAACCAAATCAGCGCTCAGCTTGCTTGAAGATATCCTCCTGAGCTTATCCCCAACCTCTACGGATCGCGCCAGGGTATTGATCGGCGCCTACGGTAAGGGCAAGTCGCACATTGTATTAACGATACTTTCTATACTTTTAAAGAGAGACCTCTCCCTTTTTGAGAAGCTGTTGCCGAGGCTCCGGGAAAATCCGAGGCTTTATCAGCTCGTTTTAAATTATTATGACAGCGATAACAAAATCTTGCCTGTCGTGATCAATGGCAGCAACACGAGTCTCACCCAGGCGTTCCTGATTTCTTTACAGCGCACACTTTCAGAATATGACCTTATGACGGCCATGCCGGAGACGAACTATAAGGCGGCAGCCGGGGTCATTACACGTTGGAAAAAAGAATTTCCGGATACATATAAGGAATTCCAGAATTGTATTGATGCTCCGGCTGAGATATTCGTTTCCCGACTGGAAAACTTTGATGTTGCTGCGTATGAGGCTTTCGAGCGCATATATCCGACCTTGACAGCAGGAAGTGTTTTTAATCCTTTCCTGGGTTTTGACGTGGTCGAGCTTTATGAAAGTGTCGCTAAAAGCCTGAAATCCAAAGGTTATTCCGGTATCTACGTTGTCTATGACGAGTTCAGTAAATTCTTGGAGGCTAATATTGTAGACGCTTCTGTCAGCGACACAAAAATGCTCCAGGACTTTGCCGAAAAGTGCTGCCGCAGTGGAGATATGCAGCTCCACCTTATGCTGATTTCTCACAAGGAGATATCAAATTATATTGATAAACTCCCTAAGGAGAAGACTGATGGATGGCGCGGGGTATCCGAACGTTTCAAGCACATCCACATGAACAACAACTTTACCCAGACGTATGAGATCATCTCGTCTGTCATACAGCATAAGGAACTGCTCTGGAAAACATTCTGTGAGGCGCATGAGCGCGATTTTGATGCGCTGTTCAACATATATAAAACGCATCAAATGTTTACCGATGCACAAGGGGAGATAAGCACCGCTATCAAAGGCTGCTTCCCACTCCACCCTGTATCAACGTTTATCCTTCCCCGGCTTTCTGAGCGTGTTGCCCAAAACGAACGTACACTCTTTACATTTTTGTCGGCTGAAGGAACAGCCACGCTTTCAGCTTTTCTGGATGAGTACAAAGATGACTTCTCTCTGATCACACCTGATCAGATATATGACTATTTTGAGCCATTACTGAGAAAAGAGGTATATGCCGGAGAAATACATGACACTTTCGTCCTTACAAGTACTATTCTAAGTCAGCTCCAGGAAGGATCGCTTGGCAGTAAAATAATAAAAACGATCTCGCTGATTTATATCCTTGAGCAATTTGAGCGCCTTACTCCTACTATGGAACAGATCATAAGCACTTATTCGAGCTCTTATGAAGTTGAGGACATTAGGCGAGCCGTCAAAGACCTTGTTGAAAAAGAGTTTGTCATTTACGTTAAGAGAAGCAATGACTATCTCAGATTGAAACAAACTTCCGGTGTGGATATTCAGCAGAAGATCCGCGATTTAATGGAATTACGATCCGGGAAGATAACAACAAAGGATATCCTTAACGAATCTAACTTTGACAACTATATGTATCCCACGCGTTATAACGACGAGCACGAAATGACACGCTTCTTTTCGTTCCAGTTCATATCCGGCGCGGAAGTTACAGAAAATGTAGACTGGAATATTAAAAGTGAGTCAATTGAGGCTGATGGAGTTATCTATGGTATAATTCCGAACGGCGAATCGGAGTTGACAAATATTGCAGACATTATCAGACGCACGAGCCAAGGCTGTGACCGATATATTTTTGTGCTTCCCAAGCATTATTCAGATGTGAAAGAGATTGTCGGAGAGTACGCCGCCGTTTTGAGTCTACGCGACCAAGCGGTGGATGACCCTATATTGTTTGATGAGTACGAGGTGGTATTTGAGGATCTGCAGGAGGTCATTAAAAGATTTATTGGCGCATACACGCGCCCGGAAAGCTATCAGTCTGTCTATATCCATGACGGAGATACACTAAATATGCGGCGGAAATCCGGCTTGACCGAAACTCTGTCACAGATTTGCGACAGAGTTTATGACATGACCCCGATCATAAACAATGAATCCGTAAATAAAAACGAGATCACCATCATGGCGCAAAATAGTCGCAATAAGATCATCAGCGCCTTGCTGAGAAGTGAGCTTGAGCCGAGCCTTGGCCTTACCGGGACGGGCCAGGAAGTTTCTATTATGCGCAGTACGCTTCTTCGGACGGGGGTTTGGAGTGAAGAGGCCGGAATTAAACAAATAAACCTTCACCCGGATGATCCGGCAATGCGTAATATGCTGGAAACGATAGAGGAATTTATCCGTGATGCTCAGCAAAACGGGCAAGTCAGCTTTTCTGTACTCTATGACCGTCTGACTTCTCCGAAAAACCATATAGGGCTGAGATATGGCTTGATTCCAATTTATATTGCTGCAGTCATGCACAATTACCGCCAGCAGATCGTTATCCATGACCGCTTTGGTCATATCCCGGCAAGTGCGGATGTGCTGGTGCAAATCAACAGTGATCCAAGCGGCTTTGCTCTGGAGTACTTAGATTGGAATTCGGAAAAAGAGAACTATGTCGCCCGATTGGCAGGGGCATTTGGTGAGTATGTCGTTCCCGCAGAAAAAGCCGGTAATCCTTATGATTATGTTGCAAATGCGATGCACCGCTGGTATATGGCGCTCCCTAAGTATTCCAAGGAGAGCACAAAACGGCCAAGCGGAGAGAATCTCCACAGAAGACAGCTTGAAATGATAAAGCTTCTCCGCCAGAACATCAGCAGCTCTGATTTGCTTTTTAGAAGATTGCCGGAAGCAATGGACTATCATGAAAACTATAATGATGCCGCTACAGATATTATTGTTGCAAAAGACGTTTTTGATGGACTTTTGAATGAGCTGAAACATGAACTGATTCAGAAAACTAAAATGGTGTTTCTACCTGAAGAAGACAAGAAATCAGGGGAAAATTTATCTCTGACAGACGTGGCAAAAGAATGGTGTGACCGGCTTGATCAGAAGAGTTTTGAGCAGCTTTTCCCGGATGGAACGGACCGGTTCCTTCAGCATGTAAGGGACATGACGAATGACGAGGAGCTGTTTATAACACGCCTTGCAAAGCTGGCCACGGGACTTCGACTCGAAGACTGGGACAGCAAGACCGCAAATCACTATTCTGAATCAATTATCGGCTTTATAAAAACTGCGGAGAAGTTCCATAGTGACGCCGTCGCCGAGACTATCAACGAAACATCCAGCTATCAGGTGACCTTTGCGGATGAAGAAGGCGTCAATACGACGAGGCGGTTTGACAAGGTCGAAATATCGGCCCGTGGAAAGCTCCTGTTCAAGCAAATCAACAGCTCACTCGCGGCGATGGGACAGTCTATTTCTGAACAGGAGAAAAGGCAGGTCCTAATGGAAGTGCTAAAGAAGCTTTGCTGAGGAAGTGAAATCAAATGGCGTATTTTGATAACGCGGCTACCACATACCCTAAACCGAATGAAGTCTATGCTTTTATGGACAGCTTCTACCGCATGTACGGAGGGAGCGCTGGCCGCGGAGAATATGCTCTTGCCAACTCTGCCAAAGGAATCATTGATGAGACAAGAAAACTGCTTCAGGAGCTCTTACACTGTCCTGCAAAGCAGGTGATTTTCACGCCAACGGCAACTATTGCCCTCAATATGATCATTCAGGGAATAATCAGAGGAGGAGCGAAGAGCGTCTACATCAGCCCCTTTGAACATAATGCGGTCACTCGTGTCCTTTATCACTTTGAGCAGCTCGGTCAGATAACCGTTACAGAGTTGGCGGTTTCTGAGACGCTTGAATATGATTTAGCCAGCATACGCTATCAGTTTGATGCTGTTCACCCTGATTTTGTAATCGTGAGCCATGCGAGCAATGTCATTGGACTGGTAGCTCCGATAGAGGATATTTTTGCGCTTGCGAAAAAGTATGATGCTGTGACCTTAGTGGATATGGCACAGACAGCGGGATTAGTCGATTTGAATGTGGGACTTGAGACCATCGATTTCGCCGTTTTTGCCGGCCACAAAACGCTCTTAGGTCCAACAGGAATCTCCGGCTTCCTGATGAACCCGGCAGTTCAACTACGTCCAACGCTGTTTGGCGGGACCGGATATGACTCGGCGAATCAAAACATGCCGGATAGTTTGCCTGAAAGATTCGAGATGGGTACGCTGAATATTGCCGGTATTGCCGGACTTAATGCCGCACTCAAATGGATCAAGAGAAAGACGGTCGATAGGTTGTACCATGAGGAAGAAGACCGACGCAAGAAACTATTGGAGGTACTGGGAGACTGTGATTTTCTCACTGTGGTGGGAAATATAGAGGGTCGCAAATATGTCGGTATTGTCTCCTGCTTATTCGATGACATCAGCAGTGACGTCGCAGGAAATATCTTTGTAGAGCGTGGTATTTCAGTTCGAACCGGATTGCAATGTGCGCCAAAAGCCCATCAATTTCTTGGGACTTTTCCTGGAGGAACGATTCGGTTTAGTGTGAATGCCCTTACAAATGATGAGAGCTTCGAAGAACTTAGGAACGCAATATGTGATATTGAGATGAATTTGTAAAGGTGGGATAATATGAGTTTCCGAGACATTGAGCTAAAACCGGAATATAGATCAAAACTCGACAATGTGATTCGGGACTTCTATAACCCAGTCCTGAAACAAGCAGTCAAATATAAACGGGCAGTAGGCTTTTTCTCCTCCTCTGCACTGCTATCTCTTACAGCAGGAATATGCGGGCTTGTTGAAAACGGCGGTTCAATTCAGCTTATTGCCTCCCCGCGGCTTTCTCCCGAAGATGTAGAGGCGATCAATGACGGTATCAGACGTCGGGACGAGGTAATAAAAGAAGCGCTTCTCCGGGAACTGAAAGAACCAAAAGGAAAATTTGAAGAAGCACGGTTGAATCTACTTAGCAATTTGATTGCGGCGAATCGATTAGATATCAAGATCGCTTTCATGGAGGATGACAACACCGTTGGTATGTTTCATGAAAAGCTGGGGTTAATGTACGATAGCGATGGAAACGTTATTGCGTTTTCCGGCTCTATGAATGAAAGTGCCAATGCCTTTATCAGTAACTACGAAGCAATTGATGTATTTGCTTCATGGACGCAAGATGAAGAACGTGTATTGATCAAACAGTCCGCATTTGACGCAATGTGGGAAGATTATGAGCCGAGCATTAAGGTCATGGACTTTCCCGATGTTAAGGATGAGATACTCAGACGATACAGAGTCAATAATCAGATCGACACGCAGCTTGATGGCGATTCCCCTGTGGAGAATAACGTATCTGCTGATGAACCGATTGCTCCTTCGGGCCCAAAGATTCCGTCTCACGTCCATATGCGACAGTATCAAATGGACGCAATTGAAGAATGGGCAAACAGAAATTATGTTGGCATTTTCGATATGGCGACTGGCACAGGAAAAACCTATACAGCTCTTGCAGCTATTTCACGACTTTATAAAGACAAGCATAATAACCTTGCGGTGTTGATTATTTGTCCATACCAGCATTTAGTTGAGCAATGGAAAGAGGATATCGTGGCATTTGGGATGAAGCCAATCGTATGCTATTCCGCGTCTTCTCAGCGAAATTGGCGAGAACGTCTTAAAAATGCAGTTACTAGCTTTAACCTCGGCGTACAAGAGCATTTCTGTATGGTGTCGACGAACACAACATTTTCAACTGACTATGTTCAGGAGCAGGTTGCGAAACTTGTAGGAAATATCGTTTTGGTCGTTGATGAGGCGCACAACTTCGGAGCGGAAAACCTTAGCCAGACGCTATTGCCACATATTCCATACAGATTGGCACTTTCTGCAACAATTGACCGTTATGGAGATCCGCAAGGAACTCAAAAACTATATGACTACTTTGGCGAGAAATGTATCGAGTACACGCTCAAGGATGCTATCGACAATGGTATGCTTACGCCGTACTACTATCACCCCGTTCCGGTATCGCTCAATGAAGAAGAACTCGGAGATTATCTCGACCTAACTAAGAAAATCAAGAAAAACATCTATGCGGATAAAGACGGAAAAATTAAACTTAGCGAATATGTAAAAATGCTCCTGATAAAACGTGCGCGAATTGTTGCTGGCGCCGCAGAGAAAATTGGGACGCTTCGCCGTCTCATGAAAGACTATAAAGACGACAACCAAATACTTGTTTACTGTGGCGCAACAACAATGCGTGATGTTGACTATCAAGAAGGCAAGCCGCCAATCGATGAAGCTCGTCAAATCGATATTGTAGCGGGAATGCTTGGCAACGATATGGGAATGCGTGTTACAAAGTTTACCTCCGAAGAAAATGCAGAGGAACGTGAACGAATTAAGGCAGATTTTGCAGAGGGCACGCTCCTACAGGCGCTAGTTGCGATTCGGTGCTTGGACGAAGGTGTCAATATTCCAAGTATTCGAACTGCCTTTATCATGGCAAGTAGTACTAATCCCAAAGAATATGTACAGCGCCGGGGCAGAGTACTTAGAAAGTCCCCTGGCAAGCGGTATGCAGTGATTTTTGATTTTATCACCTTACCACTACCACTGGACAAAGTCGATAACTATGATTCAGACGTGATTGAGAGCGTTAAATCTTTAGCGAAACGAGAAATTGTCCGCATGAAAGACTTTGCAGCAATTGCTGAGAATCCGTTTGATTCGGACTCATTAATTGCCGAAATACAAAGAAACTACGATATCGAAAGCGATGTCATTACAGAGGAGGCTGATGAATATGTCTAACGAACAGAATGTTCAAGAAAAACGTCTTAATGCTATGAAGTACAAAATACTTAAGGCAGAACAAGAAAACCTCAAGACAAGAGAAAAATCAACAGATCAGATGGTAGAAACGATCCGGCGCATCATCATGGATGAGGCAAAGAAAAATTACTGAGGTGGCAGGAAATGCTGATTAAAACATTACGAATGGAAAATTTCCGACAGTTCAGGGGAACTACAAAAGTGGATTTCTCTTGTGACCCGGAGAAAAATGTTACCATTATCCTTGGCGATAATACATTTGGAAAGACGACTCTTTTACAGGCATTTAACTGGTGCTTTTATGGCAAGGTGAATTTTGACCAACATCCGGAATTCCTCCTCAACTATGAACTTTCGGAAGAGATGCGTAATGGGGAGCAGCAGATCGTTGAGGTCGAGATTGCTGTTTTGCATAACAGTATAGAGTATATCATTACCCGGACCCAACGTTACACCTGCGTTAACGGCAACGTCCATGGCGAAAGCGTACCGTCCATTAAGGTTTCCTACAAGCAGGAAGATGGGCAAACTGAGTCAGTTAAGGCAGTACACGTGAATAATGTTATCAACAACATTTTGCCCGAGGACCTTTCTACATACTTCTTCTTTGATACCGAACGTGTTAGCAGCATCAGCACGAGAAAGGATGTTGCTGAGGCAGTTAAGGGGTTACTTGGCTTATCTATTATGGACAGTGCTATCAAGCATCTTGGCGATCGTGCAAAGAAAACTACAGTCATCGGAAAATTGTACGGCAGCATGGATTTAGATGGTGATACCAAGGCGCAAGAGGCCTTGAACCGTATTCAAACAGCAGAAGCAAAGCGTTCTGCAATAGAGGAACAGCTTGAAGACTGCGATTCGCAAATCAACCAGTATGATGCCCGCAAAGAGCAACTCGATGCCATCCTGCGGGATAACCAGACGACCACTACACTCCAGAAGAAAAAGGAAGATGTAGAGCGAAGAATTAACATTGAGCGTAGGGCTCTTACGGACACGACCACAGCATATTTCCGCGAGTTCAGTGCGGGGTCACTTCATTTCTTTGTGCAGCCTCTCCTCCGTACGGCTAGCGACTTCCTTAAGGAAGTCAAAATTGATGATAAGGGTATCCGCGATTTGACTAAGCCCACTATTATGGAACTCATCAAGCGTGGACGTTGTATTTGCGGGCAAGAGATACATGAAGGAAATGATGCCTATCAGCATCTGATGGCAGAGTTAGCATTTGTACCTCCTGAATCTATCGGAAATACTGTCCGGCACTATCGGGAAAAACTCGATAGTTTCTCTCGCCCCGCGGAGCGTACATATGACAGCCTTGAGCAACGTTATAAAGAGATCCTTCGTTCAAAAGGACGCATCCAGGACTGGGAGGATGAGGTTCTGTCCATAAGTGATCAAATTTCGGGCAAAGAAAATATGCGACAGTATGAGTCTGAACTTGCCGATATTAGAATCCGGCTTCGTGATCTCCACACAAAGAAAGACCGTCTAAACCGAGAGGATGGGGCTTTAAAGAGAGAAATCGACAGCTACAAAAAGATATATGATTCACTCACTGCTGTATCGGACAAAAATCGTCAGGCAATGGAGCTTATTGCCTATGCAGAGACGATTCGTGAATGGCTTGAGGAAACCTACAAAGAGAAAGAGCTCACTATTCGTGAGGATTTAGAGACAAAAGTCAATGAGATTTTCGAACGGATGTATCACGGCCATCGTCGTGTCGCAATTGACGCTAAGTACCACGTGGAACTTTTGACCACTATCTCTGACCGAGAAATTGCGGCTGGTGAATCTGAAGGTTCTAACCGCGTAAAAAACTTTGCTTTCATTGCCGGCCTGGTAGCCCTTGCAAAAGGAAAAATTGTAACAGACAGCTCCGAAAACGGAATCAACCTTTCTTCCGAGCCTTACCCGCTAGTTATGGACGCGCCATTCTCTAATGCCGATGAGACTCATACAGCGAACATTTCCAAAGTGTTACCTGAAATTGCTGAACAGGTCATAATGTTCGTTATGCAAAAGGACTGGAATTATGCTGAATCGGTTATGAATGATCGTGTTGGGCGGCGGTATCACTTGGATAAGATCAGTGAGACCTTTACCCGTCTTAAATAAGGAGGTGGTATTATGTTTGAAAACGACTATACAATCAGTGGGAAACACGCAACATATCTCAAATATCTTGCTAAAAAGAACGCTAGGGATGACCAGAACCCAGACAACCCATTAGCGGCGAGGTTATATGAACGTTATATTGATGTATATATGAATGCTGCTGTTTTTGGATTGCTCTATAACCGAACCGCAAAACGCGATTCCTCTTCCGATGACCGCGCACGAGTATATGCAGATGCTTTTGCGAATGAGCGGGATAACTGTGTTTTCCTCTACCGCATGGTTATGCTGCTTGATAAGACAACGGAGCTTTCGCCCGAAGAACGAGTAGATCGCGCTTTCCGATATGATACACTGCCGGAAAAGGCTGAAGATTTTCGCAAAAACATGGAACTCTTCTATGACTACGTTAGAGGGGGCATTGAGGTGATGTATGAACAGTTTACAGATGGATGCCAGACCCAAGACGATTATCTAAATAAAACGTATGAGGTAATGACCACCTTCAAGAAAGAACTTGAGGGAATCTCTTATGCGGATGAGATCGCACGTTTACTTAAGTAACCTGAACGATAGATATCCAAAAGACAGAGGGTGGCAGTGTGCCCATAATAGAAGATGTAGACAACAAATTCTATAAATACGCTATGGAGCTTTTCTATAAAGCTGGACACGTTGCTACCCGAAATCCAGCGTTTATTAACCATTCATCTGAGAGGTTTGCCTATTTTGATAATGGTTCGGATACCTCATTTACTCGCGAACAAAGGACTTTACTAGGAGCAATTAAAAACGTATCCCGATTATTTTCGACGAAAGGATGTGTATTCTTCTCTGCTGACCTCGTGACGACTAAGATGAATCGTAGTAATATAGCACATGACTTTCACAGAATGATTCATCCCGTAGTTCAGGCAAGAGGCACAATTTTCTTGTTTCGCTTTGAAGATGAGATTTTGCTTTCTTTTGAAGGATTTGGAATGAAGGTTGTTCTCTCTGATTGGTATTCGATAAATAATAGTGAAGAGATACTTATTGAAAAACTTCATATTGCGAATATCTCCACTAACCGGGGCACTGATTATTTTTTTGATATGGTGTATATGTTGGCGAGAGCCTATTACTTGTGTACCCAACCGACCGTATTTGAATTACTTCCCATTAATTATATATCCAGGTTGGATATTGATGGGGATTCCCGGGAAGAAATAGACCAGTATGTTCGTGACCAAATGAATGCTGTATGGCGCAAATATGGTGATGATTACGTTGATTACGATGAAACTCTTTGGCCTCAAGAAGTTGATAATATTAGTGAAGAACTAGACCTAATGCTTTTGGAAATGGATGAAGAGGCAGACGAAGACGATAACCCGTTTGAGGAAGAACTGGAGTTAGAAGAATACAATGAAGATGAGGAAGCCTTCTATGACGCCGAGCCAGATAAATTCGAATTTGAAAATGTTGATCCGGAAATATTCCGCGATCCAGCTCTGATGGTAAAATGGCTAAGTAAACTGGAACAAAATTCTGCTCCTTGCTGAAGGACCGTGCTCAATTTGCCGTTAAAGAAGATTTTGTTGACTTATTGATTCTTTATCGAGGACCTCAATGAAACAAAGAAACTAAAGATTTGCATCAAAATAATCCGAGGACATGTACATGAACAACATCCATATTCTACTACCCTCCCTTGTGACGCTATTGTCAATGCCGCAAACCGTAGCCTCCTGGGCGGTGGGGGAGTGGACGGGGCGATACATCGGGCGGCGGGAGCGGAGCTTTTGGAGGAATGTCGGACGCTTGGCGGGTGCCGGACTGGGGAGGCGAAGATCACGAAGGGGTATCGGTTACCGGCGAAATGTGTCATCCACACTGTGGGGCCGGTGTACAGCGGCGCTCCAGGCGATGCCGTTTTGCTGGAGGACTGTTACAGAAATTCGCTGGATTTGGCGCGGGAGAACGGCGTCCGCACCATCGCTTTCCCGGCAATCTCAACGGGCGTGTACGGATACCCGGTAAGAGAGGCTACGGAAATCGCTGTGAACACGGTACAAAAATGGCTGGCAGATAATCCTGACTATCCGATGGAAGTGACTTTCTGCTGCTTCGACGAGCGGACGAGGGGAGCGTATGAGGAGTACATGAAAGAATCCATACATTTATTGGCGGATTGATAGATGGGCATGAGGTGATAAAATGGAAGAACTTGAATTACTTGAAAAATCTATTAGGCAGAGGCAGGAGTTACTATATATTATTGAAACACATAAGGATGAAGACGGGATATGCAGACTATCTCAAAAAGAAATTGGAAAACACATGGGCAAGAGTCCGACGAGGGTATCTCAAATCATAAAAGCAATAAATAGGGAGAAGAAGTCTATAAAAAAGGAATACGGAGGATATGTTGTTGACTACGACAATATGGCTGTTCCCGGATTGCCTAATGAAGTAATGAAGGTGTTTATCTACATGAGAGAGCACCCGGATGCATTTCTTGCCAACGAAAATATTGTTGCCAATGAGTTGAATATCTCACGTGAAACACTTATAGCCGCAAAAACATATTTAAGGGATAATAAAAGCCTTAAAACAATACTTGAAAATTATTGAGGCACTGTAAATAAAATGAGAATTTAATAAATCAGTTGCAGATTCTATGAGCAAATCGTGCATAAAAAAGACCGCCCGAATTTCGGAGCGGTCATTTTTTGTAGAGAGCTACAGTGCATTCACTATAAACAGCTCCATCGGCTGATTGTGCCCCGGAGTGTTCAGGACCAGGCCACCGCAGTCGTGGTAGCCGAGGGTGCGGTAGAAGTGCTGGGCCGATTCGTCTGACTGAGTGGAGGTTAGGACGAGGGTGTAGCCTTGGGCGCGCATATCTGATTCCCAAAACTCCATGAGGACTCGGCCGCAGCCGGTGCGTTGGTGGGCGGGGATCACGTAGAGCAGGGTGCAGAAGGGGGTGTTGTCCCAAAAGAGGTTATACCTCAATATCCCAACGGGCGTGTTGTCCTCCGAGAAGACATACGCCCGTTTTAAATTTACCTTGGTCTCAAACTCCGCCTCTGACAGGTGCCGGTCAAGGCTGAACCAGAAGTCGCGGTCAGCAAGCCGGGCATATCGTATTGTCCGTATGTGAATGTCTCCAAAAAAACAAGTACGCTTTTGGGCCTTGGGATTTGTGGTAATAGAAGTGAGGGGGAAATCACTCCGCCGTATCGGACTTGCGCTTTCTGCTCCTGCTCACGTTCTCCACGTTCCTGCAGGACACCGAGCAGTATTCCGCTCTGATGCCGTGGGTGAGGAGCGGGGCACCGCAGTGTTTGCAAAGGCGCACAGCGGGCTTGGGGCCGGTCAGCATCTCCATCATGTAAAAGTCGACGAGGCTCTTGAGGGAGTCGTACCAGACCCGCCGCCTGCCAATGCCGCCGTGGATCTCGTACCGAAGCTCCACATTGCCGTGCAAAAGCACCATGCCCTCTCCGGCCTGGGCACGGCGCATCAGGTCATAAAGCTGGAACCCGTATCTCCCGTACCACACCACGGCCTCGGAGTCGTAGTAGTCCGGGTGCAGGACCGGTTCCCAGTTGTCCTGAAGCGGCAGTTCATCGACGCGCTGGATACTCACCCTCCGGCTCTGCAGCCGTTGCTCCTTCGGAAACAGGCGGAACAGGTCAATGTACTCCCGCTGCGTCGCGGCCTTCCGGCCCAGGACATTCCCGGCGTAGAACTTCACGGATTTGTCGTCGTAGGTCTTTTCCACCAGCGCATCCTCAAAGTCAAGCAGCCCAAATTGAATGCAAAAGCTCTGGACGTCGCGGGAGTAGTCCTGATGCTTCTCATACTTAAGTCCGATGCGCAGAAGCTCCAGCACAATCTCCGGCAAGACCTCTATGGGGTCATACTCTCTGCTGTACACGTCCAGGTTCCCCACGACACACAGCTTGCCCCGGTGGTTGTATTCAAGACTGTATACCGTTCGGTGCTCCAACGGTCAACGTACTCATCCCGCACAGATCAACATCCTCTGCTAATAGAAATGAAATGATACTATTATCTTATCACACTCCGCGGCGAAAGTCACGCTAATTATTCACTACGCCTGAGATGTTTTTGGAGCGTGATCATCCTTCGAATTTAATAAAAACGAATAGTCCAAAAAGTGCATGTCTACAAAAGCATAAAATTTTTCTGAAAAACACTTGTCACCACCCTTCCGTTTCGGGAATAGAGGTGAGAGCACTTTTTTCGGTCGGGGTGCAGAAGAAAAAATTATCAGCACCCCCTCATTTTGGCGCGAAGATGTCCGATGAATAGTGAGGGGGTGCGAAGACGGATAAAATGAATTTAAGCGTTTTTTGCAAGAAAAGGTTATAGTTACGAGAAAAATTCGGCAATAGGGAATCGGGAGGGCGAGCCGTTAACGTTGTCCACGAGAAAAAATCCCAAAAAATTTTCCAAAGCAGGGTGTGATTTGAAGAGAAAGTGTCCGTAGTAAGGAGAGAGGGGTGTAGAGATCAGCGAGAATTAATTGATGCGATTATTGAATTGGAAGGTTGACGATGCGAAAAAAATTGGGCAATAGGGAAGTAGAAGGATGAGTTGCGATGGTGGCAAGGGCAAGGTCCGGATGAGGTATGAAGTCAGGAACTCTGAATTGGGTGAGGAAAAAATCAAATTTTTTTCCGAGAGGGGGTTGTGGTTTGAGGTGAAAATGTCCGTTGTTGGGTGAGGGGGTATTCAAAAACAATGACGCAATAAGCAAAAAGAGGGGTGAGGGATTGACGCGAGATCGGTAAGCAAAAAAGTGTTCAACAAAATCTGAGATTCACGAAAGGAGTACAAAATGAAAGAGACGACCTACAAAAGCTATGACGAGCTGCCACTGTTCCTGAACGCGGAGACGGTGGCGAAAGCATTGGGGGTGTCGGCGTCCTCCGGCTACGAGCTGATGCGCGAGCCGGGCTTCCCGGCGCTGAGAGTGGGGAACAGGATCGTGGTACCTAAGGAGCGGTTCATTCGGTGGGTGAATGAGCAAAGCGGAGGTGTGAGATGATCGTTCAAAACTCCGGGCTCTTCTTCCCGGTGCCAAAGTCGATATTCATCTTCCAGCTCGACGCATGTGAGATTGCCACCTACGTATACCTGAAGATGTTGGAGAGCCGAAAGAAGTACAAGTGCTGGCCCAGCTACCGTTCCATCGGTGAGGCCATCGGACGAAGCCGCAACTCGGTGCAAAAGTACGTAGAGGGATTGGAGAAGTGCGGCCTTATCACCACGGAGCACACCACGGTGATGACGGATAAAGGGGAGGCCCGCAACGGGGCGCTGATGTACCACATCGAACCTATCTGGGATGTGGTAGATGAGTATCAGAAGTTCCTCTTGGAAGAGGCGGGCCTCTGGAATGAGACGCGGCGCGTCGCGGCGATACCGCATCTGAAGTTCGATGCTTCCGCCCCTGTGACACAGGAAGAGCTTGAGCGGAACTATTC
>CANQXK010000039.1 GCA_947627715.1 uncultured Oscillospiraceae bacterium
AGCTATACACTTCCTCGTTGCCTAGGCGTGTTCGGGACTTTCACCCGTTAGAGCGCGCCCATGGCGCGCAAACCAAATGCCGGAATCCTGCATAAAAATACAGGCTTTCGGCATTTCTGTTGTCACGCAAAAAATGATTTTCGCTTTTACACCCTCAAAAAATGCAAATACACACCGCCTTTTACTTCAAGTACATCAATTATTCTGGCTTGCTGATTTTCTGTTGCCAAAATGTTGCCATATTCTGGGACAACCTTTGATACAATCGAAATGGGAAAGAAAAAACCGAAATGTTTAATTCTATATTGTCTAATTATATATGCTTTATTTATAAAACTGTAGTGCATACAAAATTGCCAAAATCGATACACCATCCTTTGTTCCATTTGTTCGCAACAATTCGAGATACTCATCCTCTTTAAACCATCTTTTACTACTTACCTCATCTGTATCTATGATTTTAGACTCAGCAGAAACTCTTGCAGCAAAAACATGAACAATAGCATCCGACATTCCATTAGCTGGATTTTGACTGCATAAATATTTCAAATCCCGCAATTCACAGCCGGTTTCTTCTTTTGCTTCTCGTTCTGCTGCCATATCAAGTTTCTCGCCAATTTCAGCTTTCCCTGCGGGAATTTCCCATTCCAGATGTCCTACAGTATATCTGCGATTATGGATAAATAGAATATCATTATTCTCATTAAATATCACAACTGCTACTGCCTCTTTAGGGTAATGTATTTGATGATATCTTTCAATGATATATCCACTTGGAAGACGTACTTTATCAGTATACAAACAAACATGTTCGCTTTCATAAATCGTTGTACGCTCAATGCGTTCCATACACATCCCCTGCATATTCCATATACTCCTTATATTTTAGAATTATATTTTTCACATTCCTTTTGCGATTTGACAAAATCCATTTCTACCTTGTGTACATTTTTCTTTTCTCTTGCTATAATAATAAAGCCTCCTATAATTTTTATTTTATGATATGTTTATCTGTATCGACTTGCTGAAAAAGCCCTCTTTACTTATACCAAACTTGCTATGCAAGAAAAACGGTCTTCAAGATTATGTCGATGCTATAACCTCATTTAATTAACACTAATTAAATTCTGATAATATAGCATTACAGAAAAAGGGTATCCGTCATTTTAATCAGTGATCCGATACCTCTTTTCTCCATTATTGCCTATACATCTTTATTACCAGCCAAATTCCTGTGCCATTGCTGCCAAGCATAACCAAAATGCCTCTTGTTGATGCCGTTCGTCCATATTTTTAACAGCACTACACAAATCATGTGTTGCTTTTACCGCTTTTTCAACTTCAATATTCTGTTGAAAATTATAGCTAGCAATCTGAGTTTGCATCTGGTTGTAATAGTTCCTGCTTACGTAAATCGGATTAAACATTCTTTCTTGAAAATACATCTTGTCACCTCTTTCATTTCATAAAAACACATGCCAACCTTTATGTTTCCATAGAAATATATCTATAAGACTGTGGGGCGCAGGACACTCCAATATCCATTAATGTAAGTGGTTTCTCATATATAACTATATTTTTCAAATGATAGGCAACCGCCTTTTTCTTCCCTTTGTAGTATTTTCTAAAAAAAGCATATGTAATACCTGAATTTTTCTTGGTTTGTCGCCAAACGCTTAATATATCATCCTCAATAATATCAGCAATCTCCGCTTCCGCTACAACTTGCTGTTGAGGTGCTGTTGCATATATAATAATCTTATCAACGTCATCTCGGCAGCGAAATTTCCGATATTCATATACTTTTTTACCTTGTAGAATACTTTCTACATACTCTGGGTTAATTGATAATAACATTTGACACATTGACATTTCCCTCCATTAGGACTTTTTTAAATTGATTTGTTGTCAGATGAACTTCTGTTGGATATTGTCCCTGATCTGCCCAACATCCCTGCCGATCAAGCCAATCCATATTTACATTGTTTCCGACACCAAAATAGCCATAATAAAGCATTTCAACCACAGTCACATTCCTATATTCATGGTATTGCTTTTGCAATTCACTTTCATTAAACACAGACTTATTCCCAATACGCTGTTTCAAATCATCAAAACTCATCAAATATTGATTGTTTATTTTAGCCTGAATAACATCTGTCACTACACAATATGAGGTAATACAAGAACGATATCGCTTCCCTGCACCTTGGGTATAACGACGATAAACCAAAATCGGTTCTCCAACTTTATAATTTATGTTCGGTGCTTGCCCCACATAAATTTTACTAAGCCCATTGCTAACACTACTACTAATCTCCGATTGTAATGATGTCGTATTGGCAAGCTCTGAATATGCAAACATTGTATCATGATAATAATCATCAATAATAATATACCCAGCATAGTCAAAACCATCTTTAATAAATGGAAAGGCTTTATAGGGATCACTAAAATCAATTTTATTGCGACTCTTTATAAGAACATTCTCACCGTTCAAATTCACACCACACTTTTGAAAGCCAAATCTTTCAAATTGCAAAATCAATGTAGTATGTTTATCAAAAACCGTCACATAAACTTCATCGCATTTTAATTGTAACCATTTCCATAAAAGCAACCCTATTGCGCCTTCTCCAATACGCTGTCTGCGATATCTCTCTGAAATCCGAAAGGTACTAATTTTCAATCTTTGCATTTCGGGCAAAACAAAGCCTTGCAATTCAATTGCCTCTTCTTCAATTTTTAATACAACAAACGCTCCCACACCTATCTCATCCTCAAAAACAAGTGCGGTAGCCCCAACCTGTACTTTTTTTCAAACCACTCAACAAATCCTGTACTATTTTCTGTTCCAGGATAATCCGCTTTCAGTGAATCAAAAAACTCATCATTAAGATTAATGTCTCCAAATTTTTTTAATGAAAACTTTCCTGCCATATTAGCATCCTCCTGTTTTAATACTTTCCATTATCCGCCCCAAATCTGAAGCACCCCTAGATACTTCTAACGGTATGTTAAGTTGCTTCGCAATTTCTGCTGCATATACTTTTTCAGCCTCTTGAAAATTAGTAATTGTGCGCTCATCTTGTTGAATACCATCCCTCTGAAGTCTTCTCTTTGCAATTATCTTAGGATTTTCCAACAATAAAATCATTGTATCGGGTTATAACAAAGTGTATCTTTCCATTGGTATTCTGGTAATTACGCCATCCTCATTCAACAAACAAAAATGTCCATCTAAAATAAATTCTTCATCAGCTTGCTGTAATTTATTAATTGCATCCAATAAAATCGCTTGATTATCATCAATGCCTGAAACAAATTTATCTACTAAAAAACCTTTCCTCACCTCCCTGCAATTAATTGACTCGCCGAATAATTCTTTATTCCCAATTTATCTTTTATCATATTGCAAAAATAAGTTTTACCTACTCCATGAATTCCACTCACAAATATCATAAACGCCTCCGTGCAAACATATGTTCTAGCCAAATAATACCATATTTCCATTAACATTCCAAGCCCTATTGAGTAAATACTGCATTTTTTTCAGATTTTTTTAAAATTCTTATCCACTGATTTTGCAATATATTATTTTCTTATGGGTTATCCAGTCCAAATGTCCGCTATTCAAACTCTTTTCAGGATACAGAGCATGTCCTGTTTTCTATCATTTTGCTCACGAAAAGCGTATCGTCTGCGCAAAAATCAAGCATAGCATCTAAAGTATGTTCCACTTCATTCAACGGAGCAATTCTCCTGCTTATGCGTAAAGCCTTGCCAGACCTTTTGCAAGTTTTCCTGCACCAGTCGACATCATGCTCCCAAGATTCCTTCCAGCTTCCGGATCAGCTTTTCATCTGGCATATATTCAATCTGATAATTTTCTTTTAGTACCACAGCCATAAAATCAGTTCTTTCCGTTTACATTTTCAGTAATTCCTATCAATGCCATCATTATTACCAAATGTAAGTTCCATCAATTCACTTGCTATCTCTTTACTACTGACTCTCATAATACTGTCATCAACCTTATTCTTCGCCAACAGATTAATATTTCCATACCAGACTGCTTCCTGATCGATAACAGCAAATCGTTCACAGGATTCTTCAACTGTTTTAATATAAAAACCGGCTTTGCGCATATCTTCATGTAACTGCATCCAATATGCAGCATCACCAAATCTATAGGAATCAGGAGTCCATGTAACTATAGTAACCTGAACGCCCAATGCCTGCTTATCTTTTAGCATATTGATCAACTCATAAACTTTTGGTCCGCTAATTGCAGGACTGGAAATAATTATATTCTTATTGGCATCAAGCAAATCTTTATGGTAGATCTCGCTGTAATTGTCCCCATCATATATTGCATTAACCATCTGTTTGTCAGTTTGCAATCCGCCGGCAAGCTCATATCCAATTTGTTTATATGCTTTCAAGCGTTTCACATACATATTGTCAAACATCGGGATATGATTATCCACATAATCATATATTATCACATTTTCTTTACCCGCATAATCACGATTCAATCGTCCGGCATACTGCTCAACCACACCACGAAATGATACAGGTGTTGCCATAAAAAGCGTATCCAGTCTTGGAAAATCAAAACCTTCTCCCACCAGAGAACCTGTGGCTATTAATATAAACGATTCATCTTTATCAACCTGATACATCTGTTCAAGAATCTTCTTGTGTTCTTTCTTAGAGTTATTACCTGTCATAAGAAACACATGATCTGCATAGCTTTTTAATCGCTCGTACAATTTCTCAGAATGATCCTTGTATCGTGACAGAACAACCGGCGTGCGACCTGCTGATACACAATTCTTCACATCTTCAACAATTTGTTCATCCCTGATATCATTATTATGAATAATCTCATATGCTTCATTGGGATGCATCTTGCCAGTAATCACGCCTCTTGGCGGTACTGTGCGAGTAAAACGCGGATATACCAGATGATGTATTCCCTGCTCATTCGCTTTTTCTTTTGCAGTATAGCTATATCTTATAGGTCCAATAAGCATATAATTAATTTTTTCCAGTCCGTCTCCTCTTTTCGGTGTTGCTGTCATGCCGTATACATATTTTGCTTTTACCTCTTTTAAAACATTTGCTATTGTTTCCGAAGCGGAATGGTGACACTCTGCTCGTGTCAAGTAAGAAACAAAAAAAATTAATTTTTTTATCAATGGGGAACCTTTAGCAAGATTCCCCATGTTACTTCTTTATATTTTTGTTTTCTCGCTATTACTACTGATTATACCATCATCCAGCCTGAAAGTCATCAAAGTTCCATCTGATTTCAATATGCTCATTATCATACACCAACACATAATCAATGAGATATCTGATTACTTCTTCATCAAACTCATCCAACTTACTAAGCTTTGTTAGCTGTTCCTGCTTTGCATCAAGAAAGAGATCCTTTTGCATATCAAGTGTTTCCTGCTTCTCTGTAATCAGACTTTCTATCTCTGCGATTTTCTGCTTAACTTCGGCAGTCTTTTTTGCCATCTGATCACGAGTGATATTTGCCTTTGTATAATCATCGTATATCTCAAACTTGAGCTTTGCATAGTGCGCCTTTGACTTTTTAAGTGATTCGATTTCCCTCTCAAGATTATCTGGACAATTACCACTATTAGTTTTTAACTCAAATTCATGCAACTGAGACAGTGCCATATTTCTAGCAATGTCCAGAAGTGCCGCCTCAAGTTCTTTACCTCTAATACGTGACACATGACCGTTATGGCATCTGTATGAGGATTTATTTCCGTATTTGCAAAGTCCCTTACCACATATTCCACAACGAATATATGATTTACGCCACTTTCCATTTGGTTTTCTCTTAGTCACTTCTCGTCTTGCTATAATCTTGTGAGCAAGCTTGAAGTCTTCCACAGAAACTAATGGTTCATGACAGTTTTCAACAATTATCCAGTCCTCTTTATCTCTCTGCACAACCTGATGACCAGTATCAATATTATCAGCCGTCTTGTTATTGATTACAGAACCAATATAGACTTCATTATATAAAATCTCCATTACTGTACTGGCACTCCACATGTGCTCACCAATATCCCTGTCGTAACATCTCTTAACTCCAATCTTTTGGTAATACTCAAATATGCTATCATATCCATTATTATTCAGATAATTGGCAATCTCGGTGTATTTCATGCCTTTAATAGCCAGTTCAAATATCTGCTGGACAACAGGTGCTGTTACGGGGTCAGGAACTAACATATGCTTATCATCTTCACTTTTCTGGTATCCAAAAGGAGCAAATGCAGCAATGTACTTTCCCTGCTTAGCCAACACTGCCTTAGCAGCTCTTACTTTTTTTGATGCATCCTTACAATACAATGCATTCACAAGATTTTTCAGTGCAACACTCATACCTCCGGTTGAACCAAAGCTGTTTGCAGAATCGTAATTATCATTCACACTGATATATCTTACCTGAAGAACCGGAAATATACATTCCATATAGTTACCGACTTCAAGATAATCTCGTCCGAGTCTGCTGTAGTCCTTCGTCACAATAACCTGAATCTTACCAGCCTTTACCAGATCCATCATTTTTACAAAATTAGGTCTGCTAAAGTCTGCTCCGGAATATCCATCATCTGAAAATTCCATTATGTTGCAGTCCTTTAGTTCAGGCAGTTTCTGGATATGATCAAGCATTAACTTTCGCTGATGGGAAATACTGTTACTTTCCTCATGAGCAGCTAAGTTGTCATCTTCATCTGATAATCTCATATAAAGAGCTATCGTCTTATCCATTGCTGCTCACCTCTCTTTCTTCTGCCACCTCAAGCAGTTCCTTAAGGAAATCATCATACAGAAGCTTTACTTCTATATTATTATCAGTAAATATAATTTCTGATACAAACGCTTCCACAAGTTCCCTTGTAAGTTTCCTCTTTGACAAATACTTATTAACGGTTTCTTCCCAGCCTTCATCAATGTGAAAATCTTTCTCATAGAGACTTCTGCGGTAAAGCAGCTCAGTGATTTGAGCCTCAATCTCATTTACTCTGCTTTCATACTCTTTCTGATACTGGCATAACTCTTCCGCCGTTATAAGCTGTTCCCTGTAATCTTCATACAAGCCGCTTTTGTTAGCAGTAATTCTTCTAACATCATTCTGAAGCTTTGCTATCTGTTTTGTATAAATGTCATATTGCAGGACATTCTCTTTTCTACTGTTCATTTTCTGAACAAATTTTGTTTTTTCAATACACAGATTCATGTGCTGGCGGATAACGGAAAATACGCTGTCCATAACCTCATTGTATTCATAAGAAGATTTATTCCCGCACAATGCTGCTAATTTCCTACGCTTACTGCACTTATATATGAACTTGTCCGAATGAGTATGATGTCTGGTAACCAAAACACTTCCTCCACAACAGGCGCATTTTGTTTTATATACCAGAATATTATCTGGCTTCTTGGGAGCATCAGGGTTAGGTTTTGATGCTTCCAAATGCTTGTTCTTGATAAGTTCCATTCTTTCCTGAACTCTATAGAAAGTATCTTTATCAATGATAGGTTCATGAGCATTTTCTACTCGCTGCCACTTGGACTTATCTGTTTTTTTATTCTTTCTTCCCGTATCAAGAGCCTTCCTCTGCTTTCCATGAACAATATTGCCAATATAGTATTCTCCCTGAAGTATCTCTTTTACGTGTGAATAGTGCCATTCCCTTGCTTTTTCGGCAAACTCAGTTTTTCCGGCTTTGTAAAATCTGTATTTCGGTGGCGAAAGGATTCCTTCGCTTTGCAGAGTTTTTGCAATACCAGCATACCCTTTCCCATCCAGAAACATATTGAAAATCCTGACTACATTGTCAGATACTTCTTCATCAATCAAAAGCTTTCTTGAACCATCTGTAGCTCTGTAATACCCATATGGTGGCGTTCCTTCGCTGAAGCCGCCCTGTGCCCAAATACTATGCTTACCAGTTTCTACTTTCTTTGAAAGGTCTTTGGAATAATATTCGTTCACAATATTCTTAAGCGGTACAGATAAATCAGTTCCCGGTCTTGCTGTATCAAAATCATCTGTGATAGCAATATATCTCACATCAAGAAAAGGAAATACTCTCTCAATGTAGTTACCTGCTTCCACATAATTTCTTCCAAGCCTGCTAAGGTCACGGGTAATAACAGTATTGATTTTGCCGGCTCGAATATCCTGAATCATTCGGTCAAATTCCGGTCTTTCAAAAGTTGTTCCTGTAACAGATATATCAGCATACACACAAACTTCTACCATATCATCCTGCCCATTAATAAACTCTCTGATATATGCAATCTGTGTATCTACAGTATCTCTTTCCTTATTCGCCTCTGATTCGAATGAAAGTCTCGCATAGATTCCAACCTGATATGGTTTTGCCTCCTTATCAAGGCTTAAAACTGCTTTTGTTGTCAGATTGTCAGTTGGCTTTGCAACTGCAATCGGCGTATTTTTTCTACTCTTTCTTGCCATACTACACAGCCTCCTTTAATCTGATATTCAGTTTTCCCGTACTGTCCACTTCAACAAAATGTCCCTGACTTTCTATTACATCAAGACATTCCTTGTAGCAGTCATCAAAGTCAAACACTACATCAATGTGATTCTTATCAAATACCTTTATTTCACGGATAAGAGATACAACCACTTCCCTCGTGAGTTTCTCAATGTTTTTATGTTCCGTAAAATAATCAAGCCATACAAAACCTTTGCTCTTACGATTCAACACATCATCCATTTCCAATTCAATCTGATGAATAGCAATCTCAGCATTCTTTTTCCTCTGCTCATATGCCGCATGAAGTTCCTTGTAATCTTCCTTTGAAATAATACCATCCTTCATATCCTCATAAAGCATTCCTCTGAGATCTGCACATCTGTCTACTTCTGCCTGTTTCTTTTCACGCCTTTCCTCAAGCTTTTTCATATCCAGCTGCTGAAATGGCACGTTGCCGATAAAAGAAAGAATTCTTTTAAGGTCAATAATGTTATCAATGTGTGTCTGCAAAATCTCCAGCACCACTTCTTCCAACTTATCCGTGGAAATTCTGTGAGAGCTACACTGCTTTGAATCCTTATGGGTAGCACACAGATAATAGGCATAAGTTTTTCCGCCGACTTTTGATGTTTTTCTTACCATAGGCACACCACAATCTCCGCAAGTCACAATACCAGACAAAGGATAAACCTCTTCTCTGTCAGGCGATGTCCTTGTATCCATAGCAAGTAATCTCTGTACCACCTCAAAATCTCTGTCAGTGATAATCGGTTCATGGTTCTTTTCAATCCTTACCCACTCGCACTCCTCTTTGATTATGGTCTTTTTGACCTTGTGGTTTGGTGTGGTCTGTTTTCCTTGTACGAGATTTCCTATATAAATCTCATTTGTCAGGATTCTTCTTACCATAACTGAAGTCCATTCAGACTTTTCCTTTGTCTTAAAGCAGGTCTGATAATTACTTCCCGTACTTGCCTTATACTCAGCCGGTGGCAGTATTCCCAAAGAATTAAGTTCAGATGCAATAGCATCCTGACTTTTTCCATGCAGCTTCATTCTGAAAATATCTTTTACAACATTCGCTGCATACACATCAATTTCTAATTTGTGCTTGTCTTTTTCATTCTTTTTGTATCCATACGCAACAAATGCAGTGATTACATCCCCTTGCTTTCTCTTAATCTCCAGATGAGAACGAATTTTAATAGAAATATCTCTACAGTAAGCATCGTTTATAAGGTTCTTAAATGGGATAATAATTTCATCTGACTGTGATTTTGCTTCACCAGAATCAATGCCATCGTTAATCGCTATAAATCTTACTCCCATCGCTGGAAATAATCGCTCTATATACATACCTGAATCGATATACTCTCTACCAAATCGGCTCAGGTCCTTTGTAACAACGCAGTCGATTTTGCCTTTTTTGATGTCTTCCAGCATCATCTGGAATGCCGGACGCTCAAAGTTAGAGCCGCTGAAACCATCATCGACATACTCCTGTTCAATCACTATATCGTTTTTGCTCTTAAGGAATTCCCTAATCAGTGATTTCTGATTTGCGATACTATTACTCTCTGCTTTTTCATGCGAAGCAACAGCGCCATCTTCTTTCGATAAACGAACATAGATGGCTGCATGATAGATCTTTTTGATCTGACTTATTTGACTCATATGCACATCCTCCTATTGTTGTTTAAGTTAGAAGATAACTTTTCAATAAGGTGATATGCACTAATTTAGAATTTTTATACCGAGTCCATCATAGCACATATCCCTTAAAGATTCCACCACTTCTTTTCATTTTTAGACATTTAATAACAGATTCTCAAATGCCTGTTCCATGGAAAGTCCGTTATTAGCGAAGCTGACCTTAATCATCATACTGCCTCTTCGTAACAGATAAGGATTTCCAACCTGCTTTAAATATTGAGCTTGTCGCTTTTCTTGTGGCAGATTTTTATCGATTTTGATTTTTCTGACATCCGTCAGGTCTTCAATATCTACATCGCTAAAATCTGTATCAAGCAATGCTCTGTATTCCTCTGCCGTCATAAAGTCCCTCCAATCTATAAAATAATAAATGCCACCCGGATGAGTGGCTATGTAAAGCCGGGGCAGATGCTCCGGCACTATTCTTTATTCGTTATACTTTCCTACCATTCCAAGCTGTATCTGCATCCCCAGTGTAATCTTAAGCATCTGAAATGTGCTTACCTTTCCGACCTGACGCATCAAATCTCCATATCTTACACAGCATAACTGTTCACACAATGCTATGCTGTGCCTGTCAAGCCCTTCTGCCTGAAAACCATTGATAAATACATGAGTCGGCATATAACGCTTCTTATTTATCTTACTGGTAAGAGGAACAGCATGAAGTACCATGCTGTGTTCATTCGCCCGGTTATTGCTGACAATCACTACAGGACGTATGCTGTGCTGAAGATGATCCTCGTTATCTTCCGGTGGTCCGAAATCAACCATCCAGATATCGCCTCTCTTAATTTCCATCAGATTCACTTCCTTCCTGTTCTCTGATATATTCCCTTGCTTCGTCCTCTGTAGGACAAGAGACCACACGACTGCCTTTCTCATCGATCACTGTGGTCTCTGATGGATAAATGATACAGCCTAGCACCCAGCGCCACCGTCCCAGACAAGCGTAGCCGGTTCAAAGCCTTTGTTCTCCTCATTGATGCTGATATTGTGGTCGGATGCCAGCTTCATAATGCTTTTTACTGTTTCCCTGTCCGTTGAAATATCCCAGATACTTCTAACCAGAATACAGATAATCCCTTCTCTTTCTATATAGTAGGTAAGCTTATCTATGGCTTTATCATCCTTAAATACCGTATCAACAACATTCATATCATTCTGTCTTGCGTAATCTTCCATTCTGTCAGCAACATGGGTTTCCATGCTGCCGACAAACACAAGACACTGATTAGTTCCTGTCTGTTCCATCACTGCCTCCTTAATCCTGCTGTCTGCCTGATACCATACGGATAAGCTTGTCCAGTTCCTTAATAATCTGGGTATCATCCATACTGCTGTCATCACAGCCACAGTATCCATCGCTGCCAAGTGCATCATAATAAGCAGACATGTCTTCCTTTGCTGTCTCAACCGTAATTCCATAATGAGCCAGCAGATCAATCGTCTCCATAATCTCGTCATCCGTTGTGCCCACCATCGCACTAGAAAGTGTTACAACCGTATCAATGTCCTCAACCTCTGCCATGCCAATAAAGGAATACTTCATAGGCATACTCATACCTGACTGGGAACTTTCACCGAGAAGGGCAGCAATCTCATACCCGTGCTTCTCACAATATCTCTCAATCACTCTCACAACCATGTTGTCCACAGTTTCATTCATTGTTCCACTAATATAAATTACAGCTTTATTCATCGTAATAATCTCCTTCACGAAATAATTTTTGTGTTTACCGGAAGCTACTCTGAGCTTCCGTATATCTGATTTGATATTCGCGCGATATTATCTCCTCACATAAAGGGACTTAACTCTCATTCACTGTCTGTTGGTCCGGTAAAATATGGCACAGGTTGACAATGCTAAATCCCTTTGTGTGAGAAGACAATGTGGAAAGCAAAACCTTCCAATATCTTCTCAAGTCTCTCTGACTCATCCCCCGGCGGGGTAAAGCGATTCTATGCCAGCTGCAATCATTATGTAGTATCCATGCCCATCAAGGACTTGCATCGGTAGCCACTCCTCGGAAATGCTTTTCGCTGAAATCCGAATGCGTTATTAAACTCATTATCTCCGGGTGCTAATCCGGTAGGCTCTGCTCTCTGCTCTTAACCTTCACAGGCACACATAATATCTGTTTCTCATAATCAGCATAAAAGTGAGGTCAGTCATCGCACGAAACGGGGCATCGCCACCTGGCAAATGTCAGGCGAGAAATAATTAACGGAATCGCCGTGTCCTATTCAGTTTTCAAAGATCATGCAGGTTTTGCCGTTCTGCTTCATCAGTGTCTATTCGCTCTTTCCTTCGGAAAGTTGTTTCTTCTGATTTCGCTTAGGCATTAACCATGGTTAAATTGTATAAAAAAAAGACGCATCCTAACACGGAGCGTCCTTCCGAAATTCCAATTTTTAGTCGTAGGATTTTACGAATTTTATACGGCTACAGGTTTCATTCGTATTATTTTCAGCATTTCCATAAGCTGCTTCTTTTCAAACTCAGAACATTCTTCCAGCTCTTTTGTAAATGCATTGGCAATATTGTCATCCTCCACCAGAGGCTTGTCTATCTCAAAAAAGAAAAAATCAGCAGACACATTGAACTTCTGACAAAGTATCGTTATTACATCATGAGGAATTAGTGTTATTCCTCTTTCATAATTGGATATTGTATCTTTACTGAGATTCAATTTCTCTGCAAAGTTTTCCTGATTCATGCCTGTAGAATTTCTCAATTTTCTTAACTGCTTTCCCATAACTTCTTTATTGAATACTTTATCCTGAGTTCCCATGTTCTGCTTCACCTCCTTTGTACTAAATTTTTCTGTGGAGGCAAATAAAAAAAGACCTCCACAACAAAACAGAAAATTCTCTCAAAGTCTAAATTTCCACTTTTTCAATCGTTTCTAAAATTTTGTTATGTAAGTCTTTTAAATTATTCTTTATTAAATCAAATATGTATTAAAATCTATCTTATCGTCTTTGCCTAATCATTTTTTCTCTCTAATCATCTTTTCTAAATCAATCTCGGCATATGTCTTTTCACTAAATTACAATACACTTAAAATATTCATTCTTATCAATCAATTTCATTACATTTTTCTAAGTTTAATATTCATTCATTTGATTTTAGACATTTCAATATTCAGTTGTAGTTTTGTATTTTACCATTATTTTCCTGTTCTTGTCAACGGTTTTCGACAACTTCTCGACAAATTTCTTACAATCGGTAATATCGGTATCTTTGACTTACATAACACTAAAAGCAAAAAAGACGCAAAGAAAATCAGGTAAGAATCTTACCCAACTTTCCCTGCGTCTCTGGTGCTTGACAATACTTCACTACACCCTGTGTAGCTTTTTTATGAAATATGCCGCCCTTATCAGGTGAGCCATAATTCAGTTTTATAATTTAAATACACCTTTTTTACTGTGGCTTATCAAATAGCCTTCTGTGTATTTCTTCAATACTAAGGTTCTCTTACATCTGTCGCATTTCATGCAAACAGCCTGTACAACTACTAAATTATCATCATTCTGGATTAAATAATCCCAAAAATGTCTGCCGCATTTTTTGCAGCGAAATTCAATTACTCCATTTTTATCCATCTCAGTCTGCTCCTTTACAATACAAAATCAACAAGTTTCATTTTGTACTTGAAAAGGAAAGGGAAATCACCTTTGCAAGTCTTCTTACTGCCGGGAGTTCCGACGCATACTGTGTATGCCCCTGCTTATGCTGATCTCGAAGCCAACTGATTACATACCTTCGTATATAATCAGACTCCGGCTCTTCCCTCTACAAACCACATATTGTTATCCTCATAGAATAAATGGCTTTCTTTTCCATCTATAATACAGGTATATCTCATTCCTGCTCCACCAGCTTTTAGACTGGCAGCCCGCCTGATATCTGTAATGCGCTGAATCTCATAAATGTGTCCATCCTGCCATTTAACACTGACCGGCTTCAGCTGTCCCTCTTTACTAAACACAGCAGTCACATCCACATACACTTTATTCGTATTCATGCTTCAGCCACTCCTTTCTCCACAACTGTTATTGTTCTTGGCATTGATTCTATCCATGTGATATGTCCTGAATCTCTTAGATTACTTAACTGTGCAGCCATACTTGATGTTGATTTAAGTCCAACTAATTTGCACAGTTCCCTGACCGTCGGTGAAAAACCATTTTCTTTTTTGAATCTGATAATCTCTGCCAATATCTCCTTCTGTCTTTCCGATAAACTTTTTTCCTGCATTATTCCTACCTCCAATGCAAATTGCGAATACATCAGTGTATTACACCAAATGTACCGTTCTTAAAAGTAACCATGTGGATGAACCGTATGCTCTTCCTTTGCATTTACTGCCGAAAGAATCGTGTCACCCAGCATCAGTCCACGTTGTATACTGTAGAAACCGAATCGTCTCCGTATGTCATCAACCGCTGCATCCATCTTCATCATTTTGTCTCTCAATTCTGCATTATGGAATAAATCCAGCTGCTCCCAATAGTTATCATTCACAAGGTCTGCTCCACGAATACCAACACTCCTGATCGGCTTCTGCCAGTTATAGCTTTGCTTAAAAAGTCTGAATCCTGCATCAGCAATCTCTTTTGTAATATTCGTAGCATTTGAAACCTTTGTCTGTTTTGTGTATGAATGCAGCTCATTATCACGGATACTGATTTCTACCGTCCTGCAACGAAAACCATTCTCTCTTAGTCTCGCTGCAACACTCTCTGCAAGAACATACAATACAATTTTTACATCTTCGTCATTCTCTAAATCTCTTGGAGTGGTTGTACTATTTCCAATTGACTTAACCGGAGCTGATGTATTCTCTTTTCTTACTGGTGAAGTATCATAGCCGTTTGCAAATGCCCACAAGATACTTCCCATTTTACCAAGATAACTGTTCAACCATTTTTCATCAGCCCTTGCTATATCACCTATGGTATGAATGCCCATTTTCTGTAATTTACTGTCTGTACTTCTTCCCACATATAACAAATCAGAAGCCGGAAGATTCCATGCTTTTGTCTGAAACTCATCCTTATACATGGTTGTGATGGCGTCGGGTTTCTTATAATCAGAACCAAGCTTTGCAAATATCTTATTAAATGACACACCAACACTTACTGTTATGCCAAGTTCTGATTTCATGCGATTACTTATTTCATGTGCAATCTTGTAACCATCACCTTTAATAGAAGCACTTGCTGTAACATCCAGCCAGCTTTCATCAATTCCATAGGGTTCCTGTAAATCCGTGTACTCACTGTATATCTCGTGAGCCATTTTTGAAAAACGAAGATACAAGTCCATTCTCGGAGGAACAAATGTAATGTCAGGGCAAACCTGTCTTGCCTGCCACAGAGCCATTCCTGTCTTTACTCCATGTTTCTTCGCTACATAATCAGCAGTTAATACGATTCCGTGTCTTGCCTCCGGATCACCACCTACTGCCACAGGCTTTCCACGAAGCTCCGGATGATGCAACAGCTCAATACTCGCATAACAGGAGTTAATATCACTATGTAAAATCACTCTGTCTCCCACAACATTCACCTCCAGTCTGTATGTGTTGTATTGCTTCTTGCAGGTACAAGTATAACTCTCTCATAAAGAGATTGTCAACGGACACATGTGTCCTTTCATCTCTCATACAGAGATTTTACACTTGAAATATTCTATTATCTGATATATACTGTAAGAGAAAACTATACATAATATAATCATAGGAATGAGGCGAGAATATGAGAAACATAGGTGATATCATTTCTTCTAACAGAAAGAAACTGAAGTTATCTCAGCCAAAGTTAGCTGAATTACTACAGCAGGAAGGAATTAATCTTACTGTAAAAGCAATCTCCAAATGGGAGACAAATGCTACTGAACCCAGTGTGGCAACCTTCCTTGCCGTATGCAAAATATTAAATATTACAAATATATATGAAGAATATTTTGGAGAAAATCCGGCAGATCCACTCTCTTCCCTTAATGATGAAGGGAAAGAAAAAGCTTTGGATTACATTGGATTGTTGCATGACAGTGGCAAATATGAGAAACAGACTGCAAAGGTTATTCCATTTTGCAGATATATTGATGTGTATGATAATGCAGTATCTGCCGGAACCGGTAACTTTCTGGTAGATGGACCGAAAGAAACACTTCAGCTTACGAAGGATATTATCCCAGATACTGCAAGCTACGGCGTAAAAATCAGTGGTGACAGTATGGAACCGGAATTTGAAGATGGACAGATTGCCTGGGTTCTGAAACAGGATATTCTTGAAAACGGAGAAATTGGTATCTTCTATCTGAACGGAGATGCCTATATAAAAAAACTACAGGATGATAAGAATGGCGTATTTCTTATTTCTCTCAACAAGAAATACCCTCCTATTCCTGTTAATGAAAATGATCGTTTCGATATACTTGGAAAAGTGGTTGGAAAGAATCATCCGAATGAGATTAGAGATTTTCTGCAATAAACGAGTCCGAATTTTAGGACAGTATTTTCTGTATCCTTGTTAATATAAGATATGTATGAAAGTAGGTGTTTACTATGGCGGTCGTTAATAACCTTAAAGAAATTCGTGAATCACAAGGTCTTCTCCAAGAGGATTTAGCCTCTGCCACCGGATTCTGCACAAAAACTATCGGCAGAGTGGAACGTGGTGAACGGGCACCATCCGCTGAATTTATGCTCCGTATTGCAGCATATTTTAATCTGCTTGTTGAAGATGTCTTTAAGTTGGAAGAGCACTGACTTTGGTCGGTGTTCTTCCTTTTTGAGTACACTAATATATACCTTTTTATTTACTCTATATATTATTTATTGATTTGATAGACGGAAATCTTCTTATAAGCCCGCGCAAGTGTTTATAAAACCTTGTGAAAATGGCTTAAAATCAAGGTTTTCTGCATATCGTCATTTATCTTGCCATATCTCCGTATAAGATGATTTTGTAAG
>CANQXK010000040.1 GCA_947627715.1 uncultured Oscillospiraceae bacterium
GTTTGCCACTGGTCAGGAGCGTTATATAGGTCGCTTTTCTATGCTCTTTCAGGTAGCGTTTGTGTCGCTGCCCCCATGTCCCAATATGCTTTTCTTCTTCGGGTGGTAAGGTAAGACACGGCAAATAGTATTCGCCTTGCAGTTCGTACCAAAGACCGTTGTTTTCATCATAAATGTACTTGTCCATCTTGAAATCCTCCAGTATAATATATTCGCACATATGCCACAGTTTCTCGATTGCCACACCTTGTTATAGCCTGTTACCAGATTTGGCTTCCCTTGTTTTTGCCCTTATAAGGGACGAGTGCAAGAGTAAACCTGTGTGAAATCGTATAAAGGGATAAGGCGGACACATTGCGATAAATCCTTTATTTTCAAGCGTTTCGGAGGATTTTATTAACGCCCGATGATGGGCGATAACCACTTATAAAATCGTGGTTTTCAAATCCCGATTTGCCGAGCAATCACCCGCTCGACTTAATCTTATACTATCATC
The DNA here is from genome assembly GCA_947627715.1 of uncultured Oscillospiraceae bacterium. GTDB lineage: Bacteria > Bacillota > Clostridia > Oscillospirales > Oscillospiraceae > RUG626. Next base: position 497 of record CANQXK010000040.1, read on the forward strand.
CAAATGCTAAGAGATCTACCACTCACAGGCGGAAGGGAAGGGGCTATTATTTATGCTGATCGATGATGATTCACGGTTTTAGCTGGGACTACAAGAGCGAACGGGGCGTTCTTATTTGATCCCCGCCGCGTGTCCGTGGTGGAGGTGGGGGAGGTGAAGCCTGCCCGTCTTTTCACTGTTGAACCCGTGGAGCCAATCAGCCTTGAAGTAATAGAGGAGCAGGGCGATGGTGCTGAGGCTCCAGGTGAAGGGGTAGACCCAGTGGGTGACGGCCACGTCCTGAAAAATGGGGGTCAGGATCTCCAGGGTGGTGACGCGGACCACGCACCAGAAGGCCAGCATCGTGACCATGGGCACCACGGCCTTTCCCGCCCCGCGCAGGACGGCGGAGACGGCGTGACTGCACGCCAGGAGGCAGTAGAAGAGCGAGCACACGTGCGCCCGCTGGACGCCGATGGCGATGGCCTCCGGCTCGTCGGTGAAGGCGCGGATGAGGAAGGGCGACAGGAGGTATATGATCCCGCCGATGACCTCGGCGGAGAGGATGCAGCACAGAAGCCCAAATCTGGCGCCGCGTTTTGCCCGGTCGTACTCCCCCGCCCCCAGATTCTGTCCCACGAAGGTGGTCAGGGCCATGGTGAAGCTGTTAATAGGCAAGAAGCCGAAGCCCTCCACCTTGCTGTACGCCCCGCAGCCGGCCATGGCCATCTCGCCGAAGTAGTTGATGTTCGACTGGACGACCACGTTGGCAATGGCGATGATGGAGTTTTGAAGCCCGGAGGGCAGGCCGAACCGCAGGATGGTCTTCAGCATCCCCCAATCCACCCGCAGCTCCTTCACCGAGACGCGGTACTCCTCCCGCACCCGGAGAAGGCGTATAAGGCACAGGACCACGCTCACGAATTGAGCCATAATGGTGGCCAGCGCCGCGCCTCGGACGCCCAGATGAAAGGCCGTGATCATCACGATGTCCAGCACCACGTTGAGGCAGGAGGAAATGATGAGGTACTGCAGGGGGTGGCGGCTGTCGCCCACCGCCTGCATGATGCCCGTGCAGGTGTTGTACATGACAAGGCCGACGGCCCCGGCGTAGTAGGTCTGCAAATAGGCCACCGACAGCTCCATCACGTCGGCGGGAGTGTCCATGAGGACGAGGATCTTCGGCGTCAAAAGCGTCCCGGCGACGGTGAGAAACACCCCGGCTGCCAAGCCGAAGCACAGGTCGGTGTGGACGGCAAGGCGCATATTCTTTGTCTCCCTGGCGCCGAAATACCGGGATATGACCACGCCCGCCCCCAGGGAGATGCCGCTGAAAAGGCTGATCATCAAAAAGACAAGGCTTCCCGTGGAACTTACCGCCGCCAGCGCCTTATTCCCCAGCAGATTGCCCACGATCAGCGTGTCCGCCACGTTATAGAGCTGCTGGAACACGTTTCCCAGCAGAATGGGCCAGGCAAAGCGCAGTATGTGTCCGGCAATCGGCCCCTCGGTCATCCTTCTTTTGGCTTCCATTCCTATCTCGTCTCCCCTGCCGCGCCGTTGCGGCCTGACTATTCTATAATTCTTTCCCTCCTTTGTCAAGTTGCGAAGCTTGCGAAAATCCGCCCCCGTTCCCCTTTTTCTCAAAAAACCGGCAGGGCCGGGCCGTCCACGCAAAAAAGCTGTGCGTCTCCGCACAGCTTTTTGGGCTTATCAACGGTTCGAGGGCAGGCTCTCAGGCGCTCAGATCCCCTCCAGCGCCGGCTCCCCGTCCGCGTCCACAACGATCTCCAAAAGCTCGCCCTCCGCGCTGTCCCCGGCGATCCATGTGCCGCCCCAGCCGGTCAGCGTCACCGTCCGCCCGTCCACGTCCACCTCCACCGGGCCGTCAACCGTCCCGTCCAGGCAAAGCCGGTACTCCAAAAAATACCGCGTCCCGCCGCTCTCGGCGGGGTCCCCATCGAAGCGGTAGAGCTGCACCGTCCGATTCGTCACGCGCCCCGGCCCCTGCTCGTCCACGGCGGAGGCGACCCGCTCCACCCACTCCCAGGCCAGCCGCTCCACCTCATTGTAGAGGTCGTTTGTGAAGCTCACCACCTTCCCGTCCCGAATCGTCAGGGTGCCGCAGTCGTCGCCTGTCGCCCCGGATCGGACCTTCAGGGAAAGGGTGTCCCCCGTCGCCGTACCTTCCAGGACCTCCACGCCGGTGTAGTTGGTGTCTCCGTGGACAAGGTACGCCCCGTCAAAGCCCTCCAGCAGCTCCAGCTCCCCAAGCCCGCCGGCAAAGTCCGCGGACCCAAAGCCCGTGTGCGCCTCAAGATAGGCCTCCAGCGTCTCCCGGTCAAAGGCAAAGCTGTCGGTGTCCGGCCAGCCGTAGACCTCCTCATAGGCTTTCTTCTCCGCCACCGTCATTCTCCGGCTGATGCCGGCCCCGTTGTACATAAGCTCCCGGAGGCTGAGCCGCCGCACGTCGGAGTACATCTGGGTCACAAACCCGTTCCACTCCGGGGCCTCCAGCCGCTCCTGCCAGAGGGCCAAAAGCTCAGCCCCGGCGGCTGCTGGCTCATCGGACGGCGCGCTCTCGTCCCCGGCGGGTGCCGGATCGCCGGGTGCCTCGCTCTCTCCCCCGGTGGGAGCGGCTTCCGTCTCCCGCTCCCCGGCGCTTGTCCCCGTCTGCCCTGTGTCAGCGCCGTTTTCGCCGTTCAAAGCGCAGGCGGCCACCGCCACCGCCACGACGGCGGCGGCAAGGCCCCACTTGAAAAAATTCAGCAACGCTTTCATCGCTTGTCCTCCCTACCGTTAACGAGGCCCCCCGCCAACCGTTTCCCGGCCTTGCGGCCTTTCGCCTCTTCTCATGAGTATAGGTCGAATCCCGTCTTTATTATACACCCCGTTCATCTTTTTTCCAAGGACATACGCCTTGAAAATGCGCTCTGTCCATATTTCAACAGAGAAAAATCCCGTCCGCGCAGGCGGACGGGACCCAGATTGTTGAAAATCTCAAATTGACGTTTTTTCCGGCGGCGTGTACGTCGGAAAAAATACCTTTTGTCACGCAAGTGTGCCCCAAAGGGGCGCGCGCAGAGTGACAGCAGGGAAATTTCGCGTGAATTTCGCAAAATTCACGCGGGGTTTCCCGCACGTTCCCCTTTGGCGGAAAAGGCCAACGGCCTTTTTCGCCAGACTATTTTGCGTATTCCACGGCCTTGGTCTCCCGGAAGAGGTTGACCTTGATCTGTCCGGGGTACTCCAGCTCCTGCTCGATCTTGCGGGCGATGTCGCGGGCCAGAAGGACCATCTCGTCCTCGGAGACCTCCTCGGGCTTGACCATGATGCGGATCTCGCGGCCCGCCTGGATGGCGTAGCTGGTCTCCACGCCCTTGAAGGAGGAGGTAAGCTCCTCCAGCTTCTCCAGCCGCTTGATGTAGTTCTCGATGTTCTCGCGGCGTGCGCCGGGACGCGCGGCGGAGATGGTGTCCGCCGCCTGGACGAGGCAGGCGATGATGGTGTGGGGTTCCACATCGCCGTGATGGGCCTCGATGGCGTGGATGACCTCTTCGGACTCCCGGTAACGGCGGGCAAGCTCCACGCCCAGCTGGACGTGGCTTCCCTCCATCTCGTGGTCCACGGATTTGCCCAGGTCGTGGAGCAGTCCCGCGCGCTTGGCGGTGGCCACGTCCACGCCCAGCTCGGAGGCTAAAAGCCCCGCGATGTAGGCGACCTCCTTGGAGTGGTTGAGGACGTTCTGCCCGTAGCTGGTGCGGTATTTCTGACGGCCAAGGAGCTTCACCAGCTCCGGGTGCAGGCCGCGCACGCCCGTCTCAAAGACGGCGCGCTCGCCCTCGGCCTTGATGGTGGCGTCCACCTCCCGGCGGGCCTTCTCCACCATCTCCTCGATGCGGGTGGGATGGATGCGGCCGTCCTGGATGAGCTTCTCCAAGGCCAGGCGGGCGATCTCCCGGCGCACCGGGTCAAAGCTGGACACGGTGATGGCCTCCGGCGTGTCGTCGATAATGAGATCGACGCCGGTGAGATTTTCGATGGAGCGGATGTTGCGCCCCTCGCGGCCGATGATGCGGCCCTTCATCTCGTCGTTGGGCAGCGGGACCACGGAAACGGTGGCCTCGGCCACATGGTCGGCGGCACAGCGTTGGATGGCCAGGGTGATGATCTCCCGCGCCTTATCGTCGGCCTCCTCCTTGTAGTGGGCCTCGATCTCCTTGATCTTCATGGCGGCCTCGTGGGTGCACTCGGTCTCCACGTTCTTGATGAGGTAGCTCTTCGCCTCGTCAACGGTGTAGCCGGAGATCTTTTCCAGCATCTCCAGCTGTCCGCGCTTTATGAGGGCCACCTCTTCCTTCGCCGCGTCAAGCTCGTTGAGCTTCTTCTGGACCTGCTCATTCTTGCGCTCCAGACCCTCGGTCTTTTTGTCCAGGGCCTCCTCCTTCTGCTGAAGGCGGCGCTCCTGCTTGGAAAGCTCGGCCCGGCGTTCCTTCACCTCGCGCTCATACTCGGCGCGTTCGCGGTGGATCTCTTCTTTCGCCTCAAGGGTCGCCTCGCGCTTTTTGCTCTCGGCGGCCTTGATGGCTTCGTTCTTGATTCGCAATGCCTCCGCTTCGGCGTCAATGATGGTCTTCTCGTCGCGCTTGCGCTTTGCCTTTACGAGGAAAAACATGGCGCACGCTCCAAGGATCACGCCCAGCAGGGCTGACAGTACGTACCACAACATTTAGAGATAAAACACCTCCCTTTCTGAAAAGTAAATAATTCGATACGATTCCGAAACACCAAAATACCGCGTTCATCGGGGCTTTATGAAGGGATCCCCACGGCGCGTCCCCTTTGACGCACGGTAAGGCAGCATCTTGAAAAAATACCATCCTTTATTTTACCGTCAAAAAGACGAAATGTCAAGCTATTTTTCCGTTCAGCTCATAAAGCGGCACTTGAATTGCGGCGGGAGGGGTCGTATAATACGGATAGAACAGGGAGGGTGTTCCTATGAACAGTAAATCGGCTGACTTCGGCACGGGGAGCGTGCGGGGAAATATCCTCCGCATCGCGCTGCCCATGACCCTGGCTCAGCTCATCAACGTGCTCTATAACGTGGTGGACCGGGTCTACATCGGCCACATCGAGGGCGTGGGGGCGACCGCGCTGACGGGTGTGGGGCTGTGCCTGCCCATCATCACCATCATCTCCGCCTTTACGCAGCTCTTCGGGGCCGGCGGCGCGCCCCTTTTCTCCATGGCGCGGGGCGCGGGGGACGCCCGGCGCGCGGAGAAGATCATGGGCCTCTCCTTCGCCATGCTGATCCTCTCCGGGCTTGCCCTCTCGGTCCTGTGCTTCCTCTTCCGGCGGGACATCCTCTTTCTTTTCGGGGCCAGCCCGGACACCGCCCCCTACGCGGACGCCTACATCTCCGTCTACCTTCTGGGCACGCTCTTTGTGATGACGAGCCTCGGCATGAACTTCTTTGTCAACGCCCAGGGCTTCGGCCTCATGGGAATGCTGACGGTGCTGATCGGGGCGGTGCTGAACCTCATCCTCGACCCCGTCTTTATCTTCGCCCTGCATCTGGGCGTGCGCGGCGCGGCCCTGGCCACGGTCATCAGCCAGGGGGTCTCCGCCGTGTGGGTCTACCTCTTCCTCTCAAGCCGCCGGGCGGTCATCCCCCTCTCGGTCCGGCGCATCCGCTTCGACCCCCGCCTCATGGGCCAGATTTGCGCGCTGGGCCTCTCCGGCTTCATCATGGCCGTGACCAACGGCTCGGTGCAGATCGTCTGCAACGCCACCCTGAAGCGGGTGGGCGGGGACATGGGCGACCTCTACGTGGGGGTGATGACCGTCATCAACTCCGTGCGGGAGATCATCACCCTCCCCGTCCAGGGCCTGACGGGCGGGGCGCAGCACGTGATGAGCTTCAACTACGGCGCGAAAAAATACGGCCGGGTGGTGGACTCCATTAAATTCGTCACCTTCGTGTGCGTCGTCTTCACCTGCGCCATGTGGCTCATCCTCTTCCTCCTCCCGGAACCCTTCATCCGGCTTTTCAACAGCGAGGAGGCGCTTATCGCCGCCGGGGTCCCGGCGCTCCACATCTACTTCTTCGGCATCTTCATGATGGCGCTCCAATTCTCCGGTCAGTCCACCTTCGTGGCGCTGGGGAAATCCCGTCAGGCGGTGTTCTTCTCCCTCCTGCGAAAGGCGTTCATCGTCATTCCCCTCACCCTGCTCCTGCCCTCCGTGGCGGGTCTGGGGGTCAAGGGTGTCTTTCTGGCCGAGCCGGTCTCCAACTTTGTGGGCGGCGTGGCCTGCTTTACCGCCATGGTCTTTACCGTGCGGAAGATGCTGTGTGACAGCGAAAATGAACTTGGGAAGGTGAACTGACGTGGCTGCATCCATTGCCTCCGTTGTGGGGCTTACGCTTCTGATCGCCGCCCTCTGCTGGCGCTTTGAACAGCGGTGGCTCGGCGTCCTCCCCATGGCGCTCTGCGGCGTGGGCCTTGCGCTCTATGTACTGGGCTTTGTAAACGCCCTCTCCGCCATCGACTGGGTGCTGATCCTCCTGGGGCTTGCCGCCCTTGTGTGGATGGCCCTCCGCACCCGCCGGGAGGGCGTGTCCGCCCTGAGGGCGGAACTGCGGCGGCAGTTTTTCGACTTCCGCCTCTGGCTGTGCCTTCTCACCGTGGCGGCAGTGGTGTTCCTCATGCGGGATATGCTCATCCTGGAGTGGGACGGCTATAACTTCTGGGGTCCCAGCACCAAGGCCATCTACTTCCGGGACGGCTACGCCGCCCCCTACAGCAACCCCGCCTCCGGCTACGGCACCTACACCCCCATGGGGCAGCTTCTCTGGGCCTGGGGCAGCCATCTGACGGGCCGCTACAGCGAGAGCGCCATCTTCCAGGTCTACTACACCTTCGGCACGGTCCTCCTTTTCTCCGTGGCGGACCTCCTCCCCCGGAGGAAAAACCTCCTGTGGGAGACGTTCATATGTCTCGCCGCCCTGCTCCTGCCGGGGGTGGCGGACACCGCCTGGTACAGGGCGCTGTGCGTGGACCCGTGGATGAGCTTCCTCTTCGGCGCGGCCCTGGCGGAGACAGTACACCGGGACGAGCGCCATCCGGGCTTCTGGAAGACGCGGATAGCCCTCTACCTCTTGACCCTCACCCTTGTCAAGTCCATCGGGGCCATGTGGGCCGCCCTGGCGCTCCTTTTCTTCGTCCTGTGGCACAAAAAGGACCGCCCTTTGCGCTTTTCGCTCCTCACCGGCGCGGGCGTGGCCGCCGCCGCCCTCTCCTGGATCGTCTTCTGCCGGCTCTGCGGCCGCAGCACGTATCTGTCCTCCAGCTTCACCGTCCACGCCGCCCAGCGCGTGCGGGAGGTGCTGAACGGCACGTTCTTCTCCGCCGGGAACAACTGGGGCTACATCACCTCCTACGGCCGCGCCTTCCTCTTTGAGCCTCTGCACCGGGAACTCACCCCGGCGCTGGACATCTCCACCGCGCCGTTTCTCGTTCTCCTGTTCCTCTTCGCCCTGCTCCTGCGCAAGACCGGCCATGTGGACCGGCGCGGCTATCGCCTGCTGAACGTCTTTCTGGGCGCCACGCTCCTCCTCATCTACGCGGTGGTGGGCGTGGGCCAGATGACCATGTTCTACGACGAGACCCAGTACCTTGAGCCTCTGCGGGCCGTGACGCTCCTGTCCCGCTACGCAAGCCCCGCCCACGTGGGCGGCATGATGCTCCTCTTCTCCCTGTGCGGGCGGCAGGAGGAGGAAAAGGCCCGCGCCGGGAACCGGGCGCTGGCCGCCGCGGCGCTGGCGGGCTGCTTTATCCTGTCCTCGGCGGCCTACACCGAGATCTGGCGGCGCTTCGTAAACGACAGCCTGAACCCCCGCCGCATGGAGACGCGGGAGACCCTGGAGGGCGATTTCGCGGGCTTTCTCCACGCCCTCGCCGCTGTCCCGTACAGGGAAGCCTGCTCCACGGTGACGCTGGCCGTATTCGGGGAGGACGTGAACCCCGTCATAGTCAACGCCGCCTCCCCGGCGGCCTTCAACACGGTCTATCTCTCCGGCGACGCTTCTCAGGACCTCTCCGCCATCGCCGCCGGGGCGGAGAGCCGCCGCTCCCACGCCCTCTTCGTGAAGAGCTGCTCCGACGAGACCCTGGCCGCCCTGAACGCCGTCACCGCCGGGGGCCGCTTTGAAAGAGGCCGTCTCTACCGGCTCCTCACCGACGGCGCGGGGGGCTTCACCCTGGCCCCGGCGGAATAAAAAAGCCCCTCCCCGCCGCGGCCGCCTTTGCGCGGCGCGGAAGGGAGGGTTTTTCACCGGGGCGATACGAGGTTGACCCCCGCCACCCGAAACGTCCCTCTGTCCCATTCGAGAAGATTGATCCCCGCGTTGATGAGCCTCGTCTTTCCGCTGCCCATCTCTCCCCCGGACACCGCCCGCAGAACGGCGTTGATGGTGCCCCCGTGGCTGACGGCGGCAAAGTCCTCCCCCAGCTCCCCGGCATACCGCCTGAGCACCGCCAGCGCCCTCGCCGCCACATCGTCCAGCGGCTCCAGGTCGCTGGCGTATTTTTCCGGGTTGAAGATGTCCACCACCTTCCCCGACACGCTCCCGAAATCCCGCTCGGTCAGGTCCGCCTCCGGGATCACCGGCGCGCCCGCCGCCTTCCCGATCCTCTCCGCCGTGGTCCTCGCCCGCGAGAGGGGGCTTGTCAGCACGGCGGCAAGCCTCACGCCCCGGAACGCCTCCGCCAGCCCCTGGGCCTGCTCCAGCCCCTGGGCGCACAGGGGCACGTCCTCCCGCCCCTGGATGCGGCTCTCCCGGTTCCACTCCGTCTCGCCGTGGCGGACGAGGTAGATCTTCAGTCTGCTCATCCGATCTCCTTCATTCTCCTCTCCACCGGTGGGTCCAGCTTATCTATCCCCACAAAGGCGCTGACGCCGAAGTTGCAAAGGTCCGTCAGCATGGCCGCCATCCGCTCCGGCGGCTCCTGCGCCCCCGACGCCAGCCACTCCTGAAGCACCCGCACCACCCCGTAGGAGATGAAGTCGTAGAGATGCTCCAACAGCTCCCGGTTGACCCGCGGACTCACGCCGCTCCACTGGACAATGCACATCTCGTGGGCCACCCGCACCACCCGGCTCAAAAATTCCCGGTCCCCGTGAGGCCCGAACAGGGCGCTGGCAAGCTCCCGCCGCTCCCGGAGGGCCACAAGGGCGTCCTCGAAGATGCGCTGTACGTCCTCCGCCTCCCGGAACGAGGCCACCTCGGCCAGAAGATCCAGATAAAACTCATTCTCCACCTGCGCCAGGAGCTGCTCCGGGCTTGCGTAGTGCGCGTAGAAGGTCCCCCGGTTTATGTCCGCCTTGTCGCACAGCTCCTTCACCGTGATCTTGTCCACCGGCTTTTCCAGCATGAGCATCAGCAGCGCGCGGCGAAGCTCCGTTCTGGTGTACTGGGACCGGCGGTTGTCCTTTATATTTGCCATTTTCGCGCCCCCTGTTCTGATTTCCCCAACAGTATATCACGTTCCTGTTGCAAAATCAACAGTATGTCGAAATTATTCCCTCTTTGCGAAAAAACTGTTGCATATTGCCCCGCTTCATATTATACTTTTACTATCTATGCAATGAAATGAGGGTTCGCCATGTCCAATAAAGAGAAAGTGCCCGTTTTCCCTAAAAACAAGGCAGGCCGCCGCATCCGTGGAATGACCCCCTATATGCGGATCACCGCCTTCGTCATGCGTGACCGCGGCGACGCCTCCAACTATTTCCGCGACACGGTGGAGGTCACGGAACTGGAGAAATTCATGCGCGAAAAGCGCCGGGAGGGCTATCCGGGGCTGGGGATGCTCCATATGTTCATCGCCTCCTACGTGCGCACCATCAGCCAGAAGCCCCAGCTGAACCGCTACGTGAGCGGCCAGCGCGCTTATGCGCGCAAGAACATCGAGGTGGTCATGACCGTCAAAAAGACCATGGAGGAAAACGGCGGCGAGACCTCCATCAAGGTGGTCTTTGACCCCACGGACACGGTCTACGACGTCTATACGAAGCTCAACGCGGCCATCGACCACGTGAAAAACGGCTCTGAGACGGCCACCGGGGACCTGGCGGGCATTCTCGTCAAAATCCCCCGCCTGCTGCTGAAATTCATCGTGTGGATCCTGTGCATTCTGGACTACTTCCACATCATGCCCAAGCTGGTGCTGGAGGCCAGCCCCTTCCACGGCTCCATGATCATCACCGACATCGGCTCTCTCGGCATCCCGCCCATCTACCACCACCTCTACAACTTCGGGAACCTCCCCATCTTCATCGCCTTCGGTGCCAAGCGCCGGGTCTACAAGATGAATAAGGACGGCGTGGTGGAGGAGAAGCGGTATGTGGACTACACCATCGTCACCGACGAGCGCATCTGCGACGGCTACAACTACGCCCAAGGCCTCAAAATGCTCAAGCACAACCTGATGCACCCGGAGCGCCTGACGGTCCCGCCTGAGAAGGTCGTCCAGGACATCTATTGATATGGCCGGCAAGATCCCCAAGACAAACGTGATGCGTCTTCTTGACCAGCACGGCGTCCCCTACACGCCGCGGGACTACTCCCAGACCGGGGCCGTCAGCGGCGCGGACGTGGCCCGCGTCCTGGGCCTCGACCCGGACGCGGTGTTCAAAACTTTGGTCACCGCCGCCCCCTCCGGCGCGCACTACGTCTTCATGATTCCGGTGGAGCGGGAGCTGGACCTCCGAAAGGCCGCCAGGGCCGTGGGCGAGAAAAGCGTGGAGATGATCCGCCAGAAGGAGCTTCTCCCCCTCACCGGCTACATCCACGGCGGCTGTTCCCCCATCGGCATGAAAAAGCCCTTCCCCACGGTCATGGACGAGACCGCCCAGCTCTTTGACGCCGTCACCTTCTCGGCGGGTAAGATCGGCTACCAGGTGGAGCTGTCCCCGGACTCCCTTCGCCAGCTCATCCCCTTCACCTACGCCGACCTCTGCGAGGAGTAAGGAGGGGCAGGAAGGCGTTGTCTTTCGCCGTTGATTTGGAGGGAAAGCCATGAAAAAGCCACGGCATATCTTCCGAAAAATTCTGCTTGTCGCCGCCGCCGCAATATTTGTGGCCGTGACGGTGAGACAGATTATCTGGCTGACAAGCCCCACAAGATTTTATTCAAAGTTCTTATATACCTCTGTATCCGGGGAGGACCGGGAGATTGCGGAGGACATCTATTCCGGCCATTCGTCCGAATTGCTGCGGGTCAGCGTGGCGGAAAATTCCCGGTCCCGCGCTGTAATACGGTTCGTCTTTGAAACGGAGCAGCCGATAGAGGAAGCCGCAAGGGACGACATACTCTCCGCCCTGTGGTCCATGATGGATTCGACGTTGAAGGACGGATGGCGCAGCGGGCCGCGAGCTGTGATCCTGCATTGGGAGGTCTTTTTCTGCTCCGAAAAGGGAACGGATGAGCTGTGGACCTCTGCGCTTTCATATGAAGGCTCCAAGCGATCAGAAGGCCAATTTTCCCAGTGGAGCGAGCGCCCCGAATACGCCCGGCAGCTTACAGTTGGGAACGTCCGAAAGCTCCTCAGATACACCTGGTGCAGCGAGGGGATCAGCGACAGCGAGATTGCGGAGATCAAAACGCGCCCATACCTCTGGACGGCCGCAAAACTCTTTTTTCAATCGCTGTTTGACCCGGAATAACGTACAGATAAAACCTCCCTCTTCGATACGCACGGAAAAGAGCGCACAGCGTTGCCGCTGTGCGCTCTTAATATTTTGGTCATGGGCATACGGAAAGGTTCCTCTCCCCTTTTTCTCCCATTTCCCTTTTGTGTTCCCAGAATATCTGAGCCACGGCTGGGGTAAATATTTATCCAACGGAGTAAACAAAAAATTCCCCCATCCGCATAGTTGCCGACGGGGAAATGACGAATAGTAGTTTAAATGAAGTTAGCTATCCTCCAAATAGCCATTGAAAGTAATGTGTGATTAGGCTGCCATCGGAAGAAAACACTTCTTCATCTGTTTTTTCCATGCCTGGCGGCTGCGTTATATCCGGGTTCCGTTGATATAAACAGATACGTTTTGTGACAGGATCGGCAGTCTGCTTGTTTTCCAAATACACCAATATTTTCCCGGCAAGTTCATCGGACAAAATGTTGCTTTCAAAAAAGTACGGATAAATATTGCGCATATGGATCAAAATCGCAAGATATTTGTCCTCAGTCTCGTCCGCAGACGATAAAAGCTTGCTTGCCATGCGGTTCAGACTTGAATACAGCTCTGACGTTGACATTCCGCCTCGCATATCAAGTGTTGCCCGTTCATAGGATGACAGCTTCTCTCCCGGAAATATGATCTCATCCCATTGCCATAGAAGATACCAACAAAAGAACGCAAAGCGTATGGCAACCTTTTGCAACGGGAACTTTTGATAGAGTTCTTTGTACTGTGCAAACACCTTCGCCCAGTCCTGTTCTTGTTCTTTTTCAGCTTCATATAGCTCGTTTTCGGCTTTATATATTTCCGATAACTGTTCTTCTAAACTCATGCCGCCGCCCCCTTTCTTTATGATATACGGCAAAACTTATAATTGACTCCCAATTCCCTTTTGTGTTCCCGGAGTATCCAAGCCACGGCTACGGGCGATCATGCAAAGTACCCTGCCGCCTCAATTCGATGAAGCCGGGGTTGCATGATAACTGGTTCCACGGAATACACAATATATGGCCGCCAGACCTATGTATAGAAGTGCGCTCTTTTGTTCCGAAAGGGGTTTGCAACGTCTCGACAAGCGGGAATTTATTCCTTTTTATCTTCGCCGGAATCGTCTTTCCTTGATTTAGAATCAATTTTTGCAATGATAATTCCAGTGCAAGTCACAACGACAACACTAAGATACATGCAAATGCTTATAACATATGCAGTTTCGTAATTCATAATCATATTGAGAATGCTCGCTATAAAATTAGTTACAAGCAATCCAACAATAGCCACTACAATACCCAGCAAAAAATACTGCCAAACTTTGTTCATGTCTTACCTCCGCTAAATAACGATTTGTCGAACAGTTGCCCACCCGACAATTAACATTATACCACCCAAATGCGAAGAAATCTACTGTCCGCTGAGGCGGTTAATAAAATGTTTACAAAATTTCCGCCTATGTTGAATAGAAAACGCTCCGGCAATTGTGTCCTCTTCCAGAGCGTTCCTATCCGCTGTCCTGACTAACCATGTTGACAGTTATCGTTTATTCATGGTTTTGACCGGGAAGACAAGGTCAAATTGGGACTTTTTTTACTCCGCCTCCAGCTCCCCATGGAGGTCCGGCGGCACAGGCTCCTTCTCCGAGGTCAGGTGCATATCCAGCAGGGAAAATCGATACGCCACCCCCAGCTCGTCCACGGCAGTCAACGTGATCTCCACCCAGTGCCGGTAGGCGCAGTGGAACGGCCCCAGATCCACCTCCAGGGCAAAGAGCCTGTCCCGGGTGGGCGTCAGGGATTCAGGCCGTGTCAGAGACGTGGAAACGCTGAGGATGTCCTCCGGCAGGGTGTACCCGGCGTACCAGTTGGCGGGGCCGGCGAGGTCCAGGGGGATGGTGTTCACGATCTGCCCGCCCACCCGGACGGTGATCTCGGCGGACGCCAAAGGCCGGTCCGTCCGGGGGTCGATGACCAGGAGTCCCCGCGGCTCCCAGGTGAAGCCGTCCCCCTCCTGGGCGCTCTGCGCCGGACCCCGGAACCACTGGACCCCGTAGACCTCCGCCAGCTGTCCGGGTGTGACGGTGACGCTCCCGGCCTGGCCCCTGGTCTCGGTGCCGTCCTCTATCAGCACCGCCCACAGGGTGTAGCTCCCCTCCGGGGCCTGAATGACAGCGGAGAAAACCCCGTTTTCCAACTCCGCCTCAGCCTCGACGGCCTCATCGGTTTCATCGCTGACCAGGGAGAGCCGCGCCGTCATGTCCCGGCCCAGGGACTTGGGTGTCACGGCGGCCCGGACCGTCAGGAGGCCGGACGGGGCGTCGTAGTCCAACGTCTCACAGCTCCAGTCACTGAAGAGCCTGTTCTGTTCCTCCAGAAGCCCCGCAATGGTCCCCCGCATACCGTCGATACTGTCGCTCAGGGAATTTTGGGTGAATACCACCAGCTGGTTGAGGCCACCGATCTGCCCCTTCAGGTCCGCCATCCGGGAGCCGAAAATCACCGCCACCGCCACGATGGCCGCCGCCGCGATCCCCAGCGCGCCCCAGAGGTAACCCCTCTGCCTCTTCGCCCTGTGTTCCGCCGCCTTCTGGCCCTCGCCCAACCCGCGCAGAAGCGCCTCCAGCTCCCCGGTGTCCACGGCGGGACCCGGCTCCACCGCCGGAGCCTCCGCCGCCGTCTGCGCCGGGGCCTCCACGCCCAGCAGCTGGCCGATGGACAACTGGTAAAAGTCGGACAGCGATAAAAGCTTGTCCAGCTCCGGCACAGACGCGCCGTTCTCCCACTTCCCCACCGCCTGCCGGGAGACGCCGATCTTGTCCGCCAGCTCCTCCTGAGAAAGCCCCGCCTTTCGGCGCAGTTCAAAAAGCCGTTCATTCAGCTTCATGCTCATCACCTCGTCCCTATGGTATCAAAATCCGTCCCGTCCGGCAACCAATTCCACCTGCCAATCCGGCAACCGCCGGTTGCGTGGCGGAAAAAGGACTTACAAAAAACGCGAACCCGGCGGAGCGGGCCGCGTTTTAAGGCGACGCGAAGCGGGCAAGTAAGTCAAAGGGCAGACGCGAATGGCGTCTGCCCTTTGGGGAACTGCCGCCGCTTCCGCGACGACGTGGCAGGGGTTGAAGGGATCGAACCCTCGGCCTACGGTTTTGGAGACCGCCGCTCTACCAGCTGAGCTAAACCCCTATCTAATTAAAATCAATCTTCCTATTTAAATCCCAAATTTGAACCCGCAACGCGGTTCAAATTTGGAGAGGAGGAGCGAAGTCAGCGTGTGAGGCGTGGGACGGGCGCCCTTGGCATTCGTCACGCGCCGAGCCAACGCGACTTCCGCGACGACGTGGTGGTGGGCCTTCAGGGACTCGAACCCCGGACCGACCGGTTATGAGCCGGTTGCTCTAACCAACTGAGCTAAAGGCCCATGAAGGATGAAACAAGGCCGCCGCCTTATGGCAGCGGCCTTGCCGTTGGCGCCTCCTGTAGGACTCGAACCTACGACACCGCGGTTAACAGCCGCGTGCTCTACCGACTGAGCTAAGGAGGCAAACGGCGAAACCCGCCGTAAAGCGGGTCTCGCATTGTGTTGGCGTCTTCCTATCTTTCCGGGCCGTCGCCAGCCAAGTATTGTCGGCGCAAGTGAGCTTAACTTCTGTGT
>CANQXK010000041.1 GCA_947627715.1 uncultured Oscillospiraceae bacterium
GTCGGGGGCTTGCTTTGCTATGCCTTTTTTTCCTGGCCTGTTCTACGTTTTGCGCTCGTTGATTGTTTTCACAGTAAATACCTCCTTAAATTTTTGTATGAAAAAAGGCACCCTCCACGGATGCCTTGATTCCTTATTCGAGCCATGACGGTTTTTCCGGCACGACCTTTGTTTCCGTAACCTTCAGCCACGCTTTGTACCAGGCTGTCAGTTCGGCGATTTGTTTGACGGTGAGCATACCGTACCAGAGCTGCCCTCTGTTGATGAATGAAAAGCACTCCTTTTCACGGCGCGTTCTCAGATCATCTTTCAGAGCGTTTTCTTGGTTTTCGGCATCCTGCTCATCGTCAAATATGAGTTTTCCGTCCCGGACAGAATAAGCGTCAAAGTGACTCTCAAAATGTTCAAGGTCGGCGGGTTCTTCGATTTCGATGCCGTCTACAAGATTTCCGACCAGTGTGAATTCGGAAATGAATCCCTTTTCGTCTTTCTTAACTTTCATGTCAGTTCACCCCATATATTGCAACTATCGCGCCGGAACTGCTACGTCCTTTATAGGCCAGCGTTACTGTTGAGCCGGAATACGACAGATTGAAAGAGTAATAATATGCTTCATCTGCGAACTGGTAAGCGACAGCTGATGTGGTTATGATTGCCTTTGGAATATACATCGCCACACGGGAATAAGACGAGGCTGGCACTCCAATAATGACATATCCTTTATAATCACGGCTGAAAGTCGTGCTTCCCGTTGTGAGTGATCCGCTGTAAAGAGAAGTACAAGTGATGCCGAGATTCGTTCTGGCTGTGGCTGCCGAAGTCGCGCCCGTGCCGCCGTTGGCAACAGCGACTGTGCCTGTGACATTCGCTGCTTTACCGCTGAAGTTACCACTTGTATTGAAGTACACCGTGGTCGTTGTATTCGTCCCGGCATTATAGTTCGCATCAGTTGCATAGGAAATATACAGATTGCTTGACAGCGTTCCGATGTCATATGAGCCGCTTGCAGATTTAACGGAGAAAATTGGGAAAAAAGATGATGTATTCGGCTGTGTCTTTACTCTCGTAACCGCATAATCGCGACCATTGATCCACGAACACCCATTTCCGCTCCTCGCAATCTGCCCGGTAATATCAGCCCCGGTAGTCGGAACTGCTCCGAGGTTCGTACACGCCGCCGCAGCAGTTGTCGCACCCGTACCGCCTTTGCTGATGGCTACCGTGCCGGACAGCTTGCTTGCGGCGAGTGTGCCGGATAGCGTAGTTGCCGTGAGCGTTCCGCTGACCTTCGCATCACCCACGACATCCAAAGCAACAGTCGGAGTCGGTGTGTTGATACCGACCTTTTGCTTACGGAGAGCAACAAGCGGTGTACCCTGCGGAACAACGAAAGAGAGATCGAGTGCCGCAGCGGTGCTTAACTTGTCGCATATCTGAAGATGAAAGTCATAGGACGAGCCGGACGGCAGATCGCAGAGTTCCAGATTGCTGTAGGAGAACGACGTTCCGCTGACCGTTACCGCCGACAGGATACTCGTATATGATCCGTAGGAGGATGCGCTTGTCAGCTTATATCGGTATCGCACATACAGCAGACTGTTTTTATTGGTGCCGCCAATCGTGATCGGCGAAAACGAGCCGTTGAATATGAGCTGCATCTCCGTTTCGATGTCATTGGTTCGCCGAAGCGAAACAGAGGACATCTTCGGACTTGCGTATGCGACCACGGTGATGTTTTTTGTAACGCTTGCCGTATAGCCCCGGCTGTCCGTGACCGTAACCACAACAGCCACCGTGCCGCTTTTGGAAACCGCTCCGACCGTGATTGCCGCTCCCGTGGTATTGGAAACGCTCACGCCGTTGCAGGTCGCGGTGTAGCTTGCTATGGACGCTCCGTTCTTCGCCGTTGCCGTTTCGGGTGTGACCTGCAGTTTGGAGTACCCTTGAATGAAATATTGGTCGTTACCGGTTATCGCCGTGGTGGTGGAATAACTGTCCTTATAAGTAAATGTCGAAAAGGTCGGCGCGGAATTCGCCGAGGTGGTCTGCACCGTTGCCGTTGCCGTGGAAGCCGTTCCGATCTGCGTTGACCCGCTCATCGTTGCAAGGGAGAATGTACCCGTGAACGATTTTATGGAAGCCATATACGACAAAAGGTCTGACCGCTGTGTCGAGGTCAGAGTTATTGTCCTCGCAGCGGTTCCCGTCGACCATGACAAACCGCTGATGGTAAGGTATGTGGACGATCCGTTTTTGAGGGTCAATGTGTGGGTATAGGATGAATTGTAAACCGTCACATTCAAGGAAATCGTAACGGTCGAATTGTCCGCTGTCGCCGTTGAAACGCTGTTCAACACAGAACCGCCGAGCGTAGTCACGGAAACAGCCGAAGATGTGCCGTAGACCTGATTGCTCTTTTTCCTTGCTCTGACCTTTACGGAATAGGTCGTGTTCGGAGAGAGCGAGGACAGCGTAACCGAAGCGGATGTTCCGGCGGTCGTTGAGAACTGCGTCCAGGAAGAGCCGCCGTTCGTACTGTACTGCCAGATGTCGGAAGTAGCGGACGAGGTAGCTGAAATCTTGAATCCGCTTGCCGTAACACTTGAAGTGCTGAAAGATACCGTGGGAGCGGTTCGGTCAATGCTGTCAAGGTTGACGGTCGTGGATGCGGTAATCGTTCCGACATAAGTGCCGGAATACGTACCACTGAACCGCCAGGAAGCAGACAGAGGAATGTTGGTAGCCGTACCCGTCGAAGTGTGATTGACACGGACGATCTTTGACTTCAGCAACTTGTTCTTATAGCCGGAGGTGTAGTCCTTGATTGCCGCCGCCGTATAGGTCTCCGAGGTGCCGTTTATCGCAATGGTGGAGTCGCTTCTTTCGCCGACTTCAATGGTGTAGTAATGCAGATAGACATTGAGAGTCACATCGGAGTAGTTTCCCGTGACCGACTGCGTTGCCGACCATGTGCAGTACAGACCAAAATTATTGACCGGGTAGTTTTGAAACTCACCGCTTAATGCCATAATGCTCCTCCTTCCTTAATCAAGTATGACGATGTTCAAGCCCTCGGAGGCGGTAGGCATCGGCACGAATTTCGTCTTGCCGACCGTCAGTTCGCCGTCAACCGTGGTCTTTTTCGTCTGGGTTTCGTCTTTGTTCAAAGTGAAGATTTTCTCTTCGTTGTAGTAGCCGGAAAACTCCGTGTTTGTGATGACCGTCCGCTGCGAGGATGCGGCATTGGAAACCTCGATGCCCCTGTGGTCGATTTTGACCTCTTCGGTATAAATCTCATTGGGAGCGGGAGTCCATTTGTGAACTGCGTTTCCTTCGGCAAGCATCATATCCGAGACATACAGATCGGCATATCGGTTGTAGATATACAGCGTGATCGTGCTGTCCTGCACATCGTCAAGAACAAAGCTGTATTCCGTCCAACCAAAGGTCGAGGTCGTATTGAAGGCATATGTCTTTGTAACGATTTAACTAAACTGTATGAAAGAATATACCGTGGTAAACCTGCCCAAGTGTTAGAAGAACTAAACAGTAATCCAGATTCGGAAAAGGGAGAATACACTCTCGTAGTTGAGTTTCCTAATGCTTTACCCAAACAAGAAACAATAAAGAGTGGCGAAACAACCGAAGGAAAGTTGATTAATTACATGGTTCTTAATAATTCATCTGCAAAGGAAGCGATTTCTGCTCTATCAGGCAATGGAATATCAAAAAAAGAACTGTATGCAGCGGCTTTGCATCTAAAAGAACTCTTTTCTTCAGATTGATAACAAACGGAGGAAGAAAATGGAACGAAAAAGAAAACTACTACTTCCACATGGAGATGTTAATCTTCCAGCTTTTTTTCCAGACGGAACCTACGGAGTAGTACGTTGTGTTGATTCTATAGATTTGGAAGAATGTCATATTGCTGGTCTTGTTATGAACAGCTATCACTTGTTGTCAAAACCAGGCGTGAGCGTTTTAAAGGCTAGTGGGGGACTTCATACCTTTTGTGCGTGGGAACACCCAATATTGACAGATTCAGGAGGATTTCAAGTTTTTTCGCTTATTAGAGAAAACCCAAAATACGGAGAGGTTCGTAAAAATGAAATAGTATTTCGCCCTGATGGAAAAAAAGAAAAAGTGATATTAACTCCAGAAAAAAGCATTCAGTCACAATTCAATTATGGATCGGACATTATTATGTGCATAGATTATTGTACACACCCCGATGATTCTTATGAGGAGAATGTGTTCTCCGTTGATGTTACAATTAACTGGGCCAAACGATGTCGTGATGAATACGAAAGACAACTTCGATTACGTAGAATTCCTGAGGAAAAACGACCGTTGCTTTTTGGTATTATTCAAGGTGGCAGTTTCTATGATTTACGCAAAAAATGTGCAGATGCTTTGATTGATATGTGTTTTGATGGTTATGGTTTTGGCGGTTGGCCAGTCGATTCTAAAGGAGAATTGGTAAAAGACATTTTGCAATATACAGCTGACTTGATGCCCGACAATAAAATCAAATACGCAATGGGACTTGGGAAACCGGATGGTATTGTTGAATGCCATAAAATGGGCTATGACTTGTTTGACTGTGTAATTCCCACTCGTGATGCACGACATAATAGACTGTATGTATTTGATGATTTTTTGGGCGGAAGCACAAAGTACCATCTTTTCTACATTTTAGATGATAAGAAAACAAATATGAGAGACAATTCACCCATATCTGATGATTGTGATTGTTTTACATGTAAGCATTATTCTAGATCTTACCTGTTTCATTTGTTTAAAGTTGGAGACTCCCTCGGTTATAGATTAGCTACAATACATAATTTGCGTTTTTATTCAAGGCTTATGGAAAAACTACAGGTATATGATAATTAAATGGTGGTGATAATCAAATGGATATTAACGAGCTTGTTGCAGAAATTGCAAATAGTAGAAAGTACGCCAGTGTGTCACGGGAAGTTATAGAGAGGGCGTGTGTTGAGGCAAGTAAAAAGTATAAGAAAAAGAAGGAAGTATTAAGTGAGAGTAAAAAGCAACTTCATATAATTTATGAATCATTTTTAACAAAAAATTGTCAGAGCGTAGCCAGAAAAAAGATTGAAGAATATTCCGGCGAAGATATGGCAAATGACAAATCATTCAGCAAAGAGTTGTTGGCTCTGCATGTTTCAACGAAAGAACGTTTAGATTCCGTAGATGAAATGTACAATTTTATATCTCAGTACATTACTCAAGAATGCGTATTATCTGATGTTGGATGTGGTTTTAATCCATTGGCGCTTCCTTTCTTTGGCAATAAGCCGGCTCGATATCTGGCTTATGAGATTAGCCAAGAAACAGTAGATTTGATAAATCTGTATTTCGATAGAATTGGTGTTGTTAATTACCGTGCTGAACTGTTAGATGCAGTAAATAATTTTCCCACTGAGTGCAGCGATGTATTGCTTGCTTTTAAATTACTCCCTTTATTACAACAGCAAAAAAAAGGACGTGCGATTGAGTTCTTGGCGAACACTTCATTTGAAAAAGCAATCGTTTCTTTTCCAATCAAAAGCATGTCTGGGAGGAATAAGGGGATGGAGTCTTTCTATTCATCTTTCATAGAAAGCAACTTGCCTACCGATATATCTATTGTTGAACGGAAAGTGATAAATAACGAATTGTTTTATGTGTTAAAAAAATAAAAGCATAAGCATTTTGGGAGGTCGAAAATCAATGAAGAGCAAAAAGACATTATCTGTTGTTTTATTGATTGTGGTAATTGTATTATCCTGTTTTTCATTTACTGCATGTAATAAGAACGTTGACGATACTGAATTAACTATCTGGATTGGGGGATCCGTTGTTGGCGAAAACGAAGTTGAAGAGTCTCAGGATTCCTGGATTTTGCAGAAATTAGTGAATGAGTATGCCAAGCAATTCAATGTATCCGTCAAGTTAACATATTTTGAAGACGAAGAAGCTATGGTACAACTGGTTGCCAATAATGGACGCTCAGGGAATGAAGTTCCTGATATTGCGTGTGTTTATTCATCTGAAATACTGAGAGATATGTCTGACGTATTATATCCGCTCAAAAGTTACATTACGGATGAAGAAAAGGAACATATTATGTTCTGGGAAACCGTCACAGATAACGGAAGATCTATAGAAGAGTCGAATGAGGTATATGGTTATCCGATTGGTGGAACTGAGGTAACATTTATCGCATACAATAAGTCGCTGTTTAGAGAAGCAGGTTTGGATGCAGAAAAGAATCCTCCGGAAACATTTGATGAGTTTGAATCGATTTGTGAAACACTTGCACAAAAAGGTGTTTTGCCTATTGTTGCTAGCGATGATGGATGGAATGAACTGTATGTTCAATTGTTTGCAAAAGAGTGGATGCAATTTGTTGATGACCCCACTATTATTTCAGAGGCAAAGGGTGAATTATCATTTTCAAATGATAAGCATCTATTAAGTTCCCTTGAAACTATGGCTACATATTTTTCTAAAGGATATATTAATCAAGATTACGCCACGAATGAAGATGCAACAACTCTTTTTGCAAATGGAAAAGCGGCGATGTTTTCGTGTAGCAATTATGATATTAACTTATATGCAGACATAATGGGGGATGATTTTGGTGCACTATGGGTTCCGGATTATTCTGGTGATGTTGTGAGAGATGCGATTTGTTTCGGCGGATGCAATCAGTGTTTTTCTGTAACAAAGGATTCAAATCATAAAGACGAAGCCATTGCGCTTATTAAGTGGATGTCTAATAAAGAAAACAATATACGGATGGCTCAAAAATTCGGCTGTTTCCCTAATCGTAATGATATAGCTCTTGATGAATACGACAATAACCCAAGTGAAGTTGTACAAGTTATATATCCGTTGCTCCCCTATGCACACTGTACGGCCGATTATCTTATGCCGATGAATGTTTATACTGAATTCTATAGAAGATCATTGTCTGTGGTTATAGGTGAAATGACGCCGGAAGAATTCGGAATTGAAATGGATGAGATTACAAATGCTAAATAGTGTTCACAATCAGATACTGCGATTTCAGGTCATAGTCTCGTATGCTATTATTTTTATTTTTTGTGGAATTCCACTATCGTCTGTAATTATACATTCTTTTACCACAAATGCATTGTCATCTGACATTGCATTTGTGGGCTTTCGTAATTATTTGAGCATAATGCAAGATGGGGTATTTTGGCAATCAATATTAAATAGCTTTATATTGTTATTATACATACCAGTATTAATGTTCGTTGGTTTATGGGTAGCCATATATCTGAGAGAAGGCTTTGCCCTTTCTGGCCTCTATAAAGGTATTATAGTGTTCCCAGAAATTATAGCATCACTTACGGTAGCGGGTATTTTTTCATGTTTGTTTGGATATAGGGGACCAGTAAATGCTTTGCTAGAACTATTTAATATTCCTCCGCTATACTGGCTAGGTAATAAATCATCAGCATTTGTAGTGATTATTCTATGCATTATATATACGTCATTTGGGTGGCAAACTATGATTTTTTCTGGCGCATTAACTACTGTTCCACAAGAAATTAGCAGTTTGATAAAGGTTGATGGAGTAAGGGGACTTAATAAAATTAAAATATATACATATGAAATCCGCAAAACTATATATCATTCCTTTCTGTTAAATTTGATATACGGTTTTTCCAGCTTTTTTTCCATAATATATACATTAACAAAAGGCGGCCCTGGATATAATACAACTACCATTGACTATTTGATTTACTTAAGAGCATTTAAATATGGGAGCGATTTGTCAAGTGCATATACAATTGCAGCAATTCTATTTTTCGTTGTTATGACACTTGTTACTATACTGTACAATATATTATTTGGAAAGAGGGCGGATTTGTGAAGATGTTTATTGAAAGAATGATAAAACTCATAGTAGTCTTTCTTTCTGCATTATTTATTTTATATCCGTTGTTCTTTTCTGTAGTTACAGCGTTAAAAAGCAGAGAAGCCTATGTTGAAAGCCCCCTTGGGATTTCTCTAGATTCTATGAGTTTAGATAATTTTATAAAGATTACAAATAATTTTGACTTTATTCACAAAATGGGTAATACTGCTTTTGTTGTTATCACCAGCCTAATTATCATTTTTGCTTTTTCTATCCCGACAGCTTTTTATCTTTGCAATATGAACAATAGAGTAACAAGAAATTTTTTGACAATAATATGCTTTTCTTTTATGTTTATTCCAGAAGAGGTACTTATTCTTCCAGAGTATAATTTAATGTCTAAACTGGGATTGATAAATAACTTTCTCTCTGTAATTATTATTTTTGTTGCAGTATCACTCCCAGAATGTATTTATTTGCTATATATGTATTTTTCGCTAGTGCCAAATACAATTATTAACGCCGCTAGATCAGATGGTGCAACTGAATTACAGTGTTTAAAAAGATTGGTTGTTCCAATATGTAAAGGTCCAATTTTGGTTGTTTTATTTACAACTGGTATTGCACTTTGGAATTCTTTTTTAATTCCAATGCTATTGCTACATGACGAAGATAAAAAATTACTACTCCCTTCTTTATCTGGCTTAATTACCAAACATAGTACAACCCCAACATATCAAATGGCCGGCCTCTTACTCTCTATGGTACCTTTGGTTTTAGTTTACTTTATTTTCAGGCGACACATATACGAAATATCAATAAATGGTTCAATGCATTAACGGAGGATTTTAATGTCAAAGGTGTCTTTAAACAATTTAACGAAGGATTACGGAAAGACAAGGGCACTGTCAGACTTTTCCTTTGTTAGTCAAGAAAATGAATTCGTCGTTGTTGTTGGGCCTTCTGGTTGTGGAAAGTCAACTTTGTTAAACCTTGTCGCAGGATTAGAAAAACCGACAAGTGGCTCTGTGCATGTTGACGGAGAAAACATTACAAAATTACAACCTAATGAGCGCAACATTTCGATTGTGTTTCAGAATTATGCTTTATACCCTAATATGACAGTATATGAGAACTTGGCTTTTCCATTATCGGTTAGAAAGTATGATAAAGCTGAAATCAAAGAATTAGTAGAGGAAGTAGCCGAAAAACTTGAAATATCATCGTATTTAAAGCGCAAACCAAAGACATTATCTGGTGGTCAAAGACAGCGGGTTGCTATAGGCAGAGCAATGATAAGAAAGCCGCATGTTTTTTTACTTGATGAACCGCTATCAAATCTCGATGCGTCATTGAGAGAAAAAACCAGAGAAGAACTCATCAGATTACATAATTCTATCGAGGCTGTTTTTCTTTATGTTACGCATGATCAGGTTGAGGCACTTTCTATGGCTGATAGAATTATTGTTTTAAATGAAGGGGTTATCCAGCAAGTCGGTACTCCTGAAGAAGTATACTATTGTCCTGAGAATCTTTTTGTTGCTAAATTTATTGGTTCTCCGAAAATTAATATACTTCCAACAAATATATACAATTCCTTTTTTGAACCTATAAACCTTTGTTGTGACGACTCTTTGTGCGTTGGTATTCGTCCAGAAAATATAATGTTAAATACTGATAATCCGGATAATGACGATAAAAACGGTGTTATTACATTAATTGAAATGCTTGGCAAAGAGTTCGCAGTCCATGTTCAAATTGGGAGTTATAGCTTAATTGCATCAGTTCCTGCTCATACTTTTAATGATAGTTTTCGGTGCGGAAAAAAGGTACAGTGTATGGTCGATGAGGAAAAGGTTATCTTTTTTGACGTGGAATCAGGAGAACGAATTCAGAAAAACAGTCTCCATCTTTAGCGTGTGGAGCCTATATCCTTATAGCAAACGGTATCTTTTCCAACGCTTTGTAAGCAAGAATGTCCTGAATGCCGCGTTTCGTCTTCCCGTATACTTTTACGACATTCGAAAATATTATTTTGGCGGTGCGCCTATCAACAGCAAACGGTTAAGTTTTCCACGCTCCTGTCCACTGTCTATGTAACCACCGTATGCTTGTGGATGCGATGTTTTGTTCGTCTATATATAGCCGCCATCGAACCTTTTAATTATTCTATGAAAAATTAAAAGGTTAGGCAGAGTGGGTTCACTTTTTTCGGCGGCGGCATTTGCCCGGAAACCTTATAAACAAAAAAAGCGAGGTTGGCAGGTTCTCATTTGAACCCACTAACCCCGCTTTTGGCTTTATATCAAGGGATTTTTATAGGGAAAAATTAAAAAGTACGGTAGCAATTTGTATCATTGCTACCGTACCTTTGTGGTTGCGGGGGAAGGATTTGAACCAACGACCTCCGGGTTATGAGCCCGACGAGCTACCAGCTGCTCTACCCCGCGATATTTCTTTAGCTTGGATATACTACCACAATCCGGCCTGTAAGTCAAGACCTGCGCGCAAAATTTTTCCATCCTTTTTTCAACCGGAAAGGGGCTTGACAAACCGGGGGCGGAATGGTATCTTATATTTAGATGATCATCTAAATATAAGGAGCGAATCACATGAGCCTGCAAGACACCCTGCATGCGCTGGCGGACCCGGGCCGGCGCAAAATCCTGGACCTACTGAAAAAAGGCCGGCTGCCGGCGGGGGAGATCGCCGCCCAGCTGCCCATGACCGGGGCCACCGTGTCCCACCACCTGGCGGTGCTGCGGGAGGCGGATCTGGTCTTTGCCCAGAAGGAGGGCCGGTCCATCTACTATGAACTGAACGCGTCCGTGCTGGAGGAGATCCTCCTATGGATCGCGGAACTGAAAGGAGAAAACCATGCTGAAAAACAACCGGAAGCGGATCATCCTGACCTCGCTGGTGATTCTGCTGCCCCTGCTGGCGGGGCTCATCCTGTGGAACCGCCTGCCTGAGAGCATCGCCACCCACTTCGGCCCGGACGGCCAGCCCGACGGCTGGAGCGGGAAGGCCTTCGCCGTGTTCTTCCTGCCGCTGTTTATCCTGGCGGCCCATCTGCTGGCCGTTTTGATCACCTGCGCCGACCCGAAGCGGCAGAATATCAGCGACAAGACCCTGGGCCTGGTGTTCTGGATCGCGCCGCTGTGCTCCGTGATGGCGGGCATCCTCACCTACGCCACCGCCCTGGGCTGTCAGCCGAATGTGAACGTATTTGTGCAGCTGGTGCTGGGGCTGCTGTTCATGGTGATCGGCAATTTCCTGCCCAAGTGCCGGCAGAACTACAGCGTGGGCATCAAAACGCCCTGGGCCCTCAACGACCCGGAGAACTGGAGCAGGACCCACCGCTTTGCCGGCAGGCTCTGGATCGTAGGCGGCCTTCTTCTGGCCCTCACCGCCTTTTCGGGGACGGTTTGGCTCCTGCTGGCGGTCCTGCTGGCGATGGCCTTCGCGCCCATGGTCTATTCCTACGCGCTGTACGCCAAGGGACAGGGCCTGTCCCAGTAGCGGGGGGGGGTCTTCCCTTTTGCCTCCGGACGCGGTATAATAGGGAAAAACGCCGGGAGAGGAGGCGAGGGGAACGCCGGTCTTCTTGCAGCTGATCGAATCCGAGGAGGAGCGGGCCGCCTTTGAACAGATTTATCTGGCATACAGGCAGCTGATGTTCTTCGTGGCCCGGCGCATGCTCCCCTGCGACGCGGACGCGGAGGACGCCGTACAGCAGGCCTTCGTCTCCATTCTCGAAAATTTGAAAAAAGAATCCCGCCGCTGCTGTCCGGAAACGAAGGCCTTCTGCGTATTGGTAACAGAGAACAAAGCCATCGACCTGCTCCGGGCGAAAAAGCGCCTCTCCCAGATGGACCTGGAGGCGGCGGAGCGGGGGATCGGGACGCCCCCGCCGGGGGACGGCGGCCTGGCCGACGCGCTGGCCCGGCTGCCGGCCCGGTACCGGCAGGCGCTGCTGCTCCGCTTCTACAGCGGCTACAGCACCAGGGAGCTGGAGCGGATCCTGGGCATGAACCGGGGCTCGGTGCAGAAGCTGCTCTGGCGGGCCAAAAACGCCCTGCGGGAGGAACTGGAAAAGGAGGGGAATACGGATTGAAAAAAGAAGACAACTTCCCCTTCAGCGACCGGGAACTGGAACAGGCGGCGGAGCAGCTGGGCCGCGCCATGCTGGACGCCCTGCCGGAAGCGGATGAACCGCCCCATGTCTTTTCCGAGAGCTTTGAGAAGAAGATGGACGCCCTGCTCCGGAAGGAGCGGACCAGGCAGGCCGGGCTCCGCTGGGTCCGGGGCGTGGCCGCGGTGCTGGCGGTGGCCCTGATCCTCAGCGGGACCTGGCTCCTGACCGACACGGAGGCCCGGGCGGACTTCCGCCGCTGGTACCGGAACGCCATAGGGGGCGACACGGTGTACCGCTATTACGGCGCGGAGCACGGCGAGGCGCTGCCCGCCCTGGAGCCCGGCTATCTGCCGGAGGACTACCGCTATCAGAAAAGCTTGGCCGAGACCGACTATTCCATGCGCCTGATCTACCAGAGCGACGAGGACGGAACCTTCCTGTTTATCGTCTACGGCTTTATGGACGAGGCGACCGAGGGGACCGTGACCTCCGATTTTGCCACATATGGGGAGACTGTCCCCGTGGCGGGCACGGTGGGGGACTTCTACCCCGGCTCCGACGGAGGCAGCAGCGTATTGGTCTGGTTTGACGAAGAGGCCGGGATCCAGTTCTCCATCCAGGCCAACCGGGACCTGGAGACCATCGTGAAGGTCGCCGAGGGGCTGCGCCCGGCCTCCTGACAGAAACCTGAAGATAAACTTAAGAATTGAATCTGTCCGCATTTGCCCTCTTTCTCCGTATATTTAAGAGAAAGAGGGTTCTTTTTGCCCTTTTTCCGAGAGACAACGGAAAGGAGGATGCGTTCTGTTGAAAAAACTTGCTCTAAGCCTCTGGGCGCTGCTGGCGCTGCTGAGCCTGGCCGCCTGCGGAAAAGAGCCGGAGCCGGAACCGGAGGCAGCGCCGGAGAGCTATATCCTGACCCATTACACGGCCCTGCCGGAGAGCGTCACCGGCGTCAGCGGCTGCGCTCTGGACGGGGAGCGGCTGCTCCTCTGCTGCCGGGAGGAGGCGGACGAGACAAACCCGGTCTGCTATGTGGCGGCGCTGGACACCGGCGGCAGCGGCTTCGAAAAGCTGCCCCTGAAGCTGAAGAAGGAGGAGCAGCCCCTGTCCCTGTGCCCGGACAGGGAGGGGGGCTTCTGGTGCCTCTGCGGCCTGACGGACGGAGAGGGCGCCGCCCACTACAGCCTGCGGCACTTTGACA
>CANQXK010000042.1 GCA_947627715.1 uncultured Oscillospiraceae bacterium
ATGATGACCACGGTGCCCTTGATGCCGGGCAGGGTCACGTGCCACATCAGGTTCCAGCGGCCCGCGCCGTCGATCTTCGCGGCCTCATAGAGCTGCGGGTCCACGGAGGCGAGAGCGGAGAGGTAGATGATGGTGCCGTAGCCGGTCTCCTTCCAGAGGTTCTGCCCCAGGATCAGGGGGACGAAGTACTTGGGCGAACCCATGATATTGGGGGCGTTGCCCGCGCCCACCACGCTCTCGATCATCTTGGTGATGAAGCCGTCCTGAGAGTTGAAAAGCTGGACGGTAAGAGCGTACACAATAACCAGGGACACGAAGTGGGGGATGTACACAAAGGTCTGGCTGACCCGCTTGAACCACATGAGGCGCAGCTCATTGAGAATCAGCGCGAAGATGATCGGGGCAGGGAACGCGACCAGGAGGTTTGCGAAGGAGATCGCCAGGGTGTTGCGAAGAAGCATCAGGAAGTCCGTGCCCATAAAGAGGTTCTGGAAGTTCTTGAAGCCAACCTTTTCGCTGGCGAGGAGGGCGTTGATCAGTCCGCCTTTGCCGGAGTAGGGGTTGAAGTTCTCGAAGGCCATCACAAGTCCGCCCATGGGCAGATAGCAGAAGATGAGCATCCACACAACGCCGGGGATCAGCATGAGATACAGCCAGTAGTGCTGTCTGAGCGCCTTGCCCCAGGTGTTGCCGGTCTTTTTCTTCTTTACCGCAACGGGCTTATCAAGGGTGGCGGCTGCCGAATTGCTCATTTTATTCCTCCCTTTACTCGAATTTCAGGCGGAAGCTCCGCCCGCCGGCGGGGAAACGCTGCCGCGCGGCCCGCCCCACTCCCTGCATCGGGGCAATAACCGCCCGGCGGAGTACTCCGCCGAACAAGAGGACGGCCGTCCTCTTGTTATGGTATCTTATATTCTATATCGGAAGAGGGATTTCTTCTCTCCATTTTCGTAAATATATTATGCAGTTTCGATTTTTTACCGCTTCAAAAAAATACCTTTTTTCGGTGAAATCACAAGAGTTCGCCCCCGAAAAGAGGGGGAATGTGATTAAACTGCCACAGAGTTTTGTGCAAAGTGTATATAAATTGTTAAAAAATTTGTGCGTATTGCCGAAATAAAATTGTTTTTGCAAAACCCTATGGCAAAGGGGCGGCAAGAGTGGTAGAATAGACGAAAAGCGCCCGGAGGGACCGGGCGCGGGACGCGGCGAGGGGGTGAACGCGGTGCCGAGGCCGCCGAGAGAGATCATGGAATGCCGGGACTATCTCCTGCCGCCGGAGTTCCCCGTGGTGGTTTTGACGGGGGAGGAATGGCGGCTCTCCGACCAGAGAAGCCCGGTGCTGCACTTCCACAACCACATGGAGATCGGCATCTGCCACACCGACAGCGGCGTCATGGGCTTCCGGGACGGGGACAGGCCCTTCCGGGCCGGGGACGTGACGCTCATCGCCGCGGGCACGCCCCACACCACCTGCTCCGCGCCGGGGACGGCCTCCAAGTGGAGCTACATCATGGTGGACCCCATCCAGCTCATCGACCCGGCCACCTCCACCATCGAGCCGCCTGTGGCGCAGATGTACGCCAAGGTGCTGTATAATTTTCAGGCCATCGTCTCGGAGGAGCAGGACCCGCTGCTGGGGATGCTGGTCAACGAGACGGTCCGGGAGATGGTGGAGCGAAGGCCCAACTACAAAAGGACCGTCCGGGCGCTGCTGGACACGGTGCTGAACCGCTTCTCCCGTCGGGCGGAGGACAGCGGGCCGGACAAGGGCGTGAAGCCCTTCCATATCTCCCCGGCGCTGCGGTATGTGGAGCAGCACTATATGGACGATCTGCGGATGGACGACCTGGCGGCGGCGTGCAAGATGAGCACCTCCTATTTCCGCCGGGTCTTTAACGAGACCATGGGGCTGGGGCCGCTGGAGTATCTGAACCGCACCCGGATCACCAGGGCGTGTACGCTTTTGCAGATGACGGATTCGTCGGTGCTGGAGATCTGCGAGGCGGTGGGCTTCCGCTCCCTCTCCAGCTTCAACCGGCACTTCTCCGCCATCATGGGCCAGCCGCCCACGGCGTGGAGGAACAGGATCCACGCGGATATGCCGGTGACGCTCAGGAGATATACCGGGTGGACGACGCCCCCCAAGACGCCGAGGGCGTGAGGGTATCCTATATAAATGACAGACGCGCCCGAAGGGCGGGGGCCGGGCTTCGGCCTGACGCGGGGCGCGGCGCGGGACAAGGAGAGAGACATGGGACTTTTCAACACGTTAAACGGAATGGGGCCGGGGGGC
Source organism: uncultured Oscillospiraceae bacterium (assembly GCA_947627715.1). Lineage (GTDB taxonomy): Bacteria > Bacillota > Clostridia > Oscillospirales > Oscillospiraceae > RUG626. The sequence goes on from CANQXK010000042.1 coordinate 2,297, forward strand.
GTTCAGGAGAGAGAACCCAGGACGGCGCTGGGGCGGTTTTGGCAGATCTACACCCACCACTCCCTGGGGCTTCTGGGGTCCGGCATCCTGGCTTCGGTCACGGCGCTGGTGTACATCGCGTCGCTCTACCTGGGGGTGGAGAGCCATGGGCTGATCTTCGTGCTGGTGGGCTGTCCGCTGGGCGGGATGATCGCCATGCCGCAGATCCTGGGCGTGGCGGACACGGCCCTCCGGGGCATCCGGGGGGAGGCGGGCTTCTGGTGGATGAAATACCGCCGGGCCTGGAAGAATAATCTCCGGCAGTCCCTGGCCTTCGGGTTTTTCGTGGGACTGCTCTTCGGGTTTCAGTATTTCATCATAAGACATACGGAGAAGGTCCCCTTTTTCGTGGTGGTGCTGATGCTGGCGGGCATCTTTATCGCCGTGGCGGCGGCCAGCTGGTGCGTGCCGCAGATCGTGCTCATGGAGCTGCCCCTGCGGCGGATCGTGATGAACTCCATCACCCTGTCGGCCCAGCACCCCCTGAAGACGCTGGGCGTGGTGGCGGTGACGGTGCTCTACTGGTTCGCCATCATGGTGACCTACCCCTTCTCCCTGCTCTTTTATGTGCTTTTCGGCTTCTGGCTGCCGATGCTCATATGCCTTATGGTGATGTGGCGGCCCATTGACGACGCCTTTGACATCACGGAGAAGATCGACGAGCTGAACGCGAAGAAACGCGCCGAGGAAAAGGCCGCCGAGGCGGCCGAGATGGAGGATCAGCCGCAGGACGGCGGGGAGGAAGAGTAAAATGGCCAGCGAATATCTGAAGTGGAAATACAGGGACGTAAAGCCCGACCCCAAAAAGGAATATACCAAGAAGGAGCTGCGGGCCAACTGGTGGGACTACAACCTCAAGTGGGTGCTGCTGGGCATCGCCGCGGCCGTGGCGCTGGGGTTTCTCATCCGGGACATCTTCTTTCGGACAAAGCCGGATTACGAGGTGGGGATCGTCTCCACCGCCATCCCCCCGGAGGAGACGCGGGACGCCCTGAAGGCGCGGCTGGAGGAGCTGGGGGAGGACCTGAACGGCGACGGGAAGGTGGTCGTGGACGTGCTGGTCTACGAGCTGGGCTTTTCCGCCGAGCAGGTGACGGACGTGAATATGACACAGGCCGCCGTGACCAGGCTCACGGTGGATATGAGCTCCGGGGACGTGTACCTGGTGTTCCTGCAGGACCCGGAGGGCTTCCAGAGCCGCTTCGGGGCGCTGGCCTATCTGGACGGCTCCACGGTGGATACGGACGTGGAGGGGTACGAGTCGGAGAACTGGCGGGAGATGGTATACCGCTGGGAGGACTGCCCGGTGCTCCGGGGGATGGACCTGGGGACGTACACAAGGTTCCTTGACCTGTCCGAGGAGAAGATCGACGGGCAGACAGCCATGGAGGGCCTCTATGTGTGCCGCCGGGGGATGTTCACCGATGGCGAGGAGGAGAAGTACGCCGGGGCGGAGCGCCTGTGGCAGACGCTTGTGGCGGGCGCTGTGAGAACGGAGGAGTGAGCATGGCCTTTACCCTTTGCGCGGGCACGAGGATCGGCGCGGCTGCGGGGACGGAGTGCCCGGAGGGCGTGGAGAACGCCGCCGGGATCCTCCGCCGGGACCTGGAGAAACGCTTCGGCCCGGCCCAGGGGACGGTCAATGAGATAGAGCTGGTCCTGGACGCCGGGAGAGCGCCGGAGGGCTATGAGGTCGCCGTGTCCGGCGGGAGAATGGCCGTCCGGGCCGGGGACACGCTGGGGTTCGTCTATGGACTTCTGTACATATCGGAGCGGTTTTTGGGGATCCGGCCCTTCTGGTTCTGGATGGGGCAGGAGATCCGGCGGACCGGCCCGGTGGAGGTCCCCGACGGGAGCTATGCCGGGGAGAGGCCGGCGGTCAGGTTTCGCGGGTGGTTCATAAACGACGAGGTGCTGTTGAAAAAGTGGAGCGTCGGCGGGGACCCGGTGGAGCCGTGGCGGATGGCCTTCGAGGCGCTTTTGCGGTGCGGGGGCAACATGGTCATACCGGGGACGGACAAGGACGCCCGCCTCTACAGGGGTCTGGCGGCCTCCTGGGGGCTGTGGATCACCCACCACCACGCCGAGGCGCTGGGGGCGGAGTTTTTCCTGCGGGAGTTTCCGGGGCTGGAGCCGAACTACGACGAGTACCCGGCGCTCTTTCAAAAGCAGTGGGAGGACGCCGTCCGGGCGCAGAAGGACTGGAAGGTGGTGTGGTGCCTGGGCTTCCGGGGACAGGGCGACGCGCCCTTCTGGGCCTACGACACCACGGGGAGATACGACACCGACGAAAAGCGCGGGGCCATGATTTCGCGGATGATACGCCTCCAGAGGGCCATCGTTGAGAAGTACGTGAAGGACCCGGTCCTCTGCACGAATCTGTACGGCGAGGTCATGGAGCTTTATGCCAGGGGGTACGTGGACATCGACCCCGACGTCATTAAAATACGGGCGGACAACGGCTTCGGGAAGATGGTTTCCCGCCGGCGCGGCCGCCATGACCCCCGCGTCAGCGCCCTGCCGGAGGGGCGGGAGGAGCACGGCGGCATCTACTACCACGTCTCCTTCTACGATTTGCAGGCCGCCAACCACATGACCATGTTCCCCAACAGCGTGGATTTTGTGAACGCGGAGCTTGACAGGGTGCTGGAGAAAAATCTGTCGGAGTACTGGATCGTCAACTGCTCCAACATCCGCCCCCACGTGTATTTTTTAGACGCGGTACGCAAGAAGTGGATGGGACGGGCGATCTCGGACGAGAGCCACAGCCGGGAGTTTGCCGGGGAGTACCTGGGCGGCTCGGAGGCGGCGGCCCGGTGCTACAGGCAGTACGGGAAGGTCCAGCCCGTCTTCGGGCCGGAGCCGGACCAGCACGCGGGGGAGCAGTTTTTCTGTGAGAGTCCCCGGATGATCGTCCACGCCTTCTTCCGGGACAGGAACGCCCCGTCGCCGGAGCTTTCGTGGTTTGCGGACGCCCCGTCGCTCACGGAGCAGGCCGCGAAGTTCGCGGACGTTTGCGCCCGGTCCGTCCCCGGACTGCGGGATCTGTGGGAGATGTGCCGGGAGAGCGGGGCGGAGGACATCACGCTCCACGCCTGGCTCCAGCTTTCCGGGGCGCAGGGCGGCGCGGCGCTGGGCCGGGGGTTTGAAAAGCTGCGGCGGCAGGACTATCTTGGCGCGTTTATGGCCTTCGGGGACGCCGCGGAGTGCTTTGACCGGGCGGACCGCGCCCTGCGGCAGGCGGAGAAGGGCGTTTGGCGCGGCTTTTACGCCAACGACTGCTTTGCCGACTATAAGCACACGGCGTTCATGCTCCGCAAGCTCATGGGGTACGTCCGGGAGCTTGGGGACTCCGCCGCCCACGACAGGTGGTACAGAAGGGCGTATATGGAGGAGAAGGACAGAGCGATCCGGGTCCTGCTGGTGGAGGACAACCACCCCACGGACTTGGAGCTGTATCGGAGATTCAGGGAACGGGAGGCTCAGGAAAATGGCTGAGATATTTTTTGCGGCGACTGCCGGGACCGTGGACCTTTGGTGGGAAAAGACCGCGCCGGGGCCGTATGAGGTCCGCTTCGGCGGGGAGTGCGTGCGGACGGAGAAGACTCACGCCCGGTTTGAAAATCTGACGCCGGACACGGCCTACGCCGCCAGCGTCTCGGCGGAGAGCGGCCCTCTGGGCGCTGTCACGGCCCGGACCGGGAGGGCGCTTGCGCGGCTGAACGTCCGGGACTTCGGCGCGAAAGGGGACGGGGCGGTCATGGACACCGCCGCGCTCCAGCGGGCCATCGACGCCTGCGGGGCCGGGGAGGAGGTCTACCTCCCCGCGGGGGTCTACAGGACGGGGGCGCTGCGGCTCCACTCGGATATGGCGCTCCACGTGGCCGAAGGGGCGGTCCTCCAGGGCACCGCCGACCCGCGGGACTATCTGCCCCGGATCCCCAGCCGCTTTGAGGGCATCGAGCAGGAGTGCTATTCAAGCCTCCTCAACCTGGGAGAGCTGGATCACACCGCCGGGCCGAACTGCAAAAACGTGCTGATCTACGGCGGCGGCACCATCGCCTCCGGCGGACAGGAGCTGTGCCTGAACACCATCGCCTCCGAGCGGGAGAGACTGAAGGAGTTCCTGGCGGCCAACGCGGAGCTTGTGGCCTCCTGCGAGAACGACCACACCATCCCCGGACGGGTGCGCCCGCGGCTCATCAATATGTCCAACTGCGAGAACATACGCATCACGGGCCTCAACCTGAAAAACGGGGCCAGCTGGAACCTGCATTTCATTTACAGCAAAAACATCGTCACGGACCACTGCGTTTTCGTCTCCGAGGGCGTGTGGAACGGGGACGGCTGGGACCCGGACTCCAGCGAGGACTGCACCCTCTTCGCCTGCCGGTTCTTCACCGGGGACGACATGGTGGCCGTGAAATCCGGCAAGAACCCGGAGGGGAACGAGATAAACCGGCCCACCAGGCACATTCGGATCTTCGACTGCGAAAGCTCCTTCGGTCACGGCATCGTCATCGGCAGCGAGATGAGCGGCGGCGTGGAGGACGTGTGGGTCTGGGACTGCGACCTGGGACAGGCCATGCAGGGCATCGAGATCAAGGCCACCCCCAAGCGCGGCGGCTATGTGCGGGGACTGCGGCTCACCGACTGCACCGTGGCGCGGGTGCTGATGCACACCGTGCCCTACAACGACGACGGCGTTCCCGGCCCCGACCAGCCCGTTTTTGAAAACTGCCTCTTTGAGCGGGTGCGCATCCTGGGCCAGAGCCTGGACCACGACCACGTGTTGAGCCGGACGCCCGCCATCGAGCTTGTGGGCTTTTCCAAGCCGGGACACGAGATCAAGGATATGACGTTCACCGACTGCGCCCTGGCGGAGGGCAATCTGGGGGTCATTTTGCAAAAATGCCAGGGGCTGACGTTTGAAAACCTGAGGTGCGAATAAGAGGAAGGCCCGGCCGGGGTCAGCCCTTCACCCGTTTTCGGTACTCCCCCGGGGTGTAGCCGTAGAGCTGTTCAAAGCGGCGGTAGAAGAAGGCCGTGTTCTCATAGCCCACACGGACGGCGATGTCGGCCACGCTGAGATCGGTCTCCGTAAGCAGCGTCACGGCCCGGTTGAAGCGGGCGGTGAGGAGCAGCTGGGAAAAGGAGCAGCCGGTGCGGCGCTTTAAAAGGCGGGTCAGGGCGGAGGGCGTCAGGGACCGCTCCCGCGCCAGGTCCGTGAGGGAACAGTGGACGTCCGACTCGATCCGGGAGAGCGTCCACAGGACCACCGCCTGCTCCCGGTCGCGGCGGCCTGAGAGAAGCAGGTCGTCCGAGCGCAGCGACAGGTGGCGCAGAAGGAGCTCCAGCGTGGCCCGCTGAAGCTCCTGACGGCGGGAGTCCGCCCCCTCCAGCTCCAGGATCACCAGGTTTTCAAGAAGATTTTCCACGGCGGCGTCGCCGGAAATATCGAATACAAGATAGGCCCCCGCGCCCCCCGTCAGGCCCAGGTTCCCCTTGAGAAAGACGCTGAGGGCGCTGCTGCCGCCCATGGAGATGGCGGCGGAGTCGAAAAACGCGGGGACGAGGATAAAATTCACCGCCACGTCGGTTTTCCCCGCCGGCATGATCTCATGCTCCACACCCCGGCCCAGCAGAAGGAGATTTCCGGCCCGAAGCTCCAGCGTCTCCGCCCCGTCGATGATGTGGCGGGTGGAGCCGGTGACCTCATAGACCATCTCCACATAGGTGTGGCTGTGCCGTGGGAAGGGCGCGAAGCGGGTGTGGGTGCGGATGCCGAAAAGGCGGCCCCCCTCCAGGAGCCTCCCCGGCTCCAGGACCGTCCCGCCGGTTCGGTTGTAGAGGGTCATGTCCACGTCCTCGCCGCTCAAGATCTCCCGCTCCTCGGCGGAGATCCGGGAAAGGCGGCGGATAAGCTCAGCGCGCATTTTGATCACCTCACGGAGATTGTAGTTTATCTGGCAGCCCCTGTCAACGGAAAAATGCAAAATCGGATATATCAAAAAATTTTCCCGTCATTGTCTGCCGGGAAAAACAGTATATAATCAAGGCATAAGGGGTGGTAGAATGAAATACTATCTGGCGGTTGACATTGGGGCCTCCTCCGGCCGGCATCTGGTCGGATGGGAGGAGAACGGAGAGCTGAGGACGCGGGAGGTCTTTCGCTTCCCCAACGGCGTCAGGGAGGAGAACGGACACCTTGTATGGGATATGCCGGCCCTGGCCGGATACGTCCGGGAGGGCATCGACAAAGCCCTCCGGGAGTTCGGCTCCATCGAGAGCTTCGCCATCGATACCTGGGGCGTGGACTACGTGCTGATGCGGGGGGACGAGCCTGTCCCGCCCTTCTACGCCTACCGGGACGGGCGGACGGAGAAGATCATCGGCGAGGTACACAAGGCCGTCCCCTTTGAGGAGCTTTACCGGCGCACCGGGTGCCAGTTCCAGCCCTTCAACACCGTCTACCAGCTCTACGAGGACAAGGTGAGCGGACGGCTGGAGGGGGTCACCGGCCTTCTGATGGTGCCGGAGTACCTGATGTGGACCCTCACGGGGGTGAAGGCGCGGGAGTACACCAACGCCACCACCCAGGGGCTTATCAGCGCCGAGACGGGGGCCTTTGACACCGAGATCACCGATAAACTGGGCCTTCCCCGCTGCCTCTTCCCGGAGCTTTCCGCCCCCGGCACGGTGATAGGGGAGTACCGGGGCATCAGGGCGGTGCTGTGCGCCACCCACGACACCGGGAGCGCGGTGGAGGGCATCCCCATGGAGGGGTCGGAGCCGTACATCTCCTCCGGCACTTGGTCGCTTTTGGGAGTGAAAACCGAAAAGCCCATCACGGACGAGGGCAGTATGGCCGCCAACTACTCCAACGAGGGCGGCGTGGGGTATAACAGGTATCAGAAGAACATCATGGGGATGTGGCTCATCAACCGCCTCCGGGCGGAGCTTTGCCCGGACACGGATTTCGGGGCCATCACCGAGATGGCGCGGCAGAGCAAAAACACCGCCGCCGTGGACGCGGCCGCCCAGGAGTTTCTGGCCCCGGAGAGCATGGTGCGCGCCTTTGACGCGGCCACGGGCGGGGCGCTGAAAACGCCGGGGGACTACTTCAACTGCGCGGTGCGCTCCCTGGCCCTGGGGTACAAAAAGGCGCTGGAGGACCTGGAGCGCAACACGGGGCGCACGTATTCCAAGCTCTACATCGTGGGGGGCGGCGCCAGGAACACCTACCTCAACGAGCTGACCCAGGAGGCCACGGGCAAGACCGTGGTGGCCCTGCCCATCGAGGCCACGGCCATGGGAAATCTGGCCGTGCAGATGCGGGTGAACTAAGAGGAGACGCTTTTTGCAATTCTCTGTAAAAAATAAGGAGGAGGTCACTATGAGTTATTCTGAGGCAAAGGAAAGATACGCAAAGCTGGGCGTGGACGTGGAGGCGGCCATGGCGAAGCTCCGGGACGTGCCTGTCTCCCTGCACTGCTGGCAGGGCGACGACGTGAGGGGCTTTGACACCGACCCCTCGAAGCCCCTGACGGGCGGCATCCAGACCACCGGCAACTACCCCGGCAGGGCACGCACGCCGGAGGAGCTGATGGCGGACATCGACGAGGTCTTGAAGCTCATCCCCGGCAAGGTGAAGATGAACCTGCACGCAAGCTACGCCATCTTTGAAAAGGGCGAGTGGGCCGACAGGGACAAGCTGGAGCCGAAGCACTTTAAAAAGTGGGTGGACTTCTGCAGGGAGCGGGGCCTGGGGTGTGACTTCAACCCCACCTTCTTCTCCCACCCCAAGTGCGACCCGCTGACCCTCTCCTCCCCCAACGAGGAGACCAGGCGCTTCTGGATCGACCACGGCAAGGCGTCCATCCGCATCAGCCAGTACCTGGCCGACGAGCTGGGCGGGGAGTGCGTCATGAACATCTGGACCGGCGACGGCTTCAAGGACGTCCCCGGCGACAGGATGGGGCCGCGTGTCCGCTACAGAGAGGCCATCGACGAGATCCTGTCCGAGCCGTACGACTTCAACAAGGTCAAGCCCTGCGTGGAGTCCAAGGTCTTTGGCATCGGCGTGGAGGCGTACACCGTGGGGAGCGCGGAGTTCGCCCTGAGCTACGCCGCCGCCAATCCGGGGAAATGCATCCCCCTGATGGACAACGGCCACTATCACCCCACCGAGGTGGTCAGCGACAAGATCCCGGCGCTGCTGGCCTTCTACCCGGAGATCGCCCTGCACGTGACCCGTCCCATCCGCTGGGACTCCGACCACGTGGTGCTCTATGACGACGAGACGCGGGAGATCGCCCGTGAGATCGTCCGCTGCGGCGGCCTGGAGGGCCGGGTGAAGATCGCGCTGGATTATTTCGACGCCTCCATCAACCGCGTCAGCGCGTGGACCACGGGCTTCCGCAATATGCAAAAGGCGCTGCTGTTCGCGCTTTTGCAGCCGGACGCGGAGGAGAAGCGCCTTCAGGACCAGGGCGACTTCACGGCGCTCATGGTGCTCCAGGAGGAACTGAAGACCGCGCCCTTCGGGGACGTGTGGGACGAGTACTGCCGCCGCCAGGGCAAGCCCCTGGACGGGGAGTGGTTCCCGGAGATCAGGAAATACGAAGCCGCCGTGCTTTCAAAGAGAGTGTAAGGAGGAGTTACCTATGGCACTGAAGGACATCAACTTTACCGAGCTCAGGGACAAGACCGTTGAGACCGCCAAAGATGTGGCCGGCAAGGTCGGCGAGGTGGTGGGCGACACCGTGGAGAAGCTGAAGAGGAGGGACATCCTCACCGCCCCCTTTATGGTGGAGATGATCCGCACCGCCACCAATATGTACGACCACGGCTGGGACGAGCGCAACGGCGGCAACATCAGCCTCATGGTGGACGAGGAGGAGGTCGCCAAGTATCTGGACCTCGCCGCCGTCCTCAGGGAGATCCCCACCGGGTTCGACGCGCCCACGCTGGACGGGAAGTACTTCCTGGTCACCGGCACGGGCAAGTATTTCAAGAACGTCCAGTACGCCCCTGAGGTCAACCTGGGGCTTATCCGCATCAAGGACTCCGGCCGGACGGCGGAGCTTCTGTGGGGCTACGCCGACGGGGGCAAGTTCACCTCCGAGTTGCCGGCGCACCTGATGAGCCACGCCGCGAGGCTTGAAGTGAACCCGGAGAACCGCGTGGTGATGCACTGCCACCCCGGAAACCTGCTGGCGATGACCTACGTTCACACCTTGGACGAGAAGATCTTCACCAGGACGCTGTGGCAGATGTGCACCGAGTGCATCGTTGTCTTCCCGGAGGGCGTCAACGTGCTGCCCTGGATGCTCTGCGGCACCAACTCCATCGGCGAGGCCACGGCGGAGAAGATGAAGACGGCGCGGCTCGTGGTGTGGTCCCAGCACGGCATCTACGGCTCGGGCAAGGACTTAGACGAGACCTTCGGGCTTATCGAGACCGCCGAGAAGGCCGCTGAGATCTACATGAAGATCGCCCACCTGCCCCTTGTCAACACCATCACCGACGAGGATATGTGGCTCCTGTGCGATCGGTTTGAGCTGACGCCGAGAGAGGGATATCTCAGTCCGAGAGAGGCGTAAGCGCCTCTCTCGGAAGGGGATGCGTGCGGAAATTTTTTGCGAATTTTGAGAAATTCGCAAAAGATTTCCTGCCGTCACGCTGCGTCGCACGGCCCGAAGGGCCGCACGCTTGCGTGACAAAAGGTATTTTTTCCGACGTACACGCCGCCGGAAAAAATATTTGAAATGATTTGAATTGATTTGCGTCTGCGGACGCGAAATCTGCGATGCGTTTAAAAGGAAGAATATTTTAATTTATAAAGGAGTGTATTTTTCATGGCATCCCGTATCGTATTGAACACCGTCTCCTACCACGGCCACGGCGCCATCGAGAACATCGTGCCGGAGCTGACCGCCCGCGGGTACACCAAGGCCTTCGTCGCCACCGACCCCGACCTTCTCAAGTTCGGCGTCACCGGCAAGGTCACCGCGCTTTTGGACGCGGCCTCCTTCCCCTATGAGGTCTATTCCGACATCAAGGCCAACCCCACCATCGAGAACGTCCAGCACGGCGTGGAGTCCTTCAAGAAGAGCGGCGCGGACTGCATCGTGGCCGTGGGCGGAGGCTCGGCTATGGACACCGCCAAGGCCATCGGCATCATCGCGGAGAACCCGGAGTTTGCCGACGTTCGGTCCTTAGAGGGCGTGGCCCCCACCAAAAAGCACGCCACCTTCACCATCGCGGTGCCCACCACCGCCGGCACCGCCGCTGAGGTCACCATCAACTACGTCATCACTGACGTGGAGAAAAAGCGCAAGTTCGTCTGCGTGGACGTGAACGACATCCCGGAGATCGCCGTCGTCGATCCCGACATGATGTCCACCATGCCCAAGGGCCTCACCGCCGCCACCGGCATGGACGCTCTGACCCACGCCATCGAGGGCTACATCACCGCCGGCCACTGCGCCATCTCCGATATGTTCCACCTGGAGGCCATCCGGCTCATCTCCGC
>CANQXK010000043.1 GCA_947627715.1 uncultured Oscillospiraceae bacterium
CGCCTTCGAGGGCGTCCCCTCCGAGATCGAGGAGGCCGCCATCGTGGACGGCGCCACGGAGATGCAGGTGCTGACCAACGTGTACCTGCCCATGAGCAAGTCCACCATCGCCACGGTGGCGCTGTTCTTCGCCATCTCCCGCTGGAACGGCTACTTCTGGGCGCGCCAGATGATCAGAAACCAGTACGAGCAGCCCCTTCAGGTGTTTATCCGCCTGACGCTGGAGCAGTACACGGAGTCCGAGTTCCTCACATCCTGGAACAGGCCCTACGCCGCGGACTCAGTCATCTACGCCCTGGTGGTTTGCTCCATAGTCCCCATCCTTATCATCTATCCCTTCATCCAGAAATACTTCGCCAAGGGCGTGAACGTCGGCGGCGTCAAGGAGTAATTTCTGGCGTGGCGGTCGGTCGAGAGCAGAGGCCGGCTGCGTAAGCCGGTCGAGTGTAAACCGACCACGGAAAAGCGTTTATACTATTTGTGATCCGCCCGGCGGACGCCGGAGGAATATAAAATTTTAGGAGGATCCTTATGAAAAAGTTCAGAGCCATGATCGCTGTGCTCCTCGCTTTCGTTCTTGTGGCTGCGGTTGCTGCGTCCTGCAGCAAGATCGAAGTCCCCAACAACCAAACCCAGGGCACACAGAGCACCAACCAAAGCACCAACCAGAACACCACCAACAATGACAACCAGACCACCGGCAACGGCGGCGGCGAGGTCGAGGTCGATCCCACCGCCATCAACCACGTCTATGAGAACCCCGACCTTCCCTACGCGGAGGGGACCGAGCTTCGCATGGCTGTCGGCTACAACAGCAAGAAGACCGGCCTTCTCTTTGACGCCGAAGTTGCCGGAGATGGCATCACCCTGGCTGACGGCGTGACCTATCACACCGGCGACCTGAAGCCCACCTGGGTGGAGATGCAGAACCGCCTCCACATCAAGATCGACGGCTCCATGTACTCCGGCCAGAGCGCTTCCAATGAGTTCAAAAACTGGGTGAATGAGCTTGGGAAGGTGGACATGGTCTCCGGCACCGTCCAGCAGCTCTCCGAGAACGGCATCGCGGGCAAGCTCGTGAACATCGGCGAGTACCTGGACAAGATGCCCAACTTCAAGGCGTATCTTGAGGCCAACCCCATCGTCCGCATGGCCATCGTCAGCGACACCGACACCGGCGCCATCTACGTCAGCCCCTACTTCGACGGTGTCAGCGACATCGAGCGTATGCCCCTGATGCGTGTTGACTGGGTCCAGAAGCTCCTGGACGGCGAGGGCGATTTCACCGCCGAAGCCAGCAACACCACCGCCACTCCCGCCTGGACGCCCTATATGCCCACCTCCGGCAAGTACCCCATCGACGTTGTGAAGCCCGACGGCTCCGGCGTTGAGCAGGTGACCAAGGACTACGACGCCGCCGGCAACATCATCGAGAAGATGAACGCCGCCGGCCCCATGAGCGGCGTTGACGCCGTCAATATGCTCCGCGACTACATTGATACCGCGTACAACGGATATTACGGCACCACCCGTTCCAACCTCTTTGTTGGTCAGAACGCCGCTTGGGACGCCGACGAGCTGGTGGCGCTCCTGCGCTGCGTGGTCGCCAACCCCCAGACCCTCAACGGCACCGACAAGGTCGGCGGCATCATGAGCCGTGAGAACAGCAACAACAACCGCCGCATCGATATGTTCCGCTTCGCCGGCACCCTTCTGGGCGTCCGCGGCCTTGAGTCCCGCAAGAATTACCTCTATGTGGGCAGCGACGGCACCATGCACGACGCCCGCCTTGAGGTCGATACCTACAAGGCCATGGAGAGGATGAACACCCTTGTTCAGGAGGGACTCATCGCCGAGGACTTCGTGAACAACGCAGATCCTCAGGCCAAGGAACTGCTTGAGAAAGACGCCGCCTTCATGCACTATGACTACAACCAGACCCAGACCATTTACAACGCCACCGTTCTTCAGGAAGGCGAGAAGTACATGGCGGTCATGGTCCCCGTGGCCCGTTGGGACGACGGCACCGGCGAGCAGCTCATGCGGTTCACCGAGTCCTGGCGCTCCGTCAAGACCGACGGCTGGGGCATCTCCGTTGAGGGTATCAACGGCGACCAGGATAAGCTCAACGCCTGCCTCGCCCTCATCGACTACGCCTACACCAAGGACGGCCAGATCCTGCTCTCCTACGGCCCCGACGCTTTCGTGAAGATGGCCGACGAGAACCACTATGAGATGTTCGACTTCAACGGCGAGGAGTGGCCCGTCATCTCCGACGCCTCCTATGAGGACCTGTGGGAGTTCAACAACGGCAACTACACCGACTACGCCCGTCAGTACATCGGCTCCACCCTGAGCTTCCTCAAGAGCCAGTCCTTTGAGTATCAGTGCACTCATGAGGTGGGCAAGGAGGGCGCCGGATACATCTCCAGGGCCATCGCCCTCGGCACCATCAAGCACCCTGAGAACGCGGTCACGGATAACCCGTGGTACACCAACGTTCCCACCCTGCTGCCGCTGACAAGCCAGGAGAACGACCTTGCCAACGGCTACACCGAGCTTAACGACAACTTCAGCCAGGAGAAGGGCGGGGAGAACATCCTCCTCCAGCAGATCGTCTCCGGCTACACCGACTCCGCCCGCACCAGCGCCGAGGCATCCGTCGATACCGTTTTGAACGCCTGGAGTGGCAAGCAGTGGCTCGCCATCCAGCAGACCGGCTGGGAGAGGGCGCTGGAGTATTACAACACCATTCAGTGAACTTAAACCCGATTGACCCCACGCGAAATATTTAGACGACCCCCGGCGAAAGCTTTGGGGAAGTCAAAACGGATGCGCCGCGCATTCCCGGGAGCTTCGGCTCCCGGGGCGGCGGCATCCCTGAGAGGAGGTCGTCATGTACAAAACGCAGTTAAAGATCCAGAAATTCACCTGTCTGGCGGCTATCATTATCAGCGCGCTGGTGTTTGTCTACGCGCTGGGAATCATGACAAACATCTATGACAGCCTTTACCAGGCGGTGGACCTCAAGAGCGAGGCGGGTACAGGCAGCAAATATGTCTCCAGCGAGAAAGTGGCGGGCGCCGCCATTTACATGGATATGCAGAGCTTCAACCACAATCTGCTCATCGCGAGCATTGTGATGGTCGTTCTGGGCGCGTTCCTCTTTGTCACCAATACAAGCACCCGCAGACGCTACTACATCAGCAACTACATCGCCATAGGGCTTTACTCCATCGTCGGGCTGGCCCTGACGGTATACAGCCACGTTCAGATCCAGGCGTTCAGGACGCAGTTCCTCACCACCGTGGATTTTGAGGGGCTGAAGGAGTTTGCGGATATGTGGGGCACGCTGTACACCGAGTCCACCTTCGCCTTTGACATCCACTATCTGGTGTTCGGGCTTTTGGTGCTGGTTATCGCCGCCCTCATCGCCAATGTGGTGTGGAAGCTGAAGCTCATGAGCGAGGAGAAAGCTCTCCTTGCCGGAAAGGGGGCCAAAGCATGAGTATGTCCAACGAGGACCGTCTCATCAAAAGAGACAGGATGAGGTACATCAAAAATAAATCCTCAGCCAATCTGGCCTACCTTGCCATACTTTTGGACGTCATCTACTTTGTGAGCATTTACCAGTCCGATGTGGAGACCTGGTACTACAGGTGGATAATTGGTATTTCCATAGTTTACAACCTGATCTTTATGCTGGCGGCGTTTTTGAGCTCCGAGGGCGTGAAGAATTATCAGAAGAATTACACCTTCGTCGAGCTGGCGCTGGGAGTTATCCAGTTCGTCAGGATATTTATTCTCCCGGTCCCGGCCTACAACGCCACGCTCACCGTGGGGGATGTGACCATTCAGATCATGCACTCGGCGCAGTTTACGCTGTGCGTGGTGTGCCTCATAGCTTCGGGCGTGTGCCTCATAGTTTCAGGTGTGATAAACTACATCAAGTGCAATGAGCTTGCCGCTCATATGAAGAGCCTTGAAAACCAGAACGCATAAGGAGATGAAGACATGGCTACGCTGAGCTTACAGCATATCGACAAGATATATGACAACAACGTGCAAGCCGTCTTTGACTTCAATCTGGATGTAAAGGATGGCGAGCTCATAGTCCTGGTCGGTCCCTCCGGCTGCGGGAAGTCCACCACGCTCCGCATGGTGGCAGGGCTTGAGGACATCTCCAATGGCCACCTCTTCCTGGACGGAAAGGACATCACCCAGACGCCTGCCAAGGACCGCGACATGGCCATGGTGTTCCAGAGCTACGCCCTGTACGGACACATGACCATCTACGAGAATATGGCCTTCTCCCTGACCCTGCGCAAGGAGGATCCCAACGTCATCCACAAGAAGGTGTTGGCGGCCGCGGAGATCCTGGGCCTCACAAGCCAGCTCAACAAGAAGCCCGCGCAGCTGTCCGGCGGACAGCGCCAGCGCGTGGCCATGGGGCGGTCCATCGTGCGCAACCCCAAGGTGTTCCTCTTCGACGAGCCGCTCTCCAACCTGGACGCCAAGCTGCGCGGCGCGACGCGGCGCGAGATCCTGCTTCTGCACAAGAGGCTCCAGGCCACCATGCTCTATGTCACCCACGACCAGACTGAGGCGCTGACGCTGGCCGACCGCATCGTGTGTATGTCCATGGGCCACGTCCAGCAGGTGGGCACGCCGCTGGAGCTGTACGACTCCCCCAACAACGTGTTCGTGGCAAGCTTCATCGGACTTCCTCCCATGAACTTCTACGACGTGAAGGTGGTGGGCGGCGAGCTTCAGGGCAACGGCTTTAAAGCGGTCCTCACGCCTGAGGAAAAGGCGGTCCTCGCCGGGTACGAGGGCAAGGAGATCACGCTGGGCGTCCGCCCGGAGAACTTCACCGAGGGCAGCGACATCAAGGTGACGGTCACCAACAACGAAAACCTGGGCATGAACACCCTGGTCTACGGCTCCGTCGGCAACACGGGCGTGAAGGTCACCGCCAAGCTCAAGGGCTGGAAGAACTACAAGGTGGGGGACACCGCGTCCTTCTCCATCACGAGAAAGCACTTCTTCGACAAGGAGACCACCAACGCCATAAGGGGAGGTAAGTGATCATGACGAACAAGAAGGTTAAGATCGGCTGCATCGTTATGGCCGTATTGCTTGCCGTCAGTGTTGTGGGACTTTTCCTGCCCTTCTCGGGACTTTTAGGGATCGACCTCTCCGCCGCGCAGTTCATGCAGTGGGCGGTGCAGGAGTACAGCATAGGCGGACTTTTCGCCGTGCCCATCGTGTACGTCACCATCGCGGTGCTGGTGCTCATAGCGGCGCTGGCGCTGGCTGTGGTGGGATTTGTCACCGGAAAGGGCGTCCTGCAGAACGTGAGCGGGCTTTGCGCGCTGGTTTTGGCGGTGGTCATGCTGGCGTGCAGGGGCAGCTTCACGGGCACTAATGGCGTGCTGGCGGGCTTTTGGGTCATATTTGCCGGCGCTTTGACATCGTTTGTGTGCCTGCTGCTGTGCAAGATGGATCTGAAGGAGGTCTGCCGCAAGTTCATGGTCTCCATCAAGCGCAGGCCCCAGCTCATACCGCTGTGCGCCTTCGTGGTGACCTTCGTTTACTACTCCCTGAATTTGACCGCTGTTTCAAACACCACGGCTAAGATCCAGGCCACTGGAATGGGCTTGGCGGGCTTTGCCACCATGCTTCTGTCGATTTTGAGCATGGTGTGCTGCCTCAACGCCTTCCCGTATCGGAAAAAGCCCCATATCCCCATGGTGGTGCTTCTGTTCGTCATGGCGGGGATCGTTATCTTCTCCGACGTTTACTACTCCAACCTTGTGGTCAACGCCATCAACAACAGCCCGGACGCCGCGAAAATGCTGAGGGACACCCCGTCCATCGCAGTGGCATACAATATGCTCCAGACCCATGTGGTGCTCCTTATAGTGAGCGTGGCGCTGACGGTGCTGCTGCCCGTTTACTCAAAGCTTTTGAGGAAGGTCAAGACCTCCGTTGAGGTCGAGGGCAACGGCGACATGAAGGCCATCGACATTTCCGCTGAATGAGAACCGAGGGCCGCGCGCCCTGACGGATTGGGAGGCTCGAACGCCGGGCCTCCCAATCGGCAAAGAGGAACATCAATGAGCAAAAAGAACAGGCAAAACAAACCCCAGGAGGACTTCAAGCAGGCCGACTATTACAAGCTGAAGACAAAAGCGGTGGACGATCTCGTCTCCGCAAGCCCGGAAAACTCGCCGCCTGTCTCCGACGCGGAGCTGCGGAAGTACCGCTCCGGCCCCAAGATAAAGCTTGCGGAGTGGGTGATCTTCTGCTTCATCAAGTGGTGGTTCCCCGCGGCGGGTTGCTTCTTCTTCCTGTGGGGGCTTGGGACGTATGTCGCCAGCCAGCTTGACCTGATGGCCATTGCGGCCATCGCCATGGGGATGGTGACCGATCTCCTCACCAACAACGCCCTGCGTTTCTTGGAGAAGGTCCCACGGTCGGCGGATAAGTGGATCATGTGCTCCAAGCGCAAGTCCTACGCCACCTTCCCGCTGAATATCCTGTACGCCATCGTCCTGATGTTCTTCGTGTATATGACCTACAGCGTGATCAATCTGTCTATCATCAGGATCAGGAACCTGACCGCAGATGTGGTGCCCCTTGCCATCGAGCCGATCCTGTTCGGCCTTTTTTGGCTGGGCTGGGATCTGGCCTTTGTGGGCCTGAAAAATACGCTTCAGCGCGCCTTGAAGGACGCCAGGAAGCCCGGCAGATGAGGATTCAACATGATCAAACTTCTTTACCGAGGCAGCTCCACGGTCTGCTTTGAGCTTCAGGGCACGGAACCCCACTTCTCCCCGGAGAAGTACCGGGTCCTCCTCAACGGCCGGGAGTATGGCCAGTTCGCCACCAATGTCTTTTCCCTCTACGGGCTTGCCCCTGAGACGGATTACCGGGCGGAGCTTCTCTTCGCCTCCGGCGATACGGACAGCGTGTCCTTCAGGACGGCGGGGGAGACCTGCTGCCTGAGCGTCCGCGATTTCGGCGCGGTGGGCGACGGCGTCCACGAGGACACCGCCTCCATCCAGGCGGCCATCAATATGCTCCCGGAGGGCGGAAGGCTCACCTTCCCCGCGGGCACGTATCTGACGCTCCCGCTGTCCCTGAAAAGCCGCGTCACCCTTGAGCTTCAGGAGGGCGCGACCATCCTCGGCTCCACCGACCGCCAACGCTACCCCATTCTGACGGGGCTGGCCCGCGACCCGGTGACCGGGCGTCAGGTCCCTCTTGCCGCCTTTGAGGGGCTGGAGAGGCCCGCCTATCAGTCGCTCCTTCAGGGCGCTTTCTGCGAGGATGTGGCCATCGTGGGGCCGGGCAGCGTGGACGGGAACGCCCAGAATGGCGACTGGTGGCACGGCTTTGAGCATTTCCCCGCGGCGCGGCCCAGAGTCCTGTTCCTGAACAGGTGCCAGCACATAACTCTCCACGGGGTCACGGTGTTAAACGGGCCGGCATGGAATATCCACCCGTTTTTCTCCAAGGATGTCTCCGTTTTGGACTGCCGTGTCATCGCCCCCAAGGACAGCCCCAACACCGACGGCTGCAACCCTGAGAGCTGTGACACAGTCAACATCATCGGCTGTCATTTTTCAGTCGGTGACGACTGCATCGCCATCAAATCCGGCAAGCTGGAGATGGCCGCCAAGTACAAGGCCCCGGCGGATCGGTACACCATCCGCAACTGCCTCATGGAGTTCGGCCACGGCGCCGTCACCCTGGGCAGCGAAGCCTCCGGCGGCGTCACCAACCTCTCCGTCACCCAGTGCCTGTTCCGTGAGACGGACCGCGGACTTCGCATCAAGTCCCGGCGGGGCAGAGGGAAGGACAGCGTCATCAACAACGTCCTCTTTGACAACATCAGGATGGATAAGGTGCTGACGCCCATCGTTATCAACCTGTGGTACAACTGCTGCGACCCGGACGCCCACGACGAATACGTGTGGAGCCGGGAGAAGCTGCCTGTTGACGACAGGACGCCCCATATGGGGTCCTTTGCCTTCCGCAACATGGAGTGCACCGACGCCGAGGTCGCCGCCTGCTACATAGACGGCCTGACGGAATGTCCCATTGAAAGCGTCGAGCTGGAGAACATCAGCGTCTCCTTCTCCGACAAAGCCCGGCCCGGCAGGCCCGCCATGCAGGAGTTCGCCCCTGAGAGGTGCCGGCTGGGGCTGTATCTCGACAACGTGAGGAAGATCCGCGTGAAAAACGTGAAGCTCCGGGGCGTGGAGGGGCAGAAGCTCATCGCCGCCCACTGCGACAGCGTCGAGACAGAGGGATTTGATGAGGATTGAGTCAAACCATTGTTTCCTGACCCCGCGGAAAAAATCATGTGTAAGGAGACAAATCTATGTCATACTTGAGCCTTAAGAATATCAACAAGATCTACCCCAACGGCTTCCACGCGGTCCACGATTTCAACCTTGACATCGAAAAGGGCGAGTTCATCGTCTTTGTGGGACCCTCCGGCTGCGGAAAGTCCACCACGCTGCGCATGATCGCCGGCCTTGAGGACATCTCCAGCGGCGAGTTCCTCATCAACGAAAAGCGCGCCAATGAGATGGGGCCGCGTGAGCGCGAGGTGGCCATGGTCTTCCAGAGCTACGCCCTCTATCCCCAGATGACCGTCTTTGACAACATCGCCTTCGGCCTCACCCTCCAGGGCGTTGACGAGGACGTGATCGAGAAGAAGGTCAAGGACACGGCCAGGATCCTGGGCCTGACGGACTACCTGGACCGCTATCCCAGGGCGCTCTCCGGCGGCCAGAGACAGCGTGTGGCCATCGGCCGCGCCATCATCCGCAAGGTGGGCGTATTCCTGATGGACGAGCCGCTGTCCAACCTGGACGCCAAGCAGCGCGTGACCATGCGCTCCGAGATCGCCCAGATCCACCGCAACACCGGCGCCACCACCATCTACGTCACCCACGACCAGACTGAGGCCATGACCCTGGCCGACAGGATCGTGGTCATGAAGGACGGATATGTGCAGCAGGTGGGCACCCCCTATGACCTGTACTACGAGCCGGTGAACGTGTTCGTGGCCGGGTTCATCGGAGAGCCGCCCATGAACTTCATCCGTGGGAAATTGAAAAACGGCAAGCTCAACTTCGGCAAAAACGAGCTGGACGTGGCCCGGAAGCTGGGGGACAAAGCGAAGAAGTATGAGGGCAAGGAGGTCGTCTTTGGCTTCCGTCCCGAGGCCATCGAGCTGGGCAGCAAGGCCGACGCCTACGTGGTCAAGGCCGATGTGGAGCTTACCGAGATGCTGGGCGACAATACCAATGTCTACATCACGGCCGGGGAGGACAAGGCCATTTTGAAGGTCGATCCTCACGACACCCCCGCTACCGATTCCACCATCGAGTTCTCCATCCCCGTCAAGGAGGTCTATGTCTTTGACGGCGAGACCGAGATGGTCATAAAGTAAGGGGCCGTCCCGGCAGTCAACCAGGGGCAAAGGCGAGGACTTCATTGTGAAGCCCTCGCTTTTTTGCGCCGGGGGCGGGAGACGAATTGGGAGTTGAAAAAAGCCGCGGAGGGCGGTATAATGGAGGGGCCGGCCTGGAGGCCCTGCCGCCGGGCGGCATTTTTCATGAAACCGCAGAAGAAGGAGTACAGAGGATGCGAAAGGATATTCGGATCGCCGATATGGCGGTGGGCGACGAGTTTGAGGGGTTCTACATCCTCAAGACCGCGCAGAACAAGATCTCCAACAACGGAAAGCCGTACCTCAACGCCGTGATCTCCGACTGCTCCGGCGATATGGACGCCAAGGTCTGGGATTATCCCGGCCCGCTGGGTCCGGCGGACGAGGGGAGCATCGTCAAGGTCCGCGCCACCGTCCTGGAATACCGTGGGTCGCTTCAGGTGTCGGTGGAGAAAATCAGGCTTTCCGACGAGAACGACACATATGTGCTCTCCCAGCTCGTGCCCGTGGCCCCCATGGACGCGGAAAAGGCGTATGAGGAGCTGCTGGGGCTTGTCCGCTCCATCGAGGACGGGGATTACCGGGACGTGGCCGAGGCGCTTTTGGAGCGGCACGGGGAGACGCTGAAGTCCATGCCGGCGGCAAAGAGCGTCCACCACAGCTTTCTAAACGGCCTACTGATGCACACCCTCAATATGATGCGTCAGGCGGATTTTCTGGCCGGGCTTTACGCCGGGACGGTGGACAGGAGCCTGCTGCTGGCGGGGACGTGCCTCCACGATCTGGGCAAGGAGTGGGAGTTTGACTTCTCCGAGCTGGGGCTTGTCACGGAGTACTCCACGCCGGGACAGCTGCTGGGGCATTTGGTCATGGGGGCGCAGGAGGTGGCCGACGCGGCCAGGGGGCTGGGGATCCCGGAGGAGAAGGCCCTGCTTTTGCAGCATATGCTTCTCAGCCACCACGGGGAGCCGGAGTTCGGCGCCGCCGTCCGGCCCATGTGCGCCGAGGCGGAGCTGCTCTCCCTCATCGACAAGATCGACAGCCGCATGGAGATCTACCGGGAGAGTCTGGAGGCCGTGGCCCCCGGACAGTTCTCCGGCAGGATCTTCGCGCTGGAAAAGCGCATCTACAAGCACAGCTGAGGCCGCCGCAGGGCAAAAAAAGAGGGTAGAGATATGGCGGAAGAACAGAAAAATACAGAGCTTTTTGAGACGATGCCCGTGGCGCGGGCGGTGAACACCATGGCGGTCCCCACGGTGATCAGCCAGCTGATCGTGCTGATCTACAACATCGCGGACACGTTTTTCATCGGCCGCACGGGCAACGCGGCCATGGTGGGCGGGGCGACGCTGATCCTGCCCGTTTTCAACATCTCCCTCTCCATCTCCGGCCTTGCCGGCATCGGCGGCGGGGCGCTGGTCTCGCGGCTTTTGGGGCGCAAGCGCCCGGAGGAGGCGCGGCGGGTCTTCAGCCTGAGCATCACCATCAGCGTGCTTGTGTCGTCCCTGTTCGCCCTGGGGGTCCTTCTCTTCAACGGGCCGCTGATGCGGGCGCTGGGGGCGGACGAGGAGAACTTCCGCTACGCCTCGTCCTATGCGTTCTTCGTGATCACCCTGGGGGGCGTCCCCACGGTGCTGTCGAACACCCTGGCGGCGCTGCTGCGGAGCGTCGGTGAGTCGAAGAAGGCGGGCTTCGGAATCACCATGGGCGGGGTCATCAACATCGCGCTGGACCCGCTCTTTATGTTCGTGCTGATGCCGGCGGGGAAGGAGATCACCGGCGCGGGCGCGGCCACGTGCCTTTCCAACTGCATCGCCTGCGGGTATTTTATCCTCACCATCGCCAGGATGCGGGACAACCCCGTGGTCCGGCTTTGCAGGCTCACGGACCTGCCGGAGAGGGAGAACATCGCCGGGATCTTCACCGTGGGCCTCCCGTCGGCCATCGCCACGCTGCTCTTCGACCTGGACTACGTGGTCATCGACAGGCTCATGAGCGGCTACTCCGGGGACGCCCTGGCGGCGGTGGGGATCGTGCTGAAGGCCGAGCGGCTGCCCCTCAACGTGGGGATCGGCATTTGCCAGGGGATGATGCCCATTATCGCCTACAACTATTCCTCCGGGAATTTCAAGCGGATGCGGGAGACGAAGCGTTACTCCATGCTCCTGGGGCTGGCCTGCGCCGCCGTGAGCATCGCCCTCTATGAGCTGTTCGCCGGGCAGATCATGGCGTTCTTCATAAAGGACGCGCCCAACGTGGTGAAGCTGGGGACGGGCTTCTTGCGGGCGCGGGTGCTGGCCACGCCGCTGATGTTCCTGAGCTTTTTCCACGTCTACCTCTTCAACGGCTTTGGGAAGGGGAAATACGCGCTGTTCCTGGGGGTCACCAGGTGGCTGGTGTTCAACATCCCCATGCTGCTTTTCTTAAACTGGCTGGTGGGCATTCAGGGGATCGTGTGGTCCCAGCTGTGCGCGGACGTGCTCACCGTGGCCCTCTCCGTGGCGCTGTACGGCTGGTACGAGAGGCGGTACATTCAGGCGGAGATATAGGCGGGTTTCCCGCACATTCCCCTTTGCCGAAAAAGAGGGCGTGACGGAAAAGCTCAAAGCCGAGGACGGTATGAAGTGGGTGCAGGCTATGAATAATATCCGCAACCGAGCCGCCGAAGTCATTTACAGCGATTTGATTTACAACTGATACTCGTCCATAGGGAATTGCCGCTGTCAACCGATGGCGGCTTTTCCTTTTTAGCGGGTGTTCAAGAAGTCATCAAGTCGGCAGTACAGTCGAAGGTGGTATTTTCAGCGAGAAAATCGTTGCTTGCGGTAGATTTCTTCACAATTTGGGAGTATAATGTTTGGTGTTGAATGGGCGACTGTTCGACAAATCGGGATTTGTGGAGGTAGACCGAATGTATTTTCACGCTTCGCCTATTGAAGGAATAAAAGTATTGG
>CANQXK010000044.1 GCA_947627715.1 uncultured Oscillospiraceae bacterium
ATAAACTGTTTACGTCATTCATTCCCATATGAATGTCTCCCTGTTAGTTTTTTCGTGCAGTTGCCAGACCGCATGTTTATTCTAACAGGGATTCTTCCTCTTCGCCATAGGCTCTTTTGAACCACTCGCTTAGCGAGTGGTTTTCTGGTTACAATAAAATGCCCGGCACCTTTGCAGGGTGCCGGGCTTGCGTGGGAGAGGTTGTTAACTTAATGACATTGAGCTCTGTGGAACCTATTACAGAGGATGACTCGGCACTTGTGAAAGTCAACGTATATTTTCCGGGCTTGAGCCTGTATTCAAACTCGGCATCATTACCGTGAGTCAGGGCCTTGGTCTCACCTCCAAACTCCAACTCCACATCATATTTGCTGAAAATCAAGTTGGGAATAAAGTCAATAAGGAGTTTCACTGTATGCTTTTCATAAACCCAGTGAGTCTTAATGATGATTTTAGCGTCAATCGGAAACTCCTGATTTTCATCAAACAAGGAGTTTCCGTTGACAAATACGGTGTTTACAAAATCCGATGATGTTATATCCGGGTCAAGATCGACTGTTTCATCGGTATTTATATCGATAAAGCCCGCCCCAGAAAACAGATTGACCAACTCATTGGTGTCCATTTCCTTTGCGGCATCGGAAGAAACAGGTACGGGAACAGTCTTAAATGCATGGTATATAATAAGCACTTTTGAAGCGGCCGAAAATTCCTGATTTGCCTCAAAATTGGATAGACCGTTTATTGTGACCGCCTCGACCTGTCCGCATCTCTCGGCGTCATTCAGTTCGAGGTCATTTAGAGCTTCGGTTGTTATGTTGGTAAACCCGACAGATGAAAAAAGCTTGTTAACAGCTGATTTTTCTTCCCCAACGCAGGCTCCGGCTTCGCAAGGGGAATTTACTTTTTTCTCTTCCTGGTTTATCACAGAATCTTTTGAGGGGTTAACTTTTTCGGCATTGGCCTTGCCCCACGAATAGCTGTTGAGATTGGCGGCTGACAACAGGATGGCGGCAATAACAAGTATATATTCTGGCCACTTTTTGCCCGATTTGATTACGCCATTATGAAGAAGCAACGCAAGAACAAATCCGATGGCCTGTATGGCCGAGAATACGATAGGCCAAATCTTCCGTGTGCAGATCGATACTGTCAGCAATATGGCGATGATCAGGGCTGCAATAACGGCAAGCTTTCCAAAAGGTCCAAGTGCTTTCCACCGGGACAGAAACCTTTGCTTGATACCGCCTTCTGCGGACAGGTGTTCCGAGGTTCGATTCGTCCGCAGTGCATCTTGATCGTTCTGTATATCAACGGATGCTTCTGATCTGGAGTGCTGCTTGTTTTCCATCTCGCCGAGAACATTATCCTTATCGCCTTTACTGAGCTTCGCTCCACAGTACATGCAAAACTTCGCGCTATCAGAAATCTCCGCGCCACACTTATTACAATTCATTTTTCTGCTCCCATTTGTTTATTTATAAATTGTCTGTTTTTGAACTTACTTTCCTGTTGGGATCGGGGGGATGTTCAGACCGGGTAATTTACTGATTTCTTCTATGGCATCTGCGCGCTCCCAGTCGGACATTCCCTGTTTCCAAACGAGGGTTGAGCCTTGAAGAGCGCCGGAGGCGGCCATTGCCTCCAGCGCGGAAAAATCATAAGGGCCGGTCGCTTTCTCGTTGACAGCCACGTAGTATGACACTGTGGATATAGGAGGAGGGGCCATCGGCGATATAGTGCGCTCCGCATCGCTTAATGCACAGTTCAGAACTTTTGCGATGTTCTTTCCCACAGCTTCACCAACAGCCATACCTGTGGCCATGCCGATCGGATCGATCCCTATGCCTCCGCCTGCATTGACGTGTCCAGCACTGTTTTTACCCATTTGGCCTAAAGCCTGCGCGCCAGCGATACCGACCTCACCCTGCGTTTCCACCTGATACGCGCCAAAATTCGCGGTTTGAGTCTGCTTGTGTTGGGCATATTGCATTTCTTCGCGTTGGATTCTCAGCGTTTCCCTGTAATGTTCGGCCTCCGCCTCCTGTTTGGTTGCGATGTCGCGCACCTTTGCCTCAGCTTCAGCTCTGGCGGTGGCAGCTGACAGTTCTTTTGTGACGCTCATGAGCTGATGGTAGCCATCACTGGACTTGTCAATTTCGATGGCGCCAATATCCACGCCTGATACGATCACACCGAAATCCTCGCTGAGCCGCTGCTTTAAATCGTACTCAATAGTGTCATTGATTTCAGAGAGCTTAGACTCAAGCTGAACGATCGGTATACCGTGTGCCGCCGGGGCGTTTGCCACGATGTCCTTCACATAGCGGGCGGTGGCATCCTTTATCTGACTCTGAAAGTCCTCAACGCTGAAATCGGTGAGACGATGGAGCCTTACAAACTCACTGAAGTTACCTATCTGAAAACTTATTGTTCCTCTGACGGCAACGGGAACGCCAAAATCCTCAAACCTTGGGTCGTACACGTCAAAATACGGCACTCCAAATTTGACCTGAATGATTCTGGCAAGATTGATGAAATACACCTCCGCCTGAAATGGTGTTCCGCCGGCGTAGGCAAGGCCGATGATGCTGGAGAGCACAGGGAGATTATCTGTTTTCAGCGATACATCGGCTGGGCCGACTATGTAATCCTGGTTTGATCCGTCGTCACGACTATACACAAATACAGCGACTTCGCCGTCTCGCACTCTCAGAGAGGAACCCCATCGAATGCTGTTCTCGCGACGACTTTCTCCGAGCCTCCGCCCATCTGGCCTCCATTTCCATATAAGATAGTCAGGCTCATCGCATCGAATCACGTCAGTAAAGTTGGTGCCGATCTTTTTGCTGAATAAATTCATATTTGCGCCTCCAGGTTATTTGTTCGTTTGAAAACTGTGATAAGAGATAACCACTGCAGAATCAGCAGGGAATGTCCGTTTGAGACGCTTCAGGGATTTTCCGTTGATATAAATGGAGTCTACAAGGTCGCATGTGAGTTCCTCAGAGCGCCTGAAAATACCTCTGCGCAGATCATGAAGAGGTATCGTCTTGATATTCGTAAAACCCGCGTGTTCAAACATGGAGCTAACGACGCCATAATTCTTACTGGAATATGAAAAAGCGGATAATGGTACTTTTACGAGGTTGCCATCTTCAGGACCCCTATTGGCATCGTTGCCTGTCGCAACAGCTTCGGACCTGATTCTCATAATATGCCGGTAGAAATTGACGATTGTGATTATCAGTACTATGTAACCGCAGAGTGTTAGTATGGAGCCATTTTCAAGAAATCTGCTTAAAAATAGGGAAAGCCCGCCGCCAAATGCGGTTATAAAATACTCATAGAGAAACGCTTTCCTTTTCAGCAATATACAAGCAGACACAATCAATAGTATCTCGCCGATGAGTTCCTGCATTGAGCTGTTTTTATTTGCGTGGTCAGTTATGATTGCGCTGAACAGAAGAATGATACCTGCAAATACTCCTGCGTTATAAAGAATCGCAGTCATTAAATTGGAAGCGGTCCCGCCAGCCTTTGCAATAGACTCTTTGGCGGATTTTGCACTCTGTATAAA
The DNA here is from genome assembly GCA_947627715.1 of uncultured Oscillospiraceae bacterium. Taxonomy (GTDB): domain Bacteria; phylum Bacillota; class Clostridia; order Oscillospirales; family Oscillospiraceae; genus RUG626. Next base: position 3,581 of record CANQXK010000044.1, read on the forward strand.
GTTGTCCTTTCTTATTTTCTTTTGGGCTTCATCATATATTTTCTGAATGGTTTCAAGATCATCGGTGCAATTGAAGACTATCAGCGCCTTCTTATAGCTTTGTTCCAATTTTGCTCTCCAGGCGTTATATAACTCTTCAGGCATATTATCATTGAGGTTCGTTGCAGCCAAAATAATAAATTCAAAAATATCTTCTTTACTATTAGCAATCGGAAACTCCCTGATAAGGTTTACTTTTTGGGAGAGAGACTGTGTTTTTTCCAGTTTTCCAGTAAATTCACGTACTGTCTTTGATATATGGCTGTCACGTATTTCACGTCCACAAGCCGGGCATACGGAACAAAATGAACCCAATATTTCACCACAATTAGGACATTTATATACTTCACCGTCGTAACTGACTTTCCGCGTTGAAGATTCGTCCACCTTTGGCACCGGGGTGCCACAGTTAGGACAGAAGCATGCCTTGTCGGATAGTTCATACCCACAGTTTTTGCAATTAGTCATACCAGTTTCTACCTCACTTTGTCTATTATATCCAGTCATATGTTGATTTTGATAGCATTTATTTTTCCCCCATAGATGCGGAATCAAGCGTCTCAAATTGATGATTTGGACTGAAATCCTTGATGATAACCGCGTCGCATATATCCCCGATATTGCATCCCAAATATCCACAGATTCTTAGTAGCACTGACAGCGCGACCTCCTCGTTACGGCGGAGCTTTGTCATGGTGCCGGTGGCAATATTTAAGTCTTTTCTGAGTGTGGCGGGAGTGATGTTACGTTCAACAAGCATAAGCCATAATTTTTTATAACTGATGTCCATCATTGCGCTCCAAATTAGAAATTACAACTATATAATATCTCAAATTGACGGCCATGTCAATGAGATTCGCTATATATAAAGCGAAAATTCGCAACTTCTTAGCCAAAATACATCATATCTTAATCAGAGAAAAACCTGCCTGTAAAAAATGGTGGGCATCATCAGCCACCGGGAAGAACTGAAGGAGAGAATCCCACAGCAGATTAAAATCATCAAGTCAAGCAGAGGACGCAGCATTTCGATCGACTTGGAAATTTGATTGCATTTAAGTACATCATAACCGTATTGGGAGAAGATTAATTGAGCATTGATGACACACGCCCACTTTATCCTAATGACAGGGTGATGGTCACGTCGCCGTTGGAGAGAAGCCGCGCCAGCTCATCATCCGTTTTGTCCATAATGTGCCCAAGGCGCGTATACGCCCAGGAGTTGGAGCCGTAGAACACCACGATTTGATCGCCGGAGTAGAGCACGATGTCGCCGGGCCTCGTCACGGTTTCCGCATCGTTTCGCGGCAATTCTGCCCCCAGCGGCCCCACCTGCTCGAAGCCGCCATACATGGAAAGCTGCACCGTGACCGGCCCGGCCTGCGCAAGCTCCCGCAGCGCCTCAACGGCCTCGTTGTCCTCCCATATCACCGAAACGTCCATGTTGGCGATGGCCATTTTCAGAGTTCCGTCCATTTGTGATTCCTCCGTTTCAACCGATTTTGTTTCCCCGGCAGCCTCCCCGCCGGAGCACGCCGCGAGGGCGGCCGCCAGGGCGGCGAGGAGCAGGATGAGTGTGAATTTTTTCATACGACGCCTTTCAGATGTGTTTTCTGCGCAACGTTTCCATTAAATTATACTCGCGCTGAGCACGGATGTAAAGGGCGAAATACGGGGTAAAGTTGATAGTGAACCGCGGCATTTTTCCATATTTTACGGAGAAAATGCAGTCTATGGATTGATTTGGCAGGGAAAGGGTGATAAAATAAATACCATGAGAGGTATTTGCTGCGGGATTCAAGGCTGACAGCAGGGGACAGCCTGCTAAAGAGAGAAAAGTGGCGCGAGAGATGAAGACCATAAAGCAAGATTTAAGGAGGTCCCTATGAGTACAGAGAAAAAGGCCGGCGTCGTCTACATACTCACAAATCCGTCTTTCCCGGACTATGTGAAGATTGGGTACGCCACGAACATTGAAAAGCGCCTTGCCCAGCTCAACAGGAGCGAGTGTATGCCCTTCGCCTTTCGCGTCTATGCCACCTACGAGGTCACAAAGCCGCTCCAGGACAGGGAGTTGCACGGCCTCATCGACAGGCTCAACCCGGAGCTGCGGGCCATCGACACCTTTGACGGCAAGACGAGGACGAAGGAATTTTACGCCATGACGCCGGAGGACGCCTACGCCCTTTTGGAGAGCATCGCAAGGCTCAGCGGGACGGAGGATAAGCTCCAGCGGCTGACGCCGGAGGGACACGAGATTTTGGATGAGCAGGTGGCGGCCTCCGTGCAGGAGGAGGCCAGGGAGCGCAAATCGCCCTTTTCCTTCTTCAAATGCGGTATCCCCGCCGGCGCGAAGGTGGCGCTTGAGGCCAGGCCTGACGTGGTCGCCACCGTCAAGGACGACAGGCAGATCGAGTATAACGGCAGATCATACTCCCTCTCGGCCCTGGCGCAGGAGATCCTCCAGACGCCGTATCCCCTCCAGGGGCCGGTGTTCTGGACATACCAGGGCAGGAAGCTGAGGGATATACGCCTGGAGCGGGAGGAGCAGGGACTTTATCGGTGATCCGTATACGGGCGAAAGGGGCGCGGCTGTGAATATCCAAAGGGCAAAGGAGATATTGAGCATCTTGGCGGACGGGGCGGACCCGCTGACAGGGGAGGTCCTTGCAGAGGACAATGTCTGCAACAAGGCGGAGATCGTCAGGGCGCTTCACTGCGTCTTGAACGAGCTTGAATCAAAAAAGAGCAGCCCCACAAGGAAGCTGCCCGAAAATGCGGGAAAGCCGTGGACCGAGGAGGACGACGCGCTTCTTGCAGAACTGTATGCCCAGGGGATCACAAATAAGGCGTTGGCGGAACGCTTCGGAAGAACAGGCGGGGCGATCACGTCGAGACTGAAGCGTCTCGGACTCATAGACGGGTAGGGGAAATGCGCGTGGAGCAGGAGCGAAACAAGAAGCGCCGCCGGATGTGAAAAACGCGGAGACTTCCGGCGTCACGGCCGTGAGGGAGTACGTGAGCTTTAACGGTCTGAAGCGGCGGCGAGTTTGTTTTTTGCCTGCCTTTTGCGTCTTATGAAGGAAATAAAAATTGACCGTCTCCGATTTCGGGACGGTCAATTTTTGGTTGAGACTGCTGGACAGAACCCGCGACCTCCTGCGTGTGAACCGATTTTCAAAACTTTTTCCGGGCATTTCTAATGCTTTTTGATAGTATTCGCTACAAATCAAATACTCTCCGCCCCTCTTTCCTCCGCCCCGGTACGATGTCTCAGCCCCTGCCTGTGGCGAAATATGTGGTCAGAAGGCGCCACTCCCTCACCCGGAGGTTGCCGGGTGAGGGAGTGGATGTATTGTAGCTTGAGGGGAGGGGAGATGTCATGTTTTTTAATCATAAAAAATCTCTGGACTTTTCTCCGGCCTTGTGGTATTTGTTGTTCCCACAAGGAGGTGCTAAAATGGCACAGAAACTGAACATGAAAAGAGAGCGGCTCGTTGGGGCCGCTCTTTCCTTGTATGGGAGGGTATAGTCATGAAAGTGATTGAAGAACTCTGGTACGGAAATCTCAAAATGTGCGAAAGAGAGGTCCCCCGAAACTCGCCGCTTCACAAGTCCATGAATCAAGCGTCCGAGGCGGAGGAAAAGCTTGCTGAAACGCTTAATGAGGAGCAGCGTAAACTGCTGGAAGACCTCATGGACAAGCACATGACTCTCACCGCGGGCCTTGAGTGCGACGCCTTCACAAGAGGCATCCGCTTTGGGATGCGGATGATGATGGAGATACTTGATGCTGACGACGGTCAAAAATTGTGACGGTATAAGCGAAAATACATGCGGTGGGAGAAAGGATATTTGCTAATAAGAAGCAGTATTAGCAAAATGCACTATTTAATTTAAATATATTGATATTGAGAAATAATAATTTCTCATTGCGCATTTACATCTATGAATAAGAGAACCTTGATTTTTATAATTTTTTTGTGTGTGTAACAATATGCCCGTATGGATACATATATGTTAATGGGAGTAGAATGGCAGATTATAATATTGCTAAATAATCAAAAAATTAAAATCAAATAAATTATGGGATATACTAATAATACATATGATGAATTTGAGGGAAAAGTATGAGACTACTCTAAACATCGCAATGAGGACAAAACGTGAATAAAGTTACATGGATATGTGGTATATGCTATTTCACCATAATCGAGTCGCCGGGAAAAACGCTATTTTATAAGGTGAAGAGTTTCAAAACTTAGCATATAGAACTTTGAATTAGTGCTATTTTTTCGATTAATACAAGGTGGTATGGCAGCAGGATTTGGCAATATACTCGGTTTCCATAAAGCAAATTACAACTAATGAGATAAGTGTCAAAAACAAAATAAAATATTTTGGGGGTAAAGAAATGACTCAACAAGAAATACAAGAAAAAATGAATTGTCCCAAGCTTCGGAATTTGATGCCTAAAAATTTTGATTATGAACTGGAAGCGCAACATCTTTTTTCATTAATCGAAAAATGTTCAGAGCTTAAGTCATATACCTTTGATGAGTTTATATGCGCTGGCGGCTCGGGAATGGTCTTTAAAGTAAAGCGTTTATCCAGCGACGATTTCTATACGGCAATAAAAATTGTACGTAAGCACGTTTTCGAAAACAAGGATGAGTCGCCTTTTTCAAACGAGGAACTGGAGGCGCTTAAAGAGTTATCTCATCCAAACATTGTGCGTCTGTACGACACTGTAAAAATTGATGGTGTGGTTATTGCGGTTTGTACTTCTTACATTGAGAATGCTCAGGGGATTGACAGATACATCCAGGATATACTTAATAAAATTCCTAAACCATCTCCAATGCGGAAAAGTGCTTTCAATCAGGTTTCAATAGAACGTCTTGAAAAAACGTGTGAGACTGTCACCGCTTGGATATATGAAATTTCACAGGCTATTGCCTATATGCACAGCCAGGGTTACTATCATTTGGATATTAAACCGGCCAACATATTAATTCAGGGAACAGGTACCCATGTCAATCCCATAATAACGGATATGGGTTCATGTATTAAAGCAGATGGAGCAGAACGGAAAAGGGTCCATTTTACATGGGCATATGCACATCCGGACTTAACGGATATAAAAAAGGGCGATCCGGGAAGTATTGAGGGTGGGGCACTCAGAGCATCCGCAAGAGTCTGTAACATCAAAAATCTTCAGGTGTATGATCTTTATGCTTTCGGAAAGACCATTCAGCAAATTCTTGCTGTAATTGATATGCATTTTGGCGAGGTGTGTTACGCATGCTATCCCTTCCGCTATCTACATATCATCTCGGCGCTTCTCCTGGATGGGCAGAACCGAATTGACGGCGAAAAAAAGGGTGAAAATGTTTACGAGCAAAATGGTATCCGTTTTGTCAGTTCTTTCCCCATGAATTTGAGCAGTAAACTGTTGGCATCGAAAAAGATACGAACTTCAGCAGAATTGGTGCAACGATTGAGACGGATAAATCGAGATTACTCGATTGTTGAGTTGGCTCCCGAATTTGATTCGCGGTGCTCTAATATAATCAATAACACGATTGGAGAGGTTGTACCCTTTACCAAGCGCGTTTCAAAGGTCTTTAATCATCCCATTATGAAGCGCCTTTATAATGAATTGCAGCTGGGACTTATGACAGAGATTTATCCAGGAGCATCGCACAATCGGTGGAGTCATTCCTTGGGTGTGTTTGCTATTGTTGTAAAGTATTATGAATCGCTTCTTTCGGATCCGGGAAATCCGTTGCTGAAAATAATCATTAACGAAGATGATATAAGCCATGCCTTTTTGGCCGCAATCATGCACGATATTGGCCATACATCCGTTTGCCATGATTTGGAGGCGGCCAACGGAAAACTCTTTGACCATCTGTCGTACATGCGTCGTATGGTTGAAGACGTACCTTTTGGTAACAAGGAAAGCCTGTTTTCAACAATTCAGAATTATTGGGGAAAAAACATAAACTTAGACAGGATAATTAATATAGTAATACATAAAGGCAAAGACCCGGTTGACGAGATTGCCTCTGATTGTATAGATGGGCCGATAGATGCGGACAAGTTGGATTACATCAAAAGAGATTCGTATTACTGCGGCGTGTCATACGGCGACGGGATTGACTACGGAAGGATTATGAATTCTCTAACAATTTGCGAGAAGAAATCCAAGCTCCGTTTGTCGTACTATGCAAAGGGCAGAACGGCTATATCGTCTCTTTTGCTGGCAAGGTATCAACTGTACGGATCGGTATACTGGCATCACACATACAGATGTCTACACGCGCTACTGTACTATTCTACTTTTTTGGCGTTTAAGCAGGATGAAAGTTTTACAATTAAGGTTAATCAGTCCAGATCAATTCGTATTCAGGAAATACGGGAATTATATTATTATAGAGTTCTGCGCCAGTATACATGGGAGGACAGTTGGAAGAGAATTGATATAAAGTTCACCTATTTGATTCCGGCGTTGAAAAATGCCATAGCCGATTCTCAAAGTGTTTTTCCCAACAACTATTCTTTAGGGTTTATTTATGTATTTACAAATGAACTTGGAAAAGATTTTCTAAAGGAATTAAAGGAACGGAATATATATAAGCGAATTTATTCAAAAAACATGCGGGGAATAGATACCGCGGATTTTTCAGAAAAATGCAGGGACAGAATTAAAATATCTCAGGAAATTCAGGAAAGCCTCTTTGAGGCAATTAAAGGTGCGAAGAACCAAAGTGATCGCAATGAGACGGCAGCTGAAGTTATTATTTCTAAGGAAATTAAGGATTTCGGGGAGGAAATCAGCAACGGGAAAGTATATATTATTTTGGACTTTCCTAAAAAAATTCAAATTAATTCCAACGATTGGCCGAGTGAAATAAGCGATTCAGCTAGAGGCCTGCAAAGCTATGGAACGGCAAACGCAAATGAAGTCGTAAACGCTTCAAACAGTCTCCTTTCAGAGGTGGCTAATATCAGAGTATATGCTGAGCCGGATTTTTATAATCTTATTACTCGTTACCTGTCTGCAAGTACAATTGAGGATTGCGTTAATTCTGTTTTAAATATGTAGGCAATGACAATCTGCTAGGCACATGATAGGCATTTATGCAGTCAAAACCTCCGGCTTAACCGAAGGTTTTGACTGCATAAATGCACTAATCGAGCTTTAATGTAACGGTCGTTATACAAAAGTATTGCAAAGTGATGATGACAATAAAGTATGTTGAGTCGCATAGGAATAAATGTGAAAAAGAGAGTAAATCAGTTCGAATGATACTACGATATAGGAGGAGCAAAACAAAAAGGCTTTCGAAGAACCTTAGACGTAGATTTGAGAGTGCGAAAAGGAAGCTCGCGAGACTCACCAAGTTGCAAGTTCAAGTTTATGAATATGGTTGAGTGGGCAACCTCGATGCCTGAGGCCCTAACTAACAAGCTAAATCTGTGACGCTATAAGCAAAATAAGATGTATCAGGCATAACGCTCTGCAACTGTTTTCACATCGGCGAGGTAAGGGAGGCCGAAAAGGTTGAGGTGGTTGAGAAGATGGTAGAGGTTGTAGAGGTCGCGGCGGGAGGGGTAGGCGCGGTCAATGGGGTTGACCTCGTTGTAGGCCCGGTAGAAGCGCTCCGGGAAACCACCGAAAAGCTCGGTCATGGCGAGGTCGGCCTCATGGTGGGCGACGTAGGTCGCGGGGTCCAGAATCCACGCTTTGCCGTCAGGACCGCAGAGGGCGTTGCCGGACCAGAGGTCGCCGTGGATGAGGGAGGGGAAGTCGGGCTCCGGGAGGAGATTGTCAAGGTGGTCGGCGATATGGGTGAGATTGCGACGGGTGCGGTCGTCTAAAAGGTCCCAGGCGAGCTTCATTTGCGGGATGAGGCGGCGGTCGCGGAAAAACGACACCCA
>CANQXK010000045.1 GCA_947627715.1 uncultured Oscillospiraceae bacterium
GACAACGACGCCTATCCCTTCAAGGACAGCTGGGAGACCGACGGTATCTTCAAGGCCATCACGGACCGTACCAACGTCCACATGGACCTTACCAAGGTCAACAACGCCAGCTACAACGACCGCATCACCCTGGACATCAGCTCCGGCACCGCCCCTGACATCATCCCCAAGATGTACTCCGACGCCCAGTTCCAGACCGGCGGCGGCATCGTGGCCGTCTCTGACTGGGTCCAGTATATGCCCAACTACACCAAGATGATCGAGGACTACGACCTGCAGCCCACCGTCGATCAGAACCGCGCCGCGGACGGCAAGTATTACCGTCTCGTGGGTCTGAAGGAAGTGGCTCTTCAGGACTACTCCCTGCTCATCCGTGACGACCTCTTCAAGGCCGCCGGCTACGACGTGCGCGAGCTTGAGGACGACTGGACATGGGAGGAGTTCGCCGAGGTCCTCAAGGGCGTCAAGGCGTACATGGTCTCCCAGGGCATCATCGACGAGTCCGACTACATCTGGTCCGACCGTTGGTGCGGCGCTACCTCCGGCTACAGCACCGGCGGTTACCTGCTGAACATCATGGCCCGCTCCTACGGCGTGTACTCCACCTGGAACGCCGGCGGACTGACCAACTTCGCCGATATGTACTTTGACGCGGACGCGGACGAGTTCAAGATCTCCGCCTTCTCCGACGAGTACAAGCAGATGATGACCGTCATCCAGGGCATGGTCAAGGACGGACTTCTGGATCCTGAGACCTGGACCCAGGAGGACACCACCGCCGACAACAAGTTCTATCGCGGCGAGACCGCCGTCATCGGCACCAACCGCGCCAGCGTCGTTACTCAGGAGCAGGGCGTTGCCGAGCAGCTGGGCAAGGGCAACTTCGAGCTTTACGAGGTCGTCCTTCCCATGGGCACCACCAGCTATCAGGCCGAGCGTGAACGCTCCGAGTGCGGCGTGTGCATCTCCTCCTCCGCTCTGAAGAACATGAGCGAGGCCGAGTTCATCCGCATGATGCGCTTCGTGGACTGGCTCTTCTACTCCAAGGAAGCCTGGACCCTGGTGAAGTGGGGCGTTGAGGGCGAGACCTACACGGTGGACGCCAACGGCATCTACTCCCTGACCCCCGGGTACTTCTGCGCCGGCCTTGGCATCGCTCAGACCAGCGACGACCAGGTGGATATGCGCCTTGAGCTGGGCTATGCCGGCGGCAACTATATGTATGCCGGCGACCAGGAGATCCTGACCAGCGCCTTCTCCCCGGAGCTTCAGGACTTCTATGACCGTATGTCCAAGTACCGCACCATCGCCCCCGTGGAGCCTCACGTGGCGCTCAGCGAGCTGGACAACGAGCAGATGAACCTGTGGGCCGCCAACTTCAAGGACGCTCTGGAGCAGTGGAACCTGCGCTTCTGCATGAACCAGGCCGATGTGGACTCCAGCTGGGACACCTTCATCGCCGAGCTCCAGTCCAAGAACGCCCAGGATATGCTGGATATGTTCAACAAGTACTACAAGGAAAGCAAATAATCCTGCGGGCAAAACTGGATCACTCCAAGCGGGGCGGACGCTTCGGCGTCCGCCCCATTTCCCGTCGTGCGCGCAAAGGCTCTTGCCAGAGCGGCGCGGGGGGACTATACTGTAGACTGTAGACGCGGGCGGACTCTCCGCAAACGGACTTTCCGCAGGCGGACTCTCCGCAAAACGGAGTGCCGGCCCGCGCCCACAGGAGACTGCACGGAGGGGCGACATGGAAAAAACTTCTCTCTGCCGTGGCTGGCAGTTTTGGCTGGATGAGACGGGGGAGACCGCCCTTGACCGGGACCGGGCCGCGTGGCGGCCGGTGGTCATCCCCCACGACTGGATGATCTGGCGCGGGGACGGCTGTCTGGAAAAGGACGGCACGGGCTGGTACCGCCGGGTCCTCACAGGGGCCGAGCTGGGGCGGCTTTTCCCCGGACGGGGTTTGACCGATCGCATCGCCCTCTATTTTGAGGGCGCGTATATGGACGTCACCGTCTTTGTCAACGGCGCTGAGGCCGGGGAATGGAAGAACGGCTACACCTCCTTCCACGTGGACGTGACGGATCTTCTCACCGGCGGGGAGGACGAGCTTCTGGTCCGATGCGTTCTGAAGCACCCCAACTCCCGCTGGTACGCCGGCGCGGGGCTGTACCGCCCGGTGGAGCTGTGGCGGATGCCGGCGGCGCACCTGACGCCCCACGGCGTGTACGCCGCCCCGCGGGAAGGGGCGGCGGGCGCATGGACCGTCCGCGCCGCGGCGGAGATCGGCCTCTGGGACCCCGGCGAGGGGCTGGAGGGCGTGACGGCCGTTTTTCGCGTCTTTGACCCGGAGGGGCGGCTTGCCGCCTCCCGCGCCGTGCCGGCCGCTGAGGCCCGGCCCCTCCCCTGGGAGGAGATCGCCGCTTACGCCCGGGGGGAGCGGGCCATATGGCGGGCGGAGACGGCGCTGGAGCTTCCCCAGGCGCGCCTTTGGGAGCTGGGCGGCGGCGTTCTCTACAGGCTGAGCGTGTCCCTTGTGAAGGACGGGGCGGAGACGGACCGTCTGGAGACGTCCTTCGGCTGCCGGACCGTGGAGCTGGACCCGGCCAGGGGGCTTCTTCTCAACCACAAGAAGACGGTCCTCCACGGCGTGGGGATGCACCACGACCTGGGGTGCCTGGGGACGGCCTTCAACCGCTGCGCCGCGAGGCGGCAGCTCACGCTCCTGCGTGAAATGGGGGTCAACGCCATCCGCACGGGCCACTCCGTCCCCGCGCCGGGGCTTCTGGACCTCACGGACGAGCTGGGGATGCTGGTCATCGACGAGTCCTTCGACTGCTGGTACAGGGGCAAGACCCCCTATGACTACGGGCGGTTTTTCGCCCAATGGCACAAGCGCGACATCGCCGCCTGGGTGCGGCGGGACAGGAACCGCCCCAGCGTGTTCCTCTGGGGCATCGGCAACGAGATCTATGACACCCACGCCGACGGGGCGCAGGGCGCGGCCATCACCGCCGCGCTGATGGCGGAGGTCCGGCGGCACGACCCCTGGGGGAACGCCCTCCCCACGCTGGCGTCCAACTACCTGCCCTGGGAGAACACCCAGCGGGCGGCGGAGGTCGTTGGGGTGGTGGGCTACAACTACGGCGAGCGCCTCTACGCGCCCCACCACGCCGCCCACCCCAACTGGGTGATCTACGGCAGCGAGACCGGCTCCATCGTCCAGAGCCGTGGGATCTACCACTTCCCCAGGGGGCGGTCCCTGCTGGTGGACGACGATATGCAGTGCTCCTCCCTGGGCAACAGCCGCACAAGCTGGGGCGCGCCGGACATCGACTTCTGCCTGAACGCGGACCGGGACTACCCCTTTACGATGGGGCAGTTTGTCTGGACGGGCTTTGACTACATCGGGGAACCCACCCCCTACCACACAAGGAGCTGCTATTTCGGGCAGATCGACACGGCGGGCTTCCCCAAGGACTCCTTTTACCACTATAAGGCGGGGTGGACGGACTGGCGGAAGGAACCCATGATCCACCTCTTCCCCTACTGGGACTTCAACGAGGGGCAGACGGTGGACGTCTGCGCCGTCACCAACGCGCCGGCGGCGGAGCTGTGGGTCAACGGCGTCAGCCAGGGGCGGCGGGAGCTTCCGCCGGACGGCCCCACCCGGTGCGCCGTGTGGCAGGTGCCCTGGAGCGCCGGGACGGTCCGGGCCGCCGCGCTGGACAGCGCCGGGAACGTCCTTGCGGAGGACGTGGAACGCTCCTTCGGGGACGCGGCGGCGTTGAAGCTCTCCTGCGACCGAAAAAGCCTTCTGGCGGACGGGGAGGATCTGGCGTTCCTCACCGTCACGGCCCTGGACAAAAACGGCGTGGAGGTGAAAAACGCCAACAACCGGGTCTTTGTCGAGGTGGGCGGCTCAGGACAGCTTCTCGGCCTGGACAACGGCGACAGCGCCGACGCAGACCCCTACAAGACTTCGAGCCGCCGCCTCTTCTCCGGGAAGCTGCTGATCGCGGCGGCCGGCGGACGGGGCGAAGGGCCGGTGACGGTGCGCGTCAGCTCCCCCGGCCTTGCTCCGGCGGAGCTGACCATAGAGGCTCTCCCCTTTGCCGGGGAACCGGCGGTCTACCCCGCCCTCCCCTCTCCGGCGGCGGACGGGGCGGTCCCTGTCCGCAAGGTGGAGCTGTCCGCCGCGGTCCGGGTCTTGACGCCCCAGTCCCCCTTCGTTGAGATCGCCGCCTCGGTCCGCCCGGCGGACGCCGGGCCGTTCCCGCTGGAATGGCGGCTCACCGACGACGGCGGGGTCACGGTCCCCCACGCAAAGCTGGAGACGCTGTCCCCGGACGGGCGGCGGGTCCGGGTGACGGGTCTGGGGGACGGGGCCTTCCGGGTCCGCTGCGGCTGCGCCAACGGGGGCGCGTTCCCCCAGGTGATCTCCCAGCTGGAGATGGCGGTCGAGGGCATGGGGCGGATGTACCCGGACCCCTACGGCTTCCTCTCCGGGAGCCTCTACACGAAAAGCCGCGGGGAGGTGGGCAACGGCAACGAGCGGGGCGTCTCCACCTCCCGCGTGGGGATGACCTGGGTGGCCTATGAGGAGCTGGACTTCGGAAAAGCCGGGTCCGACACCGTGACCATCCCCATCTTCGAGCTGGAGGGCGCGCCCACGCCCATCCGCTTCTGGCGCGGCGTGCCCTACGCCGAAGGCAGCCGGATGATCGGCGAGCGCGTGTACCACAAGCCCACGCGCTGGAACGTCTACTGCCCGGAGACCTTCCGGCTGGACGAGCCGCTCAGGGGGATCGAGACCTTCGGCATCGAGCTTCACAGCAAGGTCCACATCAAGGGCTTCACCTTCCTGCGCTCCAGCCGCGCCTGGGACACCCTGGCGGCGGGGGCGTGCGATATGATCTACGGCGACAGCTTCAAAAAAGAGGGCGGGCGCGTGCTGGACATCGGGAACAACGTGTCCCTGGTCTTTCGGGACCTGGACTTCGGCCCCCACGGCTTCCGGGCCGTGGCGGTCCGGGGGCGGTCGGCCCGGCAGGGCAACTCCATCCACCTGTGCTTTTCCGGCGCGGGCGCGCAGCAGCGGCGTATTTTGGAGTTCCGGCAGCAGGAGGACTGGGGCGAGCAGGTCTTTCCCATTGAGCCGGTGCGCGGAGTACAGGACGTGACGTTCCTGTTCCTGCCGGGCAGCCGGTTCGATTTTGAGAGCTTTCGCTTCCTGAAGGGGGAATGAGCGTGACGGAGAGCCGCGAAAACCGGGACGCGATCTACGCAGACCACGCCGCCACCGCGCCCCTGCGGCCGGAGGCGCTGGCCGCCATGGAGCCGTATTTCCACGGGAAATTCGGCAACCCCTCCGCCCGTTACCGGCTGGGACTGGAGGCCCGGAGAGGGGTGGAGCTTTCCCGGCGCGCCATTGCGGAGTGCCTTGGGTGCGACAGCACGGAGATCTTCTTCACCTCCGGGGGGAGCGAGGGCAACGCCTGGGCCGTGTGGACCGCCGCCCACGCCGGCGGGACCGTCCTCACCACGCCCATCGAGCACCACTCGGTCTTAAGGAATTGCCGTGGGATGGCCCGGTGGGGGCTGAAAACGGACCTGCTGCCGGTGGACAATCTGGGCCGGGTGGACCCGGAGGCGGCGGAGAGGCGGCTTTCCCAGACTGCCCCGGCACTGGCGTCGGTCCAGTGGGCCAACAACGAGGTGGGGACGGTGCAGGATATGGCCGCCGTGGCGGCGGCCTGCCGGGCGCACGGCGTTCCCCTCCACTCCGACGGGGTGCAGGCGCTGGGCCACGTGCCGGTGGACCTGAAAAACATAGACTATTTCACCGCCTCCGCCCACAAGTTCGGCGGGCCGAAGGGCGCTGGCTTTCTGTTTGCCCGGCGCGCGGCGCGTCTTGCGCCCCTTATCCGCGGAGGGGGGCAGGAGTCCGGCCTGCGGGGCGGCACGGAGAACGCCGCCGCCATCGCCGGGATGGCCGCGGCCCTGAAGGCCGCCCTTGCCGAGATTGGGGAGGCCGGAGCGCGGGCGCGGCGGATGGCGGCGGAATTTCGCTCTGTCCTCGCCCGCGCCTGCCCGGACGTGCGCTTTAACGGCCCGGAGGACGGCCTTCCGGGGCTTGTCAGCGTCACCGTTCCGGGGCGGCGGGCGGAGGAGCTGGTCTACCGGCTGGATTTGGCGGGGGTGTGCGCCTCCGCCGGGGCGGCCTGCGACAGCAACGGCGACCCCGCACCCTCCCACGTGCTGACGGCCATGGGCCTCCCCGCCGGGGAGGCGGTCTGTACCCTTCGGCTCTCGTTTGGCGCGGCCAACCGGGAGGGGGACGGCGCGGAGGCCGCGCGGAGGCTTTTGGCGATCCTGGCAGGGCGCTGAGCGCCAGGCCATTTATCATTTCACTTAAGCTCAGGCGAGGGGCGGTTTGCCCCGGTTAGAGAGGAGAGACTTATGGAGTACACAAAATGCTGGCTGGAATATCCCCGCATCCGCTCTGAGGAGGGGCGGACGCTGACGCTGCAAAATCTGGCGGAGGGAAGCGTGGGGCAGAGCGCCGAAAAGGAGCTGGCGCTGGGCCTTCGGGGCCTCTACGGCATCGGCCTAACGGAGGGCGGCCCGGAGGCCGCCGTCACCCTGAAGACCGACGGCGCGCTCCCCGACGGGGGGTACGTCCTACACGCCGCAAAGGGTTCCGTCACCGTCCGAGGCGGCGGGGCGGGCGTGCTCTACGGCGTTTTTGCCCTGTTGAGGCATCTACAGACCGCCTGGTGCGGCTGGGACGAGCTGACGCTGGAGGAGGAGAAGCGCCCGTCCAACGATCTGAGACTCCTGAACCACTGGGACAACCTGGAGGGGGACATCGAGCGGGGCTACTCCGGCCGCTCCTTCTTCTTCCGGGATAACCAAATCCTTGTGGGCCAGCGGACGGTGGACTACGCCCGGATGGCGGCCTCCTGCGGCGTCAACGGGGTGGTGCTCAACAACGTAAACGTCCGGGCCGCCGCAGTGGAGCTTATAAGCGACAGGTACTACGCGCCCCTGCGCCGGATCCAGGAGATCCTGGCCGCCTACGGCATTCGGATGTATCTGTCCGTCAACTTCGCCGCGCCCATCTCCCTGGGCGGGCTGGGGACGGCGGACCCGCTGGACGGGTCTGTCCAGTCCTGGTGGCGGGAAAAGGCGGATGAGATCTGGCGGAACCTGCCCGGTCTGGGGGGCTTCCTCGTCAAGGCGGACTCCGAGGGACAGCCGGGGCCGCACTCCTACGGGCGCGACCAGGCCGACGGGGCCAATATGCTGGCCGACGCCATCGCCCCTCACGGGGGGCGCGTCATCTGGCGGTGCTTCGTCTACAACTGCCAGCAGGACTGGCGCGACCGGGTCACGGACCGCGCCCGCGCCGGATTTGACAACTTCATGCCCCTGGACGGCAAATTCCGGGACAACGTGACCTTGCAGATCAAAAACGGCCCCATGGACTTCCAGGTCCGCGAGCCGGTCAGCCCGCTCTTCGGGGGCTTAAAGCACACCAACCGCATTTTGGAGGTGCAGATCGCCCAGGAGTACACCGGCCAGCAGAGGCACGTGTGCTACCTCATCCCTTGGTTTAAGGAGATCCTGGAGACCGATCTCATGTGCCGGGAGGGCGGCAGCCGCGTCTCCTCCCTCATCGCCGGGCCAAACCAGGGGATGGCGGCGGTGGCCAACACCGGCGACGACCCCAACTGGACCGGGCACGATCTGGCCGCCGCCAACCTCTACGGCTTCGGGCGGCTGAGCTACGACACCTCCCTCACCCCGGAGGCCATCGCCAGGGAGTGGCTGCGGCAGACCTACGGGCGGTCGCCGGAGGTGGAGGAGACGCTTTTGAAGATCCTGCTCTCCTCCTGGCACACCTATGAAAAATACAACGCGCCCCTGGGCATCGGGTGGATGGTGGTCCCCGAGACCCACTACGGCCCCAGCGTGGACGGCTACGAGTACTCCCGGTGGGGCACCTATCACCGGGCCGACCGCAACGGCCTGGGCGTGGATCGGACCGCGCGCGGCACCGGCTACTGCGGCCAGTACGCCCCGGCCCTGGCCGCCATCTACGCCGATCTGGAGACCTGCCCGGAGGAGCTTGTCCTTTTCTTCCACCACCTGCCCTACACCTATATGCTCAAAAGCGGCGTCACCGTCATCCAGCACATCTACGACACCCACTTTGAGGGGGCCAGCGAGGCGGAGGCGTTCCTGCGCATGGTGGAGGGGCTGGAGGGCAAGCTGCCTGAGGACGTGTACCGGCGGATGCACGCCCGGTTCGTCCACCAGGCCCGCCACGCCAGGGAGTGGTGCGACGTGATCAACAGCTACTTCCTGCGCCTCAGCGGCATCCAGGACGACAAGGGCCGCCCCATCTACGCATAAAAAAGCGGCCCTCTTTAGAGGGCCGCGTCAGCTTGCGGGAAAACAGCACCGCCCTTCTCCGGCGGTCAGCCCCCGGCGGAGGCGTCCTCCCCCTCCGGGCCGCCGCGGTTTTGCAGCTTGCGGTATTCCGAGGGCGTACAGCCCATCTGCTTTTTGAAGATGCGGTTGAAGGTGGACAGGGAGTTGAAGCCTGAGCGCATGGAGACCTCCGCCACCGGGAGGGTCTCGTCCGCCAGGAGGCTCTGGGCGTAGAGGATGTGGCGGTTGATGATGTAGTTGTGGACGGTGGTGCCGGTGAACTCCCGGAAGAGGCGGGCGAAGTGGTATTTGCTGAACCCCGCCTGCTCGGACACCTGCTCCAGCGTCAGGTTCTCGGTGCAATGGCTGTTGATGTAGTCGCACACCGAGACAAAACGCTCGGCGTACTCCTGCTGCTTGGGGGGCGTCAGGCTCTGGAAACGCTCCATATTGACGGCGTACCGCCCCACCAGCACGAAGAAGTGGATGAGGAGGGAGCAGATCTCCGCGTCGCGGAACACCTCCGTTGTGCTGTTGTGCTCCACCTCGATGCGCTGGAGAATGTCCATCAGCTGGCTCGTGACACGCGGCATGGCCGCGGCGGACAGGAGGCAGTATGGCTGGATCAGGGTCAGGATGAACGACAGCTCCGGCATCTGCTCAAAAAGAGACGTGCTGTAATTCAAAATGTACCTGTCCCCCGTGCGGGGGGCGCGGATGGAGTGAAGCTCGCTGGAGGCGATGATCAGCACGTCCCCCGGCGACATGGACAGGGTCCTGTCCGCCACCGTGACCTCGTAGCCGTTTATCAGCGGCGCGATGATCTCCCCCTGGAGATGCCAGTGGGGCGGGTAATCCTCATAGGCGTCGTTGTGGTAGAAGCGGACCACGGAGGAGCTGCGGAAATTGACGGTCTCCCGCGTACCGTGCAGGCTTTCGATCATATATAGTCCCCTCGCATTTACGTTTTGTGAGGCCCGGCGGGGCGCGGCCCCGGCTCCGGGCGGGCGATTTTACGGTTTTTGTTGTGAACAGGGCGGCGGGTATGCTATAATGGCGTTACGACCTTGCGGCAACGGCGGCGAAGAGTTCCTCCGCGCCGGGGTAAAGCTCTGCGGCGGTCCTGTCCCCAAAGACGCACCGTCTGCCAAGCCAGGCGGCCCGGTCAAAGCCCTCGGCCTTAAAGGGGACGCACATCCGCTCCCAGTTTTCGCTCTCGTAGCCCTCCTGCGCGGCGGAGGGGACGGCGCCGTCCAGGTATTGAAGGACGCCGGTGGACCGCTGGAACTGCTCCGGCTCATCCATCAGAAAGAGGTAGCAGCTGCCCTGCTGAAGCTCCGCCAACAGCTTCAGCACAGAGGCGTAGTTGTCCTCAAACCCCTGGTCCCTGTTTGTCAGCGTGAAGTCCACCCGGTACTGGGTCACGGCGACGGTCACGCGCCCGTCCCCGTTCTCGTCCTTGCCCAAATTTTCCAGGGCGGCGCAAAGCGCCTGCTCCTCCTGCCCGCTGAGGGCGCTGGCGCCCACCCAGCTGATCCGATAGTCCGGGTCGGGCTGCGCGGGCTGGAGAAGGGTGGTATAGAGGACGAAGAGGACGGCCAGCACGGCCAGCGCGATCCAACCCCAGTTGTAGGCGAGCCAGTTTTTCAAGGTCTTGTATTTTCCAAAGGGCCTCACGGCGGACACCTCCTGTGAAAAAAACATCGTCTCCGCCCGGCGGGCGGGGGCTGAAAGGAGCGATAAAATGCTGTTTGACGGATTGTGGCGCGGTATGGGCAAATCGGACGCGGGCCGGCCCCGCAAGCGGGGGATCCTGCGGTTTTTCGAGCTTATCGGGGACAACCTCGGCCGGTTCCTGGCGTGCAATTTCCTGTGTATCGTGGGCCTGATCCCCGCTCTCGCGGGTATGGCGCTGGGACTGTGGAGGAACAATTTCCTGATCGTCCTGGCGGCTGGGCTTCTGGGAGGGGCCTTCTTCGGGCCGTTCTACGGGGCGATGGTGGACGGTATGCTCCACGCCCTGCGGGACGTCCCCGGCGGCTGGTGGAAGAAGTACCGCCACGCCTGGCGGCGGGACTTCAGGGACTGCCTGATACCCGGCGCCGTGCTGGGGGCCATTCTGGCCCTGCTGGCCTCCGAGGGGTTCATCCTCGCCTTTGGCGGCACGCTCTCCGGCGGGGTGTACCTGTGCACCGGCATCACCCTGGTGGCGGCCACGGCGATCTTCACCTATTTCTGGCCGCAGCGGGTCTTTTCGGACCTCACCGCCGTTCAGGTCTTTCGCAACAGCCTCTTTATGTGTATGGCGCACCCTCTCACGATCCTCAAGTCCATCCTGCTCCAGGGGCTTTACTGGGCGCTCATCGTCGTCCTGCTGCCCCACTCCACCCTGCTGATGCCCATTTTGGGCCTGTGGTTCCCCTGCCTTATGGGGCTGCAGGCCGTCTACGCGCAGCTCAACGCGGATTTCCACATGGAAGAGCGCCTGGGCGTCGCCGAGGAGGATGAGGACGGGGAGAACGCCGATGAGAAGGAGGAGGAAACATGAATTTCGGACTGATCTACGATCTGCTGTTCGCCGTGGTGGGCTTCTACGTCCTGTCGCTGTACATGAAGGTCTCCCAGAGCGGGGACCTCAACGACATCCGCAAGCTGCTCCCCAAAAAGCTGAAGCTGGAGGAGTGCCTTGACTCCGCCGCCTTCTT
>CANQXK010000046.1 GCA_947627715.1 uncultured Oscillospiraceae bacterium
GCCGGCTTACCCCAGGGGGTAACGGGGCCGGGACGGCCGATGGGGCTCTTGCCCTCGCCGCCGCCGTGGGGGTGGTCAACGGGGTTCATGACGGAGCCGCGGACGGTGGGACGCACGCCCATGTGGCGCACGCGCCCGGCCTTGCCCAGATGGATGTTGGCGTAGTCGATGTTGCCCACCTGGCCGATGGAGGCCATGCAGTCCAGCCTAATATAGCGGTACTCGCCGGAGGGCAGGCGGACCTGCGCCATGCCGTTCTCCTTGGCCATCAGCTGAGCGGCGCTTCCGGCGGAGCGGACAAGCTGCGCGCCGCGTCCGGGGTAAAGCTCAATGTTGTGGATAACGGTGCCCACGGGGATGTTGCTGATGGGCAGGGCGTTGCCGGGCTTGATGTCGGCCTCAGGGCCGCTCATGACGGTGTCGCCGGCCTTCAGGCCCACGGGGGCGAGAATGTAGCGGCGCTCGCCGCCTTCAAACTCCACAAGGGCGATATAGGCGGAGCGGTTGGGGTCGTACTCAAGCCTCAGGACGGTGCCGGGGACGCCGGCGTTCTGGCGCTTGAAGTCGATGACGCGGTACTTCCTGCGGTTCCCGCCGCCCTTGTGGCGGACGGTGATGTGGCCGTAGCTGTTGCGTCCGGCGTGCTTTTTGAGTACCTCGGTGAGGGCGCGCTCAGGGCGGGCCTTCTTATCGACTCCGTCGAAGCCGGAGACGGACATATGCCTCCGGGACGGGGTGGTAGGTTTAAAATTCTTAATTGCCATTTTCTCTTATCCTCCCTTATACCATGCCCTCGAAGAACTCGATGGGCTTGGAGTCGGCGGTGAGCCTGACCACTGCCTTTTTCCAGGTGCGGGTCATTCCCTCGGGATAACGGCCGGTCCTCTTGGCCTTGCCGCGGACGTTCAGGGTGTTGACGCTGTCCACCTTCACGGCGAAGATCTCCTCAACGGCCTTTTTCACATCGGCCTTGGTGGCGCTTTTGGCGACCTCAAAGACGTACTTCTTCAGGTCCAGCGCCTCCATGGACTGCTCGGTGATGATGGGGCGAAGGATAATATCATAAGAGGTCTTCATTATGCGTATACCTCCTCGATTTTCTCAAGCGCGGCCTTGTCCACGACGATCTTGTCGGCGTTGATGAGGTCGTAAGCGCTGAGTATTGTGGCGATGGTGGTGGTGACGCCGGGGATGTTGCGGGCGGAGAGCACCACGTTGCGGTTGACCTCCGGGGTGATGACGACGGCCTTCTTATTGGCGCCGATCTTGTCCAGGAAGGTCTTGAAAACGCTGGTCTTGATCTCGTCCACGTTCAGCCCGTCCACCACGATGACGTTCTGCTCGCCGGCCTTGTCGGAGAGGGCGGAGCGGATCGCCAGGGCGCGGACCTTCTTGTTGACGGAGAAGGCATAGGAACGGGGCTTGGGCGCGAAGGCGACGCCGCCGTGCGTCCAGTGGGGGTTGCGGGTGGAACCCTGACGGGCGCGGCCGGAACCCTTCTGACGCCAGGGCTTGATGCCGCCGCCGGAGACCTCGGCCTTGGTGAGGGCGCTCTGGGTGCCCTGACGGAGGTTGGCCAGGTGGCTGCGGACAACGGTGTGCATGGCCGCGACGTTCGGCTCGACGCCGAAAACGGCCTCGGAGAGCTGGACTTCGCCTATGACCTCTCCGGCCATGTTGTAAACATTTGCTTTAGGCATAATTCACTCTCTCCTTTCTCAGCCACGTGCGGACCGCTTCTGCGGGTTGGAGCTGACGGTCTGGGCGGGGCCCTTGACCTTGCTGCGGTTGATGACCGTGTTCTTCAGATACACGATGCCGCCCTTGGGGCCGGGCACCGCGCCGCGAACGGCGATCATATTGAGATCGGGGTCGATGTGGACGATGTCCAGGTTCTGCACCGTGACGGTCTCGGAACCCATGTGTCCGGCGCCGATCTTGCCCTTGTAGATGCGGGAGGGGGTGGAGGTGGAGCCCATGGAGCCGGCGTGACGGTGAACGGGGCCGCCGCCGTGGCTGGTGGGCGTGCGCTGGGCGTTGAAGCGCTTGATGGCGCCCTGATAGCCCTTGCCCTTGCTGACGCCGGTGATGTCCACCTGATCGCCCTTCTGGAACATATCGGCGCGGATCTCGTCGCCGACCTCGAACTTGGAGCAGTCGGCCAGCCTGAACTCCTTCAGGTGGCGCTTCAGCTCCGTACCGGCCTTCTTCAGGTGTCCAACCTCAGGCTTGGTGAGCTTCTTCTCCGGGACGTCCTCGAAGCCGAGCTGGATGGCATCGTAGCCGTCCTTCTCGGTGGTCTTGACCTGCGTGACCACGCAGGGGCCGGCCTCGATGACCGTCACGGGGACGACCTTGCCGGCTTCATCGAAGATCTGGCTCATGCCGACCTTTTTGCCGATGATGACCTTTGTCATTTCCATTTTGATCTATTCCTTCCTTTAAAGGTTATTGGTCGACGGCCTGGACTCTTAGCAACCGTAAGTCCTTCCGCCGACTTGACCCCGTGCGCTTAACGCAAGTCGCGCACGATGGGTGTAAACAAATAAATAATGTGGCGCGGGCCTCAAAGCTTGATTTCAATTTCCACGCCGGCGGGAAGCTCCAGAGACATCAGGGCTTCTACGGTCTTCTGGGTGGGGGCGATGATGTCGATGAGGCGCTTGTGGGTCCTTCTCTCGAACTGCTCACGGGAGTCCTTATCTTTATGGACGGCGCGAAGGATGGTGACGACCTCCTTCTTGGTGGGCAGGGGGATGGGGCCGGAGACCTTGGCGTCGGTCCTTTTCGCGGTCTCCACGATCTTCTCGGCGGTTTGGTCGATGAGCTGGTGGTCATAGGCCTTGAGCCTGATGCGGATGGTTTTCTTTGCTGCTGCCATGTTTCTTCCTCCAAAATCGTACATTTGATAGTACGGTGAAAAATTCTGTCCACATATCCGTGCGTATCACTCCTGCCCACAAAAAGCGCCGGACGAATCCGGCCGACTTCTTTGCTCAGACGATATACGCGATTGACCGTCAATAGCACAGTAATTCTTCGACCGCCCGATTGCGTCGTCGTCGCGGAAGCCGCGTTCTTCGCCGCTCGACAGTCGCTTACGCGCTTGTCTCACGGCTCACACGCTGTCTTCGCTCCTCCTCTCCCTCCATGACCGCTTCGCTGGGTCATGTCGGGTTTTGAGAAGCGCCCCGGACTACGACCGGACATACTCCCCGGAAGTTACCGCCGGTTGGCGCAATCTCCCGGATCCTCGCAGTACGCGCGCGGGCATACCTCACCTGCAGGCGCTTTGATAGAATAGCAGACCTTGACTACTTTGTCAAGAGAAATTTTCTCTTTTTTTTAAAAATTTTTCAGGGGCGGAAAAAGGCCGCCCTTTCAGCGGGGAATCCCGGAAAAAGGGCGGCCTTTCTCTTGTGATCTCAGGCACGCTCAGGCATACGGTACTTCACCTTGAAGTAATCGTAGTAGTCGTTAAACTCCTTGGTGTCGCCGCTGCGGACGTTGTGCAGGAACTCGTGGACGCCGATGTCGGTGTTGTCGCCGCTCATTTCCAGCATATACCCGGCGATGTTGGAGCAGTGGTCGCTGACGCGCTCCAAGTTCGTCAGGATGTCGGTGAGGATGAAGCCCAGCTCGATGGTGCACTCCCCCGTCTGCATACGCTTGACGTGGTTGAGGCGGATGCGGTCCTTCAGGCTGTCCACCACCTGCTCCAGAGGCTCCACCATCACGGCGGAGTTGAGGTCGTCGTCCCGGAAGGAGGCCAGGGCCAGGCCCATGATCTCGCTGACCGCGTCGATCATGGTGTTGATCTCCTGCATGGCGTCGGAGGAGAAGCGGAGCTTCTTCTCGTGGATCTCCTCGGCGGATTTGAGGATGTTGACCGCGTGGTCGGAGATGCGCTCAAAGTCGCTGATCATATGGAGGAGCTTTGTGGCCTGGGCGTTGTCGGCGGAGGAGAGGTTCTGCCCGGAGAGCTTCACAAGGTAGGTGCCAAGCCTGTCCTCGTAGTAGTCCACCTTCGCTTCGGCCTCGATGATGGTCTCCGCCAGCTCCTCGTCATAGGCGGCAATCTGCCGGAAGGAGTCGGAAATGGAGCGGACGGCCAGCTCCGCCATGGAGACGGTGACGGACCGGCACCGGGCCACGGCCACGGCGGGTGATTTGAGGAGGCGTTCGTCCAGAAGCGTCTCCTCCCCGCCCTGGGCGGAGTCCCGGATGAGGACCCGCGAGAGCGGCTCCAGGAATCTCAGCACCGGGGCCAGCACGGCGATGGAGACCAGCTTGTAGACGGTGTTCACCAGGGCGATGCCCACCGGGGTGGCGGCGGCCCCGGCGAAGCTGAGGCCCAGGAGATAATATATAAGGTAGTAGAGCGGCAGGATCACCACGGTGGACAGCACGTTGAAGCTCAGATGGATGAGCGCCGTGCGCTTGGCGTTCTTGGACGCGCCGATACAGGAGAGGATGGCGGAGATACAGGTGCCGATGTTCTGGCCCATGATCACGGGGATGGCCGTGCCGTAGCTGATTTTCCCCGTGGTAGCCAGGGCCTGCAGGATACCGATGGAGGCGGAGGAGGACTGAATCACGGCGGTGATCACCGTACCGGCCAGCACGCCCACCAGGGGGTTGGACAGGACGGAGATGATCTCTCCGAACTGGGGCATATCCCGCAGCCCCTCCACGGCCCCGCTCATGGCCTCCATGCCGTACATGAGGATGGCGAAGCCCAGGAAGATCATGCCCGTGTCGCGCTTGGCGGGCTTCTTCTGGAAGATGTAGAGGATGGCCCCGATGAACGCCATCACCGGGGTGATGGTGGACATCTTGAAGATCTCCAGCAGGACGCTGCCCCCTTGGACTCCCGCCAGGGACAAAAGCCACGGGGTGATGGAGGCCCCCAGGTTCGCGCCCACGATGATGCCCACGGACTGGCCCAGGGTCATAAGGCCGGAGTTGACGAAGCCCACCACCATCACCGTGGTGGCGGAGGAGGACTGGAGCACCGCCGTCACGCCCACGCCCAGCAGAAAGCCCTTAAAGGGGTTTGACGTGATGTTGGAGAGCAGGGCCTTCAGCCGGCCGCCGGCCCGCTTTTCCAGGGACGAACTCATCAAATTCATGCCGAAGAGGAACAGCGCCAGGCCGCCGAAGAGGGAGATCACGTCGAAAATGTCGAAGCTCATGCCTTACTCCTCCGTCTTGTCTGTGTCCGCCGGGGCGGGAGGGGCGTCCTCGCCCGGAGCGGGGAAGGTGATGGTGACCACGGTGCCGCGTCCGGGGCGGCTCTTCAGGTCCACGCTGGCGCCGTGGACCGCCGCGCCGTGCTTGACGATGCTGAGGCCCAGGCCCGTGCCGCCGATCTTCTTGGAGTGGCTCTTGTCCACCCGGTAAAACCGCTCGAACACCCGGTCCACGTGCTCCCTGGGGATGCCGATGCCGGTGTCGGACACGGTGATCACGGGCCGGCCGGAGAGGGTGGCGGTGCTGATCAGCACCCGCCCGTTCTCCACGTTGTATTTCATGGCGTTGTCGGCCAGGTTGTAGACCATCTCGTCGATGACCGACGGGATGCCGTGCACAGTGGCCGGAGACCCGGTGACCGCAAACTCGATGCCCCGCAGCGCCCCCACGGGCTTGAGCCGCGCCACCACGCTTTTTGCCACCGCCACCAGGTCCACCTCCGCCCGCTCAAGCTCGTAAACGCCGTCGTCCAGCTGGGTGAGCTTGATGATGTCGTTGATAAGGGCGATGAGGCGGCCGGACTCGTCATGGATGTTCCTGGCGAAGTCCGTCACGTCCTCCGGCTTCACCATCCCGTTCATCATAAGCTCCGAGATGCCGTAGATGGAGGTCAGGGGCGTCCTCAGCTCGTGGGAGACGTTGGAGGAGAAGTCGTGCCGCATGGCCTCCCGGTGGGCCTTTTCGGTGATGTCCAGGGTGACGATGACGGCGCCGGTGATGCGCCCGCCGTCCTCCACGGGGCTTGCCAGGATCTGATAGACGTGCCCGTCAAGCTCCGCCGTGCGCTCGGTGTGCCGGCCCTCCAGGGCCTGCTGGGCCGCGTCGCGGAAAAGGCCGGAGGACTCCACGCCCCCGTCCCCCATGAGCTTCCGGGCGCTGGGGTTGTAGCTGACCAGCTTCATATCCGTGTCCACCAGGACGAAGCCCTCCGCCATGGAATCCGTGATGGCCCGGAACTCCTCCTGGGAGCGTTTAAGGCCGGCCATCTGCATATCGATGAGCTGGCTTTGCCGGGTGAGCCTGTCCATGATCGGCTCGATCTCCTTGTACCCCTGCCCGGTCTTGCGCTCCGGGTCAAAATCCCGGAGGGGCTTGACGATGTTCCTGGCGGCCAGCCCCGCGAAGGCGGCGGAAAAAACGGCGTAGAGACACGCCAGAGTGATGAACAGCGCCTCCGGCATCCCGAAATACGCCCCCAGCGCCAGTCCAAGCCCCAGGGCGGCCGTGACGGCCACGGCCCAGGTTATCTTTTTTGTCATACCTTATCCTCCATCTTATAGCCTATCCCGCGAACGGTGCGGATAAGCTCTCCCCGCGCCCCCAACTTTGCGCGAAGGGTGCGGATATGGACGTCCAGCGTCCGGCTCTCCCCGTCGAATCCCGCGCCCCACACGGCGGAGAGGATCCTATCGCGGGTGAACACGGTCCCCGGCTTCGACATTAAAAGCGCCAGGATCTCAAATTCCTTGTGCGTCAGGGCCACGCTCTCGCCCCCCGCCGTCACCGTGCGCGTGGAGAGGGACAGGCTCAGTCCGTCCAGGGCCAGCTCCCCGGCCCGCTCCTCCGGCTCCACCCGCCGGAGGATGGCCCGGACGCGGGAGATAAGCTCCATGATGCCGAAGGGCTTGGCGATGTAGTCGTCCGCCCCCCGGTCCAGCCCCAGGACCTTGTCGTACTCCGTGCCCCGCGCCGTGAGCATGATGACCGGCAGGCGCGCGGTGTCCCGCCGCGCTCGGAGCTTTCCCAGGATCTCCAGCCCGTCCTCCTCCGGGAGCATGATGTCCAGGAGCAGGAGGGACGGCACGGCCTTGTCCAGCTCCCGCCAGAAATCCGATGGCCGCTCGAACCCGCGGGTCTCGAACCCGGAGCTGACCAGCGCGTACTCCACAAAGCTGCGGATGCTCTCGTCGTCCTCAAGAAGGTAAATCAAACGTTCCCCTCCTCCCGCGCCCTTTCGGGAAACAACTTTCTCACATCCTATATTATACACCCGCAAAGGTTAAAATGGAAATCATATTTACGTTAAATATATGTAAAGTTTCCTTTTTTCGGGGCGGAGGGCCATTTTTCGGGCATAAAATTTCCGGGGCGCGCGCCCCGGAAACGGACTTGATTTTCCCCCGGCGCGGCCCCGGTCACACGCTCAGCTTCCCCATTACAAACGCCCCCGCAAAGCCCGCGGCGGCCAGGAGAAGGCCCACGGCGGTCTGCCAGCCCCCGGAAAAGCCGGGGAATATCAGCGCCCCGGAGACGATGAGGAACCCCAGGACCGCGTAGTAGGCCCAGCCGTGGAAGCGGTCGAAGAGCCAGCGGGCCGCCTTGACGGTAGCCAAAAAGCACCCCGCCGCGCCGATCCCCAGGAAGATAACGGTGACGACCTCCGCGTCGGCGAAGGCGTCCATCATGGCCTTGTACCAGCCCATATACATCAGGATGAAGGACGTGGAGATGCCGGGGATCACGGTGCCCACGGAGACGATGGCCCCGGCGATCACCGCCATCAGCGGCGAGAGCGACGCCACGTTCTCCACCTTCACGTCGCCGTCCTTCAGCAGCAGCATCAGTGAGGCCAGCGCCGCCCCCAGAAGGGTAGCCAGCAGGTAGCGTTTTTTGAAGCCCCTCTCGTTGGCCTCCCGGATAAAGGAGGGCACGCCCCCGGCGACCAGCCCCAGGAACAGCCACATCACCTGCGTCTCCCACCGCTCCATAAGGCCGCTGAGGGCCACCGCCCCCAGGAAGAACCCCAGGGCCGCGCCCAGGCCGACGGGCAGCAGAAAGAAGAAGTTCTTTCTGGGCGCCTTGAAAAACCCGGCGATGGCGTCGATCATGGGCTTATAAAGCCCCAGAGACACCGCCATGACGCCCCCGGAGACGCCGGGGAGGATCCCCCCGATGCCGATGACCGCCCCCACCAGCATATGCAGGAGGAAGCCGCCCCTGGGCGTCAGCTTTATTTCCTTTTCAGTTGACTCTTCCATACCTTTTCTCTCTCATCAAGCTCCCAAACCGCGCAAAAACCGCCCCGTATGGCGCGGTTTTGTCCCATACCCGGCTATTATAGCACAAACTCCCGGCAATTCAAGGGCACAAAGTATTAAACTTTTATAAAGATTCTATCTTCCCCCGGCGGGACATATACTCTCCACAGAAAAACGGCCTTGGGAGGAGCAGATCATGACAAGAGCAAATGACATTGTCCGGCTATGCGGGGAGGTCGCCGCCCCGCCGGAGCGGTCCCACGAGGGCCGCGACGGCGTCTATTTCCGATTCCCCCTCACCGTCCGGCGGCTCTCCGGCGCGGAGGACGTCATCAACATTCTGGCCCATGAGTCCATGCTGGGGAGCCTTGAGGTGGAGGATATGCCGCGTCTGCGCGTCCTGGGGGAGGTCCGCTCCTGGAACAACCACTCCGGCGTGGGTCCCCGGCTGGTGATCACCGTCCTTGCAAGGCAGTTTGCGTTCACTGCGGACGATTTTGAAAACTCCGTGGAGCTCACCGGGGCGCTGTGCCGGGAACCCACCCTGCGGCGCACGCCCATGGGCCGGGAGATCAGCGACCTGATGCTGGGTGTCAGTCGGGGCTACGGCAGGAGCGACTACATCCCCTGCATCGCCTGGGGGGCGATGGCGCGCCGCGCCTCCACGTGGGCCGCGGGGACCTGCGTCTGCGTGAAGGGCCGCATCCAGAGCCGGGAATACATAAAAATGGTGGGCGAGGAGGCCGTTCGCAAGACCGCCTATGAGATCTCCGCCGTCAGCGTGGAGGAGCAGGAGGGCGGGGAGGCCTCGGAGCCGTAAATTTTACCGTTTTACCTATAAAAAGGCGAAATGGCCCTTGACGATTGTGCCAAATGCTACTAAAATAGAAGTATCATCAAAAGAACGGAAGGGAGCAGCCCATGAGAAAAACAAAGATCGTCTGTACCATCGGCCCCGCCTGCGCCAACGAGGAGACCCTGACGAAGATGTGCCTTGCCGGCATGAACGTGGCGCGTCTCAACTTCTCCCACGGCACCCACGAGAGCCATCAGGTCACCATCGACCTCATCAAAAAGGTCCGGGAGAAGCTGAATCTCCCCATCGCCATCCTTCTTGACACCAAAGGCCCCGAGTACCGCATCCGCACCTTCGAGGGCGGAAAGGTCACCCTCAAGGAGGGCGACGAGTTTGTTTTCACCACGGAGGACATCGTGGGCAATCAGGAGCGCGTCTCCGTGAGCTACGGGGACCTCCCCCAGGAGCTGAACCGGGGGGACACCATCCTCCTGAACAACGGCCTCATGACCTTCCGGGTCACCGGCACCACCAAGACCGAGGTGCGCACCGAGGTGGTGGTGGGCGGCGTCCTCTCCGACCGCAAGTCCATGGCCTTCCCCGGAAAGGTGCTGAAGCAGGTCTACCTCTCCGAGCAGGACAAGGCCGACATCCTCTTCGGCGTCGCCAACGACGTGGACTTCATCGCCTGCTCCTTCGTCTCCGAGGCCCAGAACATCCGCGACATCAAGGACCTTCTGGCCGAGCACAACGTGAAGGGCATCGACATCATCGCCAAGATCGAGAACCGCGCCGGCGTGGACAATATCGAGGAGATCTGCGCCGAGTGCGACGGCATCATGGTGGCCCGCGGCGACCTGGGCGTGGAGATCCCCTTCGAGGAGCTGCCGGGCATCCAGAAGCACATCATCACCCAGTGCCGGCTCCTGGGCAAGATGGTCATCACCGCCACGGAGATGCTGGAGTCCATGATCGAGAAGCCCCGGCCCACCCGTGCCGAGATCTCCGACGTGGCCAACGCCGTCTACGACGGCACCTCCGCCATCATGCTCTCCGGCGAGACAGCCAGCGGCAAGCACCCCGTCCTGGTGGTGGAGACCATGTCGAAGATCGCCGAGGAGGCCGAGCGGGGCATCGACTTCAACGAGCAGTTCCGCACCTTCAACTTCAAGATCCACAGCACCGCCGACGCCATCTCCCACGCCACCTGCGGCATGGCCATCGACGTGGGGGCCAAGGTCATCGCCGTGTGCTCCCTCTCAGGGAAGACCGTGCGGATGGTCTCGCGCTTTCGCTGCCCGGTGGACATTCTGGGCGTCACCACGGACGAGAAGTCCTGGCGCAAGCTGAACCTCTCCTGGGGCGTCTGCCCGGCCCTCTCCGAGCAGTATAACTCCACCGACGTCCTCTTCTACATGGCCACGCAGCTGGCAAAGAAGGCCTTCCCCATCAAGTCCGGGGATCGCATCGTCATCACCGGCGGCGCCTCCACCGGCAAGAGCGGCGGCACGAACCTCATCAAGATCGAGAACATCTGAGAAAACGGATGTTCCCCCCTCGGTTTCCATTTCCATAAAAAATACCGCCCCGCGTCTTCTGACGCGGGGCGGTATGAATTTTAGAAAAGGCTTCGCTTTTTTCCTTATGCCCAGGGGTTCTCGGTGGGATAGGGCAGGCTCCTGGGACGGTTCCAGGCGATGTCCTTCACCCCCAGATACT
>CANQXK010000047.1 GCA_947627715.1 uncultured Oscillospiraceae bacterium
ATCAAGGTCAACCGCGTGGAGCTGAAGAACATCCTGCCTCCCAAGGAGATCCAGTCCGCCATGGAGAAGCAGATGAAAGCCGAGCGCGAGCGCCGCGAGGCGATCTTGAAGGCCGAGGGCGAGAAACGCGCCGCCATCCTCTCCGCCGAGGGCGAGAAGGAGTCCGCCATTCTCCGCGCCGACGCCAAGAAGCAGGCCGCCATTTTGGAGGCCGAGGGCCGCGCCGAGGCGATCCTGAAGGTCCAGCAGGCCACCGCCGAGGGCCTCAAGCTCCTCAACGAGGCCAACCCCAACGACGCGGTCATCAAAATCCGCGCCCTGGAGGCGTTTGCCGCCGCCGCCAACGGCCAGGCCACCAAGATCATCATCCCCTCCGAGATCCAGGGCCTCGCCGGCCTTGCCGAGGGCATCGTGGAGAGCGTGAAAAAGCAGTGATCCCCGCCTGAGACGTTCCCAACAGACAAAAGCGCCCGGACCTCTGTCCGGGCGCTTTTCATATATGGTCATTTATTTGATGTTCCTTTTTGTAATTTTCTAAATTAGCTCTTTCTATCCTTTCCATGTCGGCAAAACAATGTTGAAGGTCGTAGTCCTTGAGGTGGTCATATTTGCCGTAATCCACCTGGCCGTCGGGCTGGACCGTGGGGATCTGGATCCCCCTCTCCTTCATGACCTTCAAAAGCGAGTCTATCATGATCCTGTCGTGATGCTCCGCCGGCATATCGAGAAATTCCCACTTGTAGAGGATGATCAGCGTCTCTTCGTCGCACTCATCTCTCATCACGGCCAGCAATTCCCCGTACTCTTCCTCTTCACGGTCTTTTTCTGTCATTATGTGCCCCTCCTTAAAAAATAGTACCTCCATAAATATTACCACAAGATTTGTTGCCTGGCAATACTGTGAATTATATTTTTTCGTAAATTTCCGTAAAATAACATAAACAAATAGTGAGGGGTGCTTTTATGGAATACGGAGAGCTTCGTTTAAAGCTGATGGATATTCTGACAGAGCGCGGAATCTCCAAAAACCGCATCTGCAAGGATTTAGATATTCCCCGCCATAATTTCAACCGTTACTGCCGCAACGATTTTCAGCGCATTGATTCCCTCTTCCTCTGCAAGCTATGCTCCTACCTCCATGTGGGGGTGGCGGACCTGGTGGAGTACATCCCGCCCGCCTCCGACCCCCGTCCATAACTGCAAAAAGAGCCGGGAATTTTTCAAATTCCCGGCTCTTTTAGATGAAAGTTGAAAAATTAATGGAAGAGGGGAGCCGGGCGCGGGAACGCGCTTCTTCCTCTACTCGTTGATCCGGCTCTCCTTTTTCAGCTTTGCGATCTTCCCCAGGAAGATCACGATCACGATAAGCGCCAGGCCCGCCGGAATGGCGAAGGGCCAGGAGCGCAGAAGAAGGCCGCAGACGGCGAAGGCGGCGAAGAACCATATCCAGGGCTTCACCGCCATTTTGGCGTAGGCCAGCCTGTCCGCCGCAGTGGTGCGCAGCTGGAAGGGCTTGCCGTCCCGCTCCTTCTCCACGATCAGAAGCTCCCGGTTATAGGTGGTCTCGTTTCTTGACAGCCGCGCGCCCTTGTCCGCCCAGGGGCGTACCTCCACCTTGCCCACGTTCCAATTTAGATTGAGATTCTTGAAAAACGTCCGATACCCAAGTCCCTCCAAAAAGAGGGCGTACTCGTCGGCCTTTTCCCTGGAGAAGCAGCCCACAAATTCCACGGCGTACTCGACCTCGCCGGGGCGGCACGCCTCAAACACATATCCGGCGACGGTGGTGCCGGAGAGGCGAAAGCCCTTGTCCGCCATCTTGTTGAGCCACTTGACCTGGGCCTTCTGAGACCACCCAAACCAGCGGTTGACCGTCTTGCTCATTTTGCACCTCCTAAGATTTTCTCCGCCGTGGCGGTAAGGCCCCGCAGCCGCTCAAGCTCCCGCGCCGCCGCCTCTCTTCCCACGGCTGTGATCACAAATTCTTTTTTCCTGCCTCCCTCATCCCCATGCCGCCGGATCCAGCCCCTCTCCTCCAGAGCGTTCAGCGCCCCGTAGAGCGTCCCCGCGCCCAGCGCCAGCCGCCCGCCCGTCTCAGACTCGATGAACTGCATGACGGCATACCCGTGCCGCGGCTCAAATAGCGCCAGAAGCACATAAAACGTCGCCTCTGTCAACGCACCGCCGCTGATCGCGTCTCTCAAAAGACATCCCCCCTTATTACGGTTAGTATATTAAGTTTACTGTAATAATGGGAAATTGTCAAGAGGAAAGTTGAAAAAATAATGGGGGCCGGGCGCTCGTCGGCCTCATCCGGCCCCCTTCGGGGGCCACCTTCCCCACAAGTGGGGAAGGCTTTTTGCGTGGTTGTCGCCGGAGGCGACGGAATCAAATCAAAATACCTCTTTGGCTCCCTTTGATAAAGGGAGCTGTCACGCGCCAGCGTGACTGAGGGTTACACCGTCAAAGGACCGCTTTGTTGTCGGTTCGCCCCCAAGGGCCGCTCTATCGTCGGTTTAACCCTCAGTCCGGCGTTGCCGGACAGCTCCCTTCCCGCTTCGCGGCAAGGGCGCCATTTTTGCGTTCCGCCCTGCCCTTTACGGGGACAAAAATTTTTTATTATCCCTTGACAAATACCCCCGTGGGGTATATAATGCATAAAAATACCCGGAGGGGGTATCATAAAACCATGAACTGCGATATGGAATGTCACTGCTGTCACAAGACAAAGGAGCGGCCGGCGGAGGAGTATACCTCCCTCATCAACCGCCTAAACCGCATCGAGGGCCAGATTCGAGGCATCCGGGGGATGGTGGAGCGCAGCGCCTACTGCGCGGACATCCTCACCCAGGTGGCGGCGGCCAACGCGGCCCTGAGCGGCTTTACGCGGGAGCTTCTGGCTGATCACATCAAGACGTGCGTGGCCGACGACATCAGGGCCGGGCATGACGAGACGGTGGATGAGCTTGTAGGGCTTCTCCAGAAGCTGATGAAATGAGGTGATGGGACATGGTGCAATATAACGTCACCGGTATGTCGTGCGCGGCCTGTCAGGCGCGGGTGGAGAAGGCGGTCTCCGCCGTCCCCGGCGTCACGGCCTGCGCGGTGAGCCTGCTCACCAACTCCATGGGCGTGGAGGGGACGGCCTCGGAGGCGGCTATTCTCAAGGCCGTCCGGGACGCGGGCTACGGCGCGTCGCCCAAGGGGGCCGGAGGCGGGAGCGCCCCCGCCGCGGACGGAGACGCCCTGGTGGACCGGGAGACCCCGGCGCTGAGGCGGAGGCTCCTGTGGTCGGTGGGCTTCGTGCTGGTGCTCATGTACTTCTCCATGGGCCACATGATGTGGGGCTGGCCGGTGCCGAAATTCTTTGAGGGCAACCACGTGGGGATGGGACTCCTCCAGCTCCTGCTGGCGGCCATCGTCATGGTGATCAACCAAAAATTCTTCATCAGCGGCTTTAAGGGCCTCATCCACCGCGCCCCCAACATGGACACCCTGGTGGCCCTGGGGTCTGCGGCCAGCTTCGGCTGGAGCACCTGGGTGCTCTTCCAGATGACCCGCGCCCAGGCGGAGGGGAACATGGACGCCGTCATGGACTACATGATGGACTTCTGGTTCGAGTCCGCCGCCATGATCCTGGCCCTTATCACCGTGGGCAAGATGCTGGAGGCCCGGAGCAAGGGCCGCACCACCGACGCCCTCAAGTCCCTGATGCGCCTTGCGCCAAAGACCGCCCATGTGGAACGACAGGGCCGCGAGGAGACCGTCCCCATCGGGGACGTGCGGGTGGGGGACGTCTTCCTGGTCCGCCCCGGCGAGACCGTCCCCGTGGACGGGGAGGTGCTGGAGGGCCACAGCGCCGTCAACGAATCCGCCCTCACCGGGGAGTCCATCCCCGTGGACAAGGCCCCCGGCGACCGGGTCAGCGCGGCCACGGTCAACGCCGACGGCCTGCTCAGGTGCCGCGCCGCCAGGGTAGGGGAGGACACCACCCTCTCCCAGATCATCAAAATGGTCTCCGACGCCGCCGCCACCAAGGCCCCCATCGCCAAGATCGCGGATAAGGTCTCCGGCGTCTTCGTCCCGGCGGTGATCTCCATCGCCGTGGTGACGGCCGCCGTGTGGCTCCTGCTGGGCAAGCCCGTGGGCTACGCCCTGGCGCGGGGCATCTCGGTGCTGGTGATCTCCTGCCCCTGCGCCCTGGGGCTTGCCACGCCCGTTGCCATCATGGTGGGCAGCGGCGTGGGCGCGAAAAACGGCATTTTATTCAAAACCGCCGTCTCCCTGGAGGAGACGGGCCGGGTGGAGATCGTCGCCCTGGACAAGACCGGCACCGTCACCTCCGGCCAGCCGCAGGTCACCGACCTTCTCCCCGCCCAGGGGGTCTCCGAGACGGAGCTTCTGACGCTGGCCGCCGCCCTGGAGCGGGGCAGCGAGCACCCCCTGGCGAAGGCCGCGCTGGCGCGGGCCGCGGAGCGGAAGATCGACCCGCCGGCGGTCACGGATTTCCGGGCGCTGCCCGGAAACGGCGTCACGGCGACGCTGGAGGGGGCGGTCCTCACCGGCGGGAGCCTGCGCTATATGAGCGGCGTGCTGGGGCCGGGCCGCGCGCCGGAGGAGACGGCCGCCGCCCTGGCAAATGAGGGCAAGACGCCCCTCCTCTTTGCGCGGGACGGCGCGCTTCTGGGCGTCATCGCCGTGGCGGACGCCATCAAGGAGGGAAGCCCGGAGGCCGTGCGGCAGCTCAGAGACATGGGCATCCGCGTGGTGATGCTCACCGGCGACAACGAGCGCACCGCCAGGGCCGTGGGCGCTCAGGCGGGGGTGGACGAGGTCATCGCCGGCGTCCTCCCGGACGGCAAGGAGGCCGTCGTCAGGAAGCTCCGGCGGCAGGGGAAGGTGGCCATGGTGGGCGACGGCATCAACGACGCCCCGGCCCTGACGCGGGCCGACGTGGGCCTTGCCATCGGCGCGGGGGCGGACGTGGCCATCGACGCGGCGGACGTGGTACTGATGAAGAGCGACCTTTTGGATGTCCCGGCGGCCATCCGCCTGAGCCGCGCGACGCTGCGCAACATCCACGAGAACCTCTTCTGGGCCTTCTTCTACAACTCCATCGGCATCCCCCTGGCCGCCGGCGTATTCGTGGGCCTGGGGCTGACGCTGAATCCCATGTTCGGCGCGGCGGCCATGAGCCTTTCCAGCTTCTGCGTGGTGTCCAACGCCCTGCGCCTCAACCTCGTTAAAATTCGTGACGCCCGTCACGATAAAAAAAGAAAACACAAGGAAAAGGAGCCTGAAACCATGGAAAAAACATTGAAGATCGAGGGCATGATGTGCCCGCACTGCGAGATGCGCGTGAAAAACGCCCTGGAGGCCGTCCCGGGCGTCACCGAGGCCGTCCCCAGCCACACCGCCGGCAGCGCCGTGGTCACCCTGGAGCGGGACGTGGACATGGCCGCGCTGAAAAAGGCCGTGGAGGACCAGGGCTACAAGGTCTTGGACTGACGGCGGGCCTCCGCCCTGGGGCCGCAGCCTTCCCCGGCGGCGCGTTCTCCGGGGAAGGGAAAGATTGGACAAATTGACAAATAAAAAACAGCGTCCCCGTCCGGGGACGCTGTTTTTTCCCTAAGTATCCCACGCCCCTTGAAGAGTGCTTCGTATTCCGAAAGGCCGCCCCGGCGCGTCTGCGGGGGATCCGGGCGCGGCGGGGACGGCGCCCTCCGGCCATCTGATTTAGAGAAGAAAAGTGAAATCACATCAATTTAACTATTGACTTTCTAAATGACCCCATGTATAATGAACACAAGTGACGAAAAAAACCAGAAAAACAGAACAATTTCAGGGTGTCCCCTCTCGCTTTACCAAAAATTGGCTGCGGGGGGGGGTCGCTTGTTAACAATGATTATAAATACTACCGTTTGACCCGCAAATTTATCTGGCATTTTTGCCAATGAGGGGAGGCTGTTGGGATGGCATACATGAGGCTTGGCGATCTGCTGACCAGCGTGGGACTCATCACGCAGGAGCAGCTGGAGCAGGCGCTTGAGGCGCAAAAGACGAGCCATAAGCGGCTGGGAGCCGTACTGGTGGACGAGGGCATCATCAGCGAACAGCATCTCATCGAGACGCTGGAGATGCAGCTGGGCATCGACTTCATCGACCTGAGCCGCGTCCATATCCAGCCTGAGATGGCGCAGCTCCTCCCCAAATCCATCGCGAAGCGCCACAGCGTCGTCCCGGTGAAGCTCAACAAGGATGAGCTGGTGCTGGCGATGGCCGACCCGCTGAACTTCGTCGCCATCGAGGACGTGCGCACCGCCACCCGCAAGCGGGTGACCCCCCGCATCGCCTCCGCCGCGGCGGTGGACCGCGCCATTGCCACCCTCTACGGCAACGAGGGCGCTGTTCGCGCCATCGAGGAGCTGAAATTTGAGAACCAGTCCGCCGGGGAGGCCCTTCCCGCCCGGACTGAGGAGATCGACGAGGACTCCCAGGCCGCCCCCACGGTCCGGCTTGTCAATTCCATCATCGAGCGCGCCGCCGTGGAGCGCGCGTCCGACATCCACCTGGAGCCGCGCAGCGGACAGATGATCGTTCGGATGCGCATCGACGGGCTGCTGCGCAGCGTCCTCACCGTCCCGCGGGACATCCAGGCGTCCGTGGTCAGCCGGTTGAAGATCATGGGCGGCATGGACATCTCCGAGCGCCGCGTCCCCCAGGACGGCCGCGCCAACGTGCGCATGAAGGGCCACGACATCGATCTTCGTCTCAGCACCCTCCCCACCATGTACGGCGAGAAGGTGGCCATCCGTCTGCTGGACCGCTCGGCCCAGCTTCTGGACGCCCAGGCCATCGGCCTTCGGGGGGAGGACCTGGAAAAATACAACGCCCTCCTTAAAAACGCCTCCGGCATGGTGCTCATCGTGGGACCCACCGGGTCCGGCAAATCCTCCACCATGTACACCATGATCCGTTCCCTCAACACCGACGAGGTGAACCTGGTCACCCTTGAGGACCCCGTGGAGTACGACATCGACGGCGTCAACCAGGTGCAGATCAACGAGCGCCAGGGCCTCACCTTTGCCGGCGGCCTCCGTTCCATCCTCCGTCAGGACCCGGACATCATCGCCGTGGGCGAGATCCGCGACGGCGAGACCGCCGAGATCGCCATGCGCTCGGCTATCACCGGGCATCTGGTGCTTTCCACCATCCATACCAACGACGCCATCTCCGCCCTGGACCGCCTTGTGGACATCGGGGTGGAGCCGTACATCATCGCCGAGGCCCTCAACGGCATCATCTCCCAGCGCCTTGTGCGGCGCATCTGCCCGGACTGCCGGGAGGAGTACGACGCCGCCCCGGAGGAGCTGGAGCTTCTGGGCCTCGACCCCCACAGCCACCATAAATTCTACCGTGGTCGCGGCTGCGCCAACTGTTACCACACCGGCTACCGGGGCCGCACCGCCGCTTTCGAGATCCTGATGCTGGACCGCAAGATGAAGCGCGCCATCGCCGGGGGACACCACCGGGCCGACCTCATGGAGAGCGTAGACGCCTCCCGGTATACCACCCTCACCCAGGCCGTGGCCCGGCTGGTGCTGAGCGGCGACACCACCGTGTCGGAGGCCGTGCGCGTCATCAATTCCACGGTGGACTGACACCGTTCACACAAGCGTAAAGGAGGATCGTCATGCCCATCACCCTCACCACACTCATCACCACAGCGCGGGCGCTGCGCGCGTCCGACGTCCACCTGGTCTGCGGCCTTCCGCCCAAGGTGCGCGTGGACGGCGTCCTCCAGAGCTTCCCCGACGTTCCGCCCCTGTCGGACCGGGACTGCGAGGAGTACGCCATGGAGCTGGCGGGGGAGGAGTACGAGAAGATCAGGAAGATTGGCGAGCTGGACCTGGCCCTCACCTTTAACGGCGACATCCGCTGCCGTGTGAATATCTTCCGTCAGCAGAAATCCGTCTCCTGCGCCATCCGCCTTCTGGCGGACAGGATCCCGGAGCTTGAGGGGCTGGGCCTCCCGCCCGCCGTCTACTCCCTGCCGTCCCTCAACCGGGGCATCGTCCTGGTCACCGGCGAGACGGGGTCCGGCAAATCCACCACCTTAGCGGCGATGCTGGACCGCATTAACCACACGTCCCCTGAACATATCATCACCCTGGAGGACCCCATCGAGTATATCTACACCCCCGACCAGTGCGTCATCAACCAGCGGGAGATCGGCACCGATACCGACAGCTACGCCAACGGGCTGCGGGCCATCCTCCGCGAGGACCCGGACGTTATCCTGGTGGGCGAGATGCGGGACCTGGACACCATCGAGACCGCCCTCACCGCGGCGGAGACGGGCCACCTTGTCTTTGCCACCCTACATACAAACTCCGCGCCGGAGGCCATTGACCGCGTGGTCGATGTGTTCCCGGCGGAGCGCCAGCGCCAGATCAGGCTCCAGTTGTCCACTACGCTCATGGCCGTGCTCAGTCAGCAGCTTGTCCCCCGGCGGGACCGGGGCCGCGTCGCCGCCTGTGAGCTGATGATGGTCACGCCCGCCATCCGCAACCTCATCCGGGAGGCCAAGACCCCCCAGATCGCCTCGGCCCTGGGCACCTCCGCCCAGGAGGGGAGCATCACCATGGATAACTGCCTCATCCGGCTCTTCAAGGATCGCATCATCACCGCCGACACCGCCCGCCGCGCCGCCCGCGATTGGGAGTACGTGAGAAAGAATACGTTCTGAGAGGGAGAGGAAACGAGACGGGGGGTTCCCACCTCATCCGTCGCCTCCGGCGACACCTTCCCCGCCCTGCGGGGAAGGCATTTCCCCTGACGGCCCCGTTTACACCTCTAAAAAGCCTTCCCCACTTGTGGGGAAGGTGGCCCGAAGGGCCGGATGAGGTTCCAATTTCGGGGAAGGCATTTCCCCTGACGGCCCCGTTTACACCTCTAAAAAGCCTTCCCCACTTGTGGGGAAGGTGGCCCCCGAAGGGGGCCGGATGAGGTTCCAATTTCGGGGAAGGCATTTCCCCCCTGACGGCCCCGTTTACACCTCTAAAAAGCCTTCCCCACTTGTGGGGAAGGTGGCCCCCGAAGGGGGTCGGATGAGGCCCCACTTGTGGGGAAGGTGGCCCGAAGGGCCGGATGAGGTTCCAATTTCTCCCCCCTGCTGAAAGGAGGCTATGCCCATGCAAACCTACAAATACCGCGCGCAGGCCTCCGACGGGTCCACCGTCACCGGGGTCCTGGAGGCGTATGACGAGTTCGAGGCCGTCAACGACCTCCGGCAGATGTACCCCATCGTGGAGGACCTCCAGCCCGTCCGGCAGCGCCGGAAGATCAACATCGACATCAACGAGCCGCTGTGGGTAGAGGACAAATCCCTCTCCCTGGTGGCCAGCCAATTCTCCATCATGCTCAAGGCCGGGCTGCCCATGTCCCGCGTGGTGGAGCTGATCGCCGGACAGACCTCCGACAAGCTCATGAAGCGCATTCTGACGGCTTGCGCCGCCGACGTGGCCGCCGGCTACAGCCTGTCCCGGAGCCTGGAGAAGAACGGCAAGAAGATCCCCGCCGTCTTTATCGAGTCCGTCCGCGCCGGCGAGGAGTCCGGCACCCTGGAGCAGTCCTTCGACTCCCTCAAGGTCTACTACGACCGGGCGCACAAGGTCCGGCAGAAGGTCAAATCCGCCCTCACATACCCCATCATCGTCATTATCCTCGCCTTCGTCGTGGTGGGGATCGTCATGGTGGTGCTGGTCCCCACCATGACCGGCATCTTCGAGAACATGGGCGCGGAGCTGCCCCTCATCACCCGAATGCTCATCGCCATCTCCCACTTCTTCCGGGACTTCTGGCCGGTCATGCTCATCGTCCTGGCGATTTTGGCCCTGGCGTTCTTCTCCTACAGGCGCACGGAGAACGGCAAGATCCAGCTCTCCCGCCTGCGCTTCAAGCTCCCCATCCTGGGGCGCATCGCCCAGATGAACACCGCCGCGCAGGTGGCCAATACCATCGCCACCCTCCTGGGCGCGGGCCTGCCCATCACCCGCGTGATCGACATCGTCTCCCGCGTCCTGGACCAGCGCAGCGTGGGCGTGGATATGGCAAAATGCGTCGGCGGGCTTGAGACGGGCAAGTCCCTGGGGGACGTTCTCCCGGACGTGGATAATCTCCCGGATATGCTGGTGGAGATGGCCCGCGTGGGCGAGGAGTCCGGCTCCCTGGAGGACACCCTCAGAACCATCGGCGAGTTCTACACCGACGAGGCGGAACGCGCCTCCGACCGGGCGCTTGCCATGATCGAACCCATGATCACCATCATCCTCGGCATCTTCGTCGGCTTCATCGTCATCGCCATCTACGTCCCCATGTTCAGTATGTACCAGGGGATAGGGATGTAAATAGAGGAACCTCATCCGACCCCCTTCGGGGGCCACCTTCCCCACAAGTGGGGCCTCATCCGGCCCTTCGGGCCACCTTCCCCACAAGTGGGGAAGGCATTGAGCGGTAAAAGCCTTCCCCGCAGGGCGGGGAAGGTGTCGCCGCAGGCGACGGATGAGGTGGGAAAAATAGAGGAACCTCATCCGGCCCTTCGGGGGCCACCTTCCCCACAAGTGGGGAAGGCATTGAGCGGTAAAAGCCTTCCCCGCAGGGCGGGGAAGGTGTCGCCGCAGGCGACGGATGAGGTGGGAAAAATAGAGGAACCTCATCCG
>CANQXK010000048.1 GCA_947627715.1 uncultured Oscillospiraceae bacterium
ATTACTATCGGAGTAGGTATTTTTATATCTTTAAGTACTAGCAAGTACAAAAATAATGATTACTAAAACTATATTCCTTTTCTTGTATTAATGACACTAATTTATTTCCGTTATTTTTATTTATATCTTTTTTAAATTCTTTACCAGTTTTTAAAATAAATCTAATAATTTTGTTATTGTGTGTACCATCTTCTTCTATTTCACCAATAATAATTTTATCTATAATATTATCAAATACCTCTCGATCAAATTCTTTTAACTTTA
Source organism: uncultured Oscillospiraceae bacterium (assembly GCA_947627715.1). Lineage (GTDB taxonomy): Bacteria > Bacillota > Clostridia > Oscillospirales > Oscillospiraceae > RUG626. The sequence goes on from CANQXK010000048.1 coordinate 265, forward strand.
ATGGCTCATCTAATATTTCTTCAATTTCTTTTAATCGTTTCATCATATTTTTGTTTTCAATCTCTATATTTTCATATTCTTCTTTTTTACTTAAAATATCGTTTAATTGATTTTGTAATTCTTTCTCTTTCTCAATATATGCCTCTTTATTAATATAATTTTCTAATTTTAAATCAATTAATTTTGATATTTTTTGTCGAATACTATCTTCTTCTTTTTTTAATTTATTTAGTTTATCTTGTGTATTATTTTCTTCAATAACAGATTTTATTGCTTGAAACAATTTTTCTTTTGTTTTATGTTTATTATCGATTATAGAGTTATAAACTTGAACAAATAGATTTTCTAATGCCTCTTCTCTAATAAAGATAGAATCTTTACAATTATTATCTCTCATTCTTTCTTTACAAGTCCAATAAACATTACACTTGCCATTTTTCTTTTTATCGCCTTTTCTTCTTGTATAAGATGTGCCACAAAATCCACAAATAATCTTACTACTAAAAGCATATCGTTTGCTATACTTATCAGTATGTTCTTTACCATCAAACCACAATTTAGCATTTCTTTTCTTTAAAATTTCGTGTACTTTTTCCCAAAGTTCTCTTGAAATTATTGCTTCATGTCTATCTTTTGAGTAATATCTTTCTTTTTCACCATAATTTCTTCTTTTTTTATGAGAAATAGGACTAATAGTATAAAGTTTTTGTCCGATTAAATCACCAACATATTTTTCTTGGTCTAACATTTCTCTTACATATTCTTGCGACCATTTCTTACCACGAGGTGATGGAATACCTTTTTCATTAATCTTTTTTGCTATTGTTTTACAACCTATACCATCAGCATACCAATTAAATATCATTCTAACAACTTCTGCTTGTTCTTCATTGATAGTCAATTCTTGGGTTACTTTGTTCCAGTCATAGCCATAAGGATTAGGAAAACCAACATATTCGCCTCGTTTCATTTTTGCTTTTAATCCTAGTTTTACATTTTGAGAAATTGATTCACTTTCTGCTTGAGCAAATGCACTATAAAGTGTTAAAAACATTTCACTATCTAAATCTAGAGTATGGATATTTTCTTTTTCAAAATATACATCTACATTATGATCTCGTAGTAATCTAACATATTTTAAAGTATCAAGTGTATTTCTTGCGAATCGAGATATTGATTTTGCTATAATCATATCTATTTTACCATTTATAGCATCATCTATCATTCGCATAAATTCTGTTCTTTTGTTAACTTGTGTTCCACTGATTCCTTCATCTGCATATATCCCAGCAAATTTCCATTCAGGATTAGATTTTATTTTGTCGGTATAATATGTTATTTGTGAATTATAACTTGTTTGTTGTTCTTCTAAATCTGTACTTACTCTACAATAAGCACACACTCTTTTTAAAACTTTTTTAACGGAATTTTCTATATTAGTTTTGAGATTAGCTGCAATAATCTCAACTTTTGCCAATTAATACCTCTCTTTCATTTTAGATTTAGAACTTGCAGTCGTGTTCTTATTTATTATTATACTAAATTTTTAGTTAATGGTAAGCCCATTTAATAAAAATTTTTGATTTTTTCTTTTAATATATAAAATTCCTTTTCATTTATTAATTTTAGTTTTAATAATTTTGATAATATTGATATATTAATTGTTTCATCAATTATATTATCAATTTCTAATTGTGTTAATTTCTTTTCTTTCATATCATCTGTCAATATAATCCCCCCTTAATTAATTTTTAATAATTTTGTTTCATAACTAATCTCAAATCCTTTCTATTAATTCAATTAAAAATATTCAAGTTATATATTCATTTTGAAATAAAAAAACCTGTATTTCTACAAGTAACAAAACAGACATAAATGCAAATCAATTTTCTTTTAGTAGTTATTTAAGCTATAACATACATATTTTTAATTTTATTGTTCTTTGAGTATGTTATAGTTTAAATTTTATTCTATAAGTTCTGTCATAAGCCTTTAATCTTACCGAACTTTTATTGCTAGTGCTTGTACTCTCTAGCAAAGTTTTATTGTGTACATCCCTTTATCATACTCTTTATAGAGTAGATATTTGGATGCTTCCAATTTTTCAAGATTTTTTTTAAGCCCTTGATTGCTTATTCTCACAACTTGTTGTAATTCTCCAATATTTAGATCGATAAGTAATTTATCATAACCTTTTGTGTATAGATAATTGTATATTATCTTACCCTCGAATTTGATATCCTTATCTTTCCAAATTCGTTGTTGAATCTCATGTTGTTTTTTCATTTAACCCCCTTTCTGTGATAATAATTATCACTTGAAAGTTAGTCTAACACATATCATTGTAATTGTCAACACTTAAAATTATGTTATTGACTTTTACAATATATAGTTTTATAATTTTATTTATCGAAAGGGGTTATCGTATGAAAAAAACTGATAATAAACTAGGTAATTTAATTAAAGAAACCAGAACTAATTTAAACTTATCCCAAAGAGAACTTGCAAGACAAGCTAAAATAGATTATGCTGAACTATCTAGACTTGAAGCAGGTAAAAGAAAGAAACCAAATGTTTTATATTTAAAAGGTATTGCAGAAGTTTTAAATTTAAGTATGGTTGATTTAATGAAACTTGCTGGATACACTGATATAGAAATAAATTGGGGTAAAGATATAATAAATAAAAGATCTACTGCTGATTATAAAAAGCAACTTCAAAGTTATAAACAATTTTATATTAATGTATTAAATGAAATAGAAAATAGAAGAAGAAATGATTTTGCTATTCAAGGTTGTATAGTTGATATAATTGATAAAATAGAACTTGCTAAATTAGAAGGTAAAGAATTATCAAATGATGAAATATCAGAAAGATTAAAAGAATTAATTTCAATAATAAGGCCTAATTTAGATAAGTTTGATAAATCAAAATATCCAACTTTTGATTCTGGTTTATTTTATTAACAATAATCTTTTTTTCTTTAATATCTTAATATTTACCAAAAATATATTGTTCTTTTTTTGAAATGCAATGTCATTAAATATAGAGTAATAAAAAAACTGTAAGTTTAATTATTCAATGAAACTTACAGTTTCTTCTATTTATTTCAAATTTTCTAAAAAATTAATAAAATCTTCTTTAAAAATATGTCGTGTTTCCATCTGATAAATAACATTGTTATAATTAAAAATATTTATACCTCTATACTTTGTTAAATACATCAATGATGAATTAGTATCTAAACTTTTAATATGATAATTTTCAATATATTTTTCTAAATCTTTACTTTCGTTTAAGGTTGTTATTGAAACCCATTTTACATTTTGCATTTCTTTTATATCTTCTTTTGTAGCATATTTTGTTAAAAACTCTAAAGATACAAATAAATTTTTAGGTAACATATATTGTTCTTTGGAAAATATCCTAGGTGTTTTTAATATTACCTTTCTAATATTATTATTATCATCCCTTAAAATTTCACAATAATCAATTTTTAAATTATTAAATTCACCAAAATCTAAAACTTCTATTCCTAATTTTTCGTGAACAAGCATTAATGTTAAATCATCAGAACATTCAAAATCATTATTTACTTCTACAAAACCATTTAATGAATATGTAGTTTGTATATTATTATCTGATTTTTTTATATTAAAAACAAACTCTTTTATATAATCTTTGGCCATTACGCCAACACCTAGAAATATAAATAATATTAATATTACAATAACTGGTTTTAATATGTATCTTTTAGATTCTTCTTTTTGATAAATAGTATTATTATAAATTTTTTTATCTAATTCTTTAGATACATTAATATCTTTAAAAAAATTATTAAATTTATTTTTCATTGTAAACTCCTTTCATTTCTTTGGCTAAACTTTTAACTATCCTATCTAACCTAGTTTGAACAGTTGAAGAATTCATCTTTAAAATACTCGCTATTTCTTTATGTTTATAACCTTCATAATAATATAAAAATATAAGTATTCTATCTTTAGGTTTAAGTTTAAATAAAGCATCCTTTAAATCGTTATCATAATTTTCTAAGTAATATAAATTATTTTCTTCTTTTTTATCTATTTGTTTTCTTCTTTTATACCAAGATGATAAAAAATAATTTTTACATTCATTAACTGTAACTTTAATACACCATTTTTTAATTTCAATATCACTTGTGAATTTATTTAAATTCTTAAATAATTTAATAAAAACACTTTGGGTAATATCTTCAGCTTCACTTATATTTTTAGTATAACTAAATGCTAATCTTAAAATATCGTTTTTATACAAATTATAAACTCTAATAAATTCTTCTTCCATTACGCACCACTTTGAAAGGCCTTTCAATATAATAACAATTATTATTATTAAAATAACTCAAAAAGTTTCATTTTTTTACATTTTTTATATTAAATTATCAAATAAGATAAAATTATTATTAAAAAATTCTTTAATCTATAAAATTTTAATTAATTTATTTTTTAATCATTATATCTTTTCAAGATACACCAAATTGTTTTTCTTCCAGCACTTTGTTGAATTATATAACCTTTATCTTTTAAAATTTTATAATATTTTCTAATTGTTCTTTCATTAATAGCGTATTTTTTTTATTGCTACTTCTTTTTGCGATACTATAGAGTTAAATTTTAATTCATTGTATATATATTTTAACAATTTTTTATTTACTATTTATTACTACACTTGCCGCCATGAGTAATAACATATTTTTTTAAAGTATCTAAAGATTTATAAAGTGTTTCTAAATCTCTGCCTGCAGGATATGTTTCAGAAATTCCTCCATGTCTATTTTTTTCTTCAATAAAAGCTTCAATATAAAATGATTTATCTTCTTCTTGCGATAATGATACATAAATAGTTTGATTATTTAATTCACATACAAATTCATCTTGATAATAATTTTTTATTTTAATAAGATAAATAGTTAAGAAAATTAAAGTAAATAATATAATAAAATATAAAGTAATTATAATTATTTTAGAAATTTTTAAATGTTTTTTAGCTAAATTTTCCGTATTAATTATTTTATTTTCTAAAACATTTTGAATATCATTATCTAATAATTCATCAGTACCTATATTAAAAACTTTAGATAATAATTTTAATTGCTCTGGATTTGGGGATGTTTCATTCAACTCCCAATTAGAAATTGTTTGTCTTGTAACATTTATTAGTTCGCCTAATTGTTCTTGTGAAAGACCATGTGTTTTTCTTAATTTTAAAATTTTTTTACCCAACATATATTTTCTCCTTACACATCCAATTATAATTAATTGTTACTTAACAATCTACCAAAAATCTTTTGAACTTTGACAAATAGTTTTAACATTTTAATAATTATTTATATAAATTTTAATTTATTAACTTATTCTATAATGTCCTACTATATCATTTCTCAATTCTAATATATCTTCTTCATAATATTTTTGATAAGGATTAGCATGATGAATCACAAATGGTACTCCATTTTTATTTCTTTTATCTGAAATTATTCCTATATGTTTTTTAAATATAACGATATCTCCACCTTGCCATTCTTTTATTTTTGAAATATCAGTTGTTAATGTTATTGCATTGTTATCAAAATAAATTTTTAAATTATTTACTCTTCTAAAATCAATATTCTTATCTACTACTTCAATATTATATATATCACGATTGTTTTTTACATCTTCATTAACTAAAGTCATTAAATCATAACCAGCATCTTTTAAACCAAATGCTACAACATCAGTACATACGCCAAATTCATCACTGGGATAACCTGTTGTATAATATTTACTTTTATATTTAGGTTTAGTTTTTATATATTTTCTTACATTATTTAAAATATCAGTTTGATCATCAATACCATCTTCATCTGCATCTATTAAACTTATATATGTTTCAATACCAAAGTCATTATTACTGTATTTTTTATGTGGAATATAATTAAACACATATAAAATATAAGTAGTTAATAAAATAACGATAATCAATATAATAGATATTATTATTAAAACTTTTTTTCTCATATCCAGTTCTCCCATAACCTATAATTCGTACTATAATACATAATCATACAAATTACTATTTATTTGACTCATACAAATTATATTTTATTCAACATTGTTATAAACTTCAAATCCAAGTATTTCTATAATAATTCCTTGCTCATATTTTTTTATTTTTAAATCTTCTAATTTTTTTTCTTCAATCGTTAATCTTTTAACTTTTGATATTTTATAAATCAATGCTTTATATTCTACTGTACCACCATCTTTTAATTGATTTCTAATTGGAAACAATAATACTAATAGAATAATTACTACTAAAACTATAATTATTTTTTTCTTCATATATACTCCTTACAATTAATTAACTTAATTATAATATACTATTTCAAAATATGCCACACTGTTTTTCTTCCAGAACTTTGTCGAACAATGTAGCCATTATCTTTTAATATTTTATAATATCTTCTTATTGTTCTTTCACTAGCATTATATTTTCTTGCTAACTCTATTTGAGATACTTTTGGATTTAGTTTTAATTCATTATATATTTTTTCCAACAATCTTTTATTTACTATATTCATCATACTTACTTATTTTTAGATGCTACTTCATGTTCATTAACTTTATGTTTAAAATCATACATTGAACAAGAAACTATACTTCCAAAAAATTCTTTTAGTTCTCTAGAATCTTTTTTATATTTACACCAAAAAATAGCTATAGCCATAAAAGTTATTATTACAATTATTGTTACAATAACATATATATGTTTATTAATGTAAAATGCTAACCCCATAAAATCATCCTTTCTTTTATTTATAATGTTCTACTTTAATCTTATCTATTTTTCTTTTAAATCTATCTTTTAATTTTTTATCAAGAATTGATAAAGATTTAGCAAAATCTTTTTCAAATGTAACGCTATTAAAATTTTGAAAGTATTTATCAGTAAACACTTCAACATATAATTCTGTAAAATTTGTAGTAATTTCTTCTAAAAAGTTTTCTTGCTTTGTCATAATAATTCCTTTCTAGCTTTACATTTTTATTATAACACATTTTAGTCATATATACATACTTTTGGTAATTTTTTTAAGATAGATGTAAAAATTAACATAGGTGATATGTAGTATGTTTGAAAGTAATTTAAAATATTGTAGAGAAGAATTAGAAATGACTCAAACAGAGTTAGGCTATATATTTGGAGTATCAAAGGGAACAGTTTCTAATTGGGAAAACGGTTATAGTGTAATTCCATTAAAAAAACTAATTAAATTTAGTAATTACTCTGGCTATTCATTAGATTTTATATGTGCCTTTACACGAAATGACAAGAAACTACCTAAAATAGATAAAATCAATAAAATAAATATTGGTAAAAATTTAAAGGTGCTTAGAATTAATATGGGATTAACACAACAAGCTTTTGCAGAAAAATGTCATATTCCTCAATCGACTTATAGCCATTATGAAATAGGATATAAATTAATTACTACCTTAAATCTTTATGCAATTTGTAAAACTTATAATGTTTCTATGGATTATCTTGTAGGTAGAACAAATAATCCTAAAATAAATAAATCTAACTAACATAAAGCAATTAAAATCTTTTATGTTAGTTTTTATTTTGGTGCATATTAACTCTCTCTTTTATATAAAAACACCACTTTTTGTAATCTCTAAAAAATAAACAGGATATGGGATGGCACCACAACAAAGCTCATTTCCTTATAAAATAAGGTCTAATTCGCCAAAAAAGTGGTGCAAATAATTTTTCGCACTTGCGAAAATGAGTATAAATATATGCAAATGTTATGCACTTTTTTGATTATTCCTTTTATTTAAAGTAAAAAATGATATGCACTTTACTAGAAATACTGTGTTTTTATATCAAATTTTTATTTTTAAGAATTTGCACCAAAATATTAATAATATATTAAAAATAAAATAAATTTTTTCTCTATCAGAAAATGATAAACAACAAATTTTAAATCATATAAATAAACTAAATAACTAAAATAAATTTAAAAAAATAATTTTAAATATAAATCTAATAAATGAAAAAAATATATATCATTTGTTTTTTTATTTTTAAATTTTTGTGTTTAATAAAATAATTCTATCTGCAAAAAAATATATTTTTTTGCAAATAGAATTAAATAAATTCTTAAAATTTAATTTTTAGAATATTCTAGTAAATGAGTAATTGTATTAACAGTTGTATATACACTTAAATCATTGAAAATAAGGGAGTTTATTCATTACATAAACTATCTTTGTATATACAAAAATTTGAGTTTGTATATACATTTCGCAAGTGCGAAATATGCTCTGGTGCACTAGAAATCTTAATTTATGCTTTATTTTAAAGCATTTAAGATTTTCGTGGTGCATTGTCATATCCTGTTTAAAATTATTTTTAGTATTTTAGTGTAAAAGTTGCAAAAATTTTAATTATAAAATGTTTTAGATTTAATGAAAAAAATTTATAATTTTTAGAAGAGTTTATGAAAAAAATAAAACAAAATAATTAAAAAAATTTTAAAGTAATTTATAATTTTTTTAAAATTCTGATAAAAAAAATTAGTAAAACTTTAAGCAAAAATAAATAAAAGTTTGATAAATAAAAATAATTTTTTTAATACTAATTCAAATACAAATTAATATTATTTTGTAATATAATTATACATATGAAAGGAATAAAAAATATGATCCATGACTTAAATAAGAGTATATATTCTTATGCAAAAGATATTACTGATGATGATGTAATAACTTTTTATGATGCAACAAAAATATTATTAAATGGATTAAATTGTATAGTTTGTTTAGAAAGTTCTGCTGATATTCAAGGATATTCAAATGGTGGTTTTCGTCATCAAATTTATGTTTATTCAGAGAAAGAATTTAATTTGCCATATGTTAAATGTTTTTTAGTTGAAAGTTTAAATAAGATTCCTTTTATTGATTTTGATGGTATAAAAGTATCACCTATTACTAATGCAATTATAGATATGTTAGACAATGATACAACTGATACACAAGTATTATATGAAACCTTTGCAGAATATTATTGGAATAATAATCAATCGTATGATGGTTTAGTAATTCCAAAACATTTACAAGAAAAAGCAAAACATTATATGGAAGAAGGAATTTTATTTTATGAAAATTAAATAAATTTTTGCAAAATAAAAAGATATGTTTTTTTGAAACATACCTTAACAGCTAATATTAAAACTATTTATTTTTTTCAAATTCGATTATTTCAACTATTATAATTTAGTGTTATAGAACACGACTATATTAATAATTTAAAATTGATACTGAAATTTTTAAACTAATATCTAAATCATTATCTTCTAAATTTTTTAACATAACACTACATTGATTAATAGTTCCCTTAAAATAAAGCAAATCTTGTAATTTCTTAATTTGTGTCATTATGTCAAGACTATATTCCAAGTCTTTGCTCTCATACGCACCATCTCCTTCCTTTTCATTAATAGTCAGGTGACTAGAATGAAGAT
>CANQXK010000049.1 GCA_947627715.1 uncultured Oscillospiraceae bacterium
GGAAAAAGTATGGACCCGAAATACATTATCGTTCAGGCCGGCGGGAAGGGAACTCGCCTTGGGCATCTTACAGCCAACAAGCCGAAGGCGCTGGTGCCAGTCGACAATCTTCCAATGCTTTTTCATCTCTTTCAGAAATACCCGCGTAGCAAATATATCATAATAGGCGATTACAAATACGAGGTTTTAGAGCGATACCTGGCCGCTTTTGCGCCCGTGGAGTACCGATTGGTACGTGCTACCGGCCATGCCGGTACATGTGCTGGACTGAGCCAGGCGGTACAAAAGCTTCCAGATAATGAACCTTTTATGCTCATATGGTCGGACCTCATCCTGCCGGAGAGCTTTATATTACCGAAGGAGCCGGGGGACTACATAGGCGTTGCAAAGGATTTTCCCTGCCGGTGGAAATATGAGGACGGCATCTTTGCTGAGGAGCGGTCAGATTCCTTCGGTGTGGCGGGACTGTTTGTATTCCACGAAAAGTCTGCTTTAGAGAATGTCCCTGAGGACGGAGAGCTTGTGCGCTGGTTGGCGGAAACCGGGCTTCCCTTTCAGAGCCTTCCGCTCTATCGGGTAAAGGAATACGGCCTGCTGTCGGAATACGAAAAGCTTGAATCTGCAAAGTGTCGGCCCTTCAACAGAACCTACATAGAGGACGGTTATTTCGTGAAGGAGCCTATTGACACCCAGGGCGAGGCACTGGCCGCACGCGAGGCATCGTGGTATAGGAAGGTGCAGGATCAGCACTTTACGAATATCCCGGAGATCGCATCCTACGAGCCACTGAAAATGGAGTTTATCAACGGAAAGGCCATATATGAGTATGAGAATCTATCCGCTGAGAGGAAAAAGGAGCTTCTGGGCCAGATTGTCGGGTGCCTCAAGTCCGTACAGGGACTTGAGAGCGTTCCGCCTGATTGGGAAAGCTACAATGAGGCATATATCGGCAAGACCTTCAAGAGATTAGAGAAGGTCCGGGAGCTTGTCCCGTTTGCCAGAGATGAGTATGTCACAATCAACGGGCGGCGCTGCCGAAACGTGTTTTTCTGTCGGAAGGAACTGGAGCGGCGGATAGGTACGTATTTCCCTGACCGCTTCAAGCTCATTCACGGAGATTGTACTTTTTCCAACATGATGTTGAGGGATGACTGCTCGCCGGTGTTGATAGACCCCAGAGGTTATTTCGGGACTACGGAACTCTATGGCGACCCGGCCTACGACTGGGCCAAGCTATATTACTCCGTGGTGGGCAACTATGACCAATTCAACCGCAAACGCTTTCAACTGAATATAGGGGAAACCGAGGTCACGCTGGATATTGCATCCAACGGTTGGGAGGAGATGGAGCCGGAATTTTTCCACCTGCTTGCGGATGAGGTATCACCAGCACAGATTCATCTGCTCCACGCCATAATATGGCTGTCGCTGACCACCTATGCTTGGGAGGATTACGACTCCGTCTGTGGTGCGTTTTATAACGGACTTTACTACCTGGAGGAGGCTCTCAATGAAGAGGTACTTTAAAAATGTGACCGACACCATACGAAGGTCGGTGGAGTCCATGGACGTGGCGGTGTTCGACAGGCTCCTTGGCGAGTGTGAGGAGACGCTGAGGAGCGGTCACAAGGTGGTGGTAAGCGGCCTTGGAAAGAACGTGCCGGTCTGTGACAAGTTTGTGGGGACTATGAACTCCCTGGGACTTGAGGCGTGCTTTATGAATACCAACACCGCAGTCCACGGGGATCTTGGCATGGTAAAGCCGGGGGATTTGGTCATAATCTTGACAAAGAGCGGTGAGACCGTGGAATCTGTCTATTTGACGCAGCTCCTTAAAAAACGCGGCGTGGATCTGTGGTTGCTTTCCTTCAACCGGGACAGTACCCTGACCCGCGAGATCCCCAAGCACCTCATATTGGCGCTTGACCACGAGGGGGACGCCTGGAACATTGTGCCGAACAATTCAACCACGGTGAACCTTATCGTCCTGCAGGGCCTTGCCTTGAACCTGGCGGAGCGCATGGGTGTGACGCTGGAGCAATTCAAGCAAAATCACCCCGGCGGCACTATCGGCGAAAAACTTCGGGGGAAATAAAATGCGTCTTGAAAATGAACCGATCGAGCTTCCGCTTTCACCGCTTGGTCACACTTGGCTTCTGGATTTGGATGGGACGGTAGTCAAGCATAACGGGTACAAGCTGGACGGCGCTGACAGTTTCCTGGATGGCGCTGAGGCGTTCTTGGAGAGCATACCGCCGAAAGATATGGTGATCATCCTGACATCACGTACTGAAGCGGTACGGAATCAGACAGAGGCATTCCTACAGGAACATGGAGTTCGCTATGACGCGATTATTTATAACGTACCATACGGGGAGCGGATTCTGATCAATGACGACAAACCGTCCGGTTTAAGAATGGCTGTTGCCGTAAGAAAAGAGAGAGACGCCGCCCTTTTGCTGAAGACATATGATGATGAAACAGGGGCAATGGAGCGTTCTTTGGAATATTAAGGAGAAACATGGATGAACAAACGACAAGTTTTAACTGTTTTTCGCAATAACAAAATTGCGCGCACTGTGTTGTATCCTCTTAATGTTGCGCACAGGAAAACCCAATTGAAAAAATACGAGAGGAGCACCGACTCGGAGTATATTAGAAGCTTACATGATTTACATAATGGAAAGCGATGCTTTGTAATCGGCAATGGGCCAAGCTTGACTCCTCAGGATCTTGACAGGATTCAAAATGAATTTTCATTCGCGACAAATAGAATATATCATATCTATGATAAAACGGCTTGGCGTCCAACTTATTATGTCTGCACTGATAATAACGTTATTGCCGAAGAGATGGGGAACATAAAATCAATTGGCGACTATCCCAAATTTATTAATTTCCATGCCGCGAAATACGGGCGGGATAAAAATAGCAACATATGGTATATTTGCACCAAAGGTAAATTCCACGTAGATCCTTACAAGCCGCAGTCAAGTGAGCTGAGCGAGGATGTGTCAAAGTATGTCGCGTGGGTACACACCGTGACCGTTACAGCCATTGAACTGGCTATATATATGGGTTTCAAAGAGATTTATCTTCTGGGCGTGGATCACAGCTACGCAAACATGGTTGACAGCAAGGGGAAAATACATAGAGACTCCACTGTAAAAGCGGATTATTTCGCAGGCATGAAGGGGACCGGCAGCGAAACGGGAAATAGGGCGGTATTTGGCAATATTGACGCAATGAATTACTCCTACGAGCTGGCAAGGAGATTTGCCGAGCAAAAGGGAGTCAAGATTTTCAATGTCACCCGTGGCGGGAAGCTTGAGGTGTTTGAGCGGGTAGATTTTGATAAATTGATGGAGCAAGAATAGACAGAGGGAAAAGTTATGGACACAATCGACATCAATGCCTTGATACAGGTACGTGAGCTGATTCAAAAAGCGCATTTGGTGCTTAAAAAGAATACGGTAATAGATATATATCACCATTTGGGAATGGACAATTTTCCTAAGACCGGCACCGTGTTCGTTCATATCATAAACAGAGAGTACTGTAAAAGCTATGGAATCGTGCTGCCCGGACAGGAGTACCCGAACCATTACCACAAAATTAAGATTGAGACCTTCTATATGCTGTATGGTGACCTGACAGTCAATTGCGAGGGTGATGAGCGGCTTTTGGAGCCGGGAGATATTTTGACTGTGGAACGGGGAGAGAGCCATTCGTTCAAAAGCAGGAGCGGGGCGGTTTTTGAGGAACTGTCTACGACTTACATAAAAAATGATTCCGTCTATGAGGACAGGACCATCAGGGAACAGTCCTACGCGCAAAGGAAGACCCGGATCACATTATCACAGCTTGAGGGGATGATTGAATATGGAGAGAGTTAAGGAGGTTCCAATCGGAAGATTTTTCTCCATCGGCGCGGATAAGCTGACATTGATCGGCGGCCCCTGCGCCATTGAGAGCGGGGAGATGTGCTTTGAGGTAGCGGAGACCGTAAAAGGCGTATGCGATAAATTGGGTATCCAATATGTTTTCAAGGGCTCTTTTGACAAAGCGAATCGGTCGAACCCACATGCCGGGCGCGGCGTAGGGATGGAAAAGGGCCTTGAGATTCTGGCAGATGTGCGGGAAAAGTTCGGCGTCCCCGTTACAACGGATGTTCACGAGACTTGGCAGTGCGCCCCGACGGCGGAGGTGGTGGATATTTTACAGATACCGGCCTATCTGTGCCGTCAGACAGACCTTATAATTGGGTGTGCAAAAACAGGGAGGCCGGTCAACATAAAAAAGGGCCAGTTTATGGCTCCCTGGAATATGAATAACGTTGTGAACAAAATGAAAATGGCGGGGAATGAGGGGATATTGCTCTGTGAGAGAGGTACTACCTTCGGCTATAACCGATTGGTGGTGGACATGCCGGGACTTTTAGAGATGCGCAGGTTTGGATATCCTGTCGTCCTCGATGCGACCCACTCGGTCCAGCATCCGGGCAGTAATGAGGGCTTCACGGCGGGAGACCGGGAATATGCCCCGTATCTTATGTATGCGGGGCTGGCCGTAGGTGTGGACGCAATCTTCGCGGAGATACACCCTGACCCTGACAAGGCCGTTTCGGACGGGCCAAGTCAGCTGAGGCTTGATAAGATAGAAGAGATACTTACACACGCAGTCGAGTACGATAAGGTAACAAGGAGGATATGAGATGAAGGCGGTCATACTTGGCAAGGCGGGGTCAACCCGTGTGAAGAACAAGAATTACCGGCCCTTTTACGGAGATATGTCATTGACGGACATTTTGCTTGAAAAGCTGGTAAAGGTGATGTACCAAGATGATATTTTTCTCAGCTGTGAGAAGGAGGAGTTCAGGTGCGTCGCGGAAAAATGGGGAATTGGTTTCATCTTACGGGACGAGCGGTATACGAAGCTGGAAACAAATACTGTGGACGTTGTGCGGAACGTCTGCAAGGACGTTCCTGGGGACGACGACATTTTGTATTGCTCCTGCATGGATCCACTGTTTAACGACTACGAGAATATGTTCAGGGTATGGGAGGAGGTCCGTCAGGAGCACGACTCCCTGAACGTGATCTACCCAATCAAAAATTACTTCCTGGACCAAAATCATCAGCCAATAGGATTCGGCTTTGGATATTGGCATAAATACTCCCAGTACATACCTCCAATATACCAAATCAGTTGGGCAAACGAGATTTTGACAAGGGAATCCATAGAAAGATGCGGGTATATGGTCGGTGAGAAGCCCTACTGGTTCGACGCCTATAACCCGACCGTCGACATAGATACAGAGCGTGACTGGGAGTTGGCTCAGATATTGTACAAGTATCATCGTGAAAAGATTAAAGATGAATGACAGAATAGACACGGAAGACGGAAAGAAAATCCGCCTCCTTGTGATGGACGTGGACGGTACGCTGACCGATGGGAAAATCTACATGTCCGCAGACGGCGAACTCGTCAAGGCGTTCAATATAAAGGACGGCTGTGGGATAAAGGACATCCTGCCGACAGCGGGGATATCCCCGGTCGTAATCACCGGGCGGACATCAAAAATAGTGGAAAACCGCTGCCGGGAGCTGGACGTGGAGCACTGTTACCAGGGCTGTCGGGACAAGGCCGCGAAGCTCAAAGAGGTGGCAGAGTTCTTTGGACTGAGCGCGGATGAAAATGGCATTTTCCATGAGATTGCGTGCATTGGGGACGACATAAACGACCTCCCCTGTATGCATCTGTGTGGCCTCGTTATGTGCCCTGCGGACGCCTGCCGTGAAGTCAGAGAGATTGCTGACTTTGTAAGCCCCCTCATGGGCGGACATGGCGCGGTCAGGGACGCGATAGAATATGTGATAGCATTAATGAGATGAGATTGAAACAAATAGCTTACAGATGAAAAGAAGAATCAAATGGATCATGAGCCGGGAAAAAGAGGGAAAATTATGCTTGGAAAAATTTATGCTTTTTTTCTTTATATAATTCTGAGCGTCCATATAATTACCTGTAGGAAGAAAAAGGTATACAACAATAAAATCCTTGTTATTCAATGCGGAAGTATTGGAGATGGGCTTCTTAACGCACCTGCGTTGGAAGCTTTACAGTCTTACTGTGAAAAAATGGGGAAAGAGCTGTATTGCTTTTGCGCAAACCCCGTTAAGACAATATATAAAATGATTCCGGAGCTGAAAAAAATAAAGTATATTGATGAAGAATACGGAATTGATATTTCGTTTAAAACAATGACTAAGCCAACTCTTTCGGATGTCAATAAAATAAGACATTCAATATTCCACGGTTCTTTTGAGCGCGTTATTGGACTTATGTGCAGAAACAGGAAAATGTCTTTTTTGTTTTTGGGGATGCGCGGAAGGGAAAATTATTACTTGGATCCGTTAAAGGCGAAAAATACGTTCGTTTATAAACTGACATACAGGTTTATGTCACTCTTCTCTGAGATTATGACTGACGGTGAAGATGTTCCACGGGTCGAACATGTCAGAGATTTCTTAAAAAGTATCGGTATAGATAACTATAAAACGAGAGTACCATACATTCCGACGCAACGCGGTAATGCAAGGTCAGTTATTTCGGAGTGTACAAATTACATAACTATATCGATTGATTCCTCCTGTACACAGAGACGATGGCCAGAGGAGTCGTTTATTTCACTCATTGATTTGCTCCTGAAAAATTATGACTACACCATTGTTTTGACAGGCTCATATGTGTCAAAGGGCATGATGGAAAAATACCTTAGGGCGTTTGACAAAAACGATAGGGTCATCAACTGCGTTGGCGTTTTGGCTATTGAAGATTGGGTGGAGTTGTTAAGAAACAGTAGCTTTCATATTGGCACAGACAGCGGTCCGATTCATGTGGCGGCTTCCGTTGGTACAATGGCCTTTTGCCTGACTGGAGTGTGGGATGGTGGAAGGTTCTTCCCTTATGATGTGGAAGAACATCAGGTCGGAACGGTGGAGCCGATTTGTCTGTATCGCCAGGACGTAGACATCAAAAAGATCTCATGCTATGACTGCAACGCTAAAAAAGTGTACGGCTTTGGTAACAGTGAATGTACAAAAAAATGCCGATTGGCTTTGCCGTGCGTGTGTCTTGAGAAGATAACGGTGGACGACGTGATGGACGCAATCCGGGACGCAAAGTCCCGTAGCCTTATTTGAGAATAACGGGATCTACGGGGGCAATGCGAGTTAGGAACCGGGATTTTACGATCAACGAAGCGAGGGATATGCTCGGATGAGCAATTTGCTTTTTTTATTGATAACATATATAGCTTTTCTGCTGTTGGCGCTGTTCCTCTCAAAAGGCGAGCTCAGTTCACCTGGTGTGCTGTTCTTCGCGTCATTTTGCCTTATGTTACTGTTGGCAAATATCTACCAATGGTATTTTGACTATGAAATAAAAAATACCACTTTTGGACTGATCATGGGAAGCGGTGCCGCGTTTATCATTGCGGAATATACGTACAAATGGGTTAAAAGAACCTCATATAGGATCAGAAATACACCTGTTCCTTTAGTGCGCGGAGAAGCAAAGACCCCAGTCAATATTTCAAAGCCGATACAGTATTGTATAGTCGCCCTTTTTTTGCTGGTTATCGTTGTCGCGTATTATCGAATTATTATATATACAGATGGGGGGACCTGGAGAGAACGGATGCGACAGTTTAAGGTTGTCGCCAGAAGCCTGAACTACGTGTCGCCCTTTCCTTTGCTGGACTTTTTTATTAATCAGCTCATGAAAATAGAACAGGCCCTGACGCATGTTATCTTATATATTATATTATATAATAAGATCGTATTCAAAACCCAGTTCAGACAGAATGGATTATTGATCCTAATATTGGCCCTGTATATTCCGCTTCCTCTCCTTCAAGGATCTCGGCAACCGATTGTAGAAATTGTTATGTCAGGCGTGTTGATGTATTTCATCTTGAAGAAGGTTCAAAAGAGTAAGATCAATATCGTAAGGCTTGCCCTCTTTTCAGTTGCGTTTATTTCTGCATTTATTCTATTGTTTACATACTTTGCGAGTATTGTTGGCCGTGCTGATATAGAGCGGGATGCAATGCAATATATTGCAACGTATTTTTCCGGCGGTCTTAAGAATTTCGATGAGCTGATTGTTGGTCATCCAGGCTCAACAAAATATTTTGGCCAATCTACTTTTAGCGGTATGTATTCCTTCTTTATAAAGAAGTTTCATGTACTTTCGCCTGAGGAAAATTTATATTATCACGCTTTTGGCTTTTTGGGGGATAACACAGTCACGATTTTTGGCAGATGGTACGAAGACTTTGGCGGCACGGGAGTGATCACTATGACGGTGATGGTATCTCTCTTCTTTTCAGGGTTACACGACAGGGCCATGAACCGAAGAGCCCCAAATCTGACACACATTATTTACGCACATCAGGCAAACGCGCTTATTTTAGCCGCTTATGATGACAGAATCGCGCCTCTGATGACGTTTAATAATCTCATCATTATTTTGTTAATAACAATTTGCTTTAGAATTTTTGTTGGTGGCGGAAAACACCGAATTACTTTCGGAGGGAAAAGAATCAGATTAAAGGCAAGGGAGAGTAAAACATGACCTATATTGTCACCGGCGGAGCCGGGTTTATTGGGAGTTGCGTGGTCCGCGCATTGAATGATGCGGGGATCGACGACATTATCGTTGTGGATAACGTGGCAAAGACGGACAAGTGGATGAACCTGCGCAACAAAAAATGCAAGGAATACATCCATAAGGCGGCATTTTTGGAGAATTTACCAAAAATTGGCGGGGGGGGGGTTATCTGCCGTTATCCACATGGGTGCATGCTCGTCCACCACGGAGCGGGACTTTGACTATCTGTGGA
>CANQXK010000050.1 GCA_947627715.1 uncultured Oscillospiraceae bacterium
CATAATTAGTCCACGTACGATTAAACATTGTACGTTAGATTGTACATAATTAGTCCACGTGCAATTAAATATTGTACTTAATTAGTCCACGTGCAATTAAATATTGTACGTTAGATTGTACATAATAGATTATACGCAATTAGTCCACGTGCAATTAACTGTTGTACGTTAGATTATACGCAATTATCTTGATTTTAGTTACAATTTTGTAACTATTTGTTGCCGGATTGTAATTGACCAACAGTATATATGGTGCTATAATAAGAGTATGAAAGGGCCGGACGGCCGGCCTCTTGATTGTCGAGCGGAACGTCCACTTTCCGCTGTGGCTAAGGGCGACCACGAAAATACAAAGCGCCGGATGAATGTACCTTGACAATTTAATATCCATTACAGCTAATCGACCAAACCATTCATTCCGCACGTGCGGAAATCAATAACTGAAAGGAATTTACTAAAATGACTACAGAACTTATCACCACAACCGCAACTCCCGAAAATAAAATCCTTGCCGCAATCAGCAATCCCCAGCTTAAGCGGGCATCTCTTGAAGTATTTGAGTGTGCCGGTACAGCCGGGCTTATGCTCTACAAAATCGCCGCGATTATCGCGGACGTGGACGCGAAAGAGCTTTGGAAAGACGACGGTTTTGCGTCTGTCCACGAGTGGACCGAAAAGACGTTTGGAATGAAGAAGTCCAATTCTTATGCCTTCTTAAAAATCGGCAACGAGTACCTTAACGAGAACGGTGACGGCTCCAATCTCTACTTTACCACTCCCAATGACTTTTCAATGTCTCAAGTCCGCGCCCTTCTCCCTCTTGGCTCTGAGCTTGCACACGATGTGGCCGCTGTTGGCGATGTCACCCCGGAAATGTCCGTGCGCGACATCAACGACTACGTAAAGGAACATCGCCCCCGCAAGATGTCCACCACCGACACTGAATCCGTGGAAGAACAGGACCCCGGCGCGTTTGATGAAACCGCCCCGGACGAGGCCACTCTTGCGGATATGGAATCCACGGCCCCCGAAACAATGGTAACAATCAGAAACAAGTACGGCAAATTTGAAATCCCCTTGTCCGTGCTTATGAAATACGCGGTAGAGGGCTAAGGCCCTCTACCGCCAATTAGGAGAACAATATGACATCAATTCAAATGTTCGCAATCCTTTTATTGGTCTTTATACTTGTCGTTGCCTTCGCCATTGCGTATATACGCTTTGTTATCTGTGTACCCCGCTATCTTTGGCAAATTGCCCAATCACTGAATATTATCGCAAAATCCGGCGATAATAAATATAATTAAACTGAAAGGAAAAGAAAACAATGAGCATCAATTTTAAAAGCACCGCAATTTCCGCCAGCACTCTCTCTGACCTTATGGACGGGCGCGAGAAGGAAGACCTTATTGTACTTATCGCGTCCAGCAAGGGCAAGCCCGTACACATCACGGACGTGGACATCGTGGCTGTCACAAAAAATGGCCCTTGTGCCATTTTTACCGTGGCCGAGCATCCCGATAAGTTTTACTTTGGCGGGACTATCTTGACCGGCGTTGTCCGGGCCTGGGCTGACGCATACAATGGCGACCTTACGGCAATGCGCGAGGACTTGCGAAAGATCCGCGACGGCATCCCCGTCATTTTGACGCGAGAAAAAACCGCTGACGGCAACCCTATCACACGCGCAAATTTCGATTGCTGACAGCACACCGGGGGGGGGATATTCTCCCCCCCAGCCTTTTTTGAATTGGAGGTATTATGAAGAATTATAATTTTAAATATTCCCTTGGCCGAATTGCGGCATACTATCGACATACTTTGGGTATGACGCAAAAGCAAATGGCTGAGAGGGCACACTACAGCGAATCCGCTATAAGTGCTTTTGAGTGCAACGCCACGCGCTCCGCCGGTATACTGCTCACATATCTATCTTTGGGCATGGTGGACGACACATTATTTCGCCAGTACCTGAAAGGAGAGCTGGATTATAATGGCGAATAAGATAAACGTTAAAACAGCGGCCATCCCCGATTTGGCCAATATCGGCCCCGGCCAGCTCCGTCACTTATCGGACGACCAGCTCAGAGAGGCGGTTAAACGTCTTAACGCGGCGGCAAATGGGCGGCTAAGGTCACTTGCCAAAAATGCTCCATATGCCCCAGCATTGACCACATACGGCGGGGAGAGGCGCGGTAAATTTAAAACTCCCAATATCGCCGACAGTAGATTTAATCTCATGCAAGCATATAGAGAGGTACGGACCTTTATAAACGCCGGGACCTCTACAGTTACCGGGGCGCAACAATTTGCCGAAAAAGTGCGTACAGGCTTTGCGGATAGAGGGGTAGATATTGGCAATGCCAATCTTTCAAAGCTCCTCAAATCTTTGGGCCGCGTAACCACCGATTTGGGAATTGTTGGAAAAGAGCTAAAGTATCGTGTAGCTGAATCTATATCTGATATTTTAAACCGTGACCCGGATACCACCGAAGACGAACTTGTACAAGCTATGATAGCGGACATTGACAATATTTACCGTCAACAGGAGGAGAGATATGCCGACACATTTTCTGGAGAATGGCCGATTAACTCCTCTCCCCGTGGCTAAATTTTTAGACAACATAAATCCCGCAGATTTTGAAATCGTACACAAGGGTAAGAGAATAAGCTATTATAATGTGTCATGTGCATTTGACATAGAGACAACATCAACTTTCCGCACGTGCGGAAAACCGCTTGAATACTGTTTAAATGAGTGCAAGAACAATTATAAAACTTGTCCCAGTTGTATTAAATTTGCTACGATGTATATATGGCAACTTGGCATAGATAATCTTGTAACTTACGGTCGCACTTGGGACGAATTTGTAAATCTTATGGACGCTATAGCGGATAAATTTATGCTGGATGATAAATTGCATTTGTTAATATATGTTCATAATTTATCTTTTGAATTTCAATTCATCCGCAAGCTATTTAATTGGGTAAAAGTTTTTGCACTTGACGAAAGAGAGCCGCTACAATGTATCACGGCGGACGGGCTGGAATTTAGGTGTAGTTACAAGCTATCGGGGTATAGTCTTGCAAAGTTAGGCGACCAGTTACAAAAATATCAAGTCAAAAAGGCCGTGGGCGATTTAGACTACAACAAAGTGCGGGGGTGGTGGACACCTCTAACGGACGAAGAACTAAATTATTGCATACAAGATATACGGGTCGTAATGGCTTACATACAAGAAAAAATAGAACGGGGGGAGAATATCGCAAAAATACCATTGACCAAAACCGGGTATGTTCGCCGCTATTGCCGGGAGAATTGTTTTGAAGATAAACGATATAGATATAATATAGGACGGCTTAAACTACAGCCAGAAGAATTCCATCAATTGCGGGCGGCGTTTCAGGGGGGATACACACACGCAAATGCCATTTATTCCGGGCTTGAAATTGAGAATGTACATTCATACGATGAAACTTCCGCTTACCCTTATGTTATGGTTAGCGAGCGTTTCCCGATGTCTTGCGGGCAATTTATTGACACAATAGATATTGATACATATAATGAATTGAGCAAAATATATTGTTGTGTGTTTGATGTGGCTTTGTACAATTTGCACAATAAATATTTGATAGATGATTATATATCACAATCCCATTGCCGCAAATTGGTTAACCCGCAATTAAATAACGGGCGAGTAGTTAGCGCGGAATATATAGAAATGACATTGACTGAAATTGACCTTGATATAATCACACGCTATTATTCTTTCGATGACATAAAAATATCCAATGTGTATTTGTATAAGCGGGAATACTTGCCAACACCATTTGTAGAGGCCATATTAAACCTATATCAAACCAAAACAATACTGAAAGGCGTAAAGGGCAAGGAGGTTGAATATTTACAGGGGAAGGAAAATTTAAATTCATCGTATGGAATGATGGTGACTAATATTGTGCGCCCCGAAATTGTATACGATAATGGATGGGCCGGGGCAATAATTCCGCACGTGCGGAAAGCTATTGAGGCGTATAATAAAGACCGTTCGCGATTTTTGTTTTATCCTTGGGGTGTGTATGTCACGGCATATGCCCGGCGTAATTTGTGGCTTGCAATCGGCGAGTATGGAGACGATTATATTTATAGCGATACAGACAGTGTAAAGGGAGTTAACCGGGAAGCACACTTGCCATTTATCGAGGCTTATAATAAGCAATGTTATAATAAATTAAAGCTTGCAATGGATTGGCACGGGCTGGATATTGAGTTGACATCACCTCTTGATATTAAGGGTCTCCCCCACCCGTTGGGGACGTGGACGTATGAGGGCGAGTATACACGATTTAAAACGCTGGGAGCTAAACGCTACATGACGTTAGACGCCGAGGACGGGTTGAACATAACCGTATCAGGTCTAAATAAAAAATCCGCCGTGCCGTGGCTATTGCAAAACTTTGGCGTTGACGGGGCATTTCGTCATTTTGCCGAAGGGTTGACTGTCCCGGAAGATAGTACAGGCAAGTTAACGCACACATATATTGACGACGAAACGGAGGCAGATATAACGGATTATATGGGGGTAACCGGGCATTGCCATGAATTATCAAGTGTCCACCTATGGAAACAAGATTATAATTTATCACTTGCGGAAAACTATTTAATGTACATAAGGGGGTTTAGACAAAATGGAAATTAAAACAATTAAAAAAGAATGTGACAGATTTATGTCATATCATTGCGATTTTTGCGGTCGCATCATTTGTCGGTACAAGAGACCATTTGCTAAAGTTTGTCATAATTGTCAATATAACACTAAATTATGTGTAGACTGCTTTTGGCAATACTCCGCAAGTTGTCCAAAATACTATTTAAAGCAAACCGAAATGTAAGGGGGGAATAATATGAAGCGAAAAACAAAATATTACTCTTTGGCAAAAATCCTTGAGATGGACGCACATTACAATATCATTTTTGGCGAACGGTCCAATGGAAAAACATACAGTATTTTGAAGTATGGACTTGAACAGTACGTTAAAACTGGCCGGACGTTCGCGTATATCCGCCGTTGGGAAGAGGATTTGACGGGTAACAAGGGTGCAAAGGTTTACGCCGCTTTAATTGATAACAATGAAATATACAAAATCACGGGCGAGTGGTGTACCGTGGTATATAGGTCCCGCGCCTTTTACCTTGCCCGATATGACGAGGAAGACCCAACAAAAATTATATCGAGCGATACCCCATTTGGTTATGCGTTGTCCATTAGCGCGGCTGAGCATTACAAATCAATCGCATATCCGACTGTATCCACTATACTTTTTGATGAATTTATCACGCGCAAGTATTACTTGAACGATGAATTTATTGAGTTCACAAATCTATTGTCCACAATTATCCGCGACCGTGACGATGTGAAGATATTTATGTGCGGCAATACAGTCAACCGATATGCAAATCCATATTTTGCCGAAATGGGTCTTACACACGCAAAGGACATGACGCCCGGCAAAATTGACGTGTACACATATGGCGAATCAAACTTGCGCGTTGCCGTAGAGCACACCGCGCCAACAGAGGGCGGAAAGGCGAGTGATGTATATTTTACTTTTAATAACCCAAAATTAAACATGATAACATCGGGTGTATGGGAAATTGCGCTTTATCCGCATTGTCCCCGCCAGTATTTACCAAAAGACGTTCGGTTTACATACTTTATTTTATTTGAAAAAGAATTACTGCAATGTGAAGTAATTGCGCTTGATGATGGTGTGTCATTTACTTACATACACCGCAAAACAAGCGATTTAAAATACCCGGACGTTGACTTGATATATTCCCCGGACTATGACCCGCGCCCAAATTGGCATCGGCGTTTGGTAAACGGCAAGCAACAAGAGGATAGAATACTTTCCCAATATTTTCAAAACGAGAAAGTTTATTATCAGGATAACGAAATTGGCGAAATTGTAAATGCTTATATCAAATGGTGTACAACAACACCGTATGTAAGAACATAAAGGAGAATTTAATTACATGCAAACTATTTATTATCGACTTGATTTAGTCATAGGTATTTGCTTATGCGTTGCAATCGTAGTCTACTTAATCACGGTCTTTTCAATCGCAATCTATGAAAATTGGTGGAGCGGCAAAGAGGTAAAGAAATATTGGAGGCGGGTTATAAATGGTATCAAATACAAATTTAATCTTTGGTGGAGCAGTCACCGTAGGCATAATACTAATGGTAAGTGACTTAATTTTATATAACCGCTGGCGGCGGTTGAAGAAGCGCATTAAAGAATTGTACAAAAGATTATTTTCGGAGGAGTGTAACCTATGAATGACTATGCACGTGTGCCGTTTAATCACCATTCTGCAAAATTAATCCCGAAGGCCGAAGTACCGAAACATTATTCAGACTTTGGAAGTTTGTATATCGAGTTAACGCCGGAAGATGTGCGCGAATTATGTTTTAAACTTAACGGCGGCTATGTACTGTATATAGAAGATAATGAGTACTCTGTATTTATCGGCATAAAATAATTTAATGGCCCGTGGCATTTGCCACGGGCCATTTTCCGCACGTGCGGAAAGTTAATCTGAGCTTGTCGGCTTGCTATACTGTGTACCAAAGTAAAACGCGATGATTGCGGTGTAAATTGTCATAAAGTTATCCGGGATATTACCACGGATTGAGAGGTAAGCGAACACCGCCGTAACAATAATTGTTACGATTGATTTTACACTTACAAGCCGGTTTACGATTTTTTCCAACATTTTACACACCCCCTTAATTGCCGCCAGCCACGGCCAGAATAAATTCATCGTGCGTCAACCCCCGCGCAAAATTGCGGGTTAAAATAATCGGGTTCTGATAGGTTTTAAAAAACCCGTCATTTAGATTTAAATTCCAGTTATTCTGCTGACGCCGGACAACGGCGGTATTTGTGCGGATTTGTTCCGCGTAGGTTGACAAAACGTCAACGTGCGCGGACACCTCTATCAAGTCTTGATAAGTAGACCTTATGTCCGTAATAAAATACATACGGTTAAAGGCCGCTATGGTCATATAATTGCATATGGACAAAGTACCCATTTCGGCTCGAACCTCTATCACGGGGTCAATTATGCTTGTGCCATCCTTTAACACACCCGTATACGTTACATAGTCCTCTACGTTTTTAGTAAGGGCGTTTTTTTCAGAATGGTTTACCTGAAAAATAATATCAAATGCCATTAAAGTATCACACCGCCTTTCAGAAGTGCCTCGATTTCCTCAGCTTCCGGCCCGGTTGCGGAAAGGTTCTCAAGATGGACATACTCCACCTCTGTATACCCGTGGATAGCGCCGAGATTGAGTGTCATATTTGACGGATAGCCCATGAGCGAGTTAGCACTTTCCGGGGCGCTTTGACGGGGGATTTCAAATATAAGATAAGGAGTGCGCCCCGCCAAAAGCCCGGCGTTCCCCGCAATTGTACCGGCGCGAAGGATTTGTGGCTTTGCGTTTGCCACGGCATTTGCTACAGACGCGGCCGCGCCAATAGCCCCAGCCCCACCCGTGGCGGCAGCCCCGGCTATTGCCCCAACCGCCTGTATTGTGGAGCCAATTAATTGTGCATAACTTTGTCCGTTAAGGGGTAAGGGGGAGAGGATATTACCATCAAAAGTGTATAAGATATTTTGGACACCGTCACGGGTTACGCCCAGCATAGCCACGCAAGCCCCAGTTAAGAGGTCCATATTATAGCGCACGTTGATGGTCGCGCCCATGACCTCATCCGTATTCAAAGGTCGCACACCAATAAATGGTAAATAGATTGATACGCGGGTAAATGGTGAGTAGTCTAATGCTGCGTCATAATATGGCTTGACTTCCAAATTACCCAGATTCTCAGTCCGAAATTGTTCGGACACAGTGTTCATTTCGACACCGCAATCGAGCAAGCCAACCTTGATACTCTCACGCCCCCCAATCGTCGGGACAACGGGCACAATACCAAGACCGATTATAAGGTCCATTGGATTGGCAAATAGATTAGTTAGAGTATCTGTAAAATTTTTACTCCACAAAACAGAGGCAAGTTGACCCAGCTCCGCCACAGTTGGGTTAAACAGTGTAACCATGCCAGCACGGGCCGCGCCCAGCGTGGGGGTGTCGGGGAAATCTTGTGGGTCGTTTGTGTTGTCAAAGGTTCCGTTGCCGCCGCCAGTTGTGGAGTTGCCACCGGGGGTGTAGGGGTCATCAGGGTCAGGGGGGGGGAGCGGGTCGAGCGGGTTACGAGAATTAAAAAATGCCGCAACCGTTTTGGCCCAACTTGCGTCCCCGCTCTCAAAATCACTACGAAGAACGGTAATTGGGTGCTTCACTGACCCATCGAGATTATTTATTTTGCTTGCATCTAATTCCACGTG
>CANQXK010000051.1 GCA_947627715.1 uncultured Oscillospiraceae bacterium
AAGCGCGTCGTTTATGCTATTGGCAAGTGTCCGAGGCGCAAAACCAAACGTCGAAATAAAACTGTCCAAATGTCTACCAAACAGAGCATTGTCCTCATAGCGACGGTTTATAGTCGAACAATAATCCCTGAGCAGTTCAAGATTATCATCAGATACTTCACCGTGAGCCAAATGTTCCAGCAAATGCTCAAGGCTTAACACCTTCACTTTGTTTCCGCCGCCGGGTTTTGGAATAGTCTTATCTGATTCCGTTACGCCAACAGCGTCTACGATGTAAAAGCACTCCTTCGTTCGTGCATTGGGCGTAACTTCTTTCAGCCTATCATCGCTGATGACCCGGCACCCTCTACCTTTCATCTGCGTGTAAAGCAAATCGGATTTTACGTCATTCATAAACAGAACAACTTCCAGCGGCTTTACATCGGTGCCTGTTGCAACAAGCGTGACGGTAACGGCAATGCGAAATTCTTTCTCCGATCTTAAATCCCGAATCAGTTGGTTGGGATTATCGGCTGAATAGGTAATCTTCTGAACAAACGCATCTGGAATATTCCCATCTTCAAATTTTTCTCCGAAAACCCTCTTGGCTGCCTTCACAATTTCCGTTGCGTGGTTATCATCTTTTGCAAAAATAAGTGTTTTCGGAACAAACGCCCAATTTTCCTTTCTGTCAGGGTATAGTTCTGAATATATTTTATCACGGTATGTAGCCAAGACAGCCTCAATTTGTTCCGGGATAGTCACCGACCGATCAAGCTGCATAGGCGAATAGTCAATTCTCTGTGTAGCTATATGTTCCACAATTTCGCCGGTTCGCTTGGATTTTTCCTTTATCGTCTCGCCTTCATGAATGGTGCCGCCATGTACTGTGACATCCGTTGTAATACGATATACACGAGCCGGAACATTAACGCCGTCTACTACAGATTCGTCATAGGTATATTTCTCTATGACATTGTTATCAAAAAAAGCATAAGCTTCCGGCGTTGGGGTAGCTGTCAAGCCAAGAACGATCGCTCCCTTAAAATAATCCAAAACAGCTTTCCATTTTCCGTAAATCGAGCGGTGACATTCGTCAATCACAATAAATTGAAAATGATTAGGCGTTAAGAACAACTCATTTTCATTATCCAACCTGATGATTTCCTTCATTGCTTTTTCGTTATCCTTCAACGAAAACTCATCAAGCCGATCTTCATCGCTTTCGTCGGGTATAGCCTGTCCAGTTAGAACAGCGAAAAGCTTTTGAATTGTGGAAATCACAATATCGCCGTTTACATCTTCTGCCCTCTTAAGCCGGTTGATTTGATATAACTCATTGAGTGCTTTTCCTCTTTCAGTGCGGTTGAAAAGGCTGAATTCCGACTCTGTCTGTCGGGCAAGATTATTGCGGTCTACAAGAAACAGAACGCGTTTTACTGGGGTATAGTTGAGCAAGCGATATGAGGCAAGACAGGCAAGATATGTTTTGCCGGAGCCAGTTGCAAGAACTGCGAGTCCTTTTTTCTTGCCCTGCTTAATTGACTGCTCAAATTCAACCTCGGCATCAAATTGACAATCTCGCAAGCCGGTCTTTTCGATTTTTGGTAAAGCACCATATTCTGACTTTCGCCCAATCAGTTGCAACATCTTTTTGGGTGTATGCATCTCTGTCAATTCAGTATAATCACCATCTGGATCAGTTAGCATATTCTTGAAATAGATTTTATTTCCGTTAGCAAGATAGACAAGCGGAATGATACCCGGCTGCCATAGGCCGTACCATTTTTGAGGATTGACAGAATACCACTCAGCCTGTTCCGCAACAATTTTACCAAGACTATTAGTTTCGGCTTTTGCTTCAACAACGGCGATTGCCTTGTCATCAATAAAAAGCAGATAATCACTCTCTTTATTGCTTTGCATCAGCCCCTCTTTGACAGCAGCAGTACTTTGCGGTACATATTCATTTCTGGATACAATATCCCATCCGGCATCTTTTAATTGCTTGTCAATTTTAACCCGTGCTAATTCTTCCGGAGTCATCTTTATCCCCCTCGTAATTCCGATAATTTTTTATTATCGGAAGTTGTACTATAAAATTACAGCATAACAGTGTTTGCGTTTGCCGTACATTATTCTTTTTTTACAAACTCCATAATATCGTCAATACCACACTCCAAAGCACCACAGAGTTTCTCAATGCTTTCCATAGAGACATATTGATCCTTCTTCAAACGCGAAATAATATTGGCACTTACATGTGCTTTTTCAGCAAGCTGAGCATTTGTCATTTTCTTATCTATAAGTAAATGAAAAAGCTTATCGTATCTAACAGCCAAGAGAATCACCTCCGCCAACACTCCGATGATATTATACCACAATATCGTGAAAAAATCAATATATTCGTCATCGAATCACTAGTAGCGAATTCCAAATCAATATATAATATAAAAAGCCTCGGCCTTCACTCTCCCAAAGTGCTGACTGAGGCATTTAATAGCGTATTTGTAAGCGTGGGTTGTCGGTGTAGTATCTTTAACTATGTGAAACTCCCGTCTCCCATTTTGATATTGCCCGGTCGCTGATCCCCAGCTTCTCGGCAAGGGCGGCCTGAGTGATGCCCTGTTCCTTTCTGCGGGATGCGATGAATTTTCCGATTTTGATTTGATCCATATCGGGCACCTCCTTTCACAGCCTATCATAGCGGAAACGGTCATAAAAGAACACGAACCGGCGGTTGATTTTCGTCGGCTCTACCGCAGGTTGAGCACACCTTACGCGCTTTCTCTCGTGCTGTCCCGGACCACGAGGGTCGTGGGGAGGGTGACGGAAAGCTCCACGCTCTCCCCTGCCCGCATTTTTGCGATGGCGTCCAGCGCCGCCCCGGCGCGTTCCTCCGTGTCCTGCCGGACCGTGGTGAGGGCGGGATAGACGAGGCCGCAGAGGGGCGTGTCGTCAAAGCCGGCGACGGAGACCTCCCTCGGTATATCCACGCCGCTGCTTTGGAGAAAGCGGATGAGGTCCACAGCGTAGTAGTCCGATACCGCAAATATGGCGGTGAAGCCCCTGATCTCTGAAAGCCGCTCCCGGTAGAAGGCCAACCGCTGGGCGCGCGTCTCCGGGATCATCATAAACTCCGCGCCGGGGCCGAAGCCCTCCCGGAAGCCCTTCCATCGCTCCAGGTCCATGTCCACATCGTTGTCCGAGAGGCACAGGGCGCGCTTATGTCCGCAGAGGCGGAAATACTCCCCCACCTGAAAGCCCCCGTGCCGGTCGTCGATGTTCACGGCGCAGACGCGCTGTGCCGTGACGCCGCAGGCGTCGTAGACCGCAAAGGGGAGGCGGACGCGCTCCCGCAGACGCGTATAGTCCGCGCCGCAAAAGCCGATGAGCACCAGCCCCTCCAAGTTCCACATGGTGGCGAAGGAGACGATCTCGTCTGTGTCCTTCACCGTCCTCACCATCATCTGCAAGCCGCGGCGGGCGGACTGCGCGCTCAGGGCGTTGAGTGCGGAGGCAATAAAGGCGTCCTCTAAGATGTGGTCCTCGTATTTCCCGTGGTCGTGGATGACCACGCCCAGGATCTTCGCCGGATTCTCCGCCAGCAGCACCTCCGCCGCGCGGGGCAGATACCCCCGCTCCTCTAAGGCGCGGCGCACCCTGACAGCCGTTCGCTCCGACACCATGCCGGTCTTGCCGTGGAGCACATACGACACCGCCGCCGTGCTCAGCCCCAGCTCCGAGGCGATGTCCGAAAGCCGCACTTTTTCTTCCATGTCGCACCCCTTGAAGGATAGTTTGCCGCGTCTGCGCGGCGGTCGGTCGGTTTTGTCAAACAGTATACCAGCTTCCCCTCCCGCTGACAAGGGGGAAGGGAGGGAGTTCGGGGAGAAAACACCCCCTGCCGAATGTGCCGGCAGAGGGAATGCTGTTTAGATTAAAATTATTTGGATCGCATTCATTATTCAATTTCTTTGGGCGATCGGATTATTTGTACTGCCTCACGCAAACATAACTAATCGCCGCATCACAAAATAGGTTTACTTTTCTTTTCCTTTTTTATAATACTCGCAATTGTAATTATCATCCATTTTAACTGCTGTGGAAATCATGGAATAAATTTTATTAACAGCCTCCAGATAGTCAGAAGCCAGCACTAAACCAATTCCATCAAACATAATTGAGGCTATGGGATCTGACTCTTTTGTCCTTTCACTCGCTATGGTAAGAAGTAGTTTAAATTCTCTCCGAATAAGAGCAATATCACTATCCCGTTGCCCTTTCGGCGAAAAAACTGGACTTTTATTCTCTTGAATATATCCTCCAAATTTATTATAGTAAGAAATAAAATAATCTTGAACTACAAAATAATTCCCGTGCCAGTGGTTTTCTGCATCAAGAAAGTACGCTTCTGATGGTATTTGTTTGACAAGCAGCTGACTGCCTGTCGGATAATTCTGCAACGGCATATTCCGCAAAAAGCAAATGTTCCTAATATAACATTGCTCACACAACTTTTGGTTCAGTACGCTTCTATATCTCAATGCTTTACCCTCCTATTTTGACCCTGATACCTTCATTTAAGTCAGACCTTTCAATCGCAAAATATCTCCTAACGCAATATATGTATGTATAATACACTGTTTGGCCTGTTCCCTGGTGATCTCAGAATGAACTCCGGAACTTTGCATATCGTTTATTTTTTCAATCCAATCTATCAAGTATGTAATCTCACTTCCCACGAGAGTGTTATTAGAAGCTTTCCCCTGCAAAGTTTCTATAATAGCCGATAATTTATTATTGAAGTGTTCACCAGAAATGTCTATAATCTTTCCAGACTTCGTCTTAAAGGTCTTTTCGCTATACTTTGGAAAAACCTCATCAAACAGTTGTTTTGCGGTTTCCGCCCATAATCTGCGGCAGGAAGTAATGGCTTGAGAGTACCTTTCCGGGTTTTCATCCTCCATCATGTCTTCGATTGCATTAAGCTTCTGTAAAACGGTGGAAGGGAGTTTAGAAAAATACCGATCAACTTCCTCCTGGTATTCATCAAATATTCTTTTCGCGGCATTGCCAAACTGAAGTTCAATTTTCCATTTTAATACATAATCATAGTATTGTGATTTTAATAAAGATAATCTCTTCTCACTGGTCTTATTATGCTTTAACAGATAGCTCGTCTGCGTAGCAACTGACTACGTCATTTTATCAACAGCAAACGTTGTATTTTCGCCTGAGACTGAGAATCCTTGTGTAGTAAAATTATTTATAGCTTGTCTTCCCGATGTAATTGTTTCCTCCAATTCTGCGGCCAAATCTGTAAACATTAGGCGTTTTTTATCTTCATTTCTATAAAAGCTTCTTCCATATTTTACTCCAATTTCCCATCCCCGCTTTGAAATTAGGCCATCCTCCGTTTGTGGATACCCACCATATTCATATCTTAACCATTCTTGGCCCTCGTTGTCACTTACGAGGCGAGCAATCTTCATGCACTGAAGGAGTGCGGAAGACACTGTAATCGTTCCATCCTCAATTCCATTAATTACTTTATCGCAAGCCTGTAATGCCTGTGTTCTTCTTGTCGCAAAATCACTCAAATATATCGCTACCTTTCTATTACGATGCTGAGACTTATTGTATGTAGACTTATTGTGTTCTCAATCGTATCATATTGCGTGGAGGTTTTCAATCATGGATATTATAAGAGTTTTCGGAACAAATGTAAAGCAGTATCGAAAAGAACGGGGAATTTCCCAAGAAGCCTTTGCCGAGAAGTGCGGTCTTCACAGAACATATATCAGTGCTATAGAGTGCTATCGCAGAAGTATATCTCTGGAAAATATTCAGAGAATCGCAGACGCACTTGAAATAGATGTATATAAGCTTTTTTTGGAGGAAAACAGCGATGAAATATATTCTTAAAAGCGAAAACATAGTTGCCTATAACGAAAGTGACGAATTTAAATTTCCCAAGTATACTTCTCAGCTAATTAACTGGGCAAATCAGAATGCTCAAGGGACTAGGACCGTAGTGGTTGGGCAAATGTCCGAATTATTCCAGGAATTTTTAGCTTCCGAAGAAGACATCACTATTGAGAACTGGCGCAAATGGTATACAAAAAGGTATCCCAACGCATTTAATATGGCAACTGACAAAATATTTGCTCAAGTGCAAAACCTTCGTGATGCGATCCCTTTGATCGATAGAGAAATGGTCATGCATTGGGTGGAGGACCTCGTAATTAACAAAACCTTCAACGGGATGTATGTTCAAAAAGCCATATTGGCTTCTCTTGCCGAAAAAAGAGGGTGTACATTTAGACTTGCAACCCCCGCTGAAGAATCTCTCGGGATTGATGGCTATGTAGGCAAGACTCCTTATTCAGTAAAGCCAGATTCATATAAGGCCATGGGGCGTCTCTCAGAATCCATTGATGTAAAGATGATTTATTATACAAAGACAAAGACGGGCTTGACAATTGAGGTAGAAGAATGACTTATGGGTGGCTGCCACTTGGCAGCCACCCTTCTTATACAGGTACGGCGTTCAGGAATTTGGATTTACACGAATATTCCAATGATACATCCACGTCCACAAAGCCCGTGCGAATTAAGTGATTATTAATAAACGTCTTATTGTCCAAGTATACGTAGCAGAGCAAATTATTATCACTATCGTATTTGACGCTGTCATATCGCAAGAAAATCTTACGCTTTTGAAACTTTCTCTTTAAGAAATCAACTGCTTCCTGCGAGTGATTTTTGTTTTCTTTAACCCCCAATAACTTTACAACAAGTCCGTTGCTTAACTCAATCCGTTCAGGCGATATAACGCGCTTTACAGAAAGAAAATCTTCCCTCTTCATTGAACTTCCATCTATTGAAGATCCAAATTGAAGTTTTTTCACGTCAATCTTTTTGTCCATTTTATGAGGATCTTTGAAGATATATGGAAGCCTGTCAAATGTTGCTGTATTTCCAATTTTATCTTCACAAAACGATATTATAGCCTCCTCTTCATCAAGTGCTATCTGATTTTCAAATAGTTTATCTCCAATAATCTTTGCAAACGATTTGTTTATCTCATAGCCAATAGAATTTCGTCCTAAGTGTTTTGCTGCCAGCAATGTAGTCCCGCTCCCGACAAACGGATCAAATATGGTTTCTCCCGCGAAAGAAAACATTTTAATCAAACGTTTTGGCAATTCCTCAGGGAACATGGCTATATGCTCAAATTGCTTTACTCCATTGAAGTGCCAATGAGACGAGAAATACTCTCCCCATTCTTCTTTTGTGATTATTGAACGCTTTTTTTGCTCTATTGTCGGTTTTGGAGCATTCCCCAATTTCTTGAAGATGAGTATAAACTCATAATCCATCTTTAGAATCCCGTTCCTCGGATATGGAAAGCTGCCCATAATTGCTCCGCCGCCAGATGTATTCATAGTGGTGGTCTTTTGCCAAATAATTGCCCCCATATAATCCATACCGAGTGATTCACAAAATCGAATGATCTCCGTACGAATCGGGATTACTTTGTACCTGCCATAATAGACGGAACGAGCAAATTGGTCGCCAATGTTGATGCACATTCTACATCCGTCAGCCAATACTCGATAGCATTCTTGCCATACCAAATTCAAATTATTGATATACTCTTCGTAGCTGTCATTAAAACCGATTTGATCCTCTGCCCCATAATCTTTAAGCTGCCAATACGGAGGGGATGTAATAATCAGTTGGACTGACTTATCTTGAATTTCATTCAGTGACCTGCTGTCGCCAAAAATTATTCTATGTTCTGTCATATCTGATCCTCTCTACTTCACCCGTTCGCCATTCGCCAATACAAAGTACTGCTCATAAGTAACCCCTAAAGCATCGGCAATCCTGCTCAGTTCATCCCGCGTAACTGTATTTCGTTTCAATTTCGCATTGAAGTTTTGTGGTGATTGATCAATTCTTCGTGCCAATTCAGATAAACTTACGCCTGTTCTAACACATAAAACTCTAATTTGTTCTGAGGTAGTCATTCTTATCATTCCTCTCGCAATATGGAGCCAAAAGGCATTGATATTATAAATTATTTAGTTGATATTGTCAACTTAAAAATGGCATCTGGAATATTTTTTCCTGCCTATGCCTTTTTCTGTACGTCCCCTCCGTAACGCATAAAGCCCTTGTCGGCGGGTGCTGGCAAGGGCTTTATAGGGGGTATCTTGATACTATAAAAGGGGTAGAAAACTTATTCCCACTCGTTGTTGGGCATCGTGTTTAACGGATTTTGCTTCATAAATTTGATACCTCATTTTTTTGATTATTTGATGTGTCCATATTATCCAGCCTATACGATGGGCTGTTATCAAATTGTTATCGGTGGTGATAACGGGGGGTAGCAGGGTTGTTGTTTTCTCTGGTGG
>CANQXK010000052.1 GCA_947627715.1 uncultured Oscillospiraceae bacterium
TTTATGGATTTTAGCAGAGCGTATCTACATTATCCGTATTATCGGTAAAGCATACGCTATCCGATTTTTTGTTGCCAAAGTGTTGCCACGGACACTGCAATTTATTTTGATTGTTTTCTCAAAGCTTCTATTGCGTTGAAAACATCAACATCTGCAGCTTCTTTAGACCATTCATCCCAAAAATCAATCGTTGCACTTTTAGGTTTCATATTAGGAGGTGTGATTCGAATTCTGCTTGGTAACAAACTTGCATCACCAACCACCAACGCTTCACCAATGTCAAGTATCGGCAACATGTCGGCATAATCGCCTAAACTATCAGGAAGGAGCCTTTTTACAACCGACTGATCGTCTACATTCGTTAAGCGCATTGCAATAAAATTATTGCTTTGACTTAATACTGTTCGATTTACTTCGGATGGTCTTTGCGAAATCACAACCAAACCAACACCGTATTTTCTTCCTTCCTTAGAAATTCGTTCAAAATTCACTAAGCTGGCATCATCAATACTCTTTTCGGTATTGGCAGGAATATATAAATGCGCCTCGTCGCAAAAAATAGCAATAGGATGTCGATGCTCAACTGTTGTCCACTGCTGAACGGAAAAAATCACACGAGCGATAAGAGACACTATCAGCGGTAGAATATCTGATGGCACCTCAGAAAAATCAATGATCTTTACACCTTTTTTCCCTGCCACGGAAGGTAACATTAATTTACTGCAAAGTACACTCATGTAATCATAACTAAGCAAATCGCCTTCTGATGCAAACATAAAATTCAATCTTTTGTCTTTTTGTTTAGTTTCCAATCGCTGAATAAAGCGAGTTAGTTTCCCAAAATAGGGGCCTTGTTTTTCTGTATTTGCTTTTGCTCCAGGTACCATTTCCTCATCTCTTGATTTCAGATAAGAAAGCAGCGCATCAAGATCATAAGGAATTGGACTATCCAAAGTAATATTTGCTTCCATCTCAGCATGATTTGCGTCTATCAGAAATTGCTTTTTTCCTTGGATTACGGCATTGCTAAACATCATGGCTTGATTAGGAGCATTACTGTCACTTCGATCAAGCATGAGCGATAGCATTTCTTCATAAGTGAGTAACCAATATGGGAGAAATAGAATACCGTCGCTGATGCTATCATTTGGTCCAGCAACCTTCAAATGCGAAAAGCTTTCTCCTTGCAAAGGTGAATACTCTCCGTGTATGTCAAATAGAATCGCATCTGCTGATTTGAGTGAGGCAACTTGCTCAAGAATTTTTGCAACACACCACGATTTTCCTGATCCAGTACTGCCGACTATCACTGCGTGTCTTTGAAATAACTTATTTCCATTAAGCCAAGCAGTTGCATCTTCATCTATTGAATAGTGTCCAATTTGCAAGCTAACTGTGTCTTCCCCTTCCGGAATGGAAGAAATAGCTTGCATGAACTGTTTGAGCCTTTCCCCGTGAATGAGATGACATTCTGCATTTATTGTGGGTATTGTGGCTAAAGAACGCCTGAAAACATTCTCTTTATCGCCATCTCTGTCAAAATGTGTGCCGATTAAGATAACTTTGATAATATTAAAACCGAGTTCTGGAATGATATCAGAAGCCGAATCAGAATACGCAGATTTTCTAATGATTTTAGAGACCAGTCCAATTAAGTGCTGTCCAACTTTTGAACTTTGAATCGAAATCAGATGGTTTACCTGTAATCCACGCAACTTGTCGTCATTTTCGACTTTTATGATAACTGTGGATGTATCAACGCTTTCTACCGTTCCTAACAATTCATCCGGCGAATATGTAAAAATCTCCATGTATTTTCCTCCTACCAGACTTTCAAAAATTCGTCAAGGCACCAAAACTGTCCATCGTATATTTCAGACCAACCATTCCCATATACCTTAGTGTGAGAATCGTCTAATCTTTCAAATATCAAGTATTTCCTAATACCTGCCTCAATAATATGGCGCTTGCAAGCATCTGTCATTGTACGAACCAAAATAACAATTGGCTTTCCATTTGCTATTTGTGCTAATAATTTGGGCTGTATATGCTCATCGTTAAAGCCATAGCCAACACACAAATATGCTCCCGCGGTTGTAAACGCCTTGTCCGCTTCTGAAATAATGCTTCGATATGGCTCGCTATGTGTGCTGCTATATTTGTCTTTACCAGGCGGAACAATTAATGGTAAAAAGCCAGCAGGTATCTCTTGTAAAAGTGGGAAAGAGAAAATTTCTCCTTTTGCATCAGTAAACCAATCCAATGAGCCATGAACTTTCCATATCTCTACTATACGTTCTCTGGCCCTAATCCGCTTGGATGTTACTGAACTATTTGGAAGCTCGAGTTTCTTTATATACGCCCCCTCAAAGCCAGTAACAGAAGATGCCCCTATACCATCAGCAGCATAGTCAGGGAGACGATCATAATTTGTGGTAACAACAACGGCTTTGTTGGGAGTCGGTGCAATCACTTTTTCAAATAGCTTAACGAGTGATTCAGGTGAAGAAAAGGCATTTGATTTTAGATAATTTAGGTCACAGCTATTCACATTTTTCCATGTTATTGTGCGAATGGCATTTATTGTTGCCTCTTTCAGAGAAACACTATCTATGGCTTTTTCCAATCCCTCCGAACTTAATAATGCACAAAATGCGCCATAATTTGGATCATCCTTTACGATATCGCTAGACTTTATGCATTCGGCAAGGCTGCTCATAGAAGGCAACCCATACGGCATAGAAGCACCAGAACCGAGTACAATTAAAGGGCTATTCTCTAAATACCCTTGCATTGTACTTAAACAGCCATTCCAATCCATCGAGCTTCCTCCATCTTATCCTCTGCCCAATCTACGTCTCTGCATCTTCTTCCAAATTGCCCGACATTTTTCGCACCATTCAGCCTCAATGCCGAGGGCATCAACGAGAATCTCTTTATCAACGATGTCAAGGGCTTTTTCAATGTCATCGTCTTCACGGACGATTGCATCAACCCGTTTCAGCAAAGACTGGCATATTTCTTCATCAATATCATCCAGCTTGGGAAGCATTATATTTCCCATTTCTCCGGGCAATATCTCCAGAACGCCACCACCATAGCTGCGCCCGCAGATTTCTGTAAATGCAAAAGAAATGCTGTTATAGTATGCAAGAAGAACGTTTCCTGGCTTTACATCAGAGTTGAACTTCATCCGATGCATTGTATCGGTAGATACTGCATTGCAACGATTCAGAACGAATTTAGGATAGAAATTATTCCGCCGAAGGAAAAAGGCGTCGGGAATCCATACAGACGGGACAATATACCAGCGATCTCTAATTGAGCATTTGTACCCTGCGTTTTCACCGCTGGCTTCACCCAATGCTATGTAAGCTTTATGCTGCTCCGGATAGTCTTCTATTGGAATATCAGGGAAGTTCACAAGCCGAGCGCTTTTCCCGGATGCCTTGTTCTTTTTCCAATCTTCGTCTGTAAAGAATATTCCGTGCGCATGAGAACTCCTGCCGATCAGCGGAAGAGTAACATTTTCTAAATCATATTCATCACAGACATCTTCTGAAATTGAAAAGTATCTGTTGTTTCCAGTGGTGATACCTACATTGATGAGCCCATAATCAGCAAACTTCGCAAATCTTTTATCTGTGCGGATAGTTTGGATCAGATCCATCTCTTTTGCGGTTGTGAAATACCTTGTCCATTTTTCTTTCACATGCTGCATCTTTTGAAATCCGTTTTGCTGAAGATTAAGCTTATCAAAGCCTGAAAGGTCACTCATCTCAATTATACGGATACCTTTTTCTACAGAGCCTTTTTCTCCAATGAAAACCACGACTTCTTGCTCAATGTCAGGAAAAATGAGCTGTTCAAACGTAATCAACGTAATCTTCGCAAGATGCTCAGAAAGGAAAAGCCGTAAGTCCTCTGCGTAAGCCACCTGCAAGATTTCGGCCGGAATAACAAATGCTATTCTCCCGTTTTCGGACAGCAGCTGAACACACGCTACCAGAAAAGCCACCCATGCATTGATGAGCTTATTCGCTTTCATTCCATGTGACGTAAGGATATTTGATTGAAATTCTCTTTGAGTTTCTGTGAGGTATTGATAGCGAATGTATGGAGGGTTTCCTAAAATCAGATCATACTGCGTTTTGGCATCGACCATGCGTGAATAAAACTCAAAGAAATCCTCGTTCAAGACATGAATATTTTGATAGTTGCGATAATTACGCCGAACTTTTTCAGCTTCATCCGGCTCAATTTCTACTGCATCAATAGTTCCAATTTGCTCAATGAGGTTTAACTGCCTAAGACTGTCAAGAAATACACCGTCGCCACAGCTCGGCTCAAGGACAGTATGGATGCTATCAGAGGCGCAGAGATTTACCATTGCATTTGCAAGTTGCAACGGCGTATAATATGCCCCTCTCAATTTCTGTTCAGAACTGTCTTTCTTGAGCCTCATGGTGATAACCTCACTAAAAATCCAACTGATATACTTTAGCAATCAGTTCTTCTATTTCTTTAATCAATGCGTCTTTCCTAGCTTGAAGCAATGTTGAAATGCGTTTCGCAGGCTGGCTTGACAAAGTAGCATTTACATCATAAATCTCTCTGCTAGCTTCAACGACACGATCATATATGCCTTTCTGAACGGCGTTATCAAAATTAAGCTCTACAAACGGAAGTGTCGAAAGTACGAATGTGCCACGTGCAATGAATCCGCCTTCAAAATCGCTGCCAACAATCTCAAGTATTCTCTCCGTAATTGGATTGGACAGCCATGCCTG
This sequence comes from uncultured Oscillospiraceae bacterium, assembly GCA_947627715.1. Lineage (GTDB taxonomy): Bacteria > Bacillota > Clostridia > Oscillospirales > Oscillospiraceae > RUG626. Next base: position 4,791 of record CANQXK010000052.1, read on the forward strand.
AATATACTCAAGTGCGTAGGGACTAACTGCCTTTTTACTTACAGCACAGTATCCTGCGGTGCCGCCAGAGGCAATTAAGATGTCGTTTTTGTCAAGAACATACATCGGTTCTTTACTAAGAACGCCGACAATCAGTTTCGGCGTGTTGATAAATGCCGTCAGTGCCTGAGTTCTGCCGTACTGATACCATGTATCTGCTGTTGCATTTGGAACGTCACGAATACCGGAATCGGATACGCATTTCGGTACTAACCGATCATAGTATGCTTCAAGATAAGCATACGCTCCGGGAAAAGAAGTCTTCATTTCATCGATTGGAATAAGATGCCCCGCACTATCATAAGGGAAGATTATCCTCTTATCTGTCTGTAAGATACTATAAGAGTTTAGCCCACGTTCGTCCTGACGTGTAGGCTTAAAATATGGACGTAGTATGGCTTTTTCAATCGTGTAATTATGACCATCTCTGCGGATTTTAATCGTGTCCTGATATTCAGCTATAATATCTTCCGAAGAAAACCAATATATCGGTGTGGGGCGCTCAGCACTTGTTTGAATACCATTGAAAATCTCGGTATGCTTTGTGATCGGAACCGATATTTGATCTAACTTTTGAAGCATTGCAAGGAAGTCCATATCGGTTGTCAGACGCCACGGGAGCTTGTTTAGGATAGATGCGTTTAATTCAATTTTGCTCACTTCTTCACCAGCCCAAAGCCTGTTTGCAGAATCAATGCTTGAATATACAAACGTATCTTGTTTCATTTTTTGAAGAAGCAATATAGAACTGTAGATCGTCTTATCCTCAAAAAGCTGGGCATCGCCAAAGTCATCAAGGCTTACAAGCATCTGATTTTTTGAGATCAGAGTTCTCAACTTCTCTCCAGCTCCGATTTTGAAAAATTTGTTTGGAACAATATAGCAAATATATCCATTGTCCACAGTCTTCCGAACAGCCTGCTCAATGAAGATGAAATACTTATCAAACTGTTTATGAGAAGTCTTATATTTCTTCTTGTATATTTCAACTTCCGGGATAGGAAGCAGCGCATGCATTCCCTCTGTATTAACATAGGGTGGATTACCGATAATTACACTAAAGGGATTTCCGTTGTTGATAGAATTCCAATCAAACGGAGCCATCTCAATCAATTCATCAGCGGATGCCCGTATTCCTTGAAGCTCCTCAGAACTTACGAGTGAATTACCGAAAAGAATATTTGTGCTAAGGTCAGGCAGTATCGGTGTTTCATCCGCAACCGATGGTGCTGTCTCATTTTCAATCAGCTTTATCAAAAGTGAGAATTTTGCCACTTCGACAGCATGAATGTCTATATCAATACCATAAATGCAAGAACAGAGGATGCGCTTCTTTTCGTCGAGGGGAAGCTTATACGAACCGTTTCCGATCTCAAGCAAATGCTCCTGCTCACCATTGGCAAGATATTTCTGGACACAATAGTTTTGTAGATAAGAAAAGGCTTCTTCAAGAAAGATTCCCGATCCACAGGCTATGTCGGCGATATGGACATCCAAAATCTCTGCGGGTGTCTTTCCTTCACAGACTCTACTTAAAGCCTTTTCAACCATATATTTCACAATCTCTATCGGAGTTGTGACTACTGATCTATTAAGACAGTCCTTCTTTTTGCCAAGCCCAATCGTGCCATCTGGGAGAAGAACCAACTGTTCCGTCAGGAACATTTCATAAATCTTTCCAAGGAGATTCGGCTCGATAATGTTGAACAAATAGGGGCTCTGCGGGTAATAGAGCCCTTTTATCATTTCAGAGATTACAGCGCTGGACAGATCAAAAACAATATCATCTCCAGAGAACATACCGGAGTTATAACGATGGTCTGCAGAACGGAACAGTTCTTCCAGCTTTGCTTGAAGTTGCTCCGGCTCAGAAACTGTATCTTGAAGTTTGTGATACAGAGGGAGATTCTTATCTTCGCAAATCCGAAGGAAGACAATTTGGTTGATAAACTCCTGAACAACATCATTGAGGATTTCAAGTGAATAATAACGTCCGCCTTTTCTATAGAGTTCATTACTCAGCGAAACTCGCCATTCGTTGATCTGTTTTAAGAACAGGGTATCTACCTGCTGCTTCTCGCCGCCAATTGCAGGAAAATTATCATCCAAATACCGATCAAATTCGCCGGAATAAACAACATCTCTTGAAATGAGAGAAACGATCTCATCATACCGGTCTACATATTCGGTAAAGTGGAAGATACGATACCGTGCCACAGCACAGCCATCTTCCTCTTTGGGAACATAACAAGTATCATATATCGCCAGATATTCAAAATTTGTAAGAACTGCAACTCTGTGATTAGCATTCCAGCCGTATTTTCTTGTCTGAAAAGCAGGGTCGGTTACTCTTGTAATATCAACAGCAGGCTTTTTCGCTTCGACAAAGAATTTTGCAACACCTCTTAATGTCATTGTATAATCTGGGCGATCAGTAGGCGTTGAATAGTTTTCGGCTATTACCTCACGGTATTGAGGTGCCAGACCTCTTTCGTTTGCAACATCCCACCCAAGAATTTCAAGAAGTGGATCAATATACTCAATTCGACAAGAGTGCTCATTATAATTGTTTTTTGTATCCTTGTAATAAGAAAGATTGGCGCTAAATCGATTAACAAGATTGATTAACTTCTCGTAATTTGTCATAACACTTCTCGCCTTTTCTTTAATACCATTATTTTTTCCATTTGTGTTAATAGGATTCATTTTCTGTAAACTCCATTACATCACCAATATCACAGGCAAGTACAGAACATATCTTACATAAGCTTTCCAGTGACACAAATTCATTCCGGCTCATTTTGGCAAGCACATTAAAACTGATTCCTGCCGCGTTCTTCAAATCGGTTCGATTCATTTTTTTATCTATCAGTAATTTCCACAGTTTATCGTAGCTAACAGGCATCACTCACACCTCACATAATAGGTTATTGATAGTATAGCACAGATTTAACAAAAAGTCAAGTCCATCTCATAGATTCGTGAGAATAACTTGCGTGAGGCCAATAAGCATCAACATCAAAACAAATAAACGGCGGCAAGGATTTCTCCCTGCCGCCGTTCCGCCTTAGCTGTAAATCAGTTCGTTATTGACAATCTCCGTTGCCCTGCTGCGGATATTGTTCATCTTCCCGACCCATGCCATTTGGTTTTGCGCTTTGAGTTCCTCGGTCACGCCCTCACGCTCTGCCATCTCTTTTACCAGCCGGGAAAACAGTTCCTCTGACTGTCGGTCAATGTCGGCAAGATAGCTGTTCAGCTTGCAGGCGGTCAGCAGATTTGTATAAAGCAGCCGTTTATGCTGCCGGATATACCGCAAATGCCGCTGCCCCCAAATGCCGATTGGCTGTTCTTTCTCGGCAGGTAATGCAAGATCGGGCAGATAGTAGTCGCCTTGCAGGGTGTAGCCGATCCCTGTCTTTTCGTCTGTGATGTGGTTTTTCATTGTCTGTTCCTACCTTTCAAAATTATTA
>CANQXK010000053.1 GCA_947627715.1 uncultured Oscillospiraceae bacterium
CCCGTTCCCCAATTCACGTCTCTCGCCAAGGTGAACAGTTGGCTCGGAATTGTTATAAATCTTCCGGAACTGCTTCCGAAACCGCCGAATAAATCCGCAACGCCTGAGATACAGCCTTGCAGGATTTCCATCACCTTCAAGAGTAAGGTAGAGCTGTTCATCACTATCGCTTCTGCCAATGCCAAGCGAATGAACGCGCCGAAGAAATTAGCCGGACGGCGCAGTTCTTCAAGCCGTATAACTTGCTTCGTCAGTCCAATGTAAAAGAATATTACTACAAGGACTACACCTATAGCAGTTAAATAACCGTTTATGGTCTTCATTGCGTTCCATACCGATGAATACAGGTTTTCGGGTGAAGTCGTCAAGACTGTAACTATCTTGTTATAATAATCGTTCAATATGTTCAATCCGTCTTGAAGCAGTCCAAGGCCGTCCTCCGCCAAAGATAGATTGTTGAATATCAGCATTTTCTCTTACCTCCGTAAAAAACCTGCCCGCCCTATACTGAGTATGGGACGGGCGATTTTTTGTTTTAATCAAAGAGCTTGTCGCACCATTCCAATGTCAGCGTTATGGTATGTGCAAGCTCTGCGTCATTGCCTGATTCATAGGCTTCAAGTATTAGATTGAGCACTTTCAACCTGTCGGGGGTTTTAAGGGCAAGGACGCGATTGACTAATTCGTCTCTGTTTTTACCCATAATCCTCATTAGCCTCCATTTACAATGTAGTTTACAACTGCCGTTGCTCCGGCAAGGAGTATTCCTGCCGCTATCGCTATAATGCCCGTAAGCCTCTGCGTAGGATCGTGAGACATAAGTCCAAGTACGAGTATCAGAACGCCGAATAAGACTGCAATTACGCCGATAGCTTCAAAAATCGACGCCATATAGTCCTTCAGATTGTTGATGGCGGTAACCGGATCAACGGCAGCTAATGCATTAATGTTGGATACAAGCAAGACTATCGTTGCAAGTGTGCCGATAAACAGCAAGATCTTGAATATAGTCTTTATGGTTCTTATTTGCTTCTGATTGGTAATCAAAACTGATGTGTTAGTATTATACATAATAAAAAATCCTCCAAAAAATAAAAATTACCTGTTTTGAGTAAGAACAGGTTTAGTAAAAAATCAATTAGAATATGATGTGAGAACATTGATATTGTTGTCCGTATCAAGTTGCTCATATCTTTTGTCTTCATCATAGTAAACAGGAGCGGTTGTCGTTGTGACAATATCCTTTCTGTCCTCAAGCAGATTCCCGTGATTGAATCTCCCGAGTGCTTTTGCTTCAATAAACGCTTTCATCGTCTGCGTTTTGCACATTTCATCCATAATTGGATATTCGCCCTGTACTATAAGAATGGCGTGTTTTTTTGGCAGCAGTCTGACCTCTCCCGGCGTGAGCAACTCACGACCTGACATTTGATCGTTTTTAGAATAGCTGCCGTTTCGTCCCCGGCTTCTGCCGAAGGAGTTGGTGTAAATGGTTTCTTTGTCGAGCATTTTTGATATATACTCGTGTGTAGATTGCTCCATACCGCCCATATATAGGAAAGTGGAGCATTGTGCCGTAATTGCTTCCCACGCTTCCTTGTAGTCCTTCTTCAACTGAGCGAAACCTTGCAATATAACAGATATACCTATGTTCCTGCTTCGGCAAGTCGCTATAATCGTATCGAAGTTATCCGGCAACGCAATATTTGCGAATTCGTCCATATATATTTGAATATGGAGCGGAAGCCTGTCATCGTCTTCTTCCTCTGCACGGTCATAGAGCTGTTGGAATAGCTGCATATATAAGACCGAGCATATAAAGTTTAACGACTTATCGTCATCGGGCAGCAACAAAAACAATGCAGTTTTTTGGTCTGCAAGCTCCCTGAGGTGCAGCTCGTCAACGACCGATATTCTCTTGACATCGGGAAGCGAGTATTTACCGATTTTGGCAACAAGCGTTGACACAACGCTCATAGCCGTTCTGCCCTTGGCTTGCCGATATTTTAAATAATAGTCAACGGCAAGATTCATCGGATCTTCGGTCTGCAATTCAAGAAAAAGCTCGTCAAACGGGCTTACATAGTTTAGGTTTTCATCTGAAAGTTCAATATAGTTAAGCATTTCAAGAACGAACGGGAGGTTTTGTTCTTCCTTTGGCGCTTTATAATACAAATAATAGCAACAAGCCAGGAACAAAAACTTAGCGTTATCGTCGAAAAAAGGTTCTTGAGTGGTACTGTTTTTCGGCGTGTTGGCGGCGAATATCAGTTCCACCATTTTGAAAATATCATCCTCGTTGCGTAAATATTCAAAAGGATTATATCCCCACGAATATTCCTTGTCCTTCAGGTCAAGGACGCGAACAACATACCCTTTTTTCTTTAGATACTTTCCCGCTGTGCTCAAAGTCGAGCCTTTAGGATCGCAAATTACCATACTGCCGCCGGCATTCAAAATATTGGGTAGCACATATCTGAATGTTTTACCTGTACCCGGACCGCCGACGGCAATAACATTGGAATTGAGGTTTGTAACGCGATCGTCAAAGGATATTCGGGCGTTTTGTGTTAATAGCATATTGCTTTTTATATCCTTATCCGAATATCTCTTAGAAAGACTGAATGGGCTGCCCCATTTTGATGACCCGTGTTCCTCGCCGTATCGGTAATTGCGGACGCTCACAAGCACCAATGCTGTTATAACAAGTGATATAAGCAACGCAATAGCGACAGCGGCAGGGCTTTTGGGGCAGAAAGTTATCATAAACATATTTTTGCTTATGTCGTCAAGCCCCTTGAATACCGCGCCTACCAAGCCTTCACTTGATATATAGGGTGCAATTTTTAGCGATAAATATGTTATAACTATCGTCATAACAAAACAAACTGCCGCATATGTTTGCAGCAGTCTTTTTTTACCTATCATTGTGACGTCACCTCGTTACTAACTGTCCATTCGGCTTGCCTGTTCCCTGAGCTTCATCGATCTCTTTTTGATAGCCCTTCAATACTTTTTGAACATTGTTATAAAGCTTGTCGGAAATAACCTTGTTCACCTCAATTATTTCATAAAGAGTATTCTTGAGTTGCGTCGTGTCATAGTTCATTATCTCGTCAGGGATTTTTTCAAAGTCAAAAACAGATGTGTCAATGTTATACCGACGGCATAACAGATAGGCAATACATTGAGCCTCAAAAAGATACCTTCTTTGATTGCTGACGAAGTCGCCGCCTCGGTCAAGCATAGACATTGCCAGCTGCGTTGCGAAGTGAGTGAAGAACATTTCAAATGAAAGATTTCTTCTGACGAGTATCGCTCTATTCTCAGGAATATATTTTGCGATGACATTGTCGTCCCACGGCTGATCCGATGCTTCCGGATTATAGTTCTCATATTTTATAGGGCACGAATTCAAAAGACCCTTTATGAGTGCGTGAGTTGCGTATGTTTTCTTTTGCGGTTCGGTGTACGGTGCATTCGTTTGACTGACATCGAAATACTTGACTAAGTTGTGTCCCACGCCCTTGCTGCCGTCTGCCTTAGTATATTCCGTTCGTCCAATAAGGACAAAACTGCGCGTTCCCTTTCGTGCGCTGTAATTGTGATCAGCCCAATATTTAACGGGGTGAATCTCTTTCGCGTTCGGGAATTTTGAATAAAGCAGGATAGCGTTGTTCAAACCCAAACTGCGGAAATCAGAATAAAGATCGAGCAGTTTTTTTACTGCTGCCGGATCTTCGCCGGCGGTAAATATTTTTTCAATGTTCTCCTCGATGGTCTTGTATTCTGCGTTGAGGGCTTCCTTCTTTTTTGCGGCATATGCCTTTTTTTCTTCTTCGGAATATTCCGTTAATTCCGATACAATAACTTTTTCTTCTGACATTTTTTACTCCTTTATTGTCATTAAAATAAATTAGAGAATATGAAAAACATCATATTCTCTTACTCTGATATAAATTCTCCCACGACTCTGTCACTGTCGCGGGGATATTGTTTTTCAGGCGAAATGCCTTTAAGACTTTGCAGCTTTTTGCGAACACTTTGTGGATTGCGTTGTTCGGTTGATCCTTGCTCTTTTTTGAGATTCTTGATTATGTTATCAATTAAAACATTAACGGTCTTATGGTAATAAGTGCCATAGTATATGTGGTTTGAGTCAAGGAAATCAATGATCTTACGGTCAATCTCTTTGCTTTCCTGTGCGTTTTGTAAGCGGCCTGTCTGCTGATATTCTTTACTGCGATTGATAAACAAGTTGAAATTTCTGTTTTTGGCAAAATCAGAAAGAACGGTCTGTTCAAACTCCGGGGCACGCTCTTTCAGATACATCAGCGCAAGCAACGGCGGAGAGTCGGTTACTACCACTTCGACCTTGCCGATGAGCCGCTGAACACGCCGCAGCTGTTCACTGTATAATATTTTCTGATGCTCCAAACTGCCGTCAAGAATGTCGAGCCGATTGTCCCACACAAGCTCCTTCGCGTATTCTGAAACATATTCCGTTTCAATTCCTTTCTTTTTGAGTTCGCTTGCGATTTCCCAGGCACAGGTGGTTTTTCCTGCGCCCGGCCCCGCAAACAAATTGACCACTATCGTTTGCCGATTGCTCATTTTTCTCACCTCGCTTTAATATTTTCTTTGGCGTGCTGCTTTTCGCCGGTTCTGTCCGCTTTTTTAAAGTTGTGTATTTCTTGCTTCGCTTTGAGCTTTTCTCGGATACTTTTTCCTTTTTCGAGCTCTTTCAGAGCAGATTCATAAGCGGCTTTTGCCGTGGCGTCGTACCGACCGGCATTTTTGGAAATAAAATCCGAATAGCCTTTTTTTAGCTCATTGACCGATGGGATTTTATTAAATCCGAAAAATTGTAAGCTATCAGGGATATCGCTTATTACCTCTGATCTTGATGAAGCGCTGTTAATCCATATGTTGCGAGCCAATTCTTCAGCTGCCCTATCGTTTTGCAAAGAAACAGGAGGAGTGATCTCTCCCTCGATAATCTTACTGCCCTGTTCATACAGCGCGGTAAAATAATTTGGCTCAGACGGATTTATGCCCGCGTCGGTGAGCCGCTTAATATATGCTGCGTCATATTCAGCCTGCGACGGTTTGCTTTCAAAGCCGAATTCGCTGAAGCACAGCAGCGGCACATTATCCAATTCTGCTTCTGCGCTTACGGTTGAGCTTTTCTCGGACACTTGGTCGAAGCTCTTTGTGTTCACCTCCTTTGCTGCCAATACCTCTGGGGGGCGCTCGACTTGCACCCCGTTTTCCTCGATGAATTGTTCAACTTCGTCCTTGAATTCCTCTTTAGCAACGATTTCGGGTTCAACCGTAGTCGTTTCTGACTTATCAAATGTGTTAAACATCTCAAGAATATGTGCGATTCTCACCTCATCGGACACACGGTAAGATATGCTGACTTTGTCTTTATAATCCTCGGCGAATTCAATAGCATTGCCCGTGGTGTGATGATGTAAAAATCCGTGAGTCTTTTCTAATTCATCGCCGTTTTTAATGGCGACAAACGGAATGCCCATTTGTTTGGCAATTTGAGAAAAATTGTTCAAATCAACATCTTTAAGCCATATTGAATGGATTTCCTCGCCACTTTGCATCATACTCTCGAATTCTACCTCGCCGGGAGTCAATGCCTTCCCTTGAGAACGCTTGTTGCTGATCGCTTTAGCAAGGGCATAAAAACTGACGCCGATAGCTCTTGCTCCGGCGCCGGTTATTTTCAGCCCGATTTCTGTTCCGGCAATCAATAACTTGGTAGTGATACTTGTTAAGGTGTCTACAACTGCATCTTCTGCTGCCATTGTGTTTCATTCCTTTCTTTTGTTTTATTTTTATCTTTTTGAATTTTATCCAATTCCTCGTTAATCTTATCGGTCTTGGATAATATATCTTCACACACTTTGTCGTCTTCCCTTACTCTTGCTATATCCGAATTTAACTGCGCTATTTTTTCAATAATTTGCTTTTGTTTGTTCGCATCTTCCGAATATCGCAGAATATATCTGCACTCGCTTCTCTCTGCATCTAACGATTTCAGTTTTTCTTTGAGTTTTCCGTCCGTTGCCTTAATCTCATTCAAAGTGCCGATACGGTATTTACTCATAAACCTGAGTTCGTTCTGATAGCTTTTAATCTTTTTTTGAGCCTCCTTTCTTACGGCAAAGTGTGTTGTTGGATATTGAGTTTTTATAAACCTCATATTTTTGAGAAAATAATAATAGCGCCAATAAGCGCCGCGTATTGATGTTCCTGTTAATATAAAATCAACCGCATCGAGCAAATCAAAACAATTGTTTTTCATTTGCGTGTGATATTTTTTGTACGACGGTTTGTTATACCGACTATGATTTATCGGTAAATCATAAGTAGTAGGTGCGGCTCGGCTCTTATTATTGAGCCTATAAACAATCGCTTCCTCCGTGTATCTGTTTTTGTGATTAGGATTTTTTCGATTCTTATCAATATTATCCAGGCGAAAGTTTTTTTCGCTCATAGGCGGTCGCAAGGTTATGTACTTATTCCTTGTATTTACTTCATAACCGAGTTTTTGCTCAAGATATAAAAATACCTCTCTGAGCGTTTCGGAATTTTCGATTGCTTCGTCAATATCTTCCTTGATAAGTCCTCTGACAGTTTTTGGGTTGCCGCCGTTTTCCCATTCATAATGTGATATGCCTTTGCTTTTCGGTGTCTCAATTACAGATAAACCATATTCTCTGCACAGCTTATCGCTTTCGCGCCGCAACCGATATATCTCAGAATAATCGTAATGATATTTTTTGCCGTCAACAAAGCTGACCGAATTGAAAACAAAATGATTGTGAATGTGCGCCTTGTCGATATGGGTGGTCACAAGTACCTGGAATTTATCTCCCCACATTTTCTGCGCGAGCTTCCGCCCGATCTCGTGTGCAGTGTGCGGATCGATCTCTCCCGGCTTAAATCCCTGTTCGCCGTGCCACAAGATATTCTTGTCGGTCTTATTCCAAAATTCTTTGACCTCCATAAACTCACTGTCAACGGTTGCGGGTTCACAATTTATACCGGATACAAAGACTTCCTCGAGCTTCGTTTTTTTCATATTGACAACATATTTCAAAACTGTATGAGTAATATCTTCTGCTGCAAAAGCTTCATCATCATTTTCAACTAACGATACGCTGATTTCTTTTGTCTTTTTTTCATCCTTAACGTAATCGCAGGATTCTTCAATTACGCTTCGGGCGGTATGACCTTTCTTTGCCCGCTTGCTCCACAATTTTGTTTGAGCCATTTTTATTCACCTCTCAAAACCGCTTCAAGGATCGAGTTTAAAATCTCGAATACTTTCTCGGCATTGTCCTCATAGGCGGCAGCGTTAATCTGTCCGTGCAGGTGCATACCCTTGGCGATTTGGTTGAGGTTGTTGCCCACATAACGAATTTGTTTAGTGAGCCCCCAAAAATCGAGCGGTGGCACCTCTCTGATTTTGCACCCCATAATCAGTTTGCGGATAATCTCATTCATCGAACGACCGGATCTCTCTTTAAGCTCTATCAGTT
>CANQXK010000054.1 GCA_947627715.1 uncultured Oscillospiraceae bacterium
TTCATCTGCTTCTCCATGGCGGACTGGATCTCCTTGGGAGGCAGGATGTTCTTCAGCTCCACGCGGTTGACCTTGATGCCCCAGGGGTCGGTGGCCACGTCCAGGATGGAGCGCATTTTGGAGTTGATGATGTCGCGGGAGGTGAGGCACTGGTCCAGCTCCAGATCGCCGATGATGTTCCTCAGCGTCGTAGCGGAGAGATTCTCAATGGCGGTCATGGGGTTCTCAATGCCGTAGGTGTAGAGCTTGGGATCGGTGATCTCGAAATAGACAACGGTGTCGATCTGCATGGTGACGTTGTCCTTGGTGATCACGGGCTGGGGCGGGAAATCGGCCACCTGCTCCTTGAGGGAGACGATCTTGGCGACCCTCTCGATAAAGGGGATCTTGAAGTGGAGGCCGACGCTCCAGGTGGTGGAGTACGCGCCCAGACGCTCTACCACGTAGGCGCGGGCCTGCTGGACTACCCGGATGCTCCGGGCGACGATGACGATGACGATGAGTACGATGAGGATGAGTGCAACTTCCAAAGGTCCCATGATTTTACCTCCCTGTATTTTTTCCGCCCGCGGCGGTGGTTCACTCGGTCTTTGCGGTTTCGCTGACAGGCTCCACGATGAGCTTCACGCCCTGGATGGAGGCCACCCGCACGTAGTCCCCGGCGGCGATGTTCTCGCCGGTGAGGCTCCTGGCCGTCCAGTCCTTGCCGCCCACGCTGACGGCCCCGGTGCCGGTGATGTTGTCGATGCTCTCCGTCACGGGGCAGATGACCCCTAAGACGCGGTCGGCGTTGGTGGGCTTTTGATGGACGTTCAGGAATTTTTTGGCGAAGGGGCGGACGGTGAGCAACACCAGCCCCGACACCGCCAGGAAAATGACAAACTGGAGCCAGAAGTGCGCCTTCAGCGCAGCCGCGAGCATGGCGGCGCACGCCCCCACAGCGAACCATATGGAGACAAGCCCCACGGTGGCCGCCTCCAGGGCGAGAAACAGGATCATCACGATCAGCCAGAAAAGCATATGGACCGCTCCTTTCCGCACGGCGCAGTTCCGCTGCGCCCCTCCGGCCCCGGCTCTCCGGGATACACTACGGATATTATCCTATAAAATCTCTGATTTTATGGGATATTCGCCATGTTTTTCGGTTCCCGGCGAAGCCGGGGAGAAAAACGGCTCAAAATCGTATAATATCCGCCATGCGGATATTATAACATATATTCTATAAAAATGATAGATGTATGTTTTTCATATTTTAAATTTTTTTACAATTTCCCGGCAGGGCCGGGCTTTTTTTGCGGGAGGGGTCCTGTCCCCCTTCCTTCGACCTCCTTTTCGGCCTGTACGGGCTATAATGAGGCCGTAAAGGGGGCGGCGCGGCGTGGAGGTCATCTATGCGGACGAGGTATTTTTGGAAAACCTGATCGTGGACTACCTTCTTCTGGCGGTCACCGGGCGGATCGCCGGCACCGGGACCAAGCGTCTGCGGGCGCTGGCCGCGGCGGCCCTGGGCGGGGCCTACGCCCTGCTTGCGCGGCTGTCGGGCTGGGCGCTCTGGGACGCATGGCCCGTGCGCATCCTGGTGGGGCTTTTGATGGTGCTCACGGTGTTCGGCGCGTCGGAACGGCTCTTCCGCCTGGCGCTCCTCTTCTTCGGCGTCTCCGCCGCCTTCGCCGGGGCGGTGATGGCCGGGGCACTGATCCGGGGCGAGGGCGTCTCCGGCGCGGCCATAGGCCGCGTCAGCCTCCCGGCGCTGATCCTGGCCTTCGCGGTGTTCTACGCCCTCTTCTCGGCGGTGTTCTCCGCCGTGGCGCGCGCGCGTGTCAGGGGCGGCACGGCGCAGCTCACCATCCGCCGGGGCGGGCGGCGGGTGCGCGTCACGGCGCTGCTGGACACGGGGAACTGCCTCCGCTCCGCCCTCACGGGCCTGCCTGTGGCCGTCTGCTCCCTGGAGGCCGCGGCCCCGCTTTTAGACGGCGAGGCCCTTCGGATCCTGCGGACCACCCCGGACACGGCGGAGGCGCTGGTGAAGCTCTCGGAGGCGGGTGACTACTCCTTTTTCCCTGTCCCCTACCGGGCCGTGGGGGTAAAGGGCGGGCTTCTCCCCGCCTTCCGGCCCGACAGCGTGACCCTGGGCGGGCGGCCCCTGAACGTGGCGGTGGCCGTGGCGCGCTCCGGTGTATCCGACGGGCAGGGGTACGCGGCCATCGTCGGGGTGTGACCCCGCCATCTCAACCCATGGAGGTGTTTTCTATGCATTGGTTTTTGAGGCTGAGGCTCCTGCTGGCCCGCGTCCTGGGGCGGCTCTTCCCCGGCGCTGTCCACTACGTGGGCGGGCCGGACTACCTGCCCGCTCCCCTGCCCAGGGACGAGGAGCAGGCGGCGCTGACGGCGCTGCTGGCCGGCTCCGCCGAGGCCCGCGACAAGCTCATCGAGCACAATCTGCGGCTGGTGGTGTACATCGCCCGGCGGTTTGAAAACACGGGGGTCAGCCTGGAGGACCTGGTGAGCATTGGCACCATCGGGCTTATCAAGGCCATCAGCACCTTTGACGGCGGCAAGAACATACGCCTTGCCACCTACGCCTCCCGGTGCATCGAAAACGAGATCCTGATGCACCTGCGCAAGGTCAGCCCCCTGCGGTCCGAGGTGTCCCTCTCCGAGCCGCTGAACACGGACTGGGACGGCAACGAGCTGCTGCTCTCCGACATTCTGGGCACCGACAACGACATGGTGATGCGGCCCATCGAGGACGACGTGGACCGGGAGCTTCTGCGGGACGCCCTCTCCCGGCTCTCCGACCGGGAAAAGACACTGATCACCCTGCGCTACGGCCTCACCGGCGGGCGGGAGCTTACCCAGAAGGAGGTGGCCGACAGGCTGGGCATCTCCCAATCGTACATAAGCCGCCTGGAGAAGCGCATCATCGTCCGGCTGCGCCGGGATATGTCCAGACGGCTGGGGGACGCGGTTTGATATTACTTCCGAAAGGATGAGGAAAATGGCAAAACGGTTACTACTTTGGCTTTTGGCTCTGTCCGTCCTTATCTGCGCCGCAGGGGCGGTCCCGGCGCAGGCCGGCGAGGAGCAGGTCCCGGAGGTCCGCATTGCCGGGGAGGCGGCGGACCTGGAGGGGCTGGTGAAGGTCTCGGACGGCGTTGTCTGGGCGCCGCTGCGGCTGGTGTGCGACGCTCTGGGGGCGGAGCGCGTGGACTGGGACGGGGACACCGGCACGGCGACGGTCACGGCCCCGGGCCTGACGGTAGAGGCCGTGGCGGGGAGGCCCTATTTTACCGCCAACGGCCGGACCCTCTACGCCCCCGGCGGGGCGAAGCTCCGGGGCGGGAGGCTGCTGGTGCCCCTTGAGGCGCTGTGCCGGGCCTTTGGCGCGCAGTACAACGCGGACGCGGAGGCCCTCATTATCGACGTGGCCCCCGGCGAGGGACCCATCCTCCCCGGGGAGAGCTTCTATCAGGCGGAGGACGTGTACTGGCTCAGCCACATCATCCAGGCCGAGGCCGGCGGGGAACCCTTCGCCGGGAAGATCGCCGTGGGGAACGTGGTGATGGAGCGCGTGGCCTCCCCCCTCTTCCCCGGCACGGTGAAGGGCGTGATCTTCGACCGGCGCTACGGCGTCCAGTTCACGCCGGCCTACTCCGGGAGCATCAACAACACCCCCTCCCAGGAGAGCGTCGCCGCCGCCATGCTGGCGCTGGAGGGGGAGTTCATCGTCCACGCCCTCTATTTCGCCTCCCAGCGGGCGGCCAAAAACTGCTGGGCGGCCCGCAACTGCCAGGTGGTGGCCGATCTCTGGGGCCACGTGTTCTTCGCGTAAGACCGCACGAAGAGCGGGCGTTCAACGCACGAAATACGCAATAACACACGAAAGGTATATGTTCGACGCACGAAGTACGCATCATCGCACGAAAGGTATAATTTCAACGCATGAAGTGCGCAACATCGCACGAAGGGCATATGTTCAACGCACGAAGTACGCAAGAGCGCACGAAGGGCATATGTTCAACGCACGAAGTACGCAAGAGCGCACGAAGGGTATATCTTTGACGCACGAAAACGCCCCGCAGACTTTGTCTGCGGGGCTTTTGCTGCCGGAAAGGGCGTTTTCAGGGCGGATTTAACGCCCGGCGCTTTATATCTTTTTTGCCTCGTAGGCGACGGTCCCGTTTTCCAGAGTGAGGACGGCATAGTTCCCCCCGCCGTAGCCCACCGCGCCGGGGTTGGCGATGAGGACGCCGTCCAGCCAGGTCTCAAACGCCTGGTGGGTGTGGCCGAACAGCACCACGTCCGCCCCGGCGGCCATCCCGGTGTTGACGAGCTTTGCGTAGCCCAGCTTCACCCCGTAGCGGTGACCGTGGGTGATGAAGAATTTTTTCCCGCCCAGCGTAAACTGCTTCACCGGGTCGTCCGTGGACCCCAGGTCGCAGTTGCCGGGGACGGAGGCCACGGGGATGGCCGGGAACAGGCGGGACAGCTCCCGCGCGTCCGGCTCAACGTCCCCCAGGTGGATGATCTGCGCGGGGTCCTCGGCCAAAACCGCGTCCACCATGGGCTGGACGAACCTGTGGGAGTCGGAAAATACGAGTATCTTCATGTGTCAAATCCCTTTCGAGGCGAATATACTGGCGTGACGATGAAAAAGGAGGGTCGCATATGGACAGCGATTTGAAGCGGGCCGCAGACAGCTTCCTGGCCGGTGAGGACGGGAAGAAGATCGCCGGCAAGCGTTTTGAAATAGAGCGTCTCGCCTCCTCCAGGGACGGCGAGCAGGTCAAGTCGATGCTGGAGGCCGGCGGGTTTGAGGAAGCGGTCCGCCGTGGCGACGCCGGGGCCATTCGGGACGCCCTCTCCGGCGTTATGAAGACCGAGTCGGGGGCGCGGCTGATGAAAAATCTCAAAGAGTTGATGGGCAGAAAGTGAAGGTGATGCGCTCATGGGCGATTTTGACGACGTGCTGAACTCCATCCTCTCCAATCCGGGGGACATGGAGAAGATCATGGACCTCGCCCGTGAGCTTTCCGGCGGGAGGCCGGAGCCACGGGAGCCGGAGGGCGGCGAAGGCCGCTCCCCCGCCGCGCCGGACCTGGAGGGGCTGTCCCCCGGTATGCTCTCCGCCATGGCAAAGCTCCTGGGGCAGTTCCGGCAGAAGGACGACGGCAAGGCCGCCCTCATCGCCTCCATGAAGCCCTTTGTGCGCCCTGAGCGGCGGGAGGCGCTGGACCGCGCCATGAAGATCGCAAAGATCGCCCGCATCGCCAGGACCGCCGTGAACGAGCTGGGGGGTGAGTTCGATCTCGGACTATAGGCGTTACGCCGGGCCGCAGTGGTACGCCCGGCAGACGGCCCGCGCCTCCCGCCGGGGGCCGGGGCCGGAGGCCCCCGCTCCGCCGAAGCGGCCCGATCCCCCCAAGGCGCCGCTACCGCCGGAGGTCCGCCCCCATCCGGGGCGCGCGCCCGGCAAAAACGCGCGGCCCGCCCCGCGTCCGTCCCCGCACGGGAAGGCCGGGGGCGACTTTTCCCGCGCCCTCAGCAAGCTTTTGCCGGAAGGCCTCGATTCCGGGGACCTCTTCCTGGCGGCCATGCTCCTCTTCCTCTATTCGGAGAGCCATGACGAGGACTTTCTCATCATCCTCATCGTCGTAGGGGTCTCGATCTTTCACAAAGGCAGGGAGGACAGCTGATCCTCCCTGCTTTTTTATTTGTCCTCCCTGTCCTCCGGGGCGGGGGCCGCCTCGGCGATCTCCGGCGGCTGCGCCTCCTGCTCCTCCCGCTGCTTTTCCAGGCGCGAGTCGTGGCTGCGCAGGAGGGTGATGCCGATGATGATGGCCACGCAGAACGCGAAGGCGAAGATCAGCGCCTTCATGGGGCCGCTGGTGGTGATGAGCACCGCGGACAGGCCCAGCACCGCGGAGATGGCGTACAGCACCGCCACCGACTGCTTCTGGGAAAGGCCCATGTCGATGAGCCGGTGGTGGAAGTGGCCCCGGTCCGGGCTCATGGGGTTCTGCCCCCGGAGCAGCCGCCGGATGATGGCAAAGCACGTGTCGAAGATGGGCAGCGCCAGGGCCAGCACGGGCACCGTGAAGGAGATGATGGCGTAAAACTTGAAAAAGCCGATGACGGAGATTGTGGAAAGCACATAGCCCAGCAGCAGCGCCCCCGTGTCGCCCATAAAGATCTTGGCGGGGTTGAAGTTATAGGGGATGAAGCCCAGGCACGCGCCCAGTATCGCCGCCAAAAGCACCGCCACGTTCACCTGGTCCAGCACGATGGTGATGGCAAGGAAGGTCAGGGACGAGATGGCGGACACGCCGCAGGCAAGCCCGTCCAGCCCGTCGATGAGGTTGATGGAGTTGGTGATGCCCACGATCCAGAAGATCGTAATGGGGATGGACCACGCGCCGAAGTTGATATACCGCGCGTCGCTCCAGAAAAACGGGTTTGCGATGAACTCAAAGCGGACCCCGAAGGCCACGGCCACGCCGGCGGCGGCGATCTGCACCGCGAATTTCAAAAGCGCCGGCAGGGGCACGATGTCGTCGATGGCCCCCACGGTGACGATGATCACCGACCCCAGAAGGATCCCCTGCACCTGCCGGTCAAGGTCCGCAAACAGCACCACGGCGATGAGGAAACCTAAGAAGATGGCCAGGCCCCCCTGGCGCGGAATGGGGTGGTCGTGCATCCGCCGGCCGTCCTTGGGCACGTCCACCGCCCCCACGCGCACGGCGAAGGAGCGGACAAGGGGCGTCATGGCAAAGCACACCACCAGCGCGGTGGCGAGGGTGAGCAGGATCTTCAGCGTGTCGTTCATGGAAATGTTGAAAATGTTCATATCTGTACTTTTCCCCTGAAGCCGGGTTTATCTCTGTACGAAGCCGATCTTTTTATAGACCTTCCTCAGCGTCTTTTCGGCGGTGTACGCGGCCTTCTCCGCGCCGGCGCGGTAGACGCTCTCCAGATACGCCTTGTCCCCCAAAAGCCGCTGGGCCTCCTCCCGGATGGGCCGCAGGGTCTCCACCACGGCCTCCCCCACGGCGGGCTTGAACGCGCCGTAGCCCCGGCCCTCGAACTCCCGCTCGATCTCGGCGTAGCTCTTGCCGGTGACGGAGGCGTAGATGGTCATGAGGTTGGAAACGCCGGGCTTTGCCTCCGGGTCGTAGCGGACGCAGTTCTCCGTGTCGGAGTCGGTGACCGCCCGCTTGAATTTCCTGGCGATGTCCTCCGGCTTGTCAAGGAGATACACGCACCCGTCGGGGATGGACTTTGACATCTTCGACTCCGGCATATTGAGGCTCATGATCCTGGCGCCCACCTTGGCGATATAGGGTTCCGGCATCTTGAACACCTCGCCGTAGATGCCGTTGAAGCGCTGGACGATGTTCCGGCACAGCTCCACGTGCTGCCGCTGGTCCTCCCCCACCGGCACGAAGTCCGGCTGGTAGAGCAGGATGTCCGCCGCCATCAGGCAGGGGTAGGTGAAAAGCCCGCCGTTGACGTTCTCCTGGTGCTTGGCGGATTTGTCCTTGAACTGGGTCATGCGGGA
>CANQXK010000055.1 GCA_947627715.1 uncultured Oscillospiraceae bacterium
ATAAAAATCGGCTCTGCCCTTCAGTAACTATTCACAAATCTTATATCGGTTTTCTGAGTTTACACAAAACTTGAAACGGTCTCGAAACTTATCATCGGTCTTGAATCCACCGCTCACTATGCGGAAAATGTGATCTTTTTCCTTCATTCACAGGGATACAGGCTTGCTGTTATCAATCCTGTTCAAACCGCCGCTGTGCGGAAAACAGGCATTTGCAAGACCAAGACCGACAAAATTGATTCTCTGCTTATCTGCAAAACCATGGCATTGAACGCTTTTCACTCCAATGTATCTCGTCAGTACCCTCGCGGTGCTCCTCAAATACAAGGCCATACTTTTTACCGGTTACATTTTTTTCAATATCAGAGAGGTAGGAGGGCAGATTCCATGTGTTCTCATCCCGCGGAGCAGCGGCAATAAAACTACAAATTTCTTTGATTCTTGCAAGTAGGTCTTGACGCTTTTGCTTTGATATATTGGTGCTCATTGCTTGCCCTCCGTTGGCTGACTTTTGGGAATGATGTCAACCATACTGTTTAGTAAACTATTATAAGCCTGTTGTGCTTGCGCCTGCTGTTGCCACTGCTGTACAAGTCCATTGGGAACATACGGATTTTGAATACTTTCCCATGTAATTTTATCTTTATAGCCAAGAGAATTGGATATTTCCTCAAGAAGTTTATACTGAGCCACTTTGATTTGTTCAAGCTGTGTTTGCGTTGGATTTTCAACACAGTATTTATTATGTAGTTGTACCCAAGCAGTTCTTACCTTTTTGTTATCAGCAAAAACAATATCAATAACATTTAAAGCGTGAACGCTTTCTACTGTCCATCCATATATACGCGCAGTCATCAAAACCTTAAATATTTGCATTTTGTCTTTTCGTTTTTCAGAACGGTTTTGTAGCCATTGTCCAATCAAAACTGCGGTAATAGGAATTACAATTATTGCTATAAGATTTAATATATCTTTGCACTCCATTTTTCTTTCTCCTTTACATCCACTCTGTATTTTGTGCCGACCATTGTTCAGCAAATCTTTTACTTTCAATTGCTGCCGTAAAAGGCTTCATGAGAAAAGTTTGTATCGTTCTCAGCACAGTACCGTAATCATCGGTTTTTGTATCAATCTTTCGGCAAAACGCTTTCCATTTCTTTTGCATTGCCTCATTACCGTCAAAAGTCATAACCTGTTCAAACTGCTCTATAGTAAAGATGTGTCTACGGTTTTCAAAGGTCTTTCTTAATGCTTCTGTAAGCGTTGTTCCGTCAAAGTTAAACTTGTTTGCAAGATAATAGATGTCGTAGTAGTCTTTCATCCTGCTGGAAAACTCCATAAGGCTAAGAATAGCATCAATTTTTTCGGCAATCGTTGTTTCAAGGGAATAGGTATTTACCGTGGGTGCAATAAAATTCTCAAGCTGAGTAGGAATTTTTCGCTTTTCCTGTTTTGGGACAATGACATCGCCTACGCCAAAGTCAATACTGAACGGTGTTTTTGTGTTCTTGATTCGTGCTACAAGAGAAGCACCAATACCGGCGTATTTCTTTGCTACGGCGATAGGAGCAATATTCTTAATTTCAAAAGTAATAAAATCATTACCAGTAGGAGTGCTGATAATTTTCTCCAACACAGTCTTCAACTGTTCAGGTGTGTTGGGTACTTTCTGAAGAAGAAAATCTACGTCCACTGTTACACGGCTATCAAAGTTGGTGATGGAATAAATGAACAGTCCGCCTTTTAATACAAGATTCTCTGCATATTTGGATTTTTCCAAACGTCGCAGAAATTCCTCTTGGCAAAAAAGTTGCAGACAAAGCTGATAACTCCTCCCACTTTCGGCAGCCTTATGTTTCAGTCGTGCAAGCACGGATGCAGCAATATCAGCCATTAAGCAGTACCTCCATCAAATTCATAACCTTTGTATATAGCTTCATCTCTTTTGCATATTTAGAAAGGTTGGCAAGATTTTTATTTTCATCTGCGGCGTAAGCGTTGACTGCTTTATTAAAAGTTTCGCTGTCAAGTTTTGTGCGGTACTTAAAGCAATCACATATTGTACGCTCACGGTCATACACAGCAAGCTCCACACCGTTAAAGTTATCTATTGATTTTCCGATTTGCAAAAAGTCCTTTTGAATATAGTAAGCCTTAATCGAAAATTCATCTATTTTCTTTATGGCGCGGGACGCAGTTCTTGGTACAGCAATAGACCATTCACGAGGAGCAAAATCACTGTATCCGTAATGAAACAGTGCGGACTCCACACAAACGGTTCCCTGCGGCAGCAGTTCGCGGAGCAACTGTTCCTCTGTTATTTGATCGTTACCTGGCAATTGGTACACCCCACGCCGAACGCGTTCGAGAAAGCCTTCCTTGCATAACGCCGCCACATCATATTTTTTTATGCCTGCCGCAACAAAGTCGGCGGTTTTAGCAATTCCGCCGTTGCCTTTGAGCACATTTTGCGCAATTTCCTTTTGATTCAAACGAACACCAACTTTCTGCACGCTACTTTACGTTCTTGTTTGCATTTAGTGTAGCACAGGAAGATTTCCCTTGCAATAGCTAAACGCAAACAATTTCTGATTTTTGCATGCTGATAGTTGAATCCTGCCTTTTTCAAAGACGAATGGGCATATAATAATTTATCAGCATTTTTTCAGTCTGTTTTCAGTATAATTGCAGGAACAAATGTTCCTGCATAAGCCAGTCAAAATCACAACCACCGACTAAGCCGGTGGTTGTGATTAGAGGCTGACATTAGAAAAGAAGCACGGTAAAATAGTATCAGATAAAGACAAGCATGTTGTTTTTATTATTTTAATTATTGAACAATGTTTTTATGGAGAAAAATTGGAAGAAGATCAGCCGGTCACGAAAAATGAGCTGCAAGATATGCAACGCTACATTGGGCTAAAACGTGAATTGGAAAACCAGATAGAACGGGAGCATTATATCCCCGAGGTCACAGGGATTGCCAGTTATATCTGCCTCGCTGTGGAGTCATAGGCAGGGACAGGATAGAAAGCGACGGAATGCATTAATCCCGGAGAGAAAAGGATGAATTTTTTGGTATATGTTCTTTTCTTTACATTGCTTTTGTTTGTTTTAACGAATATAATATAAGTAGTCAAATGCGAGGAGAAAAATGAAATGCTGAAACAGATAAAATATTTTCAAGCCGTTGTCCGTGCAGGGAGCTTCAGCGAGGCGGCGCAGCAGTGTTACATATCGCAGTCCGCTATTTCACAGCAGGTTCAGGCATTGGAGCGGGAGCTTGGAGTGACGCTCTTAAAACGGGAAAATCGCCGTTTTTCCCTGACGCCTGCAGGAGAATATTTTTATCGTCAAAGCCTCCTGTTAATGGCTGATTTTGACCGATTATGCAAAGAAACAAAGCGAATGGCGCAGGGAGAAGATTTTGCTCTGCGCATTGGATATATCAAAGGATATGGCGGTGCAGAATTTCAGGCGGCAGTGGCGGAATTTACGGCGAAGTACCCTGACATTCCCATTGACATGAAAAACGGCAACCATGAGGATTTGTATGAGCTGCTGCGTTCTAATCAGGTGGATCTGGTGCTGAATGACCAGCGGCGCGCTTTTTCAGACGAGTATGTCAATACGATCCTGACTGTCATCAACTGTCATATTGAAATATCCGCAAGGAATCCCATTGCCAGTTTAGAATATGTGAATGTGGGTGATTTGCGGCACACCCCATGTATTTTAGTCGCATCAAAAGATCAGCAGGAAAACGAACAGTCTTATTATCGGGAGATCTATGGGATTGAAAGTAAATTTCTTTTTGCCGAAAATCTGGAGGAAGCCCGGCTGATGGTTGTGAGCGGGAAAGGTTTTCTCCCTATTGAGGGAGGCAGCGCACCCGCGCAGTTTGCTGAAACAATCGCCCGGATGCCGCTTTGCCGGAATGAAAAACCGATCTGCCGCAATTACTGTGCTTTCTGGAAAGTCGATAACTCTGGTTACTATATTGAAGAATTTGCTGAAATTCTAAAAGCGCAGTTTGGTAAATAAAATTAAATGTGTTATCCTCGCTTTTCTACCGCCTTTACGGGACAGACCGCAAAGCAATTTCCGCAGTGTAAACAGTGGTTCTGTTGAATATGGTAGAGGTTTCCCAGCTCGATGCACCGCTGCGGACAGTTTTTCAGGCACTTGCCGCAGCCGATACATTTTTCGGAAATGACATATCCTTTTTGTTTGAGATTTCCCGCACCGATGGTGTAACTCTCTCGGAAGATTGGATTGACGCCGAGATTGAAATACTCGATTTCTGCATCCCTGATTGCAAAGACAATCCCCGCCAGCTTTCGCGTGTCGCCGGGATAGACGTTGGAGAGGTAGGGTTGCTCCGCAAAGATCGTGTCGATCCATTTTTCCTGCTCATTCTCCGGGGCGGGAACCGCCTTTGCGGACAGGCGAATCATCTCTTTATACTTGGTATAACCCAACACCTGCACACGTCCGTCAGTCAGAAGTTCCTCGCAGAAAGCTTTCCCTTTCGCGGTAAAGAAGATCATTTTGTCCGGCTCATAGTGAATAGCGGAGATATTGCGTATCTGCGGTGCGCCGTTCTTGTCCACTGTAGCAAAAGCCAGTATGCCGACATATTCTAATTTCTTCAAACAAGTTTGTGCGTTCATTCTAAACACCTCATTCAATGATTTTACTTCGCTGCGCTTTTCTCGGCTTCGACTGCGGGTATTCACCGTCACAATACCCCAATGTTACAAAGCAACGTGCAATATAATTTTCGGGAATACTCCACTCTTTCAAAAAAGTCTCGCCGCTCTCACCCGTAAAGGTTTCCTCGCCCCTTGCGATGATGCAGGAAGAAATGCCAAGCTCCGCTGCCATCAGCACCATGTTTTCGGCACAGCAAAAGGCGTCTGGGATGCTGTAAAGAAAATTTTTCATCGCAAAGACAACGCAGACAGCGGGAGCACCATAGAATCCGCTTTTCATGGTCGGATCGTCAATGATACTGGGCTGCTCGACAGAAACATAACTGCCGGACAGCCGCAAGCGGTCAAACCTTGCGACGTTCAGTCTGCCGATTTTCTCCGTAAGCTCCGCATTTCGGACGCCGACAATGATACTGCGCTGGCCGCCTCCGGCGTTTGGCGCATAAATTCCCGCCTCAATGATCGTTTCCATATCGTCACGGGAAATCTGCCTGTCCTGATACTTTCGGATCGAACGACGGTATTTCATAAGCTCTAAAAGCTCCATCAGCCCACCTCCTTCCAGCACTGCGGATCGGCTTCATAGAAGCTGCCGTTTGTCCCCTTAGCCACGGCGGGACAGCCTCTGCACCACGCCTTTAATTCACACTTGCTACATTTGACGAATTTATCATAATCCCGGTACTGCTCCAACTCGCACACCCAAACGTCGGCCAGCCTGTCGGTGAATATATTGCCGACTTTGCTTTCGGCAACGCGGCGGCAGGCGTACACGTCGCCGGTGGGCAGGATCGTGATATGGCAGTTGCCGCAGTTGCACCCTCCGTAGATCATGCTTTCTTTGGCATCTGCGGGGATTTTGAAAGCCCCCGTCTCATACTCGTAGAGCGTCCAGAGATGGTCTTTTTTATTGAAATAAGTCTGGCAGCCCTCCGCCTCATACTCCTTGAATTTTTTATCGCAGATCGCCAGCAGTTCCCGGTATTCCTGCGGCGTCATGGAAGCGTCCAAGTCGCCGCCGCTGGGAACGTAACGTGAGAAGGCAAATACGTTTGCCCCCGCCGCCACCACCGCGTCGATGATGCCCGGCACCTCCATGCGGTTTGTTTTCGATACCGTCGTCATAATCACGCTTCGCATCCCGGAGCGGTTGATGCAGCCAATCTTTTCCATCGTGCAGTCGAAAGAACCGGGCTTGCGGAACCAGTCATGGGTTTCATGGAGGCCGTCAAGGGAAAGCTGGTACTTTTCACAGCCGTAGTATTTCATTTCCCGGCATACCTGATCGTTTAAGTGGAACGGGTTGCCCATAATGGTAAACGGGACACCCCGTTCTTTGAACAGCGCCAGCAGCCGCCAGAAATCCGGGTGCAGGATGGGATCGCCGCCGGTGAGATAGAAATAAGGAAGGCGGCCATACATCTCGCAGAAGTCCAGACAGTTATAGAAGGTATCCTCCATCTGCGCCCAGCTCATGGAATCCAGCTTTTTACAAACATCGCCGGAGAAGATATAGCAGTGCTTGCACCGCTGGTCGCATTCATCCGTAATATGCCATTGAAAAGCGAAGAATTGCTTCGCTTCCGAAAAATACTGCTTCATAGTCAATCCTCACTTTATATCAATCGGTTTCCCGAATCCTTTATCTATAGTCTCTGCTTCGCTTCAGTCGGCGCTAAATGTGTGCCAAAGCGCATAGCGCCCCCGGCGGGTAATTCCCGCCGGGAACAATCCCCAACTGTCCGGATTATTTGTCAGAAGCGCCGCAGGCTGAACCGCAGGCGGCGGGCTTTTCTTCCGGTTTGTCAGAAGTGCCGCAGGCAGAACCGCAAGCGGACGGCTTTTCTTCCGCAGTTCCTTTGGAACTGCTCTTATCCGATGCGCCACAGGCGGTTCCGCAAGCGGAAGCAGCCTTATCCACAGTCCATCCAGCAAGATTTGAAAGTGCCATTGTCATATCCTCCTTCTTTTATTTAGGGAAAAATTTATCTCCCTGTATCTTCGATTATACAAACTCGCTTTACTTTCACAAGTACGCACTTTTTTATAACATAGTTACCTTTTTGTAACTATTGGCACAGCTATTGATTTTTCTGTAATGCTGCACTATAATTTGATTGTAACATTCAAATTTGAAGCAATGGAGGTTCCTTATGAAAACGAAAGCTGAATTGATCCCCGAATGTCCCGTTGCAACTACCGTGCAACTGATCGGAAACAAATGGAAACTACTAATTATACGAAACCTGCTTGTGCGCCCGTGGCGCTTTAATGAGCTGCAGAAAAATCTGGATGGCATCAGCCAGAAGGTACTCACAGACAGCCTGCGGTCTATGGAAGCCGACGGAATCATTACTCGCACTGTTTATCCCGAAGTTCCGCCGAGGGTGGAGTATGCGCTGTCGGAGTTGGGCGAATCGTTAAAACCGATCCTCGATGCTATGAGAGCATGGGGAGAAAACTACAGGTCATCTATAGGATGATGAAATCCCCGTTTGACATTCAATCAGAAGTAAGTCGGGCGAGGATTTTCCCGTCTAATTGACAGAACAGCGAGAGCCTGCCGGTGAAAGACGGAGAGGTAGACTATGAAGAACTGACAAAAATGGTGGATACCTTCATGGAGCGCGGTTTCAATTATTTTGACACAGCCCACGGGTATGTGGGAGGCAAAAAACGTTATTAAAAGGCGCTGGCTGACTTTGCGGAAAATCCGTTGGCTTATGACCTGAGCGAAATGGTTCCGGATGAAGATATGCGGGAAATGGCGCAGGAGTGTGAAAAA
>CANQXK010000056.1 GCA_947627715.1 uncultured Oscillospiraceae bacterium
GAGGGAGGTTATATTTGTAAAAACAAAAGGGAATCCCTATGTCAAGTGGGATAAGAAGTCGAAAAAATAATGATTGACGCTTAAGCGGAACATACAAACCCTCCACTTTCTATGTTCCCAAGAAAAGCACTCTCCCTGCCCTTTTTACGGGGCAGGGAGAGTTATTATTTTTTTGATGTCTTTTTCGTCTTGGGCGTGGGTGACGGTTGCTTTTCCGGCTCCTCTATGAGTTCGGATATCTTCAAGGGCGACAGGTGCCATGTGCGGACTGCCGGGGAGAGGGGGTGCTGGAGCCTTGCCTTGCCGGTGGCGTTGGTGAGGCAGTGGAGCTTGGACTCGTATGGACGTAAGGCCGTGAGTACCTGCGTCTGACGGCGGAGAAATACTTTATTCTTTGCCTTGCCCGTGCCAGCCGCATAGACCAGCGTATCCGCCTTCTCCGCCGACTGAATAATTGCGTTGATGTTGTCGGCGTCCTCGTCCTCCGCCTCCTTCAAGGCAAAGTCGTTGAGGGTGGCAAAGAGGTTGAGGATATGGACGCTCCCATATCCGAGCCTGGAGGCGTTGTTCAATACCAAAAGCGTTGTGCTGTCCAGTTCTATCCCTGCGGCGTCGCTGGGGGCCAGCATGATGATGGCGAGGGTGGGCTTGGCGTCGTCCCACGTCTTACGCAGAAGGTAACGCTTGATGTGGTCGTCTGAAAATACGGCCTCGGTGGTGAGTGTGGTGGTTACGGTTTGCATGGTCAATCCTCCAATTCTTGTAATATGATGTCAGGGGCAATATCGGCTGGGATGAGCAGTGTGACGGTGAAGCTGTTGTTGATGACGTACAGGGCCGAGAGCCAGCCGTCGCTGAGACGGTTGACCCATTCGCAGGGGTGGTGTGTGTAGTCCACGGTCTTCTTGACCTCCGCTATGTCCTCCCTGTCCTCGGCAATCAGGGCGATCCCCTCAGAGGGATAGTCAGTACAGCGCAAAAGTTCATCCATCACGCTCTTGGGACAGCGCAAGTCCAGAGTGTTCAGGTCCTGCCTTGTCTCAATACGGTAAAGCAACGGTAACGACCTCCTGATAGTAAAATGGCCCATGGAGCAGACGCACTCCATGGGCTTGCTTTGTTATGTCAGGATAATAATATGTATTTCATTTTCAATCTTCTTCAGATAGCTCACTGAGAGGGAACTTATCTCCGCTCATGCCGTCAAGCAGGGCCTCCAGCAGTGCGCGGTCTACATACATCTGATTTCCTATCCAGATAGGGTTCAGATATGTTTTTGCAAATTTTCTTGCTTTTCTCTTGCTCATGGGCAGGTAGGTGTCCACCAGTTCACTTATGCCCACCAGTGTGCGTTTTTGAGGGTTTCTGCGCTCCATTTGGGCCTCCTATCTCCGTGCTTGTAAACAGCTTGGGTATCTTGATGCAGTAATACTTAAGGTCGCTCTCACAAATCTTCTTGCCAATTTTGATAGCTTCACTGCGATTTGGGGTGGGGTCCACGCAGTAGCAATCCTTCTCTACCCGGACTGTGGCATGAGGCATATAGGTGTGGACGGCATTGACGATATCGTACTTGTAAGTGCGTAAATCCACGTCATCACGGTCCGGTGAGGCGAGGGTATATTGTCTCACGATTATCTGCTCCTTTCGTCATTTTTCATCTATAAAGGGCACGAGTGGGTCCATCCGCACCCACTCGTGCCCTTATGGGATTGTTCGTAAATTTTTGGGCGAAAAAATGCCTCCAGCCCAAAACGAGACTTTTTGGATGTGTTACTTCGGAAAATCATGGGGTACTGCCGGAGACAGTGTCAACTATTATTGCTTTACTTTTTGGGCTTCTGAAAATTTGGACTAAGGCAAAAGAACTCTTCTAAATTAATTTTTGATTTTTCCGTTAACACCACAATGAGAAGATTGTCATGGCAACAGAATATATCCAAGTAATTGCCACAGCCGAGAAAATCTTTCATCATTTCCACCGCTTTCTCCATCTTTCCAGGATTGATCCAGAAACCATAGGCTGGTGGAGTCCCGGCTATGCTCCATACAGTTTTATGAAGAAATAATTTATCTTCTTTCATTTGGAAACAATTCTCTTCGAGAAGACTTTTGCCATCAACGCAGAGATAACCATCGCTGGTGTGAATGATACGATATGTTTTGTCACTGTTGGAATACATGAACCCATTTTTTAATTTGTTTATGGCCTTCGATACCGCCCCCTGGGTTATTTTCTCGTGATAAATACGATAATATGCCGCCATAATGTCTTTTTGAGTGGAATACGATTGCTTGCGTTGTTGGAACATCAAATCGGCTATCCTTCGCAAGGAGGTTTCTTCGTCAGGGTCACAATCCGTGGAGCTTATAAATCGAATTGGCTCAGAAGATTTATTCATTTTATTCATCACATTGACTCCTTATTTCAAAATCTATCCTTGCCAGAAGGACTTTGTTTGGAATATTCTATAATATAACATAGAATAATCGACGTTGCAAGAAAAATATTTCTGAATATAATAAGAATCGTCAGTTGACCACGGCACCCTGATAAGTCCCCGTGCGACGGTAATTAGAAGCTGCGGTAGACTGACAAGACCGTCGCAATATTACCACCGGCAGAGTGAAGTCCACTTCTAAAGTCCTACCATTCCTGTCTTACGAGCGCGTTGCCTGGTAATCCGTCA
The DNA here is from genome assembly GCA_947627715.1 of uncultured Oscillospiraceae bacterium. GTDB lineage: Bacteria > Bacillota > Clostridia > Oscillospirales > Oscillospiraceae > RUG626. The sequence goes on from CANQXK010000056.1 coordinate 2,691, forward strand.
AGGGAATCTCCGTTAGTATTGTTTAGTGCATTGTATAGATAGAAGGCGGAACGAGTCAACGGCTACGAAGCTGTAATGTGTTGAACCAGAGAAGCACTTCAGGCTGTTTGATGGTGAGGATGAAAGAAGGCACCATTGTCTGAGGGAAGGGCGCCCTTCCACGGGCTGGGATTGCCAACTGATTCCAGTGTACCTTGACAACTGAATGGGTCCCAGAGCATAGGCGACGGAGCGATGATATGAGCACGAGCCGATGTGATGATGGAGGCGGTCAAAAGGTTGCCGCTGTTCATACAGGACCTTATACCCAAGTACCCCGCTTTTAGGAGGGCATTGTTATGCCTATAGTTAATCCCAGAAATTCTACTAGTAAAAAATGTTCAAGTATTTTTGCCAGCAAGACCCCTATTGCAGAAATACTAAAGAAGCAATACATGCTACCCCAGAAAAGTAATGTCCCTGCTGGGTCATATGTTTCAACGATTACCGATATCCTTGACTCTGTTACGAGTACCTCGCAGAAAGAGGCTATCGATGTTCAGTATGATTTAGAAGATATGCAGGGAAATGAATATAACATTTTCCTCCGTTATCCAATTAATTCATCACATATAAGAATTTTAGCGCAAAAGCTGACGGCAGAAGGCGCTGTCAAGAACTTTTTGGCTGATGCTATAGGCGCTGTGGAAGACATCACAATTGAATATAGCAGTGATGACTCCATAGGTACTATTACATCTCGATCCAGGCACGGGTCAGCAGCTCCGGCAAACAGGCGTACGCTTGGAGGCCGGAGGCCAAGTTCGACTCCGCATAAGTCCGTCGTCACAAAAGAGATGAAAGACGCTTTGCTCGATGAAGATGATATTGACGATGTCGAGGATATTGACGTCAAAGATGAAGCCATCGACGAGGACTTCGATGATTTCTTTGAAGAGGACGAGGACTGAAAATGACTGGGGAGGGGCCAAGACCCCTCCCCGGCACATGGACCGCCGCCACGAACAAGGAGGATTAACAAAGTGACCATTGACCGAAGTGTTATGCAACAAATCGTTGACGAAAAGGTCCGATTTTGGATAGATAAATATAATAAAAATAGTGTTTATGCAGAGTTTAGACGTAAGAATGGTGCGATATGTTTAGAACCATATGAGAGCGAATTTTTCCGTTCGTTCCTTGGGTATAAATACCGCAAAATGACGCATCAGAGAGTTTCCCCAAATTTTAATGAGATTCTGAAAATCAAACGTCAGGACATAATTTTTGAGGAAAATCGCTATATTAAAATCAACCGACGTGTCGCCGGGAGCCTGAGAGGCAGAATTGTTTATTTTCTGGCTGATGAAATGTGGCAGTCCGTGGTAATCGAACCCAAAGGATGGACTATAAAAAAACAAACTAAAGAGAAATTTATTAAGACGGATTTAGATATGGAGCAGGTCGAACCTGTGGGTGGAGGTAACTGTATGGACCTTCTAAAACCGTACATCAACCTCCCCACGGATGATTTCAAACTTCTGACGGTCTGCCTGATACAATTCTTCAGTCGCCAGAGCAATCATTACGCCATGGTTATCTCCTCTGCCAAAGGGACAGGGAAGTCAACACTTACAAAGTTGATTCGGTCGTTGATTGACCCTTCTTACGCTGAGACCAGCCTGACGCCAAATAATGAGTCGGAGTTGAAGAACCTTCTGGCAAACTCCTCTGTGGTGTGCTTTGATAACACTACCGTTATGAAGGAGTCCTATTCAGACATTCTCTGCGGGGCTATCACCGGCACCACGGATGCCAAAAGGAAGCTCTTCACCGATAATGAGCAGGTCATTCTGGACCTCCATAATATTGTGATTTTAAACGGCATTGATATAGTGCCATATAAGTCAGATCTTGCTCAAAGGTCTCTGTTATTTGAACTGCAAAGAATTGAAAAGAAAAATAGGATGACCGACAGCGACTTCTGGAGCCGCTTCAATCAGGACAAGCCACGTATTCTTGGTGCAATTTTCGACACATTGCAGAAAGCAATGACGATACTGCCAACACTGGAGGTTGACGGGCTGGAAAGAATGGCTGACGCATACAAGGAAATGATTGCCATTGCCATGGCGCTGGGCATTTCCTCAGAGGAGTTTCAGGTCATTTTTGAGTCCAATCAAAAAAAGCTGCAAACTTCTTACGCGCAGAACAACTCCTTTATCAACCTTGTTGTCAACTTTGTAGAGCACAACAAGCGCATAGACAAGCCTGCCGGAGAAGTTTACGAGTCGATGCTTGCGTCGATAGTGGGAAAGTGCAAGGGTTTCCCGGATGGACCGTCCCCACTGAGCAGAAAGCTCAACATAGAACGAGACACGCTCAGAGATTTGGGCATTCGATTCGACACCCACAGGAACGGCAGTGCAAATTATATTATCCTTGAAAAAATCCCGAAGAACAAGCTGACCTCATCACAAATCGAGAAGAAGGCACTGTGGGAAAAACAATTTGGCGGCGACAATGCCTCCACCTGAAACTTGTGCTTTTTCCTTGCGATACATGGATAAAACGCCTATGTAGGCAGGAGACAGGTCCAGCAACATTTTTCCTGGGTCCTTCTTCCAATGGTTTTAATATGGTCCCAGCGTGGAACTGTGAAAGCTATGGCTATATATTATATTATTATATTGGGCAAAGGAGGCACACGACACTGAAGCTACTATCCCCTCAGCAGGTTGCGGAGCTGACAGGGCTGCCCTACGAGAAGGCCCTGGCGCTCATCAAGCAGCTCAATCACATTCAAATAGACCGCCGTTACTATGTATCTGAGGCTGTACTAAGGGCGTTCCTGAACCCCAATGAGCCCATACTGGTGACGACCCATCAAGAGGTCTAAAGCCTATGTTTCGGTATCCGGGATGGCGATGAAATCTCAGCCCATCCCGGATATTTTATATATATCAAGACATACGAAAGGAGTTAATCTGTCATGGCAACAGGAAGCATAAGAAAACGTGTGACTTCGGGAGGCAAAATCAGCTACCAAATCACACTGGAAACTGAAAGCGACCCTGTCAGTGGGAAACGCCGCCGCCAATTCAAAACCGTTCACGGCACCAAGAAGCAAGCGGAGGCAATCATGCGGAAGATGATCCAAGAAATCGAATCCGGCGGTATTGCCACCCCCTCAACAATGACTGTTGGAGATTGGATGGTACAGTGGCTGATAGAGTTCCGGCCAAATATTGAAACCACTACCCGTGAGGGGTATCAGGAAAAAATCGACAACTACATCGTACCCGTTCTTGGCAAGATACCCCTCAAGGACCTCAGAACGGAAAGCATCCAGTGCTGGGTCAATGGCCTTAGCCAGAGAGGCTTGACTGCCAAAACCGTCCGTAATGCCTTTAACATTCTGAATCCCGCTTTGAAAAAAGCGGTGGTCCTGCGTATGATTCCCCACAACCCCGGCGAAGGGGTCGAGCTCCCTAAGCTGGTTCATCCCGAGGTGTCAATATATGACACAGCCCTATGCAAGCGGGCACTTCAGGCGGCAAGAGGTACGGATATGTATCTGATTGTCCTCTTGGAGGTCATGACAGGACTGCGCAGGGGTGAGCTGGTGGCCTTGAAGTGGTCCCATATCGACCTGGATGCAGAGGTCATACACATCTGTGAGAACACAGTCAGAGCCAATGGAGGCACTATCACAAAAGCTCCTAAGAGCACGGCTGGCAATCGCAGCATAGCGATAGGGGCGGAGGTCACAGAAGAACTACGTCAGGCTAAAATGGAGTATGACATGGACCATAAATCATATGGCGCTGGTTTTCACAATGATGGCTATGTCGTCCACCAAAAGGACGGCAGACCGTTCAGGCCAGATTCCATCACGCACAAGTGGAGGAACTTTGAGAAGAAAAATGGTTTTCCGCATATCAAATTCCATGGACTCAGACACAGCAACGCCACAGCCCTGATTCAGGCCGGTGTCAGCCCCAAGGTGGTACAACAGCGTCTTGGACACGCCGATGTGAGTATCACCCTGAATACATATGCCCATGTGACCAAAACCATGGACCAGGACGCCGCCAGCAAACTGGATAGCATCGTGTTCTCGGCTTCGCCTGTTCGTTAGCTCAATAAGCCTTGCAATACCGCCTCCAAGCCCCCAGGTCGGCTTCTCGTCGGCGCACACCAGTATCAAACCCCGTCTTTGCATCGCTGTCCTCAATCCCTGCCACCTCCAAATAGGTGCTCATAACCCGGAGGTCGTAGGTTCAAGTCCTTCCCCCGCAACCATGAAAGAGCCGGATTTCATCGAAATCCGGCTCTTTTTATAACTTTTTTGAGGCTTTCCGGCTGGGATGATGTACCAAATTCTTATTTGATGCTTATCTGATGCAGTTTTTCGGATTTTTGTTTGGAGTGGTGATGCAGTGCCTCACCACTCCATGGTCATCCTTGGGTACGGTTGCGCGTCAAGCGGCTGAGAGTAGAGATCGTCCAGGCGCTGGACGCTCTGGCGCTTGTGGTCGTCGATGGCGTGGCCGTACTTGTCCATGGTGACGGAGGGGTTGGCGTGACCTAAGAGCTTGGAGAGAGTCACCACGTCCATGCCCTGCTCCAGACTTCTTGTGGCGAAGGTGTGCCGGAGGGCGTGGAAGTTTGCGTCCTTGATGCCCGCTTGTCTCACGCACCGCTTGAACAGATCCTCGTAGGTCCGCGGCTCGTAGGGGTCGCCGTTCTCCTGACAGAACACGTACCCGTCCGG
>CANQXK010000057.1 GCA_947627715.1 uncultured Oscillospiraceae bacterium
GGGATAATCCTCAGTCTGCAATTCGATAAGCTCTCTCACGCAGTCACGGATTTTTATCATACCCTTAATGCGGTTTCCCACAGTCTCAGAGACTTCCACAGGCGTCATTTTTGAGTTCTCACGGAAGTAAATTACATCGTCCACGACGGTGTAAGAAAAGTTCCGCACAGACGGGTCGGCAGGAATTGAATTGTCCTCGCTCTCTACTTCATCGTCCGGCTCATAGTCAGAGATTTCACCGTGGATATTTGAGACAGCTTTCGCAAGTTGACTTTCAAGGTCGGCGTCCTCATACGGTTCACAGGTGCTTTCCAAGCCGAAGCGTCCCGTCACCATTTTCATCTCACCAAGCACCATTTCGGGGTGCTGAACAAAATATGAGTTCATCTTAATACCGTTATCATCGGTGTCAAGATGAACCCAATCAGGCTCAATATCTATCAGACGGTCACGCTTTTGCAGGAACAGTATGTCCGATACGACCTCCGTGCCGGCGTTTCCCTTGAATGTGTTATTCGGAAGTCGAATTGCACCCAATAGGTCAGCTCTCTGCGCGATATATTTACGCACAGACGGGTTAGCTTTATCCATAGTGCCTTTACTTGTCACGAGCGCCATTACGCCGCCCGGACGCAGCTTATCAAGGCTTTTGGCAAAGAAATAGTCGTGAATGAGGAAGTTGTGCTTGTCGTACCTCTTGTCGAGAACCTTAAAATCCCCGAAAGGTACATTGCCCACAACTCCGTCAAAGAAACTGTCGGGAATGTTTACTTCCTCAAATCCACGAGCCGCAATAGAGGACTTCTGATAAAGCTGCTGTGCGATACCGGCAGAGATGGGGTCAAGCTCTACGCCATAAATCTTTGCGTTTTCCATCGACTGCGGAAGCATTCCGATGAAGTTGCCGATACCGCAGGACGGCTCCAACAGATTGCCCTCACGAAAGCCCATCTGCGAAAGCGCATTGTAAATGGCTGTCGTCACTTCGGGAGGCGTGTAGAACGCTGTCAGGGTACTTTCTCTTGCCATAGCATATTCGTCGGGAGAAAGAACAGTATATAGTTCGATAAACTCATTTGCCCAAGCTGCGTTATTTTCATCAAATGCTTCGGGAATACCGCCCCATCCGACATACTTCGACAATATAACCTGTTCTTCAGGAGTGGCAAATCTGTTTTCAAATTCACAGTTTTTTAAGATATTGATTGCGTCAATATTTCTGCGGAATCGTTCTTTTTTACCGACCGTTTCCACAGGATTTGCTTTTAAGTCAAAGGTGTGCCGCTCCGACATTGGTATATCGGGGTGCAGGTCAAAGCCTTTGACCTTTTCCTTTCTCGGCTGCTCCCAAGCAGGTACTACGGGGGCAGATGCTTTTTCAGCCCTTGACAGTTCTTCCTCTGACATATTTTGTTCAAGATACTCTTCCATTCCTGCTTTTTGCAATGCACGAACATAATCATCTTTGAATATGCTATCCGGCGTTACTTCGGCAAGAACTTTGTTCGCCCGATCTTCCGCAAAGTCGTAACCGCTCAAGTCACGGGGCGTAACATAGAACTTTTTGACATTGCCGGCGTAATCTCTGACCGCTTGCTGGAACTCTCTAAGTTGCTCAACGGTGAACGGTTCTTGAGTGACCCAAAATACTTCGTTGCCGTTTACCTGAGTGACCTCTTTGTAGCGCATTTCGCGTGGCAGCAGTTTCTCAAATTCAATCGAATCAAAGTGAACTGTAGGTTCTTGAGTGGATTCCGCATCATCATTACCACGGAACACACGTGTTCCATCAGCCCCGAACTCAGCTTCGCCACGATCAATGGCGCGCTCCGCTTCTCGGTCAACCTCATAAGAGAGAATCCTATCGTGGATTTTCAAGATATTTTCGGTCGTAAACTCAATATAATCGGCATCCTTCTCATAATCCGCCTGCGCTTCAAGAAAGAAAGGTGTTCGAATATCTGAGAGTGTCTGATTCGACTTTTCTTCGAGCTCAGAAATAAACCGTTCTACACTTTCCGGGTGATTTGTGATGTCATACTGTTCTACCAACTTCTTGTAGTTATCAAAGCTGATTTCACAGTCCACATACTGAGCACCGGAGGCTGCATCAGTGTTCAGATACATCCACCATACGGTTTCGTTTTGGATATCCACATTGATTTTCGTCAGAGTATGATCAGGATCCATTTGCGCCTTAACCTTGAGGTGGTCATTCATCGGATTTTCCTGAACTTTACGATCAAACTCATCCCTTGGCATTTCCTTTTGGAATAGTGGAAACTGCGTATCATAAAGAAGAACACGGTTTTCATCGAACGACAGGATTTCAAAATCCTGTGCGCCAATCGTCACCGTGTCGCCAAGATGATATTCGTATTTCGCTTGCTGCTCGTTCACCTGCATTTCAGGCTGTGGCGGAGCGGTAGACAAGATTTCTCGGTTGCGGCGTTGTTCGGCAGCTTCCGCCCGCCGTTCTTCTTGCTTTTGAAGCCAATCGGGGTATGCTTCTTTTTCTTTTGGAAAAAGGTATCGGTCGAGCCGAATCAACTCGGCGATCCGTTTTTCCACCTGATTCCAATTCAGGTCAATATGCGGATTTTCGCTGCCGATTCCTTTGGAAATACGAATGCCCTTACTGTTGTGTGATTCGTCGATCTTTGTGCCGGTAATGACAGGGTAAACGCCACCCGTTCCATATTCCTGCTTTAAAAAGTCGGCGTTTTCTTTTTCCGATAGGCTTTTTTCAAATTGCTCATAGATACGCATTTTCCCTTCCTCAAAATTACTTCCACGAGTCAACACTTCGTCAATAATCTCTTGAGAAATAACAAAGGCAGAGGTGTTTTCCTCTGCCTGCGTTTCGGAATGTTCTAAGCGTATATTATCTCCGCGTATATTATCTCTCGTACTCTGGCGGAGATATTGTTCATTTTGCGCACCCACGCCATCATATCGGTCGCTTTCAGTTTCTCTGTTATCCCCTCCTGCTTCGCCATCGCTTCTTCTAATTCTTCTTTCATCCTGCTTGCTCTCTCCTGCACCTCGTTGAGATGTGCGGTCAATTTGCAGCTCGTCAGAAGATCGTAATAAATCCCCGGACGGTATTCCTTCAGAAAGCGACGGCGGCGTTGCGACCATATCCCGAATTTCGGTTCGGGTTCCGGCGGCAGTTCTATATCCGGCAGATACACTTCCGTCTCTTCCTCCTTGCCGTCGACCACTTGGTGTATGGTCGTTTTCGTGTAGCTGTAACCGTTCTCGTCCACGATGTGATCCTTCAGTTCTTCCATAATCAATACTCCTTTTATTTTGATTATTTTCGTTATCATTGTATCTGATGCTGTTTTTACTGTCAAATGTGTAATTTGCACTTTTTTCATATTTTACAACCGAACGGGATATTTCGGTCAGCAAAACTTTTGTAATTGTGCTGATGAGAGTTCCCGAAACAGATAATACCACCGATGAATTCAGTAGATCTATATCGCTGAAACTCTCTGAGGTAAAATATGCTTTTGTGTTCAATTCAAGTCGAGACAACACCATATATGTAATGCTGTTTTGAATCAAGCGTTTTAGAGAGATGAGTTCGGCATCGGTCAAAGTGTCTATTTGTGCGGAAAGTGCTTCAAAATTGTCGTCTGTCAGTTTTCGAGCCAAGATTATTACGGATCCCGAAACAGAATTTATATCACTCAGTTCATCTGAGCCATAATTATTTTTGATATCGGTTAAGACCGATTGCGCATACTCTTGATTCATTTTCCATATTGACACAGGTTTACTGTGCACACTGCCGTGCGTATCAGTTACATCAAAATAGTATTTTGTTTTATGATGATTTTCATCGTCAGCAAAAACCGCAATGCCGTGCGTCCCTCTGTTTACCCATCGACCGTATAACTCTTTCCAACCCTCATAAGTAAGGACGGCGGTTGCATCGGGACGCCGGGCGTAAACAAGAATTTGTTCGTCAAAACGTAAGCGATAATTTTTGCTCGCCGCCCTTAAAAATTTCAACCACTCATCCTGCGTTGATATAATCCGCTTGCAGGTGTTTTTGTATATTGAAGACAATATATTATATTTATCTGCCATTTTACGAGTCCTCCGTGTTTTGGGGCTTTTGACTTAATGGCTCAATTATGTTCTTGTTCTTATGGTCAACAAGATAACAATAACCGCAACGGGAACACTTATATCGGAAATTATCAGATGATGTCATTTCTTCACCACAATGAGTGCAAAATACGATTTTCGATTTGTTCATTTTTAAACAGCCTTCCTTATCTTACAAAGTCTTTGTTTTGCTTGGGGCGCTCGGCTTCAGCCTTTGTCTGCTCTCGCCAATCATACAAAACGCCTACTTTGCTATTCTCATAGTATGTTAGCTTGCCGTTTGCATTGAACTCAGTCTTCACCCAATAACCATTGCTGGTTTCATAATGCGTTTTGTTGCCATTTGCATCGTATTCCCATTTTTCCCAAGCGCCGAGGCTATTTTCACGATATGTAACAAGCCCTCGCTCATTGCGCTCTTCTTTTACTATGTCTACCATCGTTGTGACCTCCTTATCTTACAAAGTCTTTGTTTTGTTTGGGGGATTCAGCAGTTTCTTCTTCCTTTTTTTTAAAAGCTTCATAATCGTAAGTGGGGAACAACTCATCAGCTCCTACGGCTTCACATATTGCGTTTACAAGTTCTTCTTCGTCAGTTTCGTCAACGGTATCATCGACTTCGTAACATAGAGCGTTCACAGCGTGATTTTTCTTTTCGCGTTCGGTTAAATAATAATCGTATTCGTGGATTTCTCTCTCGTATGCGGCTTTCGCTGCTTCATAATCTGTGCCCAAATATACGCCCCAGCCTTCAATTTCTTCACCGTTTGCATTCTTTTGGAACGCATTAACTTCATAAATTTTTTTCATTTTAAAATTTCCTTTCTTTATGTTTCAGTGGTGTTACCAACTTTTTCGAGGAAACGCCCCACAAGTGGCAATTCTTTTTTACTAACCCATTTAATCCAAGTCCCGCAGTCACCACAATACAATCCTTTGTTATTTCCGCTATTTCTTAGAAAAAGGTCTTTACTGCCACATTTAGGGCATTTATACATTTTCATTGATTCAAAGCTCCTTATCTCACAAAGTCTTTGTTTTGTTTGGAACACTCGACTTTATCTCTTAACCTACGCTCATCATATAAGACACCACCGGTACTGGTTTCCCAATATGTGTTGTTACCGTTGGCGTCATATTCACACTTTACCCAATAGCCTTCGCTGTCTTCATAATAGGTTAGGTTACCGTTCGCATTGTATTCCCATTTTGACCATTCGCCATCGCTTTTTTCAAAATATGTTCGCTTGCCGTTCACATCATATTCGTGCTTTGCCCAAGAGCCATTGCTATTTTCATAATGTGTCAGGTTGCCGGTGAAATCGTACTTATACTTTTCCCAAAGACCTGAATCCCATTCGCGATAAATAACTTGCCCGCGATCGTTTTCTTCTTCTTTTACTATTTCCATCGTTGTAATCTCCTTATCTCATATAGTCTTTGTTTTTAGGTTTTATAAGGTGACCGTCGATGTCATAGTTTTTAGGATCGGCGGCAGGCGTATTCCACCCAAACATTGAGCCGGACTCCATTGCCGCCGCTTGCGCCTTTGAAATGCCGAGCCTTTCATTTGCTTGCTCGACAATTTCGTTGCCGTTTTCAGCGGTACAAGGAATATCTGTCCTGTAATATCCGTTTTCACCTTTTTTAACTATACCAATCTTCTGTGTAGTCGGAAGATAAATGTAACAAGATTCCGGCAAAGAAGCCGCAGTATAAATGCTTATGGGGCGCGAGCGCACATTAAACCCCTCAGCCTCTGCTGCGCGAACATAATCGTCGTATCGCATATTGTCCGACGTTACTTCCGCAAGCACCCCGCGTGCTTTGTCTCCTTCAAAGCTATAGCCACTAAGGTCACGGGGCGTAACATAGAACTTTTTGACATCACCGGCATAATCTTTGACCGCTTGCTGGAACTCGCGCAAATCGAGAACTGTAAACGGTTCATAGGTCACCCAATATATCTCACCATTTTGGCGGCGTTGAGCTTGTTTAAGGCGCATATTATGCGGCAGGTGTTTTTCAAATTCAACAAAAGGCTGTCGTCAAGGTCAGAAAGTTCAAGAGATGAATTTTCTATTGCTTCTTCAAGGCGTTTATTAAACACTTTTTCGGCAACATCAAGCGTTTTGTCGTAATAGTTGCTTTTTAGCTCATAAAGACCGTAATCGCCGAACCACCTTGTAATACGCTTATCTTCGGGGATCTTTTTTGCTTCCTCATAAGCACCTATAAAATCAATTTCGTATTGTTTGGGCGTGTGTTGACGGCTGTCATCCCGTATATATCCAACAATATCGGAAAGAGTGTGGATTTCCGGCGTATGTACAAAAGGCTCATAATTGACCTTTGCACCCTGCCAAGTACCTCTTGTGTGATTGATACCGTTAAGATATTTAATGCCGCTTCCGCCGAAGCTTTCCCATTCCAACAGATTCTTGGTATAGTCGTCAAGCAAGTAATCCTCTGAAGTGATTGGTGAATAATTCTTTTTAAGATAGTTTGCTTTATCTTCACCATATGGAACAAATATCTGCTTTTCTTTTGGGAAATCGGGCAGATACTTCTTCACCCATTCCTGTTTTTCTTGTAGAGCATATTCGCTCTCCGTTAGGTAGGCTGACAAGATATATACATCTTTCCCCTGCCTGATTAGTTGATTTACATCGGCAAGCACTTCCTGATTAGGCTCAAGGTTTAGGTAGTATCCTTCCTCAAACAATTGCTCAAATTCAACATTGTGCCATTGAGCCAATGTGCCGTCCATATCAACAAATATCCTCATTTGTATTCCTCCTTGTAAATGATTTAATCCACTCTGTCGCCCTGCACAAGAAGGCGGTAAGAGTTAGAGCCAAGCGGTGTGCAGGTTATCAGAGTGCATCGGTCTTTACCGCTTTGAATTGCAAGATACGATGACTCGCTCGGCGCAACCGTGTGAATTTCGGTAACGCGGTATGTTAGTTTTCGGGTGAGTACCGTGATATAAAACAGATCGCCTACTTCCATTTTCGGAAGATCTGTAAAAAAGCGATTAGCTGCCATACCGGTATGACCAGCTATTACGGCGTGCGTTGATGCTCCGCCAATAGGCAAAGAGGAGCCGATCAAATGACCGACTCCTTTCATCAACACTTCGTCCGAAGTGCCGTGATATATCGGCAAATTGACATTTATTTTGGGAATAGTCACATATCCCATTATTCCGTCGCCGTTAAGATTAAGGAGATTATTGTAATTCTCCCGCGCGAAGGCGAGGTTTTGT
>CANQXK010000058.1 GCA_947627715.1 uncultured Oscillospiraceae bacterium
ATAATGCGTTCCTATCTATTTTACCGAAAAAAGCAAAACTTTTTTCGTGTCTATAAAAAAGAAAACGCCGGGAACAGTTCTCATGCTCCTGGCGCTCAATATTTTTATTCAACACTCTCATCTCGCCCTTGATTAATTCCAATGTGGTGTGTTCCTTACAGAATTATTTTGACTATTCGGGCGTAAAAATGAAATAGGAGCTTACCAGGGTAAGCAAACAAAACTGATCCGCTTCGGCGTCTTCCAAAAAATGCTGTTTTGTGGAGGAAGTGACCCGCATCGCCTAGGCAAGACAGAGAGGAGCAATGCCCAAGGTCAAACTGAACGTCCGCCCAGCCTTCCTCGCTCGCCTGACCCACCGCAGAAAGCCCACGGGAGAAAAAGTGGGCCTCTCACCGCCTCAACCCCCTGCCAAAAACGAGTGAATATGTTGCCATAGATATCCGAAGACCCAACCCATTACCCCTTAAGCTAACCTTCTCTTTGTTTAAAACGAAAATCTTATGAATAGCAGAAATTTTAAATTTTTTCTTTTCATGTAGCAATGAGTTTGACTTGTCCCCTTGAAGATTTTCACCATCGACTTTGTGCCAAGTAAAAAAACTTCTCAAAAGCTTATCCTTCACATGGTGTCGTAGCTTTCAAGGCAGATGTTGTCTCCGTTATAGATTACCAAACCGAGAGTCAACAGGCATTGTAACTCCTGCGGAGGGGCTTTATACTTGTTGCTCTACGTCTTGTTAATACTATTCCCCTCCCCAAAATTGCAGGGGGTCCCCCGCAAAATTTGAACCCTTGACTTACCTGCATGAAAGAGTTATTATACCGTAAACAAACCTTCCAGCAGACTTTCTACACTATAACATTGGTGCGGAGCTGACCCCCCCAGTGTCTTTTCCGGCGGCCCTAAACGCTTCATGCTGGCGGACAAGGACGCGTGGGCGCTGTTTTCAAAATATCTTTCCGAGGAGGAGTGACCACGGAACGCATCACAGTCGAGCAGGCATCCATAGATTCCCTGGCCGAACAGACCGGCGGCTATTTCTCCATCCCGTCAAAGGATAGCATGGAATACACTGAGCTGCTCTTTGACATATACCGTCAGTTGGTATCCGCTATTATTCGGCATCCTCCAAGGAGCGTGGGTTTGTTGAGAAAGTGACCCGCGTCACCTGGGCGAGGCAGAGAGAAGCGGAGGCCGGGATAAAGCTGGACATCCGCCCCGCCTTCTCCGCCTGACCCACACTTAGACCCACCACAGGAAATCAGCGGGTGGAAACAGTGGACACAGCACCATTCTCACCGCCTCCAAAGCCGAACGGAAAGGGCCGGAAATGCCTCAAAAAACCTCGCATTATGCCCCAGCTAATCTTCACACGCAGGAGGTCACTGGTTCGAGTCCAGCAGTCTCCACCAAAAAGTCCCTGATTTCGCAAGAAATCAGGGACTTTTTGTGGTTTTTGAGGGTGAAAAATTATTGTGCATTCTTCGGATTTTCCATTGACCACATGGAATACCACAGTTGGGTTTGGTCAATCGTTTGAAAAGTGTTGACATGTTCGCCTTTTGGTCGTATAATGATTTAAGCGGACAAGGGCGCCTGGCGGCGTTCTTGTCTCTTTTGATGGAGGTGGTTTCGTGTGAAGCCGATCATTGGGGTCATGCCGCTGTGGGACGATGAGAAGGACAGCATTTGGATGCTGCCGGGGTATATGGACGGGATAATCGAGGCCGGGGGCACGCCCATCATATTCCCGTTTTCGGACGACACAGAGGAAATTTTGAGACTTGTAAAGCTTTGCGACGGCATCCTTTTTACCGGCGGGCACGACGTATCGCCAAGGCTCTATCGGGAGGAGCCTCTGTCCGGGCTTGTCTCCTGTTGCGAAAAAAGGGACGTTATGGAGAGCATTGTCCTCCGGGCGGCGATGGAGCTGGACATATCCATCCTCGGCATCTGCCGCGGGATCCAGTTCATCAACGCGGCCCTTGGCGGCTCCTTGTATCAGGACCTGCCCTCACAGCATCCCTTCGGTGTTGAGCATCATCAAAGCGCCCCATATGATGTTCCCATACACAATGTTGAAATCAAGGGAAATACGCCGCTGGCCGAATGCCTGGGGGTTGATCATCTTGCTGTCAACAGTTGTCATCACCAGGCCGTGAAGAAGCTGGCACCAAGCCTTGAAAGCATGTCCACATCGCCTGACGGCCTTGTGGAGGCGCTCTATATGCCAGCGAGGAAATTCCTCTGGGCCATCCAGTGGCACCCGGAGTTTTCCTACAAGTCGGACGCCAACAGCCGGAAGATTTTCAGCGCGTTCGTGGACGCGGCGAGATAAGTTGAATGTTCAATTTGTATTCTCATATAATATTTTTTGATAGATTTATTATGCTATTATATATAAAAAACAACAGGAGAATCCGCAGGAATTAACGGCTTCTCCTGTTATTATGTTAAAGCATATTCAAAATAAGCATCTAAAAAATAAGCATTTAATTAAAATGCACACCCGAATTTGAAACAATACCAAACTACATTTGTGCAACATTTTCCAGAGGAAATGGGGGAAGGGGCAAATTGGATATTAGCAATTCCTGTCCCTGCGTCCGCACGCGCGAGGCACAGGTATAATCCACGAAAAATGGTCGGTATCTAGCGCCGCTGTTGCTATACAAACCGCAAATAAAAGGAGCATCATCATAACTGATAATCCAATCTAAATACCGAACACTTCTAACATATTGGGACAATGCAATATGATCTCGGTTTGTATAAAAATGCCTATATATCTTTGGGCCTTTTACATAGTACGGTGGATCGAAGTATGCAAAACAATTCTCTCTTAAAAAGCGAGTATTTTGTGTGCGCATAAATTGCAACGCATCGCCTAAATTTATATCTACTCTATTCCTATAGGCAGAAAGCTGATTAATAATTGCAATAATCTTTGCTTTATTGAACCGACAGTCTATTCCGTACCGAGATGTTTGGTTAATCCCACCAATTGGGTTTGCGTTAAGAATCCCAGAAAAATTAGTCCGATTAAAGAACAACCCGGCAAATGCCAATTCTATTAATGGGGTTTGGTCTAACTCTGTCATTTCTCGGTAGGGTAACTGTTGTAGCCATGTGTCAATTGTTATGGGAGTATCTTCAATTAAATTACATAGAGCTTCCGTATCATAAAACACACAGTGCCAAAATGCATATAAGAGAATATCTTTTTCACATAGCACTAAATTTCTAATACAATCATGTTGGAGCAATTCAAGTCCTACAGTGGCACTTCCTGCATAAGGCTCATAGAACGTGCATCCAAGGAGGTTATTTGCCTCTAAAAGCGCATTGATATAACTTACTAATGATCTTTTTGCGCCGGGGTAGCGCAAAGGATTAATTGTCTCAGGCAAAATAACACCTTCTCAATTAATTAAGTTAATGATGCCTTGAATAAGTGCAAACATTCCGCCTGCTGCAATAGCTTCAAGGGATGTAGCCGTTACATTTATATTACCAGGTTGATGAATGTTTGCGTTCAAAAAATCACGATGTGTTGCAGCTATTACACGATCATAGATTAACACCATGTCATGCTCTGGAAAAACTGTGGTCTTGTTTGCTCCAGCGTTGATAAAATCTTCCATAGTCTTTAGAGTAGGCAGAACGCCCCTTTTTGTTCGGCAATATTCACCCCAAAGATTAACTTGCATTAGTCGAAGCCGCAATGCCTGCTCATACACTGTTCTTAAAACCATACCAGTCGCAATAGGGAACGATACATAGGCTTTATGTCGTCCACAATTAGTATTCGACAATCCATAAAGCTCATTAATTGCATACAGCAATCCTTGGTGTTGCGGATTTGCTGGATCGAGTTTTCCGCGCCAACTTATAGTTTCAAAGAATGATCTGGGGGACGGCCCTCCAGGGTGAGGGCCACCGGTTATTATTCCCGTGCTATCTCCCGCAGGATTATCATTTCTTTGATTAGCAGGTGGGAGTGTATCTCCGTGTGGACGTCCATTCGTTTCGTTGGCGGGCGTTTCTTGCGTTTCGTTTTCTTCTGGATGGTATGGTAAGTCGGAACCGTTTTCTGTAACATTATTCCTTGTATCAACAACCGCCTGCAAAAGCGGAAGAATACCTTCCACATCGGATAATACGTTTCGCGTTGTAACTGTTTCTTCAACAATTGCTTTTTCAAAGACTAATTGAGTAATTCGATTAAAAAGATATATGGGTAAAGAACTTATGGTATTATAGGTGTCATCATATGAAATCCCCAGAAACTCTTTTGGACTTATTTCAGTCCCAGTCGAGAACTCAAATTTTGCTTTAAAAATTCTCCAAAAGGGATCCGTTTTAAGTACAATTATTTCCTTATTGAAATTGGGATGGGTTTCACTGTATTTTTCGTATACAGAGTAGAAGAACTTATAGTCTTTAATATCCTCTTTTATTTCTCCCTCTCGTACATCGGTGATTTTTGATAAATTCTGAACACTCTGCCCTTGTCCATCTCTATAATTTGCAGCAAAAAATTGCTTTTTAGCGAGAGGTTTCCATTGTTTCACTCCTTCGATATGGCGCTTAGTCATTAGTTCAAGTGCAGAGTCTCTGTCGGGAAGAATATCAACTTCAATGCTACTACAGTTAGTGAGAATGGCGGCAGTTGTATGGGGAATGCGATGTGCAAACCCGTCCGGAATGAGATCCCGGTTTAATAACATTTGGAGTGAACACGTACGGCGATTACCCTCAACCACAACATACTTGTCACCTTCACGCAAAGCAACAATTCGCTCACCAGGCAAAAGACGTCCGTAGGTGTTAATATCAGTTGCTAGCTGACATACATCTTCATAAGTGACTAAGTATTTTCTTATATCCGCTTGCTCGCGACTTTGTAGTATGACAAAGCGTGGATTTTCAGTATCCAACATTAAATCTAACGGTGAAATAACAATTGCCATAACCGATGTACCCCTTTATCGAAACATAGAACTCTTTTATCAAAACAAGTATACCACATTTTGTCGAAAAGAAAAGAACTTTTTTCTTTTTGTCGGTATGCGCAACAGATATTTTTGGATTCACTCAATTGATTCAGAAAAAAATAATAATTCTCTCCCTCATTTCTCATCTCATACTTCTGACTGGTATAGGCGACTACGCTTACCGCCGAGCCGACGGCGTGTATTTGGTTTCCATAGGCTGTCTGAGGAACTGAGCATAATGCAATAAATATTAGGACAATCGGCATCAGCCTTTTGTCCTATTTTTATACGATAGTATGCAATCCAAGTCGAATTGTCAAGAATCCCGAAGCTGATATTACATCAGATTCCCTATTTTTGAAAAATCGCACGTTTGCAACGGCGTGACCTGTGTTCTATTCAGTAATTATCTCATAGTAAGCCATTCCACAGTACAAGCATCACATTTTTATATAGGAAACTATGTTATATTATCACATTTTAAATACATTTTTTAGAGGAGCAATGATCAATACCTCCAGATTCAGTTCGCTTAGTCAACACTTCAATATACTTTTTTGTGTTTCTATTGTCTATTTCAGCCTGCTTTTTCGTGCGTTTTCGCCATATCCCAGCTTGCTTTTTCGTGTTCCAGAGTTTTCCTGCATTAACAAGCCCATACACCACAATGCCGCTCCGGCGTGTGTCGGAGCGGCTTATTTTGCTTATAGCGTCACAGTTTTTGATGTTTCCATACCCTCCCTCATCTCCCTTTTCATCCTCTCCACCTCCGGCTTGGCCTTTTCGATCATCTCCGCCAGCTTTGCTTCGCACTCTTCCCGGCTTGCGGCATATACGGTTTTTATGTACCTCGTGCCGTTGGGCAGGCGGGGGGTGTATTTGCCCTCGTAGCAGTTTTCGGACACCCGCGTAATACACCCCGTCCCCGCTCTGCGGCGGAGGCCCTTGTAGGGGCGGAAGGGTTCGGAGGGTTTTTCCGGCTCCGGGATGGGCGTGGGGGCGGTGCTGCCGGTGATGGCCCGGTCGATGGCCGCGGCGGCCTGGGTGCGCATGGTGTCGGTGACATGGGTGTAGACGTTCAGGGTCGTGGAGACGCTGTTATGGCCGATGATGGCGGAGAGAGTTTTCACGTCCATCCCCGCCTCCAAGGACAACGTGGCGAAGGTGTGGCGCAGGTCGTGGAAGCGGAGTTTTCGGCACCCGGCGTGGTCCAGGATCGTCTGTATCCGCTTGCGCACCGAGGCAGGGTAAAGGGGTGAGTCAGGCTTCACCGGGGACGGAAACATCCACTCGGATGCGGCGCGGCTTCTCGTTTCGTTGAGCAGATCAAGCAGGGTTTTCGGTATGAGTAAGCTCCGCTTGGAGGTTTTTGTCTTTGGCGGGGCGACGGTCAGCTTGCCGCCTGTGCGGTACACCTGACGTTCAACTCTCAACTCCCCCGTTTTGGGGTTCAGATCCGACCACTTCAGCGCCAGTATCTCCCCGCGCCTGAGGCCGGTGGCCAGCTCCAACAGCACCAGCTCGTAGTACCCCTCCTCCTGCGCCTGAGTCAGAAATCGCTGAAGCTCCTCCCGCGTCAGCACCTGCTTTTCACGGCGGGCGCTCTGGGGCAGCTTGCACTCCTCGGCGTGGTTCCTGGGTATCAGCCGCTCCTCCACCGCCTCCCCAAGGGCCGAACGGATACGCAGGTGACAGCCCTCCACCAGCCTGTCCGACACGCCGGGGCAGTAGATGTCCCGGCGCGTCAAGCGTCCGTTTTGCTTAAGGTGTAGAATTGTTGCAGAACTTCCACGGAGATTTTATTAAGCGGCACCTTCCCTATCCGCGGGATGATGTGCTTGTAGATCTCGTTCTCATAGTCCTCGCGGGACTTGGGCCGGAGCCGTGGCTTCACCAGCTCCTGATACCACCGGTCCAGCCAGTCGCCGAAAGGCATGTCCGGGCGGAGCTTGTCTGGCTTCGGAGGAGTGAGCTGAGAGCGCAGCTCCTTGAGCTTGGCCTCGCACTCCCGTTTTGACTTCCCCAGCACATTTTTCGTGACGGGCAGGCCCTTGTCGTCGTATCCGACGACGACTCTGCCCTCCCAGCGTCCATCCCGGCGATGCCTTACGGTGCCGGTGCCTGATTTGCGTCTTGCCATGGCCTGAGCTCCTTTCCGAATATGTCCTCCATGAACCCGCCCACGATCTCGGCGGCCCGGCGGTGCATGTCGCCGGTGACGTGGGTGTAGGTGTTCAG
>CANQXK010000059.1 GCA_947627715.1 uncultured Oscillospiraceae bacterium
TGGGCGTCCACCGCCGCGATGCTCCCCGTTTCCGCGGTCAAAACACGCCCTTTCGCGTTCACAAGTACGGAAAAGAACCTGGACTCAAAGGGAAGCTCCTGGCTCATTCCGTGGGGTATCCAGTCAAAAGGACCCTCTCCGTGTTCCGGGAAGACGCCCTGATTTACGGAGAGCAGGGAAAGGATCTCATCTGCCTCACGTGTCAGGGACCTGTAATTCAGGAAAAGGATGCCGCTGACGATGAAGGCCAGAAGAAGGACAAGCGCCCCCAGAGAGAGCAGGACAAATTTGCGCCGGAGCTTGTTGATCATACAGTCTCCTCCAGTGAGTAGCCGGCGTTCCGGGACGCGCGGATCTCCACATTCGCGTGAAGGGCCGCCAGCTTTTTGCGAAGGTATGAGATATACACCCAAACCACGTTGATCTCGGCGTCGGAGTCATACCCCCAAATCTTTTCCATGAACCGCTCGGAGGAAATGACATGGCGGGGATTGGACAGGAAAAACTCCATCATCTGATATTCCTTATTTGCGAGCCGGAAGCTCCCCGTGGGGGTGGCCAGCTCGAAGGTGGAGCGGTCCAGCGTCACGTTGCCCATGCGCAGCTTTGTATCTGCGGCGGTTTGCGTCCTGGTCATGGCGCGGATACGGGCCAAAAGCTCCTTCGTGTCGAAGGGTTTGGGGAGATAATCGTTGGCCCCACTGTCCAGCCCGCGCACCCGGTCGTCTATCTCCGCCTTGGCCGTGAGCATCAAAATGGGAAGCTGGTTTCCCTCCCGGCGCGCCTGGGTCAGTACCGATATGCCGTCCCGCTTTGGCATCATAATGTCCAGCACAGCCGCGTCATAGTTCCCGGAGCGCAGATAGTCCAGAGCGTCCTCCCCGTTATAGACCGGGTCCACCGAATATCCGTTTTTCTCAAGGATCGTCACCAGCACCCTTGACAGGGCCTTTTCGTCCTCCGCAAGAAGTATCCTCATGTAGGTTCCTCCCCCATAAACCCTATTTTATCACAGTCTTGAACCTGTTTTCAACCCAAAAGCCCGCGCCGCTGACGCCCTCAGGGAATACGCCGATATACGGAGCAGGCGCACAGCCTTTTCACTTTGTGCGTACATCATACTGCGGTAAACTTAAATGGACTTTAAGGCCGTTATTGAAATTAGGGAAAGAAAAATGGTATAATTGTACCTGTTAGTTAGAATGTGTTTCTCCATTTGCGAATTCCACACAGATTCCAAATAACCGCCACGCGCA
This sequence comes from uncultured Oscillospiraceae bacterium, assembly GCA_947627715.1. Lineage (GTDB taxonomy): Bacteria > Bacillota > Clostridia > Oscillospirales > Oscillospiraceae > RUG626. The sequence continues at coordinate 1,257 of CANQXK010000059.1, forward strand.
TTCCTCATTCATGGTTTATCCTGTGATCACTGGCGAAGGCCAGAATCATGAAAGGTGGGTCAAACCATGAAGAAGAAAATGATCGTACTGTCTGCTGTCGCGGCGGCGCTTGTGCTGTCGGTGGGATGCGTGAGCGCATTTGCCGCCGGGAACAGCGCGGAGACGGCGGACGCCCCCTCCGAGGCCGAGGCTGAGAGCGGGTACAGTTATCTCACCGGGAGACAGAACAGCACCTCGCGCAACGATCTGTATGCACAGGCCCAAGAGCTTCCCGAAGACCAGCAGGACGCTTTCTTAGCCGAGAACGGCATTGGGGAAACGCCTTGGTCCGAAGAAGCGGCTGCATCTTACAGCTATGTTGGCGGCCGGCAGAGAGGCGCGTCTTACCGGCAGGGCGACGACGAGGACGGCACAGGGGATATGTCCGGGTACAGCTACCTGACCGGCCAACAGCGCGGCGCCAGCTATCACAAGTAACACAAAAATAAAATTCGCAAAATGGCAAACCGTCCAAGTGGCGGTTTGCGTTTTGCGCTATCCAGGAGGGAGAACATGGCTTACCTGTTGGCCGTCGATGACGAAAGGGACATCGTTGAACTCATTTCCCGTTTTGCGGAGCATGAGGGGCACACCATTGATACGGCGGAGAGCGGCAAAGAAGCGGTCCGTTTATGCAGTGAAAACGACTATGACCTGATCATTCTCGACATCATGATGCCGGAGATGGACGGGTTCACCGCGTGCAAGGAGATCCGCAAGCTAAAGCCGACGCCCGTTATCATGCTGTCGGCACTTGGCACCGAGTACGACAAGCTGATGGGATTTGAATTGGGCATCGACGACTATGTGGTGAAGCCATTCTCCCCCCGCGAGCTGATGGCGCGGGTCAAGGCGGTGCTTGCAAGGCAACCCGAAGGAAAACCGAAACAGGAAATCGTGGTACAGGGGCTTCGCATAGACACGCTCTCCCACGAGATCTTTGTGGACGGCGTGAAGACGGAGCTGACCGCCAAGGAGTATGAGCTGCTTGTCTATCTCATACGGAACAAGGGCATCGCCCTGACGCGGGAGAACATATTGAACAACGTGTGGGGCTACGACTACTTCGGCGACGACCGCACGGTGGACTGGCAGATAAAGCTCCTTCGCGGAAAGCTGGGTCCTTATCGGAAGTGTATCGTCACTTTGCGGGGAATGGGGTATCGGTTCGATGAAAAAGCGTAAGTCCTTCGGCGTGAAGCTGTGGCTGTGGTTCGTGCTTTTTGCCGCCGCCATCTTTCTTGTACTCTGGCTCTTACAGACGGTGTTTTTGCAGAGCTTCTATAACGATATGGCCATTCACGGCGTGGAAAAGGCGGCAAAGGAGATCGCGGCCCATGCCGGGGAGGCGGATCTCTATGACGTGATCGACGAGGTCGCCGGGGAGAACTCCCTCTTAGTGTTTGTGACGGACGGGCAGAGGCGGATTCTGTACAGCTCCGACGCCTACCAGGGCCTCTATCAGGAGGAGAGGCGGAACGGCAACCCCTATCTTGCCCAGGACCAGGAGCTGAGCTGGGAGAAGGGCGCTCTCCGCAATCTGCCGGACAGCTATGAGACGCTTCTGGAAAAAATGGAGGCCGGTGAGGAAAGCGCCGGCTTTATCACGGAGGACAACGCCGCCTATGTGACGGGGTGCGTCCTTCCGGGGGGGAATATCCTCTACATCAGTATGCCCCTGGGCACTGTCGGGGGGACCGTCAGGATATTGAGGCTCCAGCTTGTATGGGTCTCCGTTCTCTCTCTTGTCCTGGGGTTCGTCCTTGCCTGGGTCATTTCAAAGAGGTTTGAAAAGCCCGTGGCGCAAATCGCGGCTTCCGCCAAGGAGATTGCCGGCGGCAGCTTCCACCCGGAGCTTCCCCGCGGCTTCTGCGCCGAGCTGGACGAATTATCCGATACATTGGGCGAGACGGCGCTTCGCTTGGAAAAGGCCCAAAACGCCCAGCGGGAATTTTTAGCCAACGTCTCCCACGATCTGCGGACGCCCCTCACCATGATAAAGGGCTACGCGGAGATGGTCAAAGAAATTTCCTGGAGCGACGCGGAAAAGCGGGAGAAGGATCTGGACATCATCACCCGCGAGGCGGACAGGCTGACGGCGCTGGTCAACGAGATTCTGGACTTTTCCGCCATGCAGTCGAACAATGCGCCGCAGGAATACGGCGTTATCGACCTGAGCCGTGCGGTTCGGGACGTAATCGAACAGTTTACGCCCTTCTGCGAACAGAACGGCTATGCCATTGAAGCCGAAATCACGGACGGCGTTACGGCGAGAGCGGACGAGACGCAGCTAAAGCGTGTCATCTATAATTTCATCGACAACGCGGTCAATCACACGGACGACAGCAAAAAAATCAAGGTGTCACTGACATCATCGAACGGCTCCGCGCGGTTTGCGGTGACAGACTATGGAAAGGGTATCGCCGACGAGGACCTCCCCTATATCTGGGACCGCTATTACACCGCACGAAGGAGAAAGAACAAAGCCGTCGTGTCCGGGCTGGGGCTGTCTATCGCAAAGGAAATTTTAACAGCGCATAGCGCAAGATTTGGCGTGGATAACAAAACCGGCTGTACATTTTGGTTCGAGCTTCAAGCTTAGTCAGCCACAGCCGCGTGAGAGCTGACCTATAAAAGCTCGTCAAAAAAACGCCCGGCTCCGATACGGCTGACACCTTTCAGCCGCCGGAGCCGGGCGTTTTGTCTTAAGATGACGCCGTTGTCCTTTTCAGAGTACGATCGCGTTCACCGCCTCCATGAGGTCCACAACCAGGGAGCGGGACACGGTGCAGACCTGCTGGCCGTTGACGCTGGCGGAGCACAGGGAGCCGTCCAGGCGGTAGAGAGCTATGGTAAGCTCCGGGTGCGCCTCGTCGGAGAGGTGGAGGGTGAGGGATATTTCCTCCTGCCCCGTGGGCGCCTCGTCGGTGAAAGCGGAGGCCGTGAGGGCTGTGAGGGCGGACCTTACGCCGCTTATCTCGATCTCCGCGCCGCTGTAAGTCCAGACATTGTCTCCCTCCTCATTTTCCGCGAGGACAAAGGGATAGACAGCGCCCTCCAGCGTCACGTCAATGGCGGTGACGCTCTCAAATTCCGGCGTGAAAAGCTCCCGGTGCCTGAGGTCGTCGTAGGCCGCCTGGCTGATCACCGTGTAATCGCCGGGGGCGATGGAGTAGATGATCTGGCTGCCGTTAAAGCGGATATAAGCCTTTGTCTCCTCCTCGCTTTCGGCGCCTTCGGGAATGACCTCGGAAAGCTCAAAGGTCATGGGGTCCCCCTCCTTGGGGGTGACGGTGACGGTCAAATCAGGCTCCTCAAGTCCGTACTCAGTAAGCTCCTCGTTTGTTGCGTTGTAGGTCACATAGTTTGTCAGGGACAGGGTCTCAAACCGGTCAAGCCAATCCTCCACCCGGTCCGTATCCAGAGGCAGTCCGTCCTGCGTAAAATATACGTCACCGGCGCAATAGCTGTCCCCGTCCTCGTTGTACGACGCGCTCATCTCCACCGCGCCGCTCACCGTGAAGGAGGCCGGGTCAAGGGCGGGGATCTCGTCGTGGTTTATTAGGTCTGAAAGCTCCACACCGTAGTCGTCCATGGGATCGTCCGGCACCAAGTAGACCCTCCCGTCGCCAATATCCACATAGCGTTCCTCGTCCAACGCGCTGTACGACCCAAGCTTCACCGTCGTCTCTGTCTCCCCGTAGGTGAGGTGGATGGTACACTCCGGCTCCTCCAAGCCGTACTGTCCGTAGTCCGTCACATCGTCGATGACAAAAGCGGCAGCCATATCCTCAAAAGGAGCCAGGAGCTTCGCTATCTTCTCTTGATCCACCGGAAACGCTTCGTCGTCGTTCCAGAGCCAGTTGTCCTCCTTGTGAAAGGCGAGGCTTGTATCGCCGCTTGTCCAGTCAAGGGCCGTCACGCTGTCCGGGGAGACGGAGAGGAACGTCTCGCCGGAGGTCTTGATCGCCTCCTTCCGCTCCTTGATCTGTGAGACTGCCAGCGCGGCGGCAACTACCACCACCAGCACCCCCAGGAGGATCAAAACACGCTTATACCGTTTCATTGGTATCCCTCCTTCTGCGAACGACGATAGTGATCCCGATCCCCAGGAAAGCCAGCGGCACAAGACCGATCATTACGGCCTTCAAGACGCCTGAAGCGGACTCGGAGATGGTCAGATAGTTGTAGTTTAAGGACTTGGAGCGGATGGCCAGGGCCTCGCGCTCACCCAAAAGCTGCGACAGGGAGTTCATCACAAGGTCGCTGTTGGCCCCGGAGGAATAGGCGTTATACATATCGTCCAGAAGCTCATCGCACCCAAACCAAATGAGTTCTCCGCCCCCGTCGTCCTCGATGTCCACCGCCAGGGCGAAGGGGCCGTCAATGTCGCCCTCTTCCTTTTCGTAGGTATCGAGGTCATACCCCGCTATCTTGCTGAACGCCGCGTCAGAGGTGGTAAGAAGCTCCGTCACCGTGCCGTTTACATCGCCGCTTGTCACAAGGCCCTGAACGATGGGCAGCATGGGATAGTAGCGGTCCTCGATAAGAGGCTCGGTGATCTCGCTTTCGCCCATGTCCGGGATGAGGATAAAGGGCTGATGGAAGCCATAATGGGCACGGTCGGCCTCCACAACGATGCCGTCTTGGGCGGTAACGCCGTAATGCTCCAAAAGGCCGGTGAGATTGGTAAGCGCCCCGTCCTCCACAGGCCCCGACAGCACTAAGAGCTTTCCGCCGGCGGAGACGTAGTCTGCCAGCATCGTCTTCTCGTCCTCCGAAATATCGCTTTGCGGCGCGTAGATCATTACGGCGGCAGCGTCCTCGGGAATCTCGTCTACGGTCGCCAGGGTGAGTTCGGCAGTCTCGATATTCTCCTTGCCCAGCGTTTCGGCAAAGCCGCTGGGAAGGTCCGCCTCGCCGTGGCCCTCAAGGAGATAGAGTGTGGGCAGGTCACGGCTGGTGACGTAATCGATGGCGGAGGTGATGGCCCCCTCGCCGTCAAAGCTGGTGGTATAGGAGTAGGAGTAGTAATCCACGTCCGTCACAAAAATCTCGTCATACGGAATATACCGGCTCCGTTCGCCGCACTCCACCACGAGAGAATTGTTCTGGACCTCCTCGTCCGTGTACTTCTCCGCGAAGGTCGGATACACATCCGGGTTTCGTTTTACCACCGTGAGGCGGTCGGAGAGACTGTCGTACTTCTCCAAAAGCCGCTCCAAAATGGTGTTTTCCTGGTCCGCCTGGACGATCCAGTAAACGGTCACATCGTCCTGGAGGCCGCTTAAGACGACCTTCGTATTGCTGGTTATGGAGTAGAGCTTGGAGGCGGAAATATCCTGCTTTGTGTATGTGGCGGGAAGGCTTTCGGCAAACACATTCACCGCCACCACGATCGCCAGCACCACGGCGGTGATCGCCAGGGAGTAGATGCCGCCCCGGAGGGCCAGCCGATTTTCCCGGTTTTTGTTTTTCTTTTCTTTCATCAGTTGTACCTCCGCTTTTCAAGGGACTGAACGGACAGAAACAGGAAGAAAACGATAGCCGTCAGATAGAAGGTCACGTTTGTCAGATCAAATACCCCGTCCACAAAGGTGTAAAAGCGTTCAAAGAAGGAGAGCTTTTCCATGATTTTCGGAAGAAGTCCCTCCAAAA
>CANQXK010000060.1 GCA_947627715.1 uncultured Oscillospiraceae bacterium
CCAGCTTTACCTCTGGAATGTTGCCGCTCATGTCTTTTCCTCCTTGTTGAAAAATAATTAAAATTATTTCTAAAATGTCCTTGACAAGTGCTTAGGAATATGCTATAATGCTTTATAATAGGGCAGGAAGGGGCAACTGGCCCCCGGAATTACTGTGCCTATACTCCCTATTAAGCTACCATATCTTTGTGAAAAATGCAAACGCGGACGGGCCGTATTTTGTTACAGAATAGTTATATCTTTTTAAAATTTGTTAAAAAATTGGCGGGTTTGGCGGCAAAAAATGTGCAAATACGAAAATCGAAATTTTTGATTGTCCAAAATTGCTAAAAATAGCGGGCCTGTCCCCTCCGGGAACTGCGGCGGGATGTTTCATTTGCAGGAAGGCCCCGCCGTGGGGGGGACGGCGTCCGTTGTGGGAATACCGCACAAAATTGGCGGATTTTCCCGCGGCATACCTGTGTTAAATTATATAATGTATCACGGTTTCGGCGCTGTTTCGCCCCTGCGCCCCGGCGTTTTTTCCCGGCTCTGACCGTCAAAAATGCAGTCCAGTGTCAATGCAAATCGCCAAAGTGCACAAAAACGCGGCTTTTACCGGCGTGAAAATCCAGCAATATTTGAGAGGTATAGAGCAAGAATTGAGAAGTAAAAACTGCGTGAAAATGGTAAGACGGCAGAAGATAAGGAGAAGTGCGCCCACGGCGCGCACGGATGGGAGGGCGGTGAGCCATGATGGATCTGCTTGCGCCCAGGGACCCGCGGGAGAAGCGGAAGGGCTTTTATGTGCTGCTGGACCAACGCATCGGCGGTCTGCCACAGAACGACGGCGCGGGCCGTCACCCCATCTATCTGGACGGCGACCGGCTCACCGCGCTGGCGGGCCTCTCCGGCGGGATCCGGGAGGAGGGCATCCTCTCCCTGCTCACCACGGCGGAGGGCTTCAAGCGGCTGGTGCACAGCGTCGGCGTCTCCGCCGTCTCCGACGACCCTTCGCTGACGGTGGGCTTTTCCCTGATCTTCTACGGGCCGGACGGGCCGCAGGGCGGCGGCTGCGTCCGCCGCGCCGTCCCCGCTGACGGCGGCGAGCAGCTCATTGTCCTGGGGGAGGAGGACCTGCCGGACACGGACCGGGTCCCCGGACAGTTCCTCTTTGAGCTTCCCACGGACGCCGATGTGGCGGCTGTCACCGTGAAGCTCTATGTCAACGACGGCTACGACGTGCCGGAGACAGACCCGGACGGGCCTGTGGACACCGAAAGCGAAGCGTACCGCGCCATGATCGCGCGCTCCTTCCTCTCCGGCGGCAACAACAGCCGGGTGAAGCGGTTCTTTGAGAAGGTCCGCGCCGGAAAGCCCGCCTGCGTGGCCTTTCTGGGCGGCTCCATCACCCAGGGGGCCGGGGCCGTGCCCACTCAGGAGATGTGCTACGCCAAAAAAGCCTTTGATGCCCTCTGCCGCCTCACCGGCGCCGGGGAGGGGCAGGTCACATACATAAAAGCCGGGGTGGGCGGCACGCCCTCCCAGCTGGGCCTTATCCGCTACGACCGGGACATCGGCCGGGACGGGACCGCCGCGCCGGACCTTGTGGTGCTGGAGTTCGCCGTCAACGACGGGAGCGACGAGACTCAGGGCGTCTGCTACGAGAGCCTTGTGAGGCGCATCCTCGCCCAGCCCAACGCGCCGGCGCTGGTGCTGCTCTTCTCCGTCTTTGTGAACGACTGGAACCTGAAAAGCCGTCTGGCCCCCATCGGCTGGCGCTACGAGCTGCCCATGGTGGACGTGCTGGAGGCGGTGTCCCCCCAGTTCGGCCTCCCCCGCGGGGAGGGGCTGGTGATCACAAAGCGGCAGTATTTCTACGACGTTTACCACCCCGCCAACCTGGGGCACCAGGTGATGGCGGACTCGCTTACCTATCTCTTTGAGCGCCTTGACCGCCAACAGCCCATGGAGGAGCGGCCCGGCGAGGTCCCCGTTCTCTACGGCGCGGACTGGCAGGAGGTCCGCCTGCTGGACAGGCGCGACGCGCTCCCCGGCGCGCGCATCGACCCCGGCAGCTTCACACTGCGGGACACGGATCTCCAGAGCGTCCCTTTGGACGAAGACCGTTTCAACACGCCGCAGTTTCCCCACAACTGGCAAAAGGGGCCGGGCAGCGCACCCTTTGTCTTAGAGCTGGAATGCTCCGGGCTTCAGCTGGTCTTCAAAGACTCCGGCGACCCCCGGTTCGGCACGGCGCTGGTGCGCTGGGACGGCGGGGAGGGGCGGCTTCTGGACGCCCGCAAGGCCGGTTGGACCCACTGCCACGCCACGGTGCTCTTCCGGGAGGAGGCCGTCCGGCCCCACCGGGTGGAGATCTCCATGGCGGAGGGCTTTGAGGACCGCACGTTCACCATTTTGGGCTTCGGCGTCACCCGGTGACGGGCAAGCCGCAAGTTTAACACAGCCGCCGATGAGACGGCCCAAAGGGGCCGGTTTTGGGAGGAACTTATGCAGGAATTGGTACATAACCCCGATCGAAACCGTATATACCGGGAGAGGGCGCGCGCCTTGGTGGAGCAGATGACCCTCCATGAGAAGGTCAGCCAGATGCTCCACAGCGCCGAGGCGGTGGAGCGGCTGGGCATCCCCGCCTACAACTGGTGGAACGAGGCGCTTCACGGCGTGGCGCGCGCCGGCACCGCCACCGTGTTCCCCCAGGCCATCGCCATGGCCGCCGCCTTCGACCCCGACATGATGGAGACGGTGGGCGACGCCATCTCCACCGAGGGGCGCGCCAAATACAATATGCAGAAGGCCTGCGGCGACAGGGATATTTTCAAGGGGCTGACCTTCTGGTCCCCCAACATCAACATCTTCCGCGACCCGCGCTGGGGCCGGGGCCACGAGACCCTGGGCGAGGACCCGTGGCTCACGGGGACGCTGGGCAAGCGCTTCGTGGAAGGGATCCAGGGCCACGACCCCAACTATCTGAAGGCGGCGGCCTGCGCCAAGCACTTCGCCGTCCACTCAGGGCCGGAGGACATCCGCCACAGCTTCAACGCCGTTGTCAGTGAGCGCGACCTGTGGGAGACGTATCTGCCCGCCTTTCGGACGCTTGTGAAGGAGGCGAAGGTGGAGGCCGTCATGGGCGCGTACAACCGGGTGAACGGCGAGGCGTGCAACGGGAGCCGCCGGCTCCTCACCGAAATCCTCCGGGACACCTGGGGCTTTGAGGGACACGTCACCTCTGACTGCTGGGCCATCAAGGATTTCCACGAGGGCCACATGGTCACGGCGGGACCTGTGGAGTCCGTGGCGCTGGCCGTCAACAGCGGCTGCGATCTCAACTGCGGCAGTCTCTCCGTCTATCTGGAGGAGGCCGTGGCGCAGGGGCTTGTCTCCGAGGAGGCCGTCACCGAGGCGGTGGTCCGCCTCTTCACCACCCGCATGAAGCTGGGGATGTTCGACCCCGATGGGGACGTCCCCTTCAGCGCCATCCCCTACAGCGCGGTGGACAGTCCCGATATGGCGAAGCTCAACCGCCAGGTGGCGGAGAAGACGCTGGTGCTTTTGAAAAACAAAAACGGCGTTCTGCCGCTGAAGAAAAGCGCCCTCAAATGCGTGGGCGTCATCGGCCCCACCGCCAACAACCGCCGCGCCCTCGTGGGCAATTACGAGGGCACCGCCTCCCGCTACATCACCGTCCTGGAGGGGATCCAGGACTACCTGGGGCAGGACGTCCGGGTCCTCTACTCCGACGGCTGCCACCTCTATAAGGACCGCTTCTCCAATCTCGCCCAGGCGGACGACCGCTTCTCCGAAGTGAGGGGCATCTGCCGGGAGAGCGACGCGGTGATCGTCTGTCTCGGCCTGGACCCCAGCCTGGAGGGCGAGGAGGGGGACCGGGGCAACGAGTTTGCCAGCGGCGACAAGCCCAACATCCGGCTCCCCGGCCGGCAGGAGGCCCTTCTGCGGGTGGCGCTGGACAGCGGCAAGCCCGTGATCGTGGTCCTGGTAACCGGCAGCGCACTGGCGGTGAACACCGCCGATGAGGAGGCCGACGCGGTCCTCCTGGCCATGTACCCCGGCGCGCAGGGCGGCGCGGCCGTGGCGCGGGCCCTCTTCGGGGAGGTCTGCCCCCAGGGCAGGCTGCCCATCACCTTCTACCGTTCCGATGATGAGCTGCCCCCGTTCACCGATTACAGCATGAAGGGGCGCACTTATCGTTATATGGAGCGGGAGGCCCTCTACCCCTTCGGGTACGGCCTGAGCTATACGCGGTTTGTATTGGGTCCCGCCACCCTCAGCGGCCTGACCGTCACGGAGAAGGGCGTGGATGTGACGCTCCCCGTGGAGAACGCCGGGCAGATGACGGGAACGGAGACCATACAGGCCTATGTCAAAGCGGAGCGGCCGGGGACCCCCAACCCACAGCTGAAGGCCCTTGGCAAGATCACTCTCCGGCCCGGCGAGCGCGGGACCGTCGCGCTCCACCTGCCGCCGGAGGCCTTCGCGCTCTGCGGAGAGGACGGTGAGGCCGCCGTGGAGCGCGGGGAGTACTCCGTCTACGTGGGTCCTTCCCAGCCCGACAGCCGCAGCGCCGCCCTGACGGGGCGGACGCCGCAGCGGTTCACCGTAACTGCGGACAGGAGGTGGGTCACTGGTTACTGATCCTGGCCGCAAAAGACCCAGCCCGGAACGGCGTCTGATCGCCGGCCGGCTGGCCGGCGATCTCTTTTTGCGCAAAAAGAGACCCTCCCCCGCACGCAAAATTTCATGAGAAGGGAGAAAAACGTATGGCATCATCCACCCAGACGAAACCGGCCCCGCAGGTAAGGCTCGCCTCACCCCAGAAGAAAAAAGGGTTTGCCTACCATATGCGCCGGTACTGGCAGCTTTACGCCCTCATGGTGATCCCGGTCCTGTACTACATCATCATTCGGTACATCCCCATGATCGGCAACATCATCGCCTTCCGCCGCTACCGCGCCGGAAGCAGCATCCTGGGCGACGAGTGGGTCGGCCTATACTACATCAAGCAGTTCATAGGCGACGACAACTTCTGGAGGGCCTTCCGCAACACCCTCCTGCTGAACTTCAAGTACCTGCTCATCAGCTTCCCCCTGACGCTGATCTTCGCCCTTCTGCTCAACGAGATCAAGAATATGCACTGGAAGAAGTTCGTGCAGACGGTCTCCTACCTGCCCCACTTCATCTCCATGGTCATCATCGCCGGTATGGTCCGCGAGATCCTCTCCACCTCCGGCCCCATCAACGCTCTCATCAAATCCCTCGGCGGCTCCCCCATCACCTTCATCTCCCTGCCCCAGTGGTTCACCACCATCTTCGTGGTGTCCGGCATCTGGCAGGGCATCGGCTGGGGCAGCATCATGTATCTGGCCGCCATCTCCGGCATCAGCCCTGAGCTTTACGAGGCCGCCGAGATCGACGGCGCGGGGAAGTTCCAGCAGTGCCTGCACGTCACCATTCCCGGCATCCTGCCCACCGTCAGCACCCTGCTGGTGCTGAACATCGGACAGCTTTGCGGCTCCGGCGCTTTTGAAAAGGTGTTCCTGCTCTACACGCCCACCACGTATGAGACGGCGGATATTATCGCCACCTACGTCTACCGCCTCGGTATCGGTTCCAGTATGTTCAGCTACGCCACCGCCATCGGTCTGTTCCAGGGCCTCATCAACCTGGTGCTTCTGATGAGCGCCAACGTTGTCTCCAAGCGGCTGACGGGCAGCGCGCTGTATTAAGGAAGGGAGGAGACGAAAATGGCCAATACGAAACGTAAGATCAAGGAGTCCAAGGGCTACCGGGTCTTTACCGTGTGCAACGTCATCATCATGCTCATCATCTGCTGCGCCATGCTGTACCCCTTCCTCTACCTCATCGCCCAGTCCTTCTCCTCGGCGGAGGCCATTGTGGCCGGCAAGGTGAACCTGATCCCCTCCGGCTTTAACGTGGACACGTATGTGACGGTGATCACCAACGGGAAATTCCTCCCCAACTACGCCAACACCATCGTCTACTCCGTCGTGGGCACCGCCCTGGCGCTGCTCTTCTCCTCCATGCTGGCCTATCCTCTGAGCAAGGTGGAGCTGAAGGGCAACAAGATCATCGGGCCGCTGATCATCTTCACCATGTACTTCGGCGGCGGCATGATCCCCAGCTACGTGGTGATGCTGGCCCTGGGCATGAAGGACAACGTCATGGGCTTCATCCTCCCCGGCATGATCTCCACCTACTACGTGATCCTGATGCGGTCCTTCTTCACCACCATCCCCAAGGAGCTGGAGGAGGCGGGGGAGATGGACGGCCTCAACAAGATCGGCGTGTTTTTCCGCATCGCCCTGCCCCTGAGTATGCCCATCATGGCCACCATGGCCCTCTTCTATCTCGTCCAGTACTGGAACAACTGGTTCGACGCTTTCCTGTACCTGACCGACGATAAGCGGTGGCCCGTGGCCCTCTACCTGCGCAACCTCATCTCCACCAGCGGCTCCGGCAACAGCCAGGATACGGCTGAGCTTTCCCAGATCTCCGCCAACATCAAATCCTGCGCCATGGTGCTCACCGCCGCGCCCATCATCTGCGTCTACCCCTTCATCCAGAAGTACTTTGTACAGGGCATGATGCTGGGCGGCGTGAAGGGCTGAGAAGGCCCGCGAAACAAACGGTTTTTATTCAGGCCCGCAGACAGGCTGCAGGCCGGGTAAAAATAGAAAAGAAAACAGGAGGTTAAACATGAAAAACAGCAAGAAATTCATCGCACTGCTTCTGGCTATGGTGATGGTC
>CANQXK010000061.1 GCA_947627715.1 uncultured Oscillospiraceae bacterium
TATTCTAACAGGGATTCTTCCTCTTCGCCATAGGCTCTTTTGAACCACTCGTTTAACGAGTGGTTTTCTGATTACAAGAAAGCGCGCGGCGTCCGCCGCGCGCTTTTCCAGCTGTCAAAAAACTCAACTTGAGAATTTTTTCCGATGGCACGTACGTCGGAAAAAATCCCTTTTGTCGCCCAAGTGTGCCGCTTGCGGCGGGGGCGGGTTTTTGGGGGGTCTTCTCCTCTTACGCGGCGCGGGAGGGGAGAGGGGAGGCGTCCGGGGAGAGTTCCCGGAGGGTGCGGGCGATGAGGACGGCGGAGATGAGGAAGGTGAGAAGGTCCGAGACGGGCATGGACCACAGGACGCCGTCAAGCCCGAAGCGCAGGGGGAGCAGCAGGGCGAAGCCCACGCCGAAGACGATCTCCCTGACCATGGACAGGGCCGTGGAGGACGCGGCCTTGCCCATCGCCTGAAGGAAGATGAAGCAGGCCTTGTTGACACAGGCAAAGACCACCATGCACAAATAGATCCGAAAAGCGCGGAGGGCAAAGCGGGTGTAATGGGCGCTCTCGTTGGCCGCGCCGAAGATGTTGATGAGGGCGCGGGGGCAAAACTCCACCACGGCGAGGGCGGCCAGCCCCACGGCGGCCTCGGCGGCCAGGAGGCTGACGAACAGCTTTTTCACCCGGCCGCGTTTGCCGGCCCCCATGTTGTAGCCGGCGATGGGGATGCAGCCGGCCGCCATACCCACCACCACGGAAATGACGATCTGGAAGAATTTCATGACGATCCCCACTACGGCCATGGGGATCTGGGCGTACTGCGCCTCGCCGAACACCGGGTCAAGAGCGCCGTACTTGCGGATCATGTTGTTGATGGCCGCCATCGCCGCCACCAGGGAGATCTGGGAGAGAAAGCTGGTCATGCCCAGCGCCAGCGTGCGAAGGGCGACGCGCCTGTCGGGGGCCAGATCCGCGAGAGAGGGCTTGATGAGGCGCATACGGAGAAGGTAGAGAAGGGAGAGCCCGGCGGTGACCGCCTGGCCCAGCACCGTGGCCACGGCGGCCCCGGTCATGCCCCACCTGAGCACGAAGATGAAAACCGGGTCCAGGACGATGTTCAGCCCGGCTCCGGCCAGGGTGGAGACCATGGCGAAGCGGGGGGAGCCGTCGGCCCTTATGATGGGGTTCATGCCCTGCCCGAACACGTAAAACGGGACGCCCAGGCTTATCCAGAAGAAGTATTCACGCGCATAGCGGAAGGTCTCGGCGTTGACCGTGCCCCCGAAGAGGGTGATCAGGGGCTTTGCCAGCGCCAGGTAGAGGGCGCAGAGGACCAGGGAACCCAGCGTGAGCATGAGCACGCTGTTGCCCACGCTCCTTTTGGCTTTCTCCGGCGCGCCCTGCCCCAGGCTCAGGCTGACGAAGGCACAGCAGCCGTCGCCCACCATCACGGCGAAAGCCAGGGCGATGACGGTGAGGGGGAACACCACGGTGTTGGCGGCGTTGCCGTAGGACCCCAGATAAGGGGCGTTGGCGATGAAGATCTGATCAACGATGTTGTAGAGCGCGCCCACCAGGAGGGATATGGTGCAGGGCACCGCGTAGCGGGCCATGAGCTTTCCTACGGGGGCCGTGCCCAGACAGCGATTTGTTTCCATGCTTGCTTCCATTGTTTGCTTCCTTTCCAGGCAAAAAAATAACGCGCGGCATCTGAGCTGGACTTACGCATTCAGATGCCGCGCGTTCAATGGTTATTTTACTCCGGCGAGGGCCGGGCGTCAAAGGGCAATTTACACAAAAATCGGGGCGTGGGCGAGGGGCAAAACGCCAATTCAGTCGCCGAAGAACTTGTCGTGGACGGCCTGGACGGCGCGGTCGGCGTCGTCCTCGTCCACTAAGACGGAGACCTTGATCTCGCTGGTGGAGATCATCTTGATGTTGACCTTCTTCTTGGCAAGGGCGTCGAACATCTTCACGGCCACGCCGCTGGTCATGAGCATACCGGCGCCCACGATGCTGATCTTAGCCACGTGGGCGTCCAGGTCCAGCTTCTGATAGCCCAGGGATTCGGCGCTCTTCTCCAGGGCCTCCCTGGCGGCCTCGGCGTCGGCGCGGGTGACGGTGAAGGTCACGTCCTGATTGCCGTCCCGGCCCAGGGACTGGATGATGATGTCCACGTTGATCTTCTCGTTGGCGAGGATGCGGAAGATCTTAAAGGCGATACCGGGTTCGTCCCGGATCCCCACCAGGGTGAAACGCGCCACGTTTACGTCCTTGGCGACGCCGCTGACTTCTACCTGTTCCAATTTCTTTACCTCCCTGACTTTTGTACCGGGTTTCCTTTCGTAGCTGGAAAGGACCTCTAAATCCACGTTGTATCGCTTTGCCATCTCCACGGAGCGGTTGTGCAGCACCTTGGCCCCCATGCTGGCAAGCTCCAGCATCTCGTCGAAGGTAATCTCGTCCAGCTTCTTGGCCCCCTTGACCTTGTTGGGGTCGGCTGTGTACACGCCGTCCACGTCGGTGTAGATCTGGCACAGGTCCGCGTGCATGGCCGCCGCGATGGCCACCGCCGAGGTGTCGGACCCGCCGCGCCCCAGGGTGGTGATGTCGTCATACTTGTTGAGGCCCTGGAAGCCCGTGACCAGGACCACGCGCCGGGCGTCCAGCTCCTTGCGGATGCGCTCGCTGCCCACGGATTTGATGGCGGCGTTGGAGTAGTTGGTGTTGGTCTTGAAATCCACCTGCCAGCCGGTGAGGCTGACGGCGGGGACGCCCATGGTGTCCAGCATCATGGCGCACAGCGCCACGGACTGCTGCTCGCCGGTGCTGAGAAGCATATCCATCTCCCGCTTGGAGGGGCGGGGGTTATATTCGTGGGCCTTGGCGATAAGCCCGTCGGTGGTCTTGCCCTGGGCGGAGAGGACGACGATGACGTCGTTGCCCGCGCGGTAACATTCCGAGATGATCCCGGCGACCCGGCGGACCTTCTCCACGTCGGCCACGGAGCTTCCGCCAAATTTCTGTACAATGAGTGCCATACTTGGCCTCCTTTCTGATCCGCCGGAAACGGCCGCTGGCCTTTTCCGGCAAAGGGGATGCGCGCAAAAAGCCTGAACTGAAGATCCCCGCGCTCCAGTATATGCCCGGTCAGAGGATGCGGAACCGGGACCTTATGTCCATCCCCGCCGTGCGCTCCGCAAGCTGGCGGCCGGTCATCGGTTCGGTGGCGAAGGCGTATTCCTCTGGGCCGGCTCCGGGGTATTCGCCGGGGTAGCTGATGAGCCGGACGCGGCCAAAGGCCCGGCCGATGGCCTCAAGGCCGGAGCCGGTGCGCAGATACCAGCGGGTGGCGACATCCGCCGCGTCCACCACGTAGCCCGGTTCGGACTCGTCCCAGCCCAGATACTTGCGGGCCTTCAGGTGCTTCACCGCGTCGATGACGTCGGCCACCACGGCGCTGGCGGTGGGGCGCTTGCCCGCGCCGGCCCCGTAGAACATACACTCGCCCAGGGCGTTGCCGTGGACGACGATGCCGTTCATGACGCCGTCCACGTTGGAGAGAAGGCTGGTCTTGGAGATGAGGTGGGGGGCGACGTAGGCGGTGATATGGCCGCCGGGGAGACGCCAGGCGCGGCCCAGGAGCTTCAGCTTGCACCCCAGCCTCCGGGCGTACTCGATGTCCTCCAGCGTGACGCCGGAGATGCCCTCCACGGAGATCTTCTCCGGGTCCACGCTCTTGCCGAAGCACAGGTCGGCCAGAATACATATTTTCCGCGCCGCGTCATATCCTTCAACGTCGGCGGTGGGGTCCGCCTCGGCGTAGCCCAGCCGCTGGGCGTCCTTCAAAATCTCCTGGAAGGGCGCGCCGTCGGTGATCATCCGGGTGAGGATGTAGTTGGTGGTGCCGTTGAGGATGCCGTAGATCTCGTCGATCTCGTTGGCGGTGAGGCACTGGGTGATGGGGCGGATGATGGGGATGCCGCCGCCCACGCTGGCCTCAAAGAGGTAGTTGACGTTTTTTTGCCGCGCGATCTCCAAAAGCTCGTGGCCGCGGGTGGACACAAGCTCCTTGTTGGAGGTGACCACGCTCTTGCCCGCCAGGAGGGCGCGCTTTGTAAATTCATAGGCGGCCTTCACCCCGCCGATGGTCTCCACCACCACGCGCACGTCGGGGTCGTTTTCGATGACCGAAAAGTCCCGGACCATCTTGTCCGCGAAGGGAGAGCCGGGGAAGTCCCGGACGTCCAGAATAGCTTTGACGCTGATCTCCTCGGCGGCGTTGTGGGCGATGCTCTGGGCGTTTTCGCTCATAACCTCCGCCACGCCTGAGCCGACGGTGCCGAAGCCGAGAATGGCGATATTTACCATGACGCTTCCTCTTTTCCCAATGAATAGTTTTCCACGCCGGAAACAAAGAATAACGGAGAACGCGGGAAAACACGGCAGAAAAGTAAAAATAACTGTCCACGGTTATTTTACCACAAGAGGCCTCTGGGCGCAACAGATTATTTATCTGCCAAAAGCGAAAAATCGGGGCAAAAAGTTCGCTGAAAATGTCAATTTTCACAAAACAGGCCGGGGAGGGGAGTCCATGGAGAAGCGTTGGCCGCGCCCGGCGCGGGTGTGCCTGTGGGCGCTGGGGACAGCGGCGGCGGTGTGGGTGTTCCTGAAATTCCTCCTGCCGTGCCTGTGGCCCTTTCTGCTGGCCTTCCTCACCGCCGCGGTGTGCGAGCCGGCGGTGGGGTTCCTCTCGGACAGGTGCCATCTGCGCCGGGGGATCGCCTCGGCGTTCTGCGTGCTGGTGATCCTGGCCTCCCTTGTGGGCTTCTTCCTCCTGGTGGTGGTGAGGCTGGCCGACGAGGCGGTGGGGCTTTTGGAGGAGCTGCCCCAGCTGGCGGCGGGCCTGCCGGAGGTGCTCCGGCGCGTGGAGCTTCTTCTGCGGCGGGCCGCCGAGTCCGTGCCCGCCGGGGTGCGGGAGTACCTGGACGGGGCGATGCGGGCCGCCGGGGAGAGGGCCGCCGAGATCCCGGCGGCCCTCTCTGCCTGGGCGCTGGGGAAGCTCCGGGCCGCGGCGGCGGGCGCGCCGGGGACGCTGCTGTCCCTGGCCACCTACGCCATCGGCTCCTTTTTCATCAGCGCCGGGTTCCCGTCCATCCGGGCGTTCCTGGCAAGGCAGGTCCCGGCGTCCCTGGGCAAGACCGTCCACAGTGTCAAGGAGGACATCCTGGACGGGGCGGGGAAGTGGCTCCGGGCGGAGACGGCGCTTTTGGGCGTGACGTTTTTGGAGCTGACGGCGGCCTTCACGGTGATGGGAGTGGAGTACGGGGCGGTGATCGCCCTCCTTACCGCCCTCATCGACGCCCTGCCCGTCTTTGGCACGGGGGCGGTGCTGCTGCCCTGGGCGGCGGTGAACTTCATCGCCGGGGACACCCGGCGCGGGTGGGGGCTTGCGATCACGTATCTCCTGGTGACTATCGTGCGCCAGTGCCTTGAACCCAAGCTCATCGGGGACCAGTTCGGCGTGGCCCCCGCGGCGGCGCTTCTGGCCATGTACACGGGTTTTCGGCTGTGCGGGGTGGCGGGGATGGTGCTTTTCCCCTTCGGGCTGATGCTTCTCAATCAGATGAACACAAAAGGATATATCAAGCTATGGAAATAGACAGGAAAGTAAAACGCCGGCTCCTGGTCACGGGGGCGGCGTCGGGGCTGATCAACGGGTTTTTCGGAGGGGGCGGCGGCATGGCGCTGGTGCCGCTTTTGCGGGGCTGGGTCGGACTTGAGGACGCCAGGACCTTCGCCACCTCCGTGGCGGTGATGCTGCCCATGTGCGCGGTGTCCGCCGGGGTATACGCGGTGAACACGGGGATCGACCTCTCCGCCGCGTGGCCCTTCCTCCTGGGCGGGCTGGCGGGCGGCGTCCTGTCGGGGCTGAGCTTCAGGCGCGTGCCGCCGGGGCTTCTGACGCGCCTTTTTGCCCTGCTCATACTCTTCGGGGGGATAAGGAGCGTGCTGGGATGAGCGTACTCAACGCCCTGGCGGGGCTGGTGTGCGGGGTGCTGTCCGGGTACGGGCTGGGCGGCGGCTCGCTGCTGCTCCTGTGGATGACGCAGATCGCGGGCCTGGAGCAGGCGGCGGCCCAGGGGGTGAACCTGCTCTACTTCC
>CANQXK010000062.1 GCA_947627715.1 uncultured Oscillospiraceae bacterium
GAGGCGTCGATCTCCCGCAGAATGGAATCATGGCTGCTGTCCAGCGTGAAGTTCTCGTCGATGATGCCAAACTTTGTTGCCAGAACGATCTTATCCCGGATCGGCGCAATCGCCTTTCCAAGATACCGCTCGTTGTCCGCCCCGTAAAACGGCGCGGTATCAAAAAGCGTATAGCCCACTTCATGCGCATAGCGCATGAGGTTAACCATGGCCTCCATCGGTTCCACCACGCCGTAGGAGTGGGTCTGTCCCATGCACCCGTAGCCTATGGCAGAGATTTCAATATCCGTATTTCCGAGGATTCTTGTTTTGCTCATAGGGGTCGCTCCTTTGTTACTCTAACATCTCCGCACACTCTCGCAAAAAGTCCGTGATCTTCAAATGTTGCGGGCAGGCCCGCTCACATTGGCGGCACGCGATACAGTCGGAGGCGCGGTGTCCCCCCGAAATGGCGGCATAGTGTTCTTTCGCCTGCGCAGTCTGGCCGTTGCCGAGCTGCAAATTCGCCGCCGCAAAAATATCGGGGATTGGTATCTGCTTCGGACATCCATCGGTGCAGTAGTGGCACGCCGTACAAGGAATCTCCGCGGAGCTGCCGAGGATTTTCTGCGCCTCGCGGATGATTTTCTGCTCCTCGGCGTTCAGCGGCTGGAAGTTTCTCATATAGGAGAGGTTATCTTCCATCTGCGCCACGCTGGACATTCCCGAAAGCACCGTGATAATGCCGTCCAGGGACGCCACAAAGCGGATTGCCCAGGACGCCGGGGACATATCCGGGGCATAGTCGTGGAACAGCTTTTTGACTTCTTTCGGCGGGTCGGCCAGCTTGCCGCCCTTCACCGGCTCCATCACAACGATGGATTTGCCGTGGGCTCTCGCCACCTCATAATTTCGGCGGGAGTTCACCTCCGGGTTGTTCCAGTCGGCGTAGTTTATCTGGAGCTGGACAAAATCCACCTCCGGGTGTTCGGTCAAGAGCTTGTCCAAAAGCTCCGGGCCAGCGTGGAAGGAGAAGTCCATGTTTCGGATCAGTCCCTCCGCCTTGCGCTCCTTGACAAAGTCCCAAATGTGGTACTTGTCGTACTTCGTGTAGTTGTTCGCCATGAGAGCGTGCATCAGGTAGTAGTCAAAATAGCCCGCGCCGGTGCGCTCCAGACTCTTATAAAACTGCTCCTTGGCGCTCTTTTCATCGTGGCACATCAGAAAGGCGTTGAGCTTGGTGGCGAGGGTGTAGGACTCCCGCGGGTAGCGGTCCACCAGGGCCTTTTTGATGTCCTGCTCCGAGGTGCCGTACACGAAAGCGGTGTCAAAGTATGTAAAACCCGCCTCCATAAAGAGGTCCACCATTTTCTTGACCTGCTCGATATCGGTGCCCAGCACCTTTTTCGGCAGCCGCATCAGGCCGAAGCCCAGCTTGGGTGTTTCCTTGCCAAAATAATCAGACATAGTTTTTCCTCCTGTTGATTCAATCGTATTTGGGCTTTGGAACGCCCAGCTTTTCTCCGGCTTCCTTGCAGCGCAAGAACCAGACCATGTTTTTCGCCAGCATACGGAGATTCCGCATCCCCTCCCGGTCCTCTTTGACCTCTTGCGGGGTACTGCCATGCACCATGTTCCAGTAGCGCGAGGAAACAATCGGCATGTGTCCCCAGAGAAAGAATTTGTTGATCTGAGAAAGCGTGGCCGTTGTCCCGGCCCTCCTTGCGGATACCACAGCCGCGGCAGGTTTCAAATAGAAGCGGTTTTTCCCGGAGTGCAGGTCGGCAAAAAACGCCCGCCCCATAAAGGAGGTCAGCGCCCCGGTCGCCCCGGCGTAATGCACGGGGGATGCGAATATAAATCCGTCATAATCGCTTGCGACTTGGAGAAATTCATTGACCCGATCTTCAAATACGCAGCAGCCCAGCTCGCCGCACTTGCCGCAGTCAACACAGCTATAAAGCGGCTTGTTCCCAATCCAAAAGAGTTCAGTGCTGATGCCCTCTTTTTCAAAAGTATCGGCAAGCTCTGTGAGCGCCGTGTATGTGCAGCCCTTTTCGTGTGGGCTGCCGTTTACCAACATGACTTTCATCTTTTAATACCCGCTGTCGGACAACCATTTTGTTACGCTCTTTTGGGCGCTGCCCGGGTCGTTCTGCGCGGTGCTGCCGCGAATGGCAAGTCCCTCTCCGATGGTAGAATCCGGGCAAAGCTCACCAATCGTCCCGTCCGTCCCGGCAAGCCCGCTGCCTCCGTGGGTGCAGAATGGGATGATCGTCTTGCCAGAGAAGTCATAGCTCTGTAAAAAGACCTTGATGATGGTCGGCGTGTCGCCCCACCAAATCGGGTAGCCGAGGAAAATCGTATCGTAATCGTCCATGTTGTCCACAGTATCCGCGATCTCCGGGGGATCATCTTCCTCTTTCCGGGAGATGTCCAAAAGGCCGTCATAGGTAGTGGGATATTCCTCGGTGGATTCGATTTTGAAGGTATCCGCGCCGGTGGCGTCGGCAATCATTTCCGCCACGATCTCGGTGTTTCCTTTTTCAATGACGCCCACCTCGTACTGCTCACCAGCCAGAGAGAAGTATGCGACGAGGATATTGCTGCCCGATGCGGCTTCGTCCGATGATTGATCCGGCTCGTTCTCCGAGGGCAAAGCGGATGCGTCCGGTTCACTTTCTGGCTGCTGAGTGGTATCAGGATGACTGCTTTCGGGAGTCTCTGTCCCGGCAGATTCCGAATTTGTTGTTCCGCCTCTGTCGCAAGCCGTAACGGTCAGAAGAAGGCAGGCGCAAAGCAGAAATGATAACAGTCTTTTCATAGTGTCCTCCTAATCCATGTATTCCGATCCCATATTGACATCCCGGCGATGGCCGTAAACGGTCAGTCTGGCAAGGGCATTTTCCAGCTCCGCAAATTCCCCATCAGTCAGCTTTACGCTGCTGGCTCCGAGATTTTCAAGGATTCGCTCCTTGTTTTTGGAGCCGGGGATGGGCACAACATGGGGATATTTATGGAGCATCCAGGCGAGAGAGATTTGTGCGTTTGTCGCGTTCTTGCGCTGCGCCATGTCGGAAACCAGCTCGATAAACGGCTGATTGGCGGCGATGTTTTTCTTGGAGAGCTGCGGCACCCATTTGCGCACATCGTCGCCTTGGAATTTCGTTTCCGCCGTCACCTTGCCGGAGAGGTATCCGCTGGCGATGGGCGAAAATGAAACGAACCCGATGTTATGCTCCCGGCAATAGGGGATCACTTTCTTCTCGTAGTCCCGCTCCATCATGGAATAGATGTTCTGCACCGCCGTCACCGGCGTCACCCGATGCGCCCGGTCAATGAAATCGGTCGTTACCATAGAGAGGCCCCAGCCGCGGATCAGGCCATCCGCGATGAGCTTTCCCATCCCTTCCGCTACCCGTTCCACCGGCACGGCGGGGTTGATCCTGTGCAGATAGTAAAGGTCAACGTAGTCGGTTCCCAGCCGGTTCAGAGAAGCCTCCAGATGGCGGCGGAGCGCGTCGTAGATGTTCTTTGCTTCTCCTGTGCCGATAAACAGCTTTGTCGCCAGAACGACATCCTCCCGGCGTCCCCGGATGGCCTTGCCCACGATCTTTTCATTGTGCCCTGTTTCAGATAGATACGGCCCGTATGCCTCCGAGGTATCCAGAAAGGTGCAGCCATAATCCAGCGCCGCCCGGATCGCCTCAATGCTGGTTTCTTCCGGGGGGATTTCTCCGTATCCGTGGGAAAATCCCATGCAGCCCATTCCGATTTCCGAAACGGTCAGATTTCCGAGCTTTCTTTTGTCCATGAGACACCTCCACTCCTAATTCTCATGTGTGTATTATACAAAGTTCACGTTTTAACCTCCACACCAATTTTACAGCGAAAGTGGTTTACGCCACACTTCCTGCGGAAATGTGGCGTAACTACACACGGGTTGATTTTTACTCACGAATGGTGTATTATAAAACTTGCACAATTAAAACAGCGGGAGGCGGCGTTATGAACGGCACGGGTAAAGAGGACCTGCGTGTGATCCGCACGAAAGAGGCAATCCGTAAGACCTTTGAGGAAATGATCTGCGAGATGGATTACGAGCAAATCTCCATAAAGGAGCTGACGGAGCGGGCAAGGATTAACCGTAAGACCTTCTATCTGCATTACAATTCTCTGGACGATCTTTTGCGGGAGCTGCAAAACGAGATGGCAAAGAGCTTCATCGAGCGCACCCGTGACCTTGAACGCCCCCGCGATATGGATAAAATCACACGGGAGTTCTTTCTGGTGAGCGAAGGCGCGGGACGGCTCGACGAGCGGCTCCTGTGCAGCGGCAGCTACCACTACATCAGCCGCCGGATCACAAACGAGATCATGTCGGAAACGTGGGGCGCCGACGGCAAGCAGAAGAACGTCGATCCGTATGTCCAGAATATTATCATGACCTTTGTTTCCCAAAGCACCATTGAGATCTACAAGCAGTGGATGGCCGACGGGAAAAAGATCCCCCTGGACGACATCATCGCGCTGACGACAAAGCTGATTTGCAATGGCTTGAACAGCCTCTCCCTCACGCGAGATTAAAGTTTTATTACTCTGCTCAATCCTCAGAAATCCCGCACTTTTCAACGCATTTTTTGATTGTAAATCTTCAAGTAAGTACGCAAAAAAGGGGCTGTGGAAAAAGAGCAGATATAAGCTCGGTTCTTCACAGCCCCAGTTTTTGTGGAGAAAAAATCTATACCAAGAAGCTCCAAAGAACCGCTGTCCTCGACATCTCGAACTCTCTATCACAACGGTTCTATTCCATGTTGTCCGAATACTGATTGCCCAGCTCCGTCGTGAATATCTCTATCGCCAACCTCGCGCCCAGAGTGAATGCTTCCCGGAAGCGTTTTTCTCCGACGCTGGCGGCAAGCTCAAGGCGGTCGTCCTGAATCGCATGAAGCAGGGCTTTCTCCTGCTCGTTCAGGCTCATTTCCAGTTTTTCCTCATTTTCATGCATCCGTTTCAAGATGGCCTTTGCCTCCGGGGTAAGCCTGCCCATCTGCTCGACAGGGCAAATATTGCCGTAGTAAAGCTCGTTTATGACGCTGTCCATTTTCAGTCCCCCTTTGGCAACACACAATACCGCAGAGAGGCGGAAAAGTCGAGAGAAATATGATCGTCAAAAGGGAGAATCGCTTTTCCATCCAGATGGTTTTTGATGGGCAGAGAAAGCAATATAGTCAACCGAAAAAAGACATGAAAGTGAGTAATCTCTACTTCTTCCTCTGTTCTATATTCTCTGTTATACTGGGTCCTTCATGGGGGGTCACTGTGACCCGGGGGGTGGTTCAGCAAATAGGTGCAGTCCCCCCTTGGCGGGAGGGTGTAGGCTTTTTCGTGTCACGGCTGGATGGTTTTTCGGAAAATCAGTGAATGGGACAAATCTCTCTTTGAGAATAATGCTCTTGACATTGGTTTATACTTTGTATATACTACTTGTAGGAGGTGGCTGAGATGTATGCTACGATTCAAAAATGGGGCAACAGTCAGGGCCTGCGGATCCCCAAGACGGTCCTTGAGTCCGTGGGCCTTCGGGAGAATGACCGCGTGGAGATCGTCCAAGTTGGAAACTGCCTGCAGATAAAGGCCGCTGCCCCCCGGCAGCACCGCACCCTTGAGGAGCGCCTGACGGCGTTCTACGGGAAGGACGCGGAGGAGCTTGGCCGTATCGACACGGAGCCCGAGGTCGATTGGGGCAAATCGGAGGGCACTGAGGCATGGTGAGTATTTTCGAGCAGGGGGACATCGTCTATCTTGATTTCGACCCGCAATCTGGTCACGAACAGCGCGGGCGGCGTCCGGCGCTGGTGGTCAGTAACAATTTATTTAACCGCGTGAGCAGCCTCACTATGGTGTGTCCTATCACTCA
>CANQXK010000063.1 GCA_947627715.1 uncultured Oscillospiraceae bacterium
GTTCAGGGCCTTCAGCTCCTCGTTGGAGAGCCTCCTGTCTGATTGCGAATTCATGTTCCATGTTCTCCTTCAAATATTTTTCTTCGTGTAATCTGTCGTCCCGGCATCTCATGCCGGAGGGGAGTGTGTAGGTGATGTTCTTGCGCGCGTCCTCCCATCGGACGCCGATCCCGCACTTGTCTTTTGGCGTGATCCTGTACTCGCCCATGAGCTTAATGAATTCTTCTTTGCTCCCGGCGTAGGTCATGCAGTCGTCGATGGCGTTGATGAGGCGGTACTTCCAACTGTTGCGCTTCTCGGCAACGCGATACTCGCGGGAGGACATGGGCTTCTCCTTCCTCTCCCGCGGCGGCTCGAACACCGGCAGGCCCAACTCGGCGCAGATCTGGTCGTTGAACATTTTCAGTTGTTGTATCGTGTCGCTGTCCACGTGGAGCTTGCGGCCTGTCTCGAAGTTGACGCTGTTGATGATGAGGTGAGAGTGGACGTGGTCCCGGTCAGTGTGAGTGCAGACCAGCACCTCGTGATCCTTGAACTGTTCCGCCAGTTTGAGCGCGGCGGCGTGAGCAGTCACCGGGTCCACCTCCGCGCCGCTGGGGAAGCTCTGGACCAGGTGGTAGAACATCCTGCCTCCGTCCTTGTGGTAGAGAAGCTTGGTGTTGAGGAAGTCGTCGTAGGCTGAGGCGGCCTGACAGTTGACGCCGGTGACAAGCTGTCGGTCCTGCCACTGGGTCTTCGCCTCCTGGGCTACGTACTTCATCACCGACCTCATGCACCCACGGGACTGACTGCTCTTTGAGCGGCTGGAGTAGTTGACGAAGTTGACTATCGCCATTTGCTCACCTGCCCTCCTGCATCTCGCGGAGCGCGCGGCCTATCTCGGAGAGCGACTGTTGTACTCCGTCCAGGTTCACCGCATGGAGCTTGCCCATGTTGCAGAGCACCGCGAGCTGGTTGACGTTGTTGCCTATCCTGCGTAGCTCCGTCAGCACATCCTTGAGTCCGTCCATGACCACCACCTTCTGACCGAGACAGCACTGCGTGACGTAATCGCTCTGAGAGAGGTGGGCCTTCTTGGCCTCGGCGCGGATGATTTCCAGCTCAAGTTTGGAGATGCGGATGCTGAGTGTTGTGTCTTTTTTCATCTTCCACCTCCGTCATAGTGGGTGCGGGCTACTGCCCGCAAATGCGTTTGGCGGGGCGCCGGGCAGGGCCCGGTGTACAGACAAACGCGATGCTTGCCTCTCCCAAGGGGAGAGTTTTTCTCTGCCGTAACCGCGCTGAAAAGCTCAAAAAGATGGGCTTTTCAATTCGGGCGACACTGGCGCTGTGTTGGCTCTTAGCGCAGAGGCGACTCACGATGCCACCTCCAGTGTTGCTGGCGCACCTGCGGCGACGTGTGCGGTCACAGGGTCGCAAGGGACGCAAGTGCCGCAGGAGATGAGGGCACTGATTGTTGCGTCACTTGAGTCACTTGCGTCACTCCCCAACGCAGAGAGGGAGACCTCCACGAACCGTTGCCCGTTGCTCCGGCGGCTCTCAAACACCAGGCCCTGCGCCTCCAGCTCATAGCGCCACTTGTTCATGAGCTGCTTGAGCTTCTTGGCGGTGAGGTCCCGGCCAGCGTGAGCGTTGTACCGCGCCGCAAGCTCCGTGTTGCTCCCGGAGAAGTGTCCCTCGGTTCTCATGAAGTCCACCAGATCCCCAAGCTCCGGCGGCAGGAGCATCGCCGGGTCCTCCGCGCTGTCCGAGACCAGCTCCCAGGAACACTCCACACTCTCGAACCGTAATTCCAGCTCCCGGTACTCGATGTCCCGGCCTGTGCAGATGAGCGCCGCCCCGGATTGGCACCGGTCGCTTTTCTCCAGCACCAGCACGGCGTCTACCGCTCCGGCAATGCCAGTGGTGCCGGAGAGCTTGTTCAGCGGGTCGGCGGCTCCCTGCTTGCGCAGATGGTGGACCAGCAGAATGGAGATGCCCAACTCATCCGCCAGCTTCTTCAGCTCACGCACGTCCTGGTAGTCTGTGGCGTAGGACACGTCAGGCGACATGCTGCGGATGACCTGGAAGGTGTCCACGGCCACCAGAACCGTGTCGGGGTGAGCTCTTACGAACTCTCTGACCTGGTCGCAGAGACCGTCGTCCAACGTCTTCGCCTCAATGGAGAAGAACATGTTGGGCGGCGCCTCGTCAGTGAGGCTGACCAGCCGGTGTTGTATTCTCCGCAGGGTGTCCTCCAGACAGAGGTAGAGCGTAGTTCCGCGCCTCACCTCCAATCCGAACACGCTCTCTCCCTTCGCTACCCGGACGCACAGGTCCAGCACCAGCCAGGACTTCCCGATCTTCGGCGCTCCGCCCAGGATCGTTACGCCTTGGTGGAGCAGAGACTTCACGCAGTACTGCGCCGGCGGCAGTCTCATGTCCGCCAGGGTTTCACCGTCAATGACGGTGAGGTTGTTGTTTGCCATTTTAAAACCTCCTTGGCAAAAAATTAAGGACGGGCCTCCGCGGCACACGTCCTCCTACTTGTATTTTGTGACAAAAAAGAGTAAGATAATAAAATGGCAGGACAAATTATTTTTCAGGTGGGACAATTTATGGACGGCAGGATCATTTTCTACACCTATGGGACGACCATGGAGCTGAACGGGCACCCTTTTTCCGCGGGTGAGCTGACGGAGAACCTGATCAATCTCACACCTGACGACTACGACGTCATCCGCACGAAGGCAGAGCGCGTCATTGATCTTGCGGGCAGATACAACAGAAACTGGGACGTCTCTGTCTGGCGGAAACTGAATTCGGAGATGTCCGCGCTGTCCACCGAACTCAAAAAATACACCGTCTTCCGAATGCTGCTTGACGATGATGACCTGTTTGCCAAGACCGAGGAGCTTTTGAACAGATATGACCCGGCGACACCAGTGGAGTTCACCGAGCAGGACATGGAACTTTACTCGCAGCTTATAGAGGTGGACGGGAAGGAGTCTATTTCTGATTTGCCGCTGTCCCTGATCCTGTACCCCGGAGACATGACGGACAAGTGGGAATTTTATTTTAGCCACGTGACCCGGTACGGAATCTACGTCATGGACATCTACGCCTTCAACCAGACCATCCGCAACTTCATCAATTTCATCCTGTCGCGGCTGGAGACCAACTCCCCTGAGTCATACGCCCAGGCGCTCTACAACTTTTATAACGATCCCCGGCTTGTAGATAAGCTCATTGTGAATCCCTTTAACAGCACCGCAAGCTACAACAAGCACGATGAGTATATGCTGTCCTACGTTCCACGGGAGCTGCCGGACGGGCGGGTGGCCATCTGTCAGGAGCACGTCACCGACAGCCTGCAGGCTCTGATGAAGGCCGACTATATGTTGGCGCTGACCAGCGGGTACAACATCCGCCGGTGCCTCATATGCCACCGGTACTTCCTGGTGAAGTCCGGCGTCCACGCGCTGTACTGTGAGGGTGCCTGTCCCCACGCACCCCAGTACACCTGTCGGCAGTTTGGCTCTTATGAGAGGCAGAAGGAGCTAGCGCGGGACATCCCGAAGGTGCGGGTGAAGGTCACCGCCTTTGAGCGGATCACCAAGGACGCCAAGCGCGGGGCCATCTCCAAGGAGGACGAGCGACGGGCCAAGGACTACGTCCGGGACAAGCTCTACGAGGCCCTGCGACGCACCGACATCTCTGTTGACGATTTCGAGGCCAGCATCGCGTCCGAAAGGATATACTCCGTTCTGAACATCACCCGCACAGCGAAACCACGGGGCCGTCCGAAAAAGACTGGCGGTGAGGCCGTGTGACCAATGAGGAACTGCTTTCGGAGCTATGCGAGAAGAACAGAGGGCTTATTCACAGCCTCGCCCTGAAGATTGCGAGGGCGTTCAACTGTCTGGGCTGGGGCGGGTACACAGAAGAGACGCTGTCGGAGCTGGACGGCGTTGGGATGGTGGCGTTTATAGAATGTGTGCGCGGCGGAAGATATGACCCGGCGCAGGGGACGCTGACGGCGTTTGTCACTCCCTTTATTGAAGCCGCCATGCGCCGATACATGGAGAGTAGCCTGGGTACTCTCTCCCTGGACCCGCGCAGCATGGCCCTGGTCCGGAAGGTCAAACGGCTCCAAAATGCAAACGGTCTCTTCGACGCGGAGATAGCAGAAGAATTGAACATCTCGGAAGCAGAGGTAAGAAAGGCCATCGCCTATTCGACCCACTTCCAATCTATCTACGGCCTTGCGGCGGACGATGACGGCGATGTTTATGACTACATAACAGACAGTGAGCCAAATCCGTCGCCGGATGAGATCGTCTCCCAGAGCATCCGAACAGAGTGCCTGAAGGAACTGTTTGATACCCTCACCAAAAAGGAGCAGGACATCATCGGCAAGACCTTCGGCGTGTTCGGTTACGAAAAACACCCCCTCCGGGACATTGCCATGTACCACATGATGCGGGAGGACGCCGTGGAGAAAGCTAAGGCCAGAGCGCTGAAAAAGATGAAGGATGCGTATCCTGAAAGCAGCATGAAGTTATGGCACGATGTACGGGAAAAGATTAAGACGTTTCATTAGCGATTTAGCAATTAGATTGATGAATATAAGCACCCATCTTTGAAGGCTGGCAAAAGCCAACTCGGAGGTGGGTGCTTGACTATTAAAAAGTAAATGAGAAAAAACTGTGGCAGGCGGGATCATGGCCTTTTACGATCTGGAAAAGCACATGGGGCGCATTACGGAGGAGCTGGGAAGCACTCGGATATAGAAATACTCCTGCCGTAGTCGCAGGAGTAATGAAAACCCTTATTCCGTAAATCTCACTTTCCCCGCCAAGATTCTGCTTTGAAGCGTCGGGTCCTCCGGCATTGTTTCCGGGACAGACTCATCAGCAAAGCGGATGAGCGCCGGGTTCTCCGGGGTGTAAGGCCGCCAGATCGGAAGGGGGACGCCGTTGTAGTCGGTGCCGTTGGGGTCGCCGGTTTTGACGAAGTTGAGCCAGTAGGAGGCGACTTTGCGGGCCAGGTCATAGTGCCGCCCCTCGAAGGGCCGCCAGGAGTTGCCCAGGGAGTCGAACATGAACCAGAGGTCCGAGCCGTGGAAGCTCCCCGCGTCATCGCCGGGGATGTCTTGGTCAAAAACGTACTGGTAGACCTTTTGGCCCCGCCCAGAGCGCAGCTCGCAGAAGCCGCGGGTACATTCCGGCATGAATGTCATGAATCCCTTTGTCTCGCCCTCGCAGTACCCCACCAGCATGGGGACGTTGGGAACCCGGTCATTGTAGTACGCCTCCCAGGGGTTTTCCAAAACGAACCGCCCGTCGATACACTGTCCAAAGCTCCACTCCCACCCAGGCGAAACGGCAAAGAGGCGGCGCATCAGCTCGGAGGCGTCCATGCTCCGGGCCTCAGCGAGATTCCTGACGTCGATCTCTTTGAAAAACCGCTCCCCATGGGCCTCCGCGTCCTTCAGGGGCATTACGCCGCCGAAAGGCCGCGCCTCGTCCCCGAAGGCGAAGGACACCCCGGACTGGCAGACGGCCCCCTTGATAATTCCGGCGTTCAGGGGGTTCAAAAGCTGCGCCTGGACGCTCCCCGCCCCGGCGCTCTGTCCGGCGACGGTGATCCTCTCCGGGTCCCCGCCGAAG
>CANQXK010000064.1 GCA_947627715.1 uncultured Oscillospiraceae bacterium
ACAGCAGAGCGCCAACTTGCTTTGCGTTCATATGACGTCTCCTTTTTAGGGGCGCGCCGCCCGCAGACGGCGCGCCATGAGATTAATTAGCCTCCAAGCATACTATTTGTTACCTCTTCGGCGGCCTCCCAATCTATATCGGGCATATTAAACTCATGAAGTTCAATGTGGCCGGTGCCGAATTCGGATTTTTCAATATAAAACTGCGGGACAATACTGACGGGATGAGCGGATATGATCAACCGATCCGCCGTTTCGCCACAAACATATATATGCGGCGTATCAATCCTGTCAATTTGTCCAACCAGTTCCATGGCCCAGTTGTAGAAGTAGAAGGAGGTATAGGCGCTTTTGCTGTCGTCTGTATGGCGGTCTATCTGCAACATCAAGTGGTCCGGGAAGCAGCGGAGAACCATTTTTTCATTTTCTTCAAGCCGGAGGCCCGTGTCCAGCAGAACCTCTTCCTCCCCGCTGGCGTAGTTCAGGTGGTAGATAACGCCGTCGATCACATACCAGGCGTCTTCCATGCCGTAGTAGCCGCTTCCTTTTTTCTCTGTCAGCTCATGGACCTCGTTTGTCTCCGGGTCCCATGCGCGGACCATGTCGAGATGGCCCGAATCGATAAAGTTCCCTTTACCGTCACCATGCATCATGCACATATCGCCGTCACCGGCCATAATTCCCGGCTCTTCCATGGAGCCGTCCAGCTTGTAGTAGACCTGAATATCTGACCTATTCCCGTTTTCATCGAGGCGCTTTGACAACATGGAAAATACTCCGTTAACGATCTGCAACATAGAACATTGACTGGACAGTCCCAGCGAAGAAAAGCTATCCATATCCAAAATTACTTCCTGATTGCTGCCGTCCAGGTCCATGCGGGTCACTCTGAATAAGCCAAATCTCGGAGAATTCACTACAAAGAGGTGGCTGCCGTCGTAATAAACGTTGCCGCCGCTGTTAAACCAGGCGTTGCAGTCCTCATTGAGGTGGTCGCAGTCGGGCCGGCCGCACAGCTTGACGATGGTATCCGACCCATGGTCGCCGTAAAAAAGGCAGCCGGTTCCAGGAAGACGCGGGTCCCAGCCCATGATGTAGTACCCTGCTTCTGTGACGGTGAAGCCTAATCCTCCGAGGCCCTGCCGGGAGATGCCGATACGGCGGTCGGGGATGGGGCTTTCTCCGGCCATCCAGGGATAGGCAGGAGCTTCGGATTCAGCGGAAGATGGGTTGGAGGGACCACTCGTCTTTGTCCCGCAGCCAGGCATCACGGCGACCGTCAGAAGAGCCAACAGCAGAGCGCCAACTTGCTTTGCGTTCATATGACGTCTCCTTTTTAGGGGCGCGCCGCCCGCAGACGGCGCGCCAGTGATATTTTTTTGCTTTCTTATACGTATACTTCTAACTTCTCAGTTGAGGTTGTGTTAATAATATAATCCCCCTGGGCCAAAAAGATTGGCAAGTGTCCAAGAGACGGATCTTCCTGGGGTATGTTGTTCACGGAAGCGGACGCGCTCGTCCCGGAAACCAGGTCGTGGGCAACATTATGAAAAACATGGCCATCTCCTAAAATAAATGCATCGACTGTTGCGTACACAATAGTATTGCGCGATGCGGTGGCGGTGGCGGTGGCGCTGTCCGTTGCAGCATAAAGATAGGTGGTCCAGTCGATGTCGGGTCCGCCTTCGGGGCCGGGAATAGTGCCATGATTAGACGCAGAGGCCATTGTCTGCGCGGAGGCGGGGACGGCGGCCAGAGCGACAGTCAGTACAAGCGCCAGAACAACAACAAAAACACGTTTTGTGGATTTCATATGTATACCTCCAAAAGATTCAAAAGATTTTTACTCACCAAAGCTCCCTTGGTAAGCCGCTTTAATGGCGTCCCAATCCATGTCGGGCATATTGAACTCGTGCAGCTCGATGTGGCCGGTACCAAAATCTGCCTTATCTACGTAACACCAGGGAAGATAGGTGGAGTTGAAGATCAGCCGGTCCTCCGTCTCTCCGCAGAGGGTTATCCAACTGCCTTCAATCGTGACGTCCCCCACAGGCTCCATGGCCCAGTTATAGAAGTAGAAGGTGGAGCGGCGGTCCTCACGCTCTTGTGGCTGGTGTTGTATATGCAGCACCAAGCAGTCAGGGAAGCAGAGAAGGCTGATATAATCATCCTCCCCAGGCAGGATGCCCGTGTCCAGCAGGGCCTCTTCCTCCCCGCTGGCGTAGTTCAGGTGATAGATGACGCCGTCCTTTAAGTACCAGGCTTCCTCCATGCCATAATAGCCGCTGCCCCTGTTTTCCGTCAGCTCGTGGACCTCGCCTGTTTCCGGGTCCCATGCGCGTATAGTTTCATAATAGGCATTATCAATAAAATTTCCCTCTCTATCACTTACTACCATCGAGGCTAACAAGGTTCCCGGTACTACAGCGGGTTCTTCCATGGAGCCGTCCAGCTTGTAATATATCTGGGTGGCGACTCTTTTTCCACCTTCATCAAGGCGCGTGGTGCTCAGAAAAAACACGCCGTTGGTAATATGATCTGCATAGTAATTTCCAAAGCCCATCTGAGACGTGACAAAGTCCGCCAGGTCCATGACCACTTCCTGATTGCCGCCATCCAGGTCCATGCGGATCACTCTGGGCTTACCGGGGAAAGGTGCTTCGTTGACAAAGAGGTGGCTGCCATCGTAATAGACGCTCTGACAGCTATCAAAACGCGCGTTGCAGTCCTCGTTGAGGTGGTCGCAGTCGGGCCGGCCGCACAGCTTGACGAGGGTGTCCGAACCGTAATCTCCGTAAAAGATATAGTTATTACGGTCTCTTTCGTCTTCGCCGACAATGTAATATCCTGTTTCTGTGCAGGCAAACGCGCCAAGATACCCTTCCACGTCCCATGAAAGGCCGATACGGCGGTCGGGGATGGGGCTTTCTCCGGCCATCCAGGGATAGGCATATGATTCGCCCTCATCGGAGGAGGAAACGGAGGGACCGCCCGTTTTTGTCCCGCAGCCAGGCATCACAGCGACCGTCAGAAGAGCCAACAGCAGAGCGCCAATTTGCTTTGCGTTCATATGACGTCTCCTTTTTAGGGGCGCGCCGCCCGCAGGCGGCGCGCCATGAGATTTTGGGTTTCCTGCAAACGTTTACAGTCTAATATTAAGGGACCTCGGAATATAACCGCCAATAGCATAGCTTCCAACAGCTTCCCATATAACTCCGGGACCTTCTGTGGGTGCATCCTGGGGGATGTCGTTCACAGATGCCTCTGCGCTCATTCCAGAGATAATTTCCTCATCCACGTTCTTATATATTCTATTATTTACATGGATTTCCGCCTCTACATGGGCAACGACTATAGTATTGCGCGAGGCGTCGGCGGTGGCAGTGGCGTTGTCTGCTGTAACGTACAGATAGGTGGTCCAGTCGATGTCGGGTCCGCCCTCAGGGCCAACAATGGTGCCATGATCAGACGTGGTGACCATTGTCAGCGCGGAGGCGGGGATGGCGGCCAGAGCGACAGTCAATACAAGCGCCAGAACAACAACAAAAACACGTTTTGTGGATTTCATATGTATACCTCCAAAAGATTTTTATTGATGTATCGGGAGTTCCTGTCACGGCTGAACCCGATTTTCAGCCAGCGCACAAACGTGCGGAAACGGCTGGAGCCTTGACCGTTGTGGCAAATGTATCTTCAATACCGGCCGGATATTTGCTCGTTTACTGTGGTAAATCAATAAATCATCAAGGGAAGTCTTATATCTCATCCATTATAGAGTATCACATTATTTTTCACGTGTCAACAGGTTTTTTTTATTTTTTGCCCATTTTTGGGCTTTTTTCCCGGAACGCCGGGGCGCGGGGGCAAAAGCGGAGGGCCTTATATTATGATATGTCCTGAGCGCGCCGTTTTGTTACATGAATTCTGAAATCCAAGCCGCAGGACGGCTGCCCTGCGGCGGGGCGTGATTGGATTTTCCGATTCTGCGAAAAATTCCCCGCCTTGCGCAATTTAAAAAACTGATGGCTACACATATATATCCATCCTGATTTATAATGGGAGGGATCACACAAAGGAGGGAAAAGATATGCAGGAACTACCAAAACTGATCGGCGACTACCTCGACGGCTGCGAGAACGGCAAAAAGCTCTCCCCCGACACGCTGAAGGCGTACCGCATCGACCTTCGGCAATTCCGGGAATTTGCCGGGGAACGCTGGGCGGAGAGGGAGACGCTGAACAGATATGTCGCGCACCTGAACCGCCGCTTCGCGCCACGGTCCGTGAAGCGCAAGCTGGCCAGCGTGCGGGCATTTTTCAGCGAATTGTCGTTTAACGAGGCGCTTGAGACGAACCCCTTCGATAAGCTTCATATGAAGATCCAATACCCGCAGCAGCTTCCCAGGACCATCCCGGAGGAGACGGTCAGGAGGCTCTTGCAGAGCGCCTACGACGGCTATGACCCCGCCCGCCGGGAGACGCTTTTGGACATCGTGGTGTTGGAGCTTTTGTTCAGCACGGGCCTGCGGGTCTCGGAGCTGTGCGCGCTCACGCCGGAGACGGTGTCCCTGTCCGACGGCGGCCTCCGCCTGCTGGTCAGGGGGAAGGGGAGAAAGGAGCGGGTCATTGAGATCACCACGCCGGAGCTGATCGAGCTTATGAAAACATACGTTTCCCGGTATGCCGCCGAGATCTCCGCGCAAAACGCCATCCTTGTCAATCGCCGCGGACGACCCATGGCCCCGCAGTCCGTCCGGCGCATCATACATAACCGCCTTCAGAGCATCGGGTCCACAGGCAACATCACGCCCCATATGTTCCGCCACACCTTCGCCACGTCTCTGCTGGAGGCCGGGATGGACATACGGTATATCCAGTCGCTCCTGGGCCACAGCTCCATATCGACCACCCAAATCTACACCCACGTTGCCTCGCCCCGTCAGGCGCAGCTCCTGGCGGAGAAGCACCCAAGAGGGAAGATGACCTTTAAGCTGTAAAAGAAAACGCCGCGGCGGAGCATGAAGCTCCGCCGCAGTTGGTTTTACTCGTAAGGACGAGGCGTTTTCAGAATCTGAATCTGCACTCGCACACGCTCATTTTGCCCCAGGTCTCCTGAGGCGTGTGCCATCTGCCGGTCCACTCTCCGCCGTAAGAGGCGCAGACGATGGGGCACTTCAGTTTCGCGTCCTCCTGATTCCAGATCGGTCCCGCAGGGATGTTGACTCTGTACTTAGCCATAACAGTACCTTCTAAAAAAGTTTGGCCGCTGGCGATCGGACCGGCATTTTGGAAAGCGCGCGCCCGGAAAAGCCAACTCGGCGCTGCCCCATCCGCCGCCCCCGCCCACCCACGGCTCTATAATGGAAGTGTATCAAGACCTACTAAATGTTACACGAAATATGAAATTTTTTGAGAAAAATTCGGGAAGGGGGAGGATAATCTTAAATTATCT
>CANQXK010000065.1 GCA_947627715.1 uncultured Oscillospiraceae bacterium
AGCTTGTCATACTCCTCATCACTCAATGAAACAAACACTCGGTTTTTTCGTTTTCGGTTTTGTTGCCAAGCCACTCTTTTTCGCCTCCTTTTTTATGCTCTTTTTTCACTTTTTACAGAAAGTGGGTAACCGGTTTAAAATTGTTTACCACTGACGTTGCAAGCATCGCGTCTGTATGTACAGACACCACTTGTAAGGGGCTGTTCGCCCCTTAAACCCCACCCAAAGTGAACACTTAAAAACCGCATTGATTTTAACCTCTTGAAAGAACATTTTTAACCGGTGTTTGTAATTCCCTTTCTGCTTTTTCAAGAGAAGCTTTTAAAAAATCGTTTACATCTTTTCCGCTCGGCGGGAGCTTTATTTCACTTTCAATTCCTCGTAATGTTAAGTGCTCTTGCAGGGCTTTTGCGTGTTTAATTCCCGCTTCGTCGTTATCAAAATGAATATAAACCTTATTGATTTTTTGTGGGTAAGTCTTTAAAAATTCTTCAAGAGCGAGTGGCAAAGTTACATTTTCGACATTGCTTTTATCACTCTTGCCGCTCTGTGCGCCGCCCAATGAAAGCAAGTTTTTTGTTCTGTAATTACCCGAATACAGGTGGATCAGAGTGGCGTAACTAAGGGCGTCGATTGCTGCTTCAAACAGATGAACAGCTTTACTTTTACCTTGCTCGTCATACATTGCAAACGCATATTTTTTGTTGCTTCCAATCACCTCTTGACGGAACGATTTGTTCTTTTCTTTTCCGTTTTCGTCCACGATTGTCTTGTTATACATTCCTCTTTTGAACGCGTATGCCGGCTCATTTTCGGAATTATATCCAACGAAAACTACATTAGAAACGATTTTTAAGTTACTTAATTCTTCCTTTGAAAGCAGTAATTTATGTTCCATACAATAGCTTTTTATGTCGGATATGTCATTCATTTGAGTAACTTCATCGTAAGTTTTTCGGGATATATAAAGCGGTTTTTTATCATCATAACCGATTAAAACTGCCCCCGAATACTCCTTACTTTGATAAATCAGTCCCTTTTGAATGCAGTAGTTTATAACCTCTTTAGACAAAGCCCGATCTCGTAAATAGTTAATAGCGCGAGAGTTTGAGAATGCTTTTTCGGGCAAACAAAATTCTAATTTCGGCTGCCTGTCTGCCGCATAATTACTTTTTGAAACTCTGCTCTGAACGAGTTCAATGTCAGTGTTGGTAAGGATTTCGACGGCTCGTTTAAAGTCCTCTTGCTTGTTTAAATCGTAGCCCTCGCACTTCTTAAGATAGTCGAGTGCGCCATATCCTGTTATCCCCTGAGACTTCCAATCAAAGCCGTATCCGCCCTGCATAACACAAAAAGACGGGTGCTCACGACTTCGGAAGCACCCACCGTACCAATGCAGATCGCCGGGCTTATAAGTCTCAAAATACTCTAAAACGGACACCGCGCGTGCCCGTTCAATTAGTTCTTCGGGTATGTGATTGTATGCCATTTAATCTTCTCCTTTATTATTTTTTTACACAAAAAAGCCGATGAGATTATTCCCATCGGCTTTATATTAGTTCAGTTATAAAATATTCAACGTCCTCTTTCTTGCTTTTTTCGACGCTTCAATGTCTCCAAAATAGTATTTGCATTTTCAGATAACATTTCGCACCTCACTTTCTATGATATTAAATCTCAAAAATTCAGGAATAGCTTTCAATTTTGCTTTTTGCTTTGCACTTTCACTATCCAAAATTATTGCTTGTGCAATAATACTTGAAGGATATATAGGCTCTTGCAAAGAGCGTCTGCGTATGTCGCTGTAGTCTTCACATATAGCCACTCCATTAAGGCGACTGATATAATCAAGCATTGCAAGTAAATAAAAACTTTCGGGATACCATCCGCGATTATAATAATCTCGGATTTTATTTTTCTCTAAAGTGTCGATAATAAAATCAATATCTCCGAGTTTTTTTAACTGATGGCACACATTGCTCTTAAATAATTCAAAGCTGCATCGCTTCTCAAAGCAAGGGCAAAGCAGTTCCTCCATTGAAATATTCAGTTCTCTTGATAATTTATATACTGTCTCTGCGCTGCATTTTTCGAGCTGCGATTTGCCGCTGATAATGTCCGACAGAATAGTATAAGGAACACCGCTGTTTTTTGATAATTGATATTTAGAAATATTCTGCTTTTTCATAATGTCACTTATTATCATTATAATCACCTACTTTATTAAAATTATATCGGTTTACCGTGATAACGTCAATATTATTTGCAATATTCGCGACAAAATTCAAAAGCGTATGCAGTACACATTAGCGCACAATTTCTGCTGTCTTTGCAGGTATATACGGAACAGCTTTAATGCCTTCCGCTGTCCTGAAAAACTGTTCGGGATATTTGAATAACTCTTTGTATTTGTCGGAAAGTTCTTTTGGCAAGCTCTCAATCTCTCCTGAATCGGGCGGAGTATATGCGACGAAGAATGTGCCTGCAATAATCTCAATCATTTCCTTTTTATCTTGGTCAGCGTATATTGCTCGGTTAAGCGGTAGCCCGCAGATTTTCCCTTCCTCATTGCATATTATTGATACCTCATCATCTAAATGAAGAAGCTCAATATATCCTCCGACAGCCTTTTGCATTGCTTCAAGACTGTCCTCCATATCAATTATTTTGGGATATTTGCCCGGCTCTATAAGCAATACAGATATTGTGTTTTTGTTTTCCATTTCATCTTCTCCTTTAATTTCTTGCACAAAAAAGCCGATGAGATTATTCCCATCGGCTTTTTATTGATTAAATTATTTGTGATTTAACGAGTATAATCTTTGATTTTTTGATTTGGCAATACGGGTGTAATATATGATTTAACCGCTCTGTAAACTTCATCAAACGGCGGTTTATTCACACCACCCTCAAAGCGGAACTTTTCATAGGCGTGCTGTAAATCCTCAGTTCTGTGAAGAAAGCCGTTAAATGTGTCAAGTGTTCTTCCGTTATTTTTAACCGTTTGCAAAACAACTGTTTTATCAAACGCAAAAACTTTTGAAAGATAATATAAATCTATGACATCTTTAACTCTGCGAAACACCTTGTCGGTAGAGATTGCAGAAACCTTGTCGGCTATCATTTGCGAAGGTGATACACCACGAAAGTGCAATCCCTCCACCTCATAAAGCTTTGTAGGAGGGACAGGACGGTTTACATCTATATCTATTGAAAAGAGTGTTTCACCCGTTTCTCGGTCGGTCAGTTCAAAACCAGCAGAGCGACCATCTCCATACATTCGATAAATGCTGACTTCTAAATTAATACCATATTTTTTAATAGCGCTTTGCAAGGATTCCACCATCTGCTCGGCTGTCGGCAGCGTATCAGAATTCCAATTGGCATCAATATCTACAGTATGGCGAGTATCTTCTGTGAAGCCTGTTTCCATTAGGCAGGCTTTAAGCACCATAGAGCCCTTAAAACTAATGGGAATGCCGCTGTCATATATAGCCTTCATTACCTTATACATCAGTTTTTCTTCTGCTGTTAGATTCATCAAAATCCCCTCTTAATTCCCATAATATTCTATTGCTTCGGTGGCTAATCTACCAAATCTGTCCTGATATTCAGGAACTACAAAAATTCCTTCAAGGCTTTCGCCGTTACGATAATAGTAGCGGCTGATTGCCTCCGTAATCCCCTGCATATCCAAGATGGATTCATTGGCGAGAGCGTCTGCCACCGTTCTGTTAAAATCGGTATATAACAGACCGTTCTTTTCCTCTACATTGTAGGGGCTGACCTGATTGCCAAGAATAACTACACCGTTAAATCGTGAAACTGAGTCGTCACCATATAACCATATAATATACTCGTCACTGCGTCCTCCAAAATTACCCTGACACATAAGAGCTTCATCTAATGCAAAAACAACAGGCTCCCCGATGCAGTCGTTTACAGCTTTAAGCCAAGCGAGAGCCCCAACAAAATCGCTTCTTTTTGGCAAGTCGCTTTTTTGTGGATTATATTTAGGCAATACAGTTGTCTTTCGGTTGACAAGGTCGATTTCAATACGATTTGAAAGCAGATCTAATACATATTTCGGCGGCTTGCGCACGCCCTCTTCCCAATTCTGAACAGTACGAAACGGTATATTATATCGTGCGGCAAATTCGCTTTGTGTTATGCCTAAGCGACTTCTCATTTCACGAATGTTCATCAACATTATCACCTCGTTGATATAATACACCTAATGGGTGTGTTATGTCAAGCATTTTCAAATTATCTTTCATAGACTTTGTTTTTGTGCTTTTGCGGCGCATCGAATTCTTCCGGCACATTATCGGAAATGATTTCGTTCTCTTTCTTATCAAGGTTGAGCAATATATTGAGCTCATCAAGTCGAGCCATCTTGCTTTTCAGTTCTTCCTCTTTTAAGAACGGCTTTTCGACTTCCGCTTTTGCGGTCTCAAACTGCTTTTCGGTGTTTTCAAGCTCGTTTTCTGCGCCTTTCAGCATTTCCTCAAAGCGTTCAATGCCGTTGTCGAGACG
The DNA here is from genome assembly GCA_947627715.1 of uncultured Oscillospiraceae bacterium. Classification (GTDB taxonomy): domain Bacteria; phylum Bacillota; class Clostridia; order Oscillospirales; family Oscillospiraceae; genus RUG626. The sequence continues at coordinate 4,537 of CANQXK010000065.1, forward strand.
GGTGATGTTGCCGTGTATATCCTCGCCAAGAGGCACATTGTGACTTGTCTGACCTTTTAATCTGACGACATATTGACGCTCCATAGTGTCAAAAAACAGTTCCATAGTAAACCCTCTGTATGAGCCAAGCTGAATAGGATCAGGGCTATTCATTTCCTTGCAGGCGGCAATAATGGCCTTTCCGGCTTCGGCTTTTTTTGAATAGAAAACACCCTTAACCTCCATACCGGCAAAGCGGTCATCGGTAGGCTTCGGGTGCCCCTGCGCCGTTTTCACATCTGCCTTTAATCCCTCAATACGGGAGTTCAGAGAAGCTATCTGCTGCGGATAATATTTAATAATCTTGTCCTCTAAGTTGTACTTTTCGGTAAGATAATTTGATTTAAGCAGCTTTAGTTTTTGAACTTGAATATCCAAATCCATCTTCTCTTTGATATATGGGTTGCCGGTTGCGAGCATTTTAATCTCGGCATAGGACAGCGCCGTTTCGTCTATATCCTCTGCGGAGCGCACAGGGGATTTGCTTGTCATAATCTGACTCGCAAATTTTTGTTTGCCCTCAACGAGTTGATATAGATATGCGTCAAAGGTTTCTTCCGTAACAAAACGGAACACATCAACCTCGGCATTGGTGTTGCCTTGACGAATGCTTCGCCCCAAGCGTTGCT
>CANQXK010000066.1 GCA_947627715.1 uncultured Oscillospiraceae bacterium
CTGCGGCCTTAGCTCATCTGGTAGAGCGCCACCTTGCCAAGGTGGAGGTAGCGAGTTCGAGCCTCGTAGGCCGCTCCATGCGATTGGGGGCGATTTCGCCCCCAATCGCATATCAGGCACATCTTCCCCGCTCCGGCATATCCTGTAATGACGGCGACATAGCCAAGTGGTAAGGCAAGGGTCTGCAAAACCCTGATTCCCCGGTTCAAATCCGGGTGTCGCCTCCAGGAAAAGAAAAAACCGTCCTAACGGACGGTTTTTTCTTTTCCTGGAGTACGGACTTTGCGAAGCAAAGTCCGCCCCGGCGTAGAACGCCGGGGTTTTATTAAACGTGAAGGAAACCCCTGATGGGTTTCCTCCACAACTCTTTCCTTTCCGAAAACGCAGGCCATCCGAAACGGACCGAGTTTTCTCTTTCTGGAGTACGGACGTGGCTTGGTAAAGTCCGCCCCGCCGCTCAATATCTCTTCTTCCCGGTGAGGTCCTCGAATTTGACACGGATTTGCTTTGCGATCTCCAGCATGGCGCGTTTATCCACCTTGCAGACCTGCCGGTCGTAGGTGTAGAGGCCGTTGATCTCCCCCTCCACGTCGGAAAGCTGGGTATACACGCACCCGCACAGGCCGTTCTCCATGGACGGCAGCACCATCTGCTCGTAGAGCGCCGCGATCTTATCCGTCAGCTCCGTCTCGCTCTCCTGGCGCTTCCCATAGCCGTACTCCCGGCGCTTGGCCGCCGTGTGTCCATGGACGCGCCGGGTAAAGCCGCCGCACTCCGATAAGAGGAGGAGCCGCCCCTTTTTGGCGGGCTTGAGCACCTTGTTCCGAAAGTAGACGTGGAAGCTCGCCGCGTCCGACTTCTTCTGCCGGAACCACCCGGAGGTGGAGACGAAAAACCGCGTGGGGTCCGCCTTTTTGCAGTCTGTGTAGATGCGGTCGGAGTCGTACTGTCCCCAGCCCTCGTTGAAAATGGTGTACCCCACCACGCACGGGTGGGAGTAGAGCCGCTCGATGGTGCCCCGGACGTTCTTCTCAAACTGCTCCATCTGCCGCCGGGTCACCACCGCCTTTTTGTCGTTGCGGCGGGTGAAGCCCGCGTTGGGGAGGACCGTATCCCGCAGATAGTGAACTTCCCCGGCGTTGACCATGTCCTGGAGGACCAGCATCCCCAGCCTGTCACAGGCCAGGTAGAAAGCCTCTGGCTCAAGCTTCACGTGCTTGCGTAGGCAGTTGAAGCCCAGCTCCTTCATCCGCCGGACGTCCTCCCCGTACCCCTGGGGGTCGGAGGGGAGGAAGAGGCCGTCCTGAAAATACCCCTGGTCCAGCACCCCGTGGAGGAACACGGGTTCCCCGTTGAGGCACAGGAGGGCGCGCCCGTTCACCTGGCGGATCTGGATGGTTCGGAGGGCGAAATAGCTGGAGACGGAGTCGCTGCCGGTCTCCACGGTGAAGTCGTAGAGGAACGGGTCGCCGGGGGTCCAGAGGCGGGGGGAGGGGATGTCCAGCCGCAGCTCCTTTTCCTCGCTTTTGACGCAAAGCCCCGCTTCGGGGACGGTCACGGTGAAGGGCGCGTCGGTATCGACAGTGAGCTTCACGCCCGTAAGGTCCGGCACGGCCCTAATATCCCGCACCGCCCCCGCCTCCGGCACGGCCTCCATCCAGACGGTCTGCCATATGCCAGAGACAGGGGTGTACCACATCCCGCAGGGATTTTTCGACTGCTTGCCGTAGGGGTAGGAGGGGGAGAGCGTGTCCCGCGCCAGGACGCGCAGAACGTTCTCCCCATAGCGCACCGCCTCCGTGATGTCGGCGGAGAAGGCCAGATACCCGCCCTCGTGCCTGGCCACAGGCGCGCCGTTCACAAAGACCTGCGCCGTCTGATCCACGGCTCCCAGGTGGAGGATGAGCCGGTGGGAGGGCGGGAGAAACCCGCCGGGCAGGGAAAAACGGACCCGGTAGTCCAAGTCGTCCGTCACCGCGCCCCGGTAGCCCGACAGCTCCGCCTCCGGGGGAAAGGGCACGCGGATGGGTTTATCGTTCAATGTCCACCCCTCGGAGAGAGGCAAAAAGCTCTCCCTGCGCAAAAGCGGCCTCGGATATTCGTTCTCCCAGCCCATCTCTCCACCTCCAAAAAGTTATCTGCCCCCATTATACCCCCGCCCTTCGGAGAAATCAACAGCTTGACAGCCCACGCCGCCGGTGATAAAATAACACCGACGCGCCTGTGATGGAATTGGTAGACATGCGGGATTTAGGTGGCGTGACCTTGGTGAAATTATTATGGAGGTTATAAAACATGGCAAGAAAAATCAGAGGGGATATTAAGGTTGGAAATCTTGAAAAGAAGCTTGGAGTTGCTCCGGGGACATTCAGAAACGAGAATGGCAGGGATATGCGAAGCGACAAGCTGTTGAAAACTCTGAGAAAAGAAGCGGAAAAGAGCAAGAAATAATTTGAAATAAAAATAGTACAGTCAATTACTCTGTTAGCGCTTTTGAAAAAATTTACTATCACAGATTATAATCTTGATAATCTGTGGGTGGGGGTGTTTGCTTTCTTCTTTTATTTCTTCTTTGATAGGCTGTATTATATTGCAGATATCCAGCAAGCATTTAAGAATATATGCTTGGATAAAATGCTGTCCGATGGTTATTTTGATATGAGCGCTTACATATATGGCAGAATAAAGAAAGAGGATATGTATGCAAGCCTTAAAGCTCATAAATCGAAATATGTCAGTTTGTATTCAAGGCCGTTCCCAAAGTGGGATACGGCCCATGATGTGTGGCGTCAAACATTTGGGGAAAACTTTTACGAGGATAATACTGTCCCTGAGCTTACCTTTGAGGAATCCAGTGCCATAGTTAACTGGGTATACAGAACCCTGAGAAATGCTCAGGAAAGGGAAGCATTTACTAAAGAACTGTTTAGTCATATCAAAGAACTATATGGAGTTCAAAACAAAATTTGTTTTGTTAGAGGTGTTGCGTATAACTCGGAGAAAGTAGAGGTTCACTTTTTCTCCTCTGTATCCGGGGTCAGCTCTTTTATATCCTCATTAAAAAAACGGGACAGAATGTTATTCTTCCGTGGACATTCCAATGCCAATTATTCATTATGTCCGTCTATTCTACGCTCAGCTAGCTTGCAACAAAATGAGAGTAAGCTGTATCACGAGCTACTTATTGAATGCCCGGATGATTTTGAAAAGTGCGATTCACATCTGGAAAAATTGGTTAAGATGCAACATTACGGCTTGCCGACTCGCCTGCTTGATATAACAAGAAACCTTTTAGTTGCGCTTTATTTTGCTTGTGAAAGTGAGCCGGAAGCTTACGGGGAGCTTGTTTTGGTTTCAGCAAGAGAACAGGATATCAAATATCCCCAAAGCGATACAGTTTCCATCTTGGCAAGTCTTCCTGTTTTTTCTTATGAAAAACAACAGGATTTCTATAATCTTGCAGTTAATACTGATATTTCTGAGAAGCAGTTCAATATAAAAGCTTCTCGCTTAATCCGCGAGGTTCAGTTAGAGAAGCCCGCATTTCAGGCGGGAATAAAAAAAGAGGATGTGTTAAGCAATTATGTTGTTTACGCCCTGAAGAATAACGGAAGGATCGTGAAACAGGATGGGGCGTTTATTCTTTGCAGTTTAGCAGCTGGACAGGGATCATTGGAAAGCTTTCGATATAAGGAACATGACAAAAAGATTATTATTCTTCTTGATAAAAAGAAGCATTTTCTCGAACAATTAGAAACGTTTTCAATCAATAGGGCTTCTCTGTTTCCAGAAATTGAATGTGTAGCCGAGTATCTTAAGGAAAAATACTCAATGTGATTTCGAGTACATTTTCATAAAGAAAGCATTGAAGAATTTATCCCAATATTATAACGTTGCCTGCCGCTTTTCCTTCGGTTATGTTACTATAAAGTGTATTCGGAGGAATGGTGGTAATATTACAATATGCGGGCATGGTGTAATGGCAGCCACGGTGGTCTTAGGAGCCACTGGAGAGATCCGTGCAGGTTCGAGTCCTGTTGCCCGCACCAAAAAAGCAGTCCGTTGGACTGCTTTTTTGTGCTTACGGACTTGCCAAGAGGGCAATCCGCTACTGCGCCACTGTATAAAGCGCATAGAAATAGCCTTTCCTGTCCATCAAATCATCAAACATTCCGTCTTCGACGATATGGCCGTCTTTTAGAACAATGATGCCGTCATACTGCTTTAGGAGCGATTCTACTAATGCGTGGGTTACGACGATGCGAGTGATGCCATCTAATTTCAATATATCGCCAGTCACTTGATACGCTGTCTCGGCGTCAAGTGCCGCAGTCACTTCATCGGCGAGCAAAACCGACGATTTCTGCAAGAGGCTCCGGGCAATGGCGATGCGCTGTTTCTCGCCGCCGGACATATTTCTGCCGTTCTCTCCGCACAGATAGTCCCCGCCGCGCTCGTTTATGAGCTGTGACAGCCCTGAAAGCTCGATTGCCCTGTCCACATCGGCGGCCGGGAAGTCTCGAAACATGGTAATGTTGTCACGGATGGAGGCATCAAACACAAATACGTTCTGCTCGACCATGGAAACCAGCTCATAGATAGACTTGCTGCTGATATCCCGCAATTCCGCGCCGTCAAAACAGATGGTTCCTTTGTAGTCGTGGTGCGACGCCATCAGAAGCTTCAAGAGTGTAGATTTCCCACTGCCGGAATTGCCAACAATGGCATAGCTCTTTCCTGCC
>CANQXK010000067.1 GCA_947627715.1 uncultured Oscillospiraceae bacterium
CTTTCAAGGCTGATCGAGTTTACACTATTCGCACGCGAGGAATTTGAGAACTGTTACGAACAATCGGACGATCCGATAGAACAGGCACGCAGAACTCTTGTCCGATACCATCAATCGTTTGGAACTTCCAATAGCTCTAAGAGGTCGTGGCGAAATGTTCAAACCTACGGTGGGCCGAGAACGGCAACAATGTGGAATTATTTACCCGAAATAATTACAGAGGCTTGTGTGCGACTCAAAGAAGCTCAAATAGAAAATATTGATGCAATAGAGTTGATCCGTCGGTATAACAGCGAAAACACTCTTATTTATTGTGATCCTCCGTATCTTCCAAGCATAAGGAAGAAAAATCTTTACGCTTTTGAGACACCGGAGGAATATCACATCAATATTTTGGAGGCGCTCAAAAACAGCAAATCAAAAATAATCTTAAGCGGCTATGACAATGCCTTATATAATGAAACACTCATCGGATGGAACACCGATGAAAAAAAGACGACGGCACAAATGGGCTTGCACCGAACAGAGAAACTATGGTTTAACTTTGATTGTGTGCAAGAGCAATTCAACATCAATATGTAAATTATTGGAGGTAAAAAAATGAAATCTGTATTGATAAGCATAAAGCCGAAATGGTGCGAGCTGATAGTGAAAGGAGAAAAGACGGTTGAGGTGCGGAAAACACGACCGAAAATTGAAACGCCGTTTAAGGGTTATATTTATTGCACGAAAAACAACGACAAAGATATATATGATGTGCTTTACTTGCACACGACAAACGGCAAATTAGTAAAGATGAATGGCAAAGTCGTAGGTGAGTTTGTTTGCGATGCGATTTTCCCGATTTCTATTGAATATTCTAATACGAGTAGCACTATAGCGCAAAATGAATTTCCATATACAGGAATGACCGATAAAGAGATCATAGATTATCTCGGCAACGGGAAAACAGGTTACGGCTGGCACATTTCGGCCTTAAAAATCTACGATGAGCCGAAAGAATTAAGCGAATTTGAGGTAAAAAGACCGCCTCAATCGTGGTGTTATGTAAAAGAAATATGAAAATTGTATTGATTGATTTTGATGTCAATAATTGAAAAGGTTATCCAAAAAAACTAAGAATCTCGGCTAAATTTAAACAAAAAAGAGGGTAAAGGAGCATTGCTCCCCTACCCTCTTTTGTTGCATTCTGCACACAGCCGCTTCTTTACATAACAAAATCTTTTCTTTTATTAGAACGGTTATCTTGTTCAACAAGTTTAGCTTTGCTCAAAGTATCAATGTAAATGCGCACTTCTTTTATTGCCTCAGCAACCTTATTGTGTTCTAATTTGTAATTTTTAATATATCTTGTTTTTGCCTCCCAACTTGTAAACATTTCTGCTCTTTCATAAATGAATTTTGTCAACATTAAATCAACATTGCGCTCTTTTGCTAATTGAATTATTTGTTCAATCTCGTGAGTTCGGATTGCTTCAACTCCATTCATTTCCAACATATGCTTCAATGAAAGTTCAACAGCCTGTTGCAAGTGGTAACCTACGTAATTCAAATAGGCTTCATCGTGTATAAGCTCACTGTTATAAATAATTTCGGCACAGTTAAGATTTTGTATCGCCTTGTCAAGCAGCGTCTCATAATTATTGCTCATAAACCAATACTCCCGTTTTAAATATTTCTTCTTTTAAATCTTTATCAACCGTAAAATTAGTCCATAAATCATAAACGAAATCAAAATATTTGTCTATGATTTTTTCATTCTTATCAAGCGTAACATATATATCAACGTCACTTCCGGAGTGACATCTTTCAGTAACGCTTGAACCAAATATCATAATACTTCTTACATTCTTATTTATTTTGAAATAATCAACAAATTCCTTTACCTTTCGTTGCTGTATAGGATAAATATATTCACAATTTTTAAATGGATCATCAACTACGACTTTATATTGCGTCATTGCAATCACCCCCATATCTACTGTTAATTATATCATTGTTATTATATTATTTCAATATTGTCTGTGAAATTGTCTGAAAGTCAATATAATATTCTATCTTTCATACGATTCACGGCGTTTTGTCTTTTCTTGAGAACAAAATTTGAGCCAAGCGGGGTTCTTGCACAATTCCGCCCTGATATCCATCAGCGCCTTCATCGCCGTTGAATATTCGATACGGTCGACATCACGAAGGACATATTGGCGTTGCATAATTTCATAAGCGGATTTGACATTACTATTTTCGGCTGCTTCTGTAAAAAAGCGAAAGTCCTGTGGGAAAACTCCAGGAATTCCATCCAAGCGTTCTTTTTCTTCCAAAATTCGTATATGCAAAAGGTGTTCCATCTGATCTATATCGGAGAAAAGAGCCATAATCTGCGGATTAGATTTCAATACCGTAAGATCGTAGATATGCTTTGCAGCTTCAAATGCGCGATGAGGTTCATTAGATTTTCTTACATAGGATTCTGATGCAAAGAGCTTGTCAATAAAAATGCGTTCTATTGTGATTGTCTGTACTTCAAAAGGCTTTACATCATATTCTGTTTCCAATATTATCCTTTGCTCGTCGGTTGCAAGGTCATAAAGCATCGGCGTGATTGAAAGACTTGTGACCGGCTCGCTGATTGTAAAGGAAGTCGCCTCTATTTTTAACTTTCCAAAGCGTTGAAGGGAATCACCAGCATCATACCCTGTTACAGGTTCATAGGTATAGATGGAAATAACCTCGGAACGGTTAGTTTCACCCTGTTCCCGATCACGGGGAAGGCTGAGATATTTCTTCGTGGCATTTTCCAGGCGCTTTTTGTTCTGCGCATTGGTGCAGCCTCTTGTATCGACCGAAAGGTCAATATCTTCTGAAAAGCGATTGGTGGTTCTTAACGCTTTGTACAGTGCTGTACCGCCTTTAAAATATGCGGGTAAACCATCTTTTTGTTTTTCAGCAAGCTCTGACAAAATAAGCACAACATAATAATCCTTTTCCAGCACATCCGTGCGATACCCGGTTTTCTTGTGGATATCTTCTATCAAAACGCGAAACGCATTAGTATCTTGATGAAGTTTCATTTCAGACCTCCTTCGTCTGCCACACGGGCAAGCTGTAATATTGTTTTTTTATTGTAGTATCTGTGGGCAAGAGAAAGCAAACAACCATACTCAAGTCCGGCTTGCCGGATATACTCCGCTAACAGAGCATATGGATGTGCAGCATCAACAGGAGCTTTATCCAGCAAGTCCAAAATATCAAGGAATTGCAATTCCAATTTGTTGCTCCCTGTCACCTTTGTTTTAGGTGGGCGTATCAAAACCCCAAGTCTGCCGTCCGTCCGAGTGCAATTAGTGGCTCTGTTAGTTGCAATGCACCTTTCTCTCGGAAGTTGTGTAGTCAATCCCATACGATAAAGCATAGCATATCCTGTTTCATAACCGATGTCTGGTAAAATGTATTTATCGGCTATCAGACGTTCTGTGTCGATCCCAGCCTCACCAAATGGCGTAAGAGCCGTTAAATAATAGACACCCTTTTGATAAAATCGAAGCATAGGAACCGCTTTATCGTCCATAATTCGTTTAAAAGCAACCGAAGTCGCAGCTGCCGCTTCTTTTTCCTGTAATCCGTATTGCCCTGCAAGCTTCACAGCAATGTTACCCGTATAGATCGGTTGCCCGGTTTCATAGCACAATAACTGTTTCCGTATAAATTCTATATATGTCAATCTAAACGCCTCCTTTTGATATATTATATGCGAAACAATTTTATCAATACCGTTATTATTATATCACATTTAACATTTTTGTCAATATTACAGGTGGTGTCGGGTGGATTTTTTCCCTTTTAATTTTGACAATTTTGCAAAATCATCTTGACAAAGACTAAAAGGGACGGTAGAATCTAAACAAAAAAGGGCAAGGGAGCGTTGCTCCCCCACCCTTTTTTATTTTATATAGTTCAAAGGATTTACCCTGTTTCCGCCGAACCTCACCTCAAAATGGCAATGCGGACCTGTCGAGTTACCGGTTGATCCACTCAAGGCGATTACATCACCTTTTTGAACTTGTTGACCCTCTGTAACTAAAATATCACTGTTATGTGCGTAAAGCGTTGTCAATCCTCCGCCGTGGTCAATTATAACATAATAGCCGTAACTGTAGTCAAGTCTTCTGACCGTTATTACCACTCCGTCATCGGCGGCGAACACATTTGTTCCTGTGGGAGCAGGAAAATCTATGCCTCCGTGATAACTGCCGTCAGAATAGTTAGGATACCCGGCTGATATGTTGCGAGAGCTTGTAGGATAGCCCAATTCGCCCGAGCCCAGAATAAAATCTCCCATTCCCGCAGCTTCAAGAGATATTGAACTGAATATCTCCAAGAACTCCGGGGCGCTCATCAGCTCGCGCAGATCCTTACGCTGGGCGTTGGTAAATGAATACTGCGACGCCATTTCTTCAACGCTTTTGTAGTCAACTGTAATATTAAGTCGTTTTTTAACGGTCACTTGTTCCTCACCGTCAGCATCTAAAATCGTATCTAAATATCGCTCAGTGTCATAAGATATTGTAATCATATCCCACATAACGGTGCGCAGCTCGCCAAACTGTTCATCTTCAATAGATGTAACATATCCGCTTTCAAGCTGCTTTATATCCCACACAGCAAAAATATCCTGCCAATTGG
>CANQXK010000068.1 GCA_947627715.1 uncultured Oscillospiraceae bacterium
GCTGATAACACCGAGAGCATGGCGACAGAAAAAACGCAGATAGCCGCTCATGCCGCAAAAGGCGGGATTTTCGGCGTAGAAAAGGTCGAGTGGATACAGCAGCTTGAGAAAGAGAACTATCTGAAATATGCGGAAATGTCCACCGAGGACGATTACGGCATGATCGACGGAATCATCAACAACGGCAAGAAAGATGAAAAGGCTGAAAAGCCGTCAATTATTGAAAGGTTGAAAGCCGCAAAAACAGAGCTGCCCAAGGCAGAACCCGAAAGGGCGGTGAGAGATTTATGAGCAGAAGCAAGCACTGGAAGTCCGAATGGGAGATGTTCATCGGCTCGGACGGCAGACGAAAGTACAACCTCCTTTGCAAGAAATGCGCCCGCGACTGCAAGCAGAGTTTTAAGGCTGTTGTGGTAGACTGCCCGAGTTACATCTCAAAGCGCAGGCAAGGCTGATTTTACTGTCGCTATATGTGTTGAAATCGGCAAAAATTTGCGCTGTGAGGCGCTCCAAAGGGTAGGGTAGGGAAATTATACTGCTTGCCCTAAAATTGATTTTATGTATGAAAAAGTGCCGAAAAGAGGCACAAAAATATCCCTCGTCGGCACCATGATGGTGTTGGCAGGGTTTGATTTTAACAATCGCCCCCAGTACAACTGGGGGCAAAAACTTTAGATTAAGGCATCGAGCATAGTGAGATGCCAATATATAGCGAAAATAGAATGTCAAATTGGCGAAAACATAGACCTGATTACGGGCAAGGAGCAAATAGCAAATAATGCGTTTAGCGGGCTTTCAGCGAAACTTCAGTTGCTCTCCTGTATCATTCCCTTTTAGGGCTTGAGCAAACCAATCGTGAAATGCGTGGTTTTAACTATTATGATGATTTGCATTGACGTTTTTACTCTTAATCTACTCTTTTTCCACTAACGAACAAAACAAATCCGATAATAAATGAGGCTAAATCCAAAAAAGCTGCTATTAACAAGCAGAAAATTGCAGGACCATTCTCATCTGACGAGAAATATTTCCAAGCTTTTTCCATATCGGTTATCTTTGTAAGTTTGTTTCGCTTGTAATCATATGCCAATTCCAACATATCACTTATAAATTTATCCGCATCTTTCTCTTTAAGATAAATAACATTGTCATCATCATCCGAACTCATTATAATATAATTTGCCTCTGGAATTGTCTTAATAATAGAAATAAATTCACTAACATCTTTGCGCCGTATGTATTCCCAAGTATCAATACTAACATTTTTTACATTGTTGCTGTTGTCGTTACCACCTTTATGTACATTATCGTCTTCACTGTCTCCCGGTTCTATTATATACGATATTGAAAGATTATTATCCTCAAAGTTTTGAATTAGTCCCTCTGTGTTTTTGCACCGTTCAAGAGTATTCAAAAATTCCACGCATTCAGTTAAATCTCTAATCAAGATCTCATCAGTATCTGAATTGTCAACAATGTAATTTGAAATTATTTTTTTCAAGTCTTCAGTGGCTTCATTAAAAGTATCCGCAGATAAGATATCGGTAGAATATATTGCTTGATAAAAATGATCTAAATCCACATTTGATCTCTTAGCAATAATTGGATTTGATTCAAACTCCTCATATTTATCCTCTATTCTGCATAATTCAGCAAACAATTTATCATAATCCTCAGCTATGTCGTCACACTTCTGCCTTGCGTATTGTTGGATATCTGAAAAAGAAGACCATTGCACGTTCTCGAATTTACTAATACGATTTTGAATCCTTGTTTTACACCTTGAAACCTCTCTTTTATTATTTTCTATCTCTGTATGGTTAATATCAGATAAACTAATTATATCAGAATAACATGCTTCATATTCCTGATAATAGCTCTTATATTCCTCAATATATTGATTTATATCACTTTCGATTCTTCGACAGTCTTCTTCTAGATAAGAGTCGGCAGTAATCGTTCTCGATCCATTGAAAGCGTTTATGGCCTCTTGAGCAACAAATCTCCTATTATCAGATATTTCAGAGACATTATATTTTGATAACTCATTTTTTATCCTTTGGAATTCAGCAATAGCATCCTCATTATAGTCATTTATTAAAGATTTAAATTTTGGGGCAATTTCACGAATTCTTTTTACAATTATTTTGCTTTCTGCCTCATTTATATTTTTGATTTCTTTTGTGTTATTTACAAGAAAATATTCGAGTTGCTTATCATAGTCTGTTGGTCTAACAATATTATATGCATTATTTGCAAGGTATACATAGCTAAACGATGATGAAAATATAACAGCACTAATATATGAAATAATTAGCAGTATGATGGCGATTACTACTAAAAAACGTTTAATATTTGATTTCAACATGTTTAAAATTGCAGGTATAAAATATACACCAACAAATAAAATGATAGATTGTATTCCAAATGAAATAAGAATGGCTATAGCAGTATTTGTTGTAACTATGCCCTTCATTCCGTTAAATGTCGTCAGAAAAGAAACAACTGACAATGTTGCCGCCGCATACATCAGCAAATTAGTATATTTTTCTTTACTTTTGTTTGAACTACTCATATTAAGCTCCTTATAAAATATCAAAATTTATATGGATTAATTGTCTAAATTGCCAATATAAAGCTACGCAAGAACCCACGTCATCATTAATCATGTGGCTGGTGCTCTTGTAATTGTTTCTTATTATTATCATCATTTTTACCCTTTTCACCTGTATCACTTTCTGGATAAAATTCACATATTTTTTCATCTAAATTCATGTTTAGTAAAACATCTTCCACTTTTTCTATAAAATCCGGTATGAAAAGTAAGAGACGCATTCCACTTTCACATGAAGTAAACACAAAGATTTTAATTAATTTTGCACATTTTTTGATTGGATTTTCATCTTCGTTGTGAACAAACAAAAGATATATCATAATTCTAATGATTATATAAATAACTAAAGAAGTTACAAAGCAAACAGCAATTATCAAGAATATAAGTCCTATACTTTGCAAGCACTCCATAACTGCGGAAGAAGAGAGCTCAATGTTTTTCACCTGTTCGGAAATATTATCAGGATCAACTATTCTTTTTGCAAGATTATCAAATATAGTTAACAAGGATGAATTTTCGTTAAAGAGGTTATATACAATGAAACAACTAAAAATGATGGTCAGTAACATTGATATAGCTATTGCAATATTATTTAAAAAACCACCGCTTTTAATTTTCAAAATGCACCCTGTTAATTTATTCTGTAAGTTATTTCCTGCTTTTTGCCCAATCGCTTGTAGTCTGGATTCAGTCCTTTTTTCATCATATTGCATTTTTAAATTTAATGCTTTCTTTTTCCTTTCCAGTTTTAATTTCTTAACTTCCAAATTATAGCAGGCTAAAGTGCGAAAATAATACGCTATTGGATGCCCAATTTTAAAGCTAATTAATTCATCAGTATCTGATGTATTAGGCTGTAAATTCTGAGATTCTTGAGGCTCTGTACTACTAATTCTATTTTTTTCTAAATCTTTATTAATCCGTTTTATACGTCTATCCAACAAAATAATGGCAGCGCAACATGCTAAAACAACAACTAAAAAAATCACAGAATCAATATGCGCTTTTAAAAAAATGATTTTCTGTGAGATAGATTCAGTCGAATATAATTTGTTACATAATATAAAGTTTAATGCAGCAAGTATAAGTGCTCTGACTGCATATCCATTACAATTGTTTGTGTTTGCATGATCATCCGAACTAAAGACTTCATTATAAAATAAATATCCAACAATAGAAAAAATCAGTATAAGCGAAAAAGCAACCCAATTTTCGCTTATTGATTTTCCTAACGAAGCCAAAATATTTAATACGAAATAATTATGTATTGTTTCAGGCGTTAGAAAAAGTTGCATCAGCAGAGACCCAATTTGCAGTAAAACAAATAAAAACAATGTTAATCTACCGAATGTATATTTTTTCATATTTTACAGTCCTTTTGTAAAATGATTTAAACAATTATTTCGAGTTATTGTTTTTATTTATATTATACACTATCATTTAACAAAATGCAAGTACTATTTATAAATTTCGAGGTGTTATGATGAAAATTTTAATCAAGCTGTTCCCAGTTGCAAAGGTCACAAAAGTCTTTCCAAGAACCAATTTTCTCTTCTTTCTGACTCCGCTAAAAGAAAATCGAGGTTTTAGATAAGTTTAATTATAGGAACAACCTTTAGCACATATAAATCCCCCGCCCGTCGAGCCTATTGGCTCGGCGGGCGGTTTTAAGCATATCAGTTTACTTTCATCTTTTCCTTTAGCTCGAGCTTCCTCCGCCGGCTTCGATGGGTTCGATGACGGAAGCGAAGAGTTGGGTCAGCTTTGCCATGCCCTCGGTGGGCTGCTGCTGAACGGCTCGCGCATAGATCTCATATTTCGCCGAGTGGTCGGAGCTGCGAGTATTCTCGCTTGAGGTCGTGACCTTGCCCGAAACGTTCGCCTTGAAGCCCCAAAACGAGAAGCTCGAAGAAGCGCTCACATCGGAAGCCGACGTGATTTTCGAGGTGCTGACCTCCTTGACCTCCATCGTGAATCTCAC
>CANQXK010000069.1 GCA_947627715.1 uncultured Oscillospiraceae bacterium
TATCATAGTAGGCGTTGAGATATTTTTCGGTAAAGCTGTATTTAGTTCCCTCGGTCAGCGCCGCGAACGCGGGAACGGCCGAGAGAAGCGTGATTGTGGCTACAATTAAGGCTAATATCACTGAAATTCTTTTTTTCATAAAATCTTTCCTTTCTTTAAAATATTTTGTTGAATACGCCCTTATTTCACCTCCTTCGGCGCACTCATAAAAAAAGAGCAGTCAGTTAAAAACCGATTGCTCTTGTTGTTGATTATTTAGTTGTTTGATTTACCAATAGAGAATGTAACAGTATTCTTCTGCCGAATCATAGTAGCAGTATATATCCGAAGGATCGGCTCCCGCAAAACCTGAAACTAATAAATCTACTTCCTCTTTACACTCTCTTAAAGTATATCCGCTGTCCAGATCTTCCTGTTCAGCGGCAGTTTGAAGAGTCCAGCTTGCATTATCGGGCGTCATTTCGGAAATGCCGAACTCAGTCCAATAATCCTTGCGGAATAATAAGCCCTTGCTCTTGATGTATGCGTTTACTTCGTTCTGCACCTGCTTTGCCGTAACGTGCTTTTTGGTGGTGGTCGGTTTCTTTGTAGTCGTTACCGCCTTTTTGGTGGTGGTAACAGGCTTCTTCGTGGTGGCAGCCTTTTTGGTTGTTGTAACCGGCTTTTTAGTTGTGGTCGGTTTCTTCGTTGTGGTTACCGCTTTCTTTGTTGTGGTAACGGGCTTTTTCGTTGTCGCTTCGGTAGGCTTCTGCGCCACGCTCTGCTCTTTCTTTTCGGCGGGCTCATCGGCAGCCGTTTCGGTAGCAGCCGCTTCCGTGGGCTTTTCTTCCGCGCCGATCTGAGCGTCAACGGGAGTAAGCGTATCGCTCGCCTGTTCCGTAGGCGGCGCAGTCGTGTTCTCGTTCGTGCCTTGCGCAGAACAGCTTGCAAATATCATCGCCGTGATTATCATCGTGCATATAATCGCTATAACCTTCTTGTTCATAATCTTTTCTCCTTTCGGTTAGCTTCGATTTATATTATGTGAATTTCATTATAAATTCAAATGTGTGGAGATTTTTGTAAAAACATATGATGAAAAGTACATATTTTTGTACTATCACGGGTAGTAAGTAAAAATCACATATCCTATAGCCGAAATCATCAATGCTGCTTCAGTACCTACAATACCATCATAAAAATTCTTATTTACAAAATAGTAAATGATAAATGCTATAATCACACACATATCTATGCCGAAAAATATTTTGAAAAATGTTTTCATATCCTTTTAAACTCCTGTTGCTCATAGTAATCGGGGTCGGGCTTTGTTTGTGTCTGCTCTTGTTTATCAACTTTAAGGCCTTTACTGTCTTTCAAATGTATCAGATTGCCATTGGAATCATATTCGCTCTTAACCCAATAACTGTTGCTGTTTTCGTAATATGTATTATTGCTGTTGGCGTCATATTTTCGCTTTTCCCAAGTGCCATCGCTGTATTCACGATATATTTCGTTGCCTTTTTCATCGTATTCGCATTTCTGAATAATGGCAGGCTTCTTAGGGCTTTCTTTTGCGCTTTTACGAGTGCCGCATTTAATATAAATGGCGCTTATTATTACCGTACTCAACAGTATGCCCAAAAAAATTCCGTTGATAAATATCAATTTATCATCCATAGCTTTTCTCCCTTTTATCGCACAAAGTCTTTACTTTGCTTAGTGCACTCGGCTTCAGTCTTTGCCTGCTCTCGCTCATCGAATATAACACCTACATCGCTCCATTCACGATATATTTCGTTGCCGTTGGCATCGTATTCAGTTTTATCCCAAAAGCCATTACTGCATTCACAATATGTTTCATTGCCTCTTTCATCGTATTCACGCTTTTCCCAATAGCCCTCGCTGGTTTCATAATGCGTTTTGTTGCCATTTGCATCGTATTCCCATTTTTCCCAAGCGCCGAGGCTGTTTTCACGAGATGTTTGATTGCCATTTGAATCGTATTTATACCTCACCGAAAAGCCATCGCTATATTCACGATATGTCTGATTGCCATTTGAATCATATTCGTGCTTTACCCAAAAGCCATCACTATATTCTCGATATGTCACTTGCCCTCGCTCATTAAGTTCTTTTTTTACTATGTCTGCCATCGTTGCCACCCCCTTATCTCACATAGTCTTTGCTTTGCTTGCCCACGGTCGGTGTCTCTTGTAGCTCCTCTATTGAGTCAAGCGCCTCATCAAGACTGTCGATCACCGAGTCGAGCGCGTCAATGGCCGCCTCCGCATCATCGTACCTCGCAGAGCTTTGCAAATTCTCCGGTATGTTGTCCCTGTATTCCTCTTCCTCGTCGCGTAACATCTCGATCTGCTTTTTAGCCTCCGAGACAGTGTCAAAAAGGCTATGCAATTTTTGTCTTCGTGTTTTGTTCACTGTAAAGCTCCTTTCGTTATTTTTTGATAGTTTAAATTCTTAATGTGAAATTCAAAAAGAACGCGCAATGAAAATTACTCGTTTTTTTTAGATGTTGAAAACTAAAGATTTTTGTTTTTGCTTAAATACAGTTGGGTTATTTATCAACCCTTTTTGAATTCCCCAAAATATTTTTATTCAATAACGCCTCAAAACAAAATTCAAGATAGTTAAAGACTTTGTTTTTGTGCTTTCTTTTGAATTTAAAAATTTTGAATGCGGAATTTTCGGGAATTTTGCAAACGTGCAATTTGCACCTGTAAAAAGCGATGGCTTGCCTTGCAACCGTAATTCGGGCAAGCCGGATAATGTGTAATTTACAGTTTGATTTCAACTGCAAATAAAACTTTTTCAGCTTAAAGCTGCGGGATTCTTAAGGAGAGTATATAAATCAAATTCCGTTTTCACGGAATGATTTAACTTCTTTAAGAGTGGCTTTTTTGCCATTCAGCTTGAATTTGAAGCCGCTGTTTTGTAAATTTTTTAGAGCCTCATCATCATAAACACAACTCGGTTGCTCTGTTGACAGCCTCAGTTCGTTGTTTTTAACAACCTGAAATAACATATTTTTATACCTTTCTATCTATATCTCAGCGCACAAACTCATTTCGCTTCGGCGTTGATTTTTTAATGTAATCCTTTAATAGATTTTCCGTGAGCGTAACCATTTCGTCGTCGGTCAAGCTCGTTGGCATATGTTTCTCAATAGCAGCTCTTATTTTTTTCAGACTGTCGAGGCTTTCAAACACCTTTGCCTCATATTCTTTCGGCGAAAGTGAAGCACCGTAATAGTCGCGCAGTTTAGAACAGTCTATTTTGGCTGTTTCCTTTTGATTCGGCTTATCAACCACAAGGATCTCCATAACCTTTGACTGCGTGAGCTCGCCCAAGCGTGATATATCCTTTATTTGCAACGCCTGTTGAACGGACGGCACTTTACCGAGAATTTTTACTGTTTCGTAGAAATACTGTTGCTCCGTCGGCGTTAAATACGATATTTCAACCGCCGGTCTGAACGCCATACCCAAGCCATCTTTTGTAACGCTGTTGTCAACGAGATCAAGAAGCTGAGGTATCAGATATGTAAGACGGATATATCGGTGAATTTGATTTCTGCTATCGCCTGTTTCTTGGGCAATTTCATCGGCACTTCTCAACTTCGTCCCCATTGGGGACGAAGTTAAATCTGTCCTTTGTCCCTGCCTACTCATAGCCTCTAACTTCATTTTGTAGGCATAAGCCTTTTCGCTGGGGAGAATATGTTCCCGCTGCTTATTGCTGTCTACCATAATTATGGTTGCCTGATCGTCACTTATCCCTCTTATTATGAGAACGGGGATTTCGGATATTTTCGCAAGCTCAGCGGCTTTGCACCGGCGATGACCGGCTAATATCGTATATCCTCCGCGACTGTTTGGCGTGACGAGAAGCGGTTGAAGTATCCCGTTGGCGATAATGCTGTCGCGCAGATCATACATTTCATCGTTTACAATAACTTTAAAGGGGTGATTTTGAAATTCGTGAAGATCAGTCCGCAGGACTTTGCGAAATTCAAATCTTTCCGAATCACCGTTTGCCGGCGTTCCGAATAGTGCAGAATAATATGCACTACCGGAATTTTGTCCTATGAATTTGTCTCCGTAATCAAGCTCATCTATATTTACGACTTCCTTTTTAGCCATTGCTCAAAACCTCCTCAACAAATTTTACATACGCTTCGGCAACTTTTCCGTCGGCGTCGTATTTAATAATTGATTTATGCTTTCTCGCCGCTTCAGAAACACGAATACTGTACGGAATGGTTGTTTCAAACAGTCTCACATCGTGAAACGCCGTTTTAATACTATTCTGCATAAACTTATCTTCGTTTCTTCTCGGATTGAACATCGTTAGCAATATACCGCCGATTTTCAAATCCGGATTAGGATACTGCTGAATCATTTTAATGGTATTCAAAACCTGCTGAATGCTCATTGCCGAATAATCCTGCGCCTGCGCCGGAATAAGCACCTCATCGGCCGCTACCAACGCATTGATGGTGAGCATTCCGAGGTTAGGTGGGCAGTCGATTACGATATAATCGTACTCATC
>CANQXK010000070.1 GCA_947627715.1 uncultured Oscillospiraceae bacterium
CAACGGTATAAAGACAACCGGAATTAGATATTGAGACCGTATCGTGCGGTTTGCGATGTTCAAGATCTTTAATTTCATCTTCAAATTCTGCGTTAAGCGTTTGTATAGCTGTTTTAACCGACATACCGTTTGCATCGTCCTCTGAGAACGATACGCCCAACGGTGACAACATAACGGCGGCAACAGAAGCAACAATTACCAACGCAAATAATCCTGCGCCTACTGCTGCTAAAGTTTTTAATGAGGATACCGCTTTTGCCGCTTTCTTCAGGCGTTTTGCCGCCTTTCTCGCCTCTTTGTTGTTTTGGCGGATTGCTGTCTTTCCTGAACGTTCTGCCGCCTTATATGAGCTTTTAGCGTCCTTTATTTTAACGCTGTCGTTTTTGTATTCAGATTTAATATCTTTGAATTTTTGCTTTTCTGACTTAATTGCTTGTTTTATACTCGCATTATCCGCTTTGAGGTTTTTTATGGTTTCAGCGGTTTCCTTTTTCAACGGTTTGTATTTGGTTGCATAGCTTCGCCTTGCGGGAATTGAAAATACAGCCTTTGCGGGAACATATGCCGCACCGCCTGTTGCAAACAAAATACCTTGCGCCTTAGTGATTGTTTCTGATTCTATTGTTGAATCATCAGAAGTCGTGAGTTGCTTTACAGCGGTGTTGCTGAGCTCACCCGTACTCTTAATCGTTTTTTCCCCGGGCGTTTTGACTGCGCCAAATGAGCCGGCTTTACTTTCGCCGCTTTTGATTTTTAAGTTGTTGTTCTTGTCAGTGTTAAATACAGTCCCGGTGATCTCTTCATTGTCGCGCGTTGCTGCGGCCGTGCCGGCGCGAATATGTGAACTGTCAGAATGAGGGTGTGAAGTATCGGCTGTTCGGTCTGCCGCACTTCGATCTGAACGCGTGTATTGAGAACTGCCGGCATAAGTAGACGAATCATTTTTGCTTGTCGCATAGACTGATTTGTTGTTTTTTGAATATACAGCAAAGTCGTTGCTCTCGCTCTTATGCTGAACAGATTTTCTTTCGGCTGTTACGTCGTTTTCCGATGCCTCACGGCTCGTATTTTTATGATTTTTACCTTTTTCGGGCGCAGGCGGTGGAATTACATTATTTCGCCTTCCCAACACGTCTGAGCCGCTTTTTACGCCTTTTTGGACTGCCTTAATTTCTCGATTTATTGTTTTAATATCCTCTGTCGTTTTGTGCTCTTTAATATCGGGCATAATATTACCTCCTAAAAAAGCGGGAGCTGTTAAAGCCCCCGCTTAGATAATTAAACAGACCATTCTGACGGCTTTGTCGTCATAAGATCATATAGGGCGTTGCCTTTAGGCCACTGCCCATTGAACGGCACGATGTTGCCGCCTATTCGCATTAAACCGTTACCCGGCAGGGCGGTTTCGGAAACGAATTTTAACTGTTCTTCAGACAGCTTATACATTTCGGCGACGAGCCTCATATCCTCAGCTGATAACTGATAAAGAGTAACACAAGTGCTGTTGCCAAGCATTGTGCTGAATTCAACATCGCTTTTTAGGTACTCGATATTCTGCGTTATTCCGCAGGGCGAAGCGCCACGCTTACGGTATCGCCTCCACGCAGAGTTAAAGTATTCTGCCGAATATTTTTCTTTCAGCATTGTTTGGAATTCATCAAAGAACAAATACGTTGTTTTCCCCTCAGCAAAATTTTTGGTGACACGGTTTACAAGGCAGTCGGTAACGATAAGGTTACCTATTGTTTTCAGATCACCGTCGAGCTTGCTGGTATCGAAGCATATGATCCTATTGTTGAATTCAACATTCGTTTGCTGCGAAAATGATTTTAGAGATCCCGTTGTGAAAAGCTCCAGCTTCAGAGCGAGATCTTTCGCGCGTCTTTCGGGTTGCAATTCCAATTCTTTGCGCAAGTCGTTTAAAGTGGGAACTTCTCCCCTGCTTTTCTGATAAATGTTGATAACACATCGGTCTATGATTGATTTATCGTTGCCGCCGATCGGCTCAGACTTGTCTATAAGCTCAAAAAGTGAAACAATGAAATTCGACTTTTCAAAGTACATTGCCGATTTGTTTTCAGCGTAGCCTGCCGTTATATCCATAGCGTTGATATGCGTATCGCTTGACGCGGACAGTGTAATAACCTGCCCACCAATCTTCTTAACAAGCGGAGCATATTCACATTCGGGATCAAGAATGATAATGTCGTGAGGCGTATTCAAGAACAATTGAAAAATGTTCATTTTAACGCCGAATGATTTACCTGAGCCCGGAATACCGATAACAAATCTGTTCGGGTTGTTCAGGCGCATCAAATCCACAAGAAGAAGATTGCCCGTAACGGCGTTTACACCCATAAACAATCCGTTGCGGTCTGTTACTTCCTGCGCACGAAAGGGCAAAAATATCGACGCGCCCTCGGTCAGCATCGTTCTTTCGGCGTAAATTCTATTAACGCCATACGGCAATGCCGTTATCAAGCCGGGGAGTTGCTGGAAGAGCAGCGTGCCGATCTGACACATTCCCTGTCTTGCCGCTGCAAGAATTTCATCGGTGTCGCTGTCCAATTCTTGAAGCGAATCCGCTAAATGCACCATTGATATCGTCACATAAAACATTCGCTGGTCGCGCTCGGTCAAGTCGTTAAGGTATTCCTCGGCATATTCAATCTGCTGTTTCATATCATAGGTTATATCCGCACCGTACATTCCCTTTTGCGCCGCTTTGCGCAAATAATTGATTTTGTTGCCGTCAACTCGCATTTTAATGTTTTGCGCAGCCGATACGGCTTCATCTGTAGGAATTGCGCAAAGATCTATCGAAAAACAGCAAGGGCGGTTTATGCTGCACAGTTTGGTTACAATATCATCCTGAAAGAACGAGGCATAATTGCGCAAGAACAGGGCGCGCCCGTATTTATTGCCAAGAATAAAGTGGTCGGGGCTGCCGTTATCCGTACTGTAAGCGTCCGGACAAATATAATCGCGTATATCCGCACCTTGCTTCATCATATCTTTCAGGTCAAGGGAATAGGCGCTCTCCGAGCCTATTCGATTGAAGTCGTGGAATATCTTTAGGCGTTCAACCGCATTCAGCTGCCTTATTGAAGATGACAGCATTGCCAATGCCTGCGACAGTTGCGTGTACTGCCGTGTAAAGAATGTCTTGGCGGCTTCAATATCCTTCTTCCAAGTGGTTACGCTGATATATATATCTTGCGTTATTCCGTTAGCCGCCATTGCTTTGTCAATCATCACCTTGTTGAATATTTTTCGTTGTTCGTCAAACCCGTCTGATTTTAAACCGAAAGTGATTTCGTCTGTCAGCTTTTGCGCATCGATTCGATGCTTGAACACAGATATTTTGTATCGTGCGTCAGGATCAAAAGAATTTAGTACGCTTTCCCATAAGAGGAACTTTTGTTCTTTTTCAAACGGACTCGAAATTGAATAGTTAATATCGCTGATTTGGTAAGTCAACGAATATTGATTGAGCTTAGTTTGCTTTGATGCCAACTGAAATATACCGTCCTCCCATACCGTCTTGATCGGAATGGTATCTTGAACGGAATGAGGAATATAAAAATTATCCTTCTTTTCGAGCTGCTTGAGAGCTCGGTGAGTTTTTAGCTGCATTATTGTGTTTATCCTCCTTTGGAGATGATTTATCTATATACTTAGAAAGAGAAATCATCTCTTTATAATAACTTTTAGATTTAAAAAGCAAGACGACAGGAATACATTTACTGTTGAACATTGCTTTTACAAGTTGAACGAAAGTCATTCCGTTGTAAGTTACGAATCCTACCGCCGCCAGCGGTACGGCTATTACGGCGCACAAAATGAGAGCTACCTGTTCTCCGAAAAACTTGTTGCCGAAATAATATACTACTATCGCCGCTAAAATAGCAGCGCCGCCGAAAATTGTTTGCTTTAGGCTTAATCCGCCTATTCCTCGCTCGGAATAGGTAAGAATATCCTTGTTAATCTTAACCTGTCCGTTCCACATATTATCCACCTACCATTTCTCTTATAATACGGTCGGAAGCCCTCACCATTGTCACAAGCAATATAAGCTGTAACAAGAGTGTTCCTAAGTAATTAAACATGTTAGATGTGGCGCTGGCGCTTGAATCTACCGTAAAGCCTGAACTTGTCATCTTGGAAAAAATGATAAAGGCAATCGCTATAATCAAGCCCTGCAAGCCCACGCCGATAAAGCTCATTAAAAAGTTTCGCCCGGTGCGTTCGGAGTTTTCACCGCCAAAGGTTGCCAACGGAAGCGGCGATATGGCGGCGTAAATGTAAATCTTAAAAAATCTTACATAAACTGTTACAAGCATTATCAAAGATAATCCCCATATAATGACCGTACCAAGGAGCGCCAATATACATATCAGCAAGCCCG
>CANQXK010000071.1 GCA_947627715.1 uncultured Oscillospiraceae bacterium
CGGCGTCCGGCGCTGGTGGTCAGTAACAATTTATTTAACCGCGTGAGCAGCCTCACTATGGTGTGTCCTATCACTCATACGGACAAGGGCCACCCGTTCCACGTCCGCCTGGATGGCCGCACAAAGACAGACGGTGTGATTTTGTGCGACCAGGCGCGGATGCTTGACCTTGCCAGCCGCAACGCCTCCTTCGAGGAAAAAGCCCCGGAGGACATCACCGCCGAGGCTGTGGATCTGATCGTGGGATTTGTGGAGATGAAATAGCGGTCGGGCAAAATCGTGAGGGGGGCTAATAACGTGGATGATTTTGAATCTTTCCTCGCCGAGCAGCTCCGCGACCCGGAGTTTCGCCGGGAGTACGACGCGCTGGAGCCGGAATTTGCGCTTATCCAGGCGCTCATCGACGCGCGGAAAAATTCCGGGCTTACGCAAAAGGAGCTGTCCGAGCGCACCGGCATCGCGCAGTCGGACATCAGCAAGTTTGAAAACGGCGACGGCAACCCGTCCGTCAGGACCCTCCAGCGGCTCGCCGCCGGGATGGGTATGCGGGTGAATATTGAGTTCAGGCCCATCGCCTGAACAGTCCGGGCTGGCCGAGAGGCTCTGATCCACCGAAGCGGCGGGGAAATTCCCCGCCGTTTTCTCTGTCAACTCATGGTCTGATTCATCTTCTCATCCTCATGGTCGTCCGGCTTGTGTCCCATGGCAATGCGCTTCTCCTGAAGCTCGCGCCGGCGCTTGCGGTCGATGTGAAGCCCCATGTGGGTGTAGTCCTGGGCGGTGGTGTCACGGAAGATGTTTGCCATGTGGTGGAACATCCGAAGCACCGCCAGACCGACTGATGGGTTGTGTATGTCGTCTAAGTGATCCAGGAAGAATTGTGCGTACCTGTTCCCTTGCTCTGCCGACCGTGTGAGATAATACACCGCCACATCTCTATCAGGCGGCACCTCCCGGCCCAGCAGATAGAGCTTGCCGAGGGTATATTGGGCGTACTGGTTTCCCATCTCAGCGGAGGCTTTCAGGTAATCAACGGCTATGTCCACATCCTTCTCCGCGTTTTCTCCCGCGAGGTAGACCTTGCCGAGAGTATACCTCGCATACTGGTCACCGGCATCGGCTGCATACTTGTTGAGCCAGCGGATGGCCTCGGTGGAGAGACCGACCGGCAACAGGAGCTTTCCAAGAGCATAGGCCGAGCAGACTGTTCCCTGCTCCGCGGATCTTCTGAACCACCCCTCGGCCTTCACCCAATCGGCGGGTACACCTAACCCGTCGCGGTACACCTTACCCAACTGATGAGCGGCAATCGTGTACCCCTCATCCCACAGCTTTTCCAGAGACTCAATTGCGGACCGTTTTTCGTCCATGTCGGCGTCCTCATCGCAGAGTGTTTTCTTTGCCTTGCGGTATCTCTCGGTCTGCTCGTAGATCTTGTGGATGCCGGAAATCGTAGGCGGTACTGTTTCCGTACTCTCCGGCTCGTCGTCCATGTCCTCGTCCTCGAACGTGACTTTGCGCTCGGAGAGCTTCAGCGTCTCACGAATCACCATGTTCCGCACGGGCTTGAACTCCTTTTGTTGGGAGAGCGGCACGCGCTCCGGCAGGTCGTCGGTGTAGGTGCGGACCACCTCGTCCTGCATATCCTGCCAGAGCGAGTACGCCGCCGCGACTCTCTCGTCCTTCGCCAGCTCGTCCACGATCTCATCGACAACGCTCTTGACCCTCGGCGGGAGGTAGCCGTAGACCTTCTTGCCATTGGTGGCCTTGAGCTTCTCGGCCAGCTCACCGATGAGCTGTTCCAACCGTTCGCTCACGGCGGAGCCGCTGTTCATGGATGTCACCAGCTCTGCCATTCTCATCTGCGCGGACTTCCCAAGCGCATTTCTGTACTCGGTCTTTCGTTCGTAGGTGTGCAGCAGATCCTGCTCGAAGACGCGTGTGGCGAAGGCGGACTTGATGTCCCGGATGCCTTGTTTGGTGAGATACCCCTCTTTGGGATCAGAGGAGAATACCACCATGTGTATGTGGACGTGCTTCTCCTTTTCGTGCAGCGCGGCGTACCAGCGCAGATGCTCTAACGGTATTCTGTAGCCCTTTGCTATCTCTTGGACGCATGAGTTGACCAGCGCCCTCCAGTTGTCCACGTCGGTGTAGCCCAGCCTCTCCGCGTCCTCGCGCCGCAGCGACACCACCGGCGTCCAGACGATGCCGGAGTGATTTGCCACCTCCGATACGGCCTTACTGAGATTCAGCACCTTCCCATCCTTATCCCACAGCCCGTGGTCGCCGTCGCTGCGGACACCGGGACGGTGAGAGACGTAGTCCAGATAGTTTTCGCGCTCATCCATGGAGTCGATGAACTGTTCCCACACCTGGTCGATGAACTCTGACGCGGCGTCCCTGGTGTGCATGGAGAGGTAGTCCTCATACTCCGCCAGCTCCTTCGACTGAGGAAACGTTTTGACGAGCCGCAGGATATACTCCCGCTGTTTCTCTGTGGCGGACTCCGAGCCCCTCTCCGACCTGAGCAGGTCCACTCCGTCACGTGTGGCGATGTACTTGGTGCGATGCGCCAACTTGGACTTGTCCTGCCCGCCCTTGAGGTAGGGGGAGATAAAAATTATCCTGGCCACTTGGTGTCATCCTTCACGGGTATGCGTCTCTGCACATCCAGCGCGTGGTCAAAGCTGACCTGTCCGCAGGTCTTCTTCACCTCGTCTATGGCGAACGCCCGGAGAGCCTTGCGGTCGATGTCGTCCACCCGGAAATGGGCGGCAATGGTGTGGCAGGCCATGTTCAGCTCCACCGCCCACTTGAAGAGGAGAGAGCGGAGCCGGTTATTGTTGTTTTCCAATATCCCGCGGATCATGGACGACAGCACCGGGCCCAAGAAGTTGGAGGCGTCGTTGGATTCCAGGTAGCTCACGTAGAACGCGAGAGCGTTGTCGATGAACTCGCTTCGCGTTTTGCAGTTGTCCCGCTTCATCCAGTGGTCGATGTCCTCGATGGCAGTGGGCCGGAGCCACACTGCGGTCCTCACTTTGTTGTTTTCATTATTTTCCAATATTGTCCTCCTTCTGCCCGTGACACCGCCAAAGCCCTTGTGCCACGGGTGTTTTCAGTCCCAAGGTGTACCTAAAACCGGGGCAGTCGCTTTTACCGACCACCCCGGCGAATCTCAAAAAAGCCCCGCACTGCGGGGCTTTGTGGCTGGGAGGGGTCGCTTGCGACCACCTCCCTTTATCTTGTTCGATAATCGAACGAGGCCAAAAGCCTGAAATCGTCCTCTTGACTTCACCCGACAGCGGCCCACAGCGCCGTTCCAATTTTGAGTGGTCGCCTGCCCCGCGCGGAGGGGGAAACCGGCACACGCGGCGACCAGCGCCGCGACAGCGGGTTGTGCGCTCAGTACAAAATCCATACGCTGCCTTTGTCACTCGACTGGCAGTCAATACAGGAGTTGAGGGTGGGCCCCAGTTTTGGTGACCCGCAAGGACAAATGACCACCTGCTGGTGGTAGTCTTTCGTCCTCGCGGGGAACACGGAGCACCCGTTGTGTGCGAGTCTGCATTTCACAGAGGCCACCTGACACGCTGACATAGCAGAGGGTGATGTTCAGGCGAGCGTCACCGCAACGCATCCTCCGGGGAGATGGCGGAGTGCCGCAGCCATCTCCGAGCAGAGAATAGACCGAACCAGCCAACGCAGAGGACCTGATCACCCCCTCTGCCCTTGCCAATCGTCACCGCAGAGGGAGTGCGCTGACGTCGGCGACCTCCGCCCCGAAGAATGCAGACGGTGAGCACAGCGTTCCCTCGTTACCGCGTCATCCGCGCACTGTCCCCACGCAGTTTTCGTGAGGCCATCACGGCACCCTCAGTCTATCTCTTTCACACGTCGTCCCCCTCGTCCGACTCGTCCTCCAGGTACGGACAATCCTCTCCGTCGCAACCGGCGCAGATCTCGTTAGCGCGCTTCCTGAATTCATCGGCAAGAGCGACGAGACTGCTCATAGCTTCCCGCAGGTCGTTGGCGGACGTCTGCTTTTTCGTGACGATAATCGCGCTCCCGGAGACATGAACTTCCAGCTCGTCCGACCAAGCGAGGCCAGCCTGCCTGAGCATTTCAGCAGTGAGCTGCGCATCCCCTGACGCACTTTTTTCAATAGTAATTTTCATTTCGCACCTCCTTTCATTGTTTGTCCTGCACTGGAGAGCCGGCGGTTAGGGTGTTCTTGGGCCTTCGTCGGACCTGATTTGCTGGTTTTGTGTAGTGGCTTGTACTATTCATAGTAATATCTCCTGATAATAAAATGACCAAGGCTGAAACGCCTCGGTTGTTGTATGGGTTGTGGATCTGCCCGCTGAATGTATACAAGATAAATTTATAAAAAGCG
>CANQXK010000072.1 GCA_947627715.1 uncultured Oscillospiraceae bacterium
AAAAGCCTTACAGCCCTTATATATCAGGTGTTGTAAGGCTTTTCTTGTTCTCGTAACTGTCAAAGACGGGATTATACTTGCAAACATACAAAATAACAACCAAAACTTTCACTTTTTGTGAATTATCTTACTTCTGAAATACAAATATATACTCATGTGCCAGAAGCAGAAAATTGTTGTTTTGTTTTTCCCAATAATCAGTAGAACGACAATTATGCTGCTCTTTAATTATAATTTCTTTATTCGTAAATCCTGCCTGTAAAAAGCATTCCATCATACGAAACCCTAATGGAATAACCTTTCCATATTTTCTTACATCCCCAATCATTACAGCACACATTTTTCCCTTTTTCAACACACGATATGATTCCTCTGCCACCTTCTGCATTTCTGCCAAAAAATCTTCCACACCAAGCAAAGAAATATCCCCTTCTATCCCTTTGCTATATTTGATGATATTGGCATATGGCGGATGCGTACAGATAAAGTCAATACGACTGTCTTTGATAAAATACAAATCTGTAGCATTTCCATTTCGTGTAAAGATTTTTGAATTAGTTTCACATTGAAATTGTAAATTCGTTTCAGAAATTGAAACAGGTTGCGGATTGATGTCAACACCTACTGCATGACGATTGAGTAGCTTTGCCTCTACCAAGGTTGTTCCACTCCCCATAAATTGATCTAAGACCCAATCACCGGGATTAGAATAACGAAGTATCAAATTTCTTGGTACATATGGTGACCAATTTCCTCGATACTTTCCTGAATGCGTTGCCCAACTCCCCCTGTTCGGAAACGACCAAACTGTTGTTAGTTCAAGCCTAAAATTATTTGGTTGTAAATTTATAAGCCATACCTCCTTCTTTTTATATTGATTTTTATGTTGATTTTTATATTGATTTATATATTGTAACTCAATTTCTTATGAAAATCCACAGCAATTTCGTTTCACTATAAGTGAATTTATCTTTTATTCATCTCATGAGATAATATTCACAAATAGTGAACGAGGTATTGATATGCATTTCGAAAATGATACAGACCTATATCGTGTTATAGGCACTAATATAAAACAATACAGAGAACAAGCTAAATTAACACAGATACAACTTGCTGAACAGGCTAAAATCAGTATTAGCTATCTCTCTAAAATCGAAGCATCCGGATGTGATAAGAGCCTTTCTATTTCGGTGCTTAATCAGATTGCAAATGTACTTGGTGTTCAGATCAGCGAATTTTTTATGGAGGTATCTGAATCATGAAACTAATAGAAGCACAAACAAGAATTGAAAAACTTGCACATATCCCATTTAAAGAATATTTATCTCCAGCACAGGTGCAAGATGCAATGATGATAATTAATAAAGGTAGAACTGGTCAACTTTTAGAATTAACAATCGGTCTAAATCTTTCCAATACTACCCTTGATTTTGAAGATGGTGAATTAAAAACCAACAAATGCGATAGAACCGGAAAACCGTTAGAAACAATGTTTATAACTCAAACTGCGTCTATTATAGATGAACTGCTTTCAAAACGAAGATTTCAAGAAACAAAATTGTATGAGAAACTTCAGCGTTTATTGTATGTTCCAATTAGCAAGGAGGGCATTCCGGCAGAATGGATGTATTTATCTCCAATTCAAGTAGATTTGTCATTACCAAAGTATGCTTCACTCGCTGCACAGCTTGAAACCGATTACTACAATATCTGTAAGCAATTGAACGAACAATTATCAGCATCAAACAAAGCTACTCTGCATACTGCAAATGGTGAATTTATACAAATTCGTACCAAGGATTCCAAACCCTATCATCCTATATATTCCAATATTTATAATAGAGAAATCTCTGATAAAAACCGAGCATTTTATTTCAGAAAAAAATTTATGAAATATATTACATCTCTTGAAAATTGACAGGGTGGAGCCAAGTCTCCGCCCTATCAACTTCTCTCTTGATTACATAGTATATTTCACACTTTCACAAAATATAAGCGGGTACGCAAGTGTAACCTATTTTGTGTAATGGTCTCACACAAAGCTTTTACCAAGGCAATCCCTGCCACATATGATAAACAATCTGACTTTCCATTAGCCAAATATGGAGCCACTTCAATTCATTGCATAATCATACAGTAATATTTGCATATTCCGAAGATTAAGATATATTTTCAATATCCTTTTCAATGTCTCTTATTTCACGTTTCATTATTTTATGGAACTGTATTTCAACAAAGCGTTCATCTTTGTCAGTCAAATCCATCTGATATATGTCCGATAAAATAGCTTTCTTATCTTCTAATTTCAAATCATCTAAATTCGGAATATACTTAGTCTCATGCAATGCCATATGAATTTCAGCATATGTCCGAACAAATCTCTTTATTTTAATCTTACCTTCTAATTTATAACGCTTAATCAATTTTTGCACAACATCATCTAAGTGGAAAAGTAAACTCAAATCAGTTATTTGAGAATAGAAAAATAACCAACCATATTTATGGCTTTCAAGAATAAAACCTGTAATTTTTAAATTTAATTTCCATTGCAAATATCCAATATTATCTTTCTTTATCGTTCTAAATAATTCCTCTATAGATTGCTCGATTTTTAAAACACTGCTTTTTCTTACTGTCACTTCATTATCATTTAAAACATAACCTAAATATTCAAATGATTCTGTTACAAGTCCCTCATCTTTCTTGTTATTTAATTCTAATCCAAGCTTTTTTATATCATCACATATATTTTTCTTTATATCAAAAAATTTATCTTCATTAACCAATATCAATACGTCATCAACATATCTGTAATATGATATATAGCCAAGTTCTCTATATTTTATGTCAATATCCTGCATATATATGTTAGCTAAAGAGTTTGAAATAGGTAATCCCTCTGGAACTCCCAATATTCTTTCCTTTTTTACAGTCTTTTCCTTTATCGGATAAAGAAGCGCCTCTGTTCTAATTGCATTCCATATAATTGATATAATTTCTGGTTTGTGTATCTTTCTTTTTATTATTTTAATCAACTTGTCTTGATTTATTGAACCATAAAATGATTTCACATCCAATTTTATAAAATGTGTGTACATTGGAATTTTTTTTGTAATATCATCTATAACAAGTTGTGGCATTATGGTCTTACATTTATCCCCATATACCCCAGCCAACAACTCATTCAGCACTGACGCTGTTAACTTATCTCTTAGCGTCGGCACACAAATCGCTCTAGGCGGTTCTGCAGGTCCTTTCGTAAATAGTAGTTGCTTATATCTTGTAAAATGATAAGAGCCATTCATAGATTTTCGAATAATAATTTCAATATTCTCATCCAAATTTTGTTCAAATTTTCGAGGTGACACTTTGTCCAATCCAACGGACGGCTTATTTTTTACTTTTTCTTCATAATGTTCAATAAGATGTTTTTTTGTGAACAACTTTTTCCATAAATACGATGCCTGCATCTATAAAACCCCACATATCCAATATAAAACCACTGGCAATAATATAACACATATTTTTAAAAGGGCACGCCAAATAACATTATAATAGTATTTACACCTTACATTTTTCCATTTCCTATTTCTATATTCACCTGAGCTACTATGAACTGTCTCATAATAATCAAACGATATATGATTACTACTTGAATCTAGTAAATCACAATATCTATTGTATATGTTCTTAAACAACTCTACATCATCACTCTCAATATTCTTTAATTCAAATTCAAGTTTTTGTAACTCTGTATAATTCTTTCTATATTCTCTTGCATGCTCCAGATATTTTTGTCCATTCAAATATAAAATAACAATAAGCAATGATATTGTCATAAACACTATCATCAAACTTATTTTTTCATTTTTATTAAGTAATGTAAGTATCGAAAATATAATCGTAACACATGAATAATAAATGTTAATTCCCTGAAAAAAAGCTTCTTTGTTTATCAATCTTTTTTCAGCATTAACTCTTGAAATTCTTGTTGTCCATATTTGATCTGATAAATCTTTATATTTTTCCAAGTTGTACCCTCCTAAAAAATGTATTAGGGTCTCTATATACCAAATGCGATACCTTCATGCGAAAGCCTATAAAATCTTTACAGATTGTTAATTACATTATCTCCTAAGTGGAAATCATAACTTACGTTATAGACCCTAATACAATAGATATTTTACCACATTTTACTATTATTCTCAATCCATCCTTTCCTTTATGATAGTGTAAATTTACTGTACCTTACATTCACACTGGAAACCGACACCCTTAAAAATGCAAAGTCAAGGCTTGCCAGACTGGAAACGGATATACTAAACCACCTGAAAATCTTAGGG
>CANQXK010000073.1 GCA_947627715.1 uncultured Oscillospiraceae bacterium
AACAAATCAACAGCGGCTGCCTGCACATGTAGACAGCCGCTGTTTTTTACCGCTCCGTGAGTATCTCCATCATCATTTTCGCGCCAAGTATGAAGGCGTCTTTGAAGCGCTCCAGAGTGACGAGGTAATTGACCTCATCCCTGCCCGCCTGGTAGGTGCGGAGGGTTTCGGCGGTGTTTTCGTCCAGCTGGGACAGGAGCTGCTCCTCCTGTATCACCACCTCTTTCATAAGCCCTGATGCCTCCGGGGTGAGCCTGCCGGACTGCTCGAAGGGCCGGATGTTGCCGTCAAAGAGGGATTTGAGTACGTCCATCTCACACCTCCAGCGCTTCCTGCAGCTTCTCACTGGCGGTGCGTTTGTTTTTGTCGAAGGCGTGGGTGTAGATGTCCAGGGTGGTGCTGACTTGGGAGTGGCCCAGGAGGCCGGCAACGGTGGCGGGGTCGGTGCCGCCGGCGATCATCAGGCTCGCCGCTGTGTGGCGGAGGCTGTGGACGTTGAGGTTGTCCGGGAGGCCATACTTTCGGAGGATATTCTTGAAACGCCAAGTGAAGGATGTCGGCGTCATCGGGAGACTCGTCCCCCTGCGGCGGAAGAGGTAATCGTCGTCAGTGATTTCCCTTTTCTCGTACTGCTCCGCCTCGTCCTCGCAGTATTTTCGATAGTCCTCCAGTAGTGCCTCCATCTCGGCGGAGAAGTAGACGTAGCGGTCGCCGGCGGCGGTCTTTGGCGCTTTTACAATGATGTCCTCCCCCGTTAGCTTCACCACATTGCGGTGGATGTGAATCGTATGGTCATTGTGGTCGAAGTCGCTCCATTTGAGCCCGCAGCACTCCCCTCGCCGCATACCTGTGGAAATGACCAGCTTGAAGTATGTCTCGTACTTGATGTTCTCCTGCCCCAATGCCGCGATGATCTGTGCCGCCGTCTCCTCGTCGGCGACGGGCCGCTTGAACTTCTTTCCGGCGTATTTGAATGTCCGCCAAGCCGGGTTTCTGTCAATAAAACCGCCCTCCACGGCGTCCGAGAGAATGCCACACAAGCACGCGTGGACTCCCTCGATGGTCGCCTCGGAGAGCGGTTTTCCTGTATTTTTGTTTTTCTTGCGCCGCATATCCGCGTAGAGCTTGCGGAAGTGGTCGGCTGTCAACTCCGTGAGCTTGTAGCCGCCAAGAACGGGGAGAAAGCGTTCCGTGTCCTGACGTTCCCGTATGACGGTGGACTTCGCCAGCTTCGTGGGCGCTATGTCCCGGAGCCAGATCTCGGTGTACTCGGCTAATGTGGTATTGGGGTTTCTTTTTGGCGTGATGTTCTTGCAGGTCATCTCGAACAGCGTAGCCTGTTCCTGTAGCCACTTGTCCGTCTGCTTTTGGGTCAGGCCCTCCGGCGGGTGGACGGTCTTCTGCTGGGGTGGGCGGCGTTTGCCGTTGTGGTCGTAGCCCATGGATACGATGATCAGGTATGCGCCGCCCCTTTTTCTGATGCTTGCCATACTGCAGCCCTCTCTCCTTTTGTGATTTGCCCTCGTGAGGCAAACACACAATACCCCAAGCGCCGCGGAAAAGCTACTGGAAAGATATTCTTCTACATAACCAACAAAATCACGACACAAACGAGTATTACGCTTGACCCACTTCCCGGTCGGGCTTCATTTTCACTGTGGGATTAGTCTTGCTGATTCTCGTAAAGGAGGGGCAGTCGGAGGCGTGGTCGTTGATGATGCCGCAGGCCTGGAGGTGCGAATAGATCGTCACCGCCCCCACAAATTTGAAGCCCCGTTTTTTGAGGTCCCGGCTGATCTCATCCGAAAGGCCGTTGCTGACGGGAATTTTACCCTCCGCGTGGCCGTCGTAGAGGACGGTTTTTCCACCCGTATAGCCCCACAGGTACGCGCAGAAGCTGCCAAACTCCGCCCGGACCGTCTGATAACACCGGGCGTTGTGGATAACGGCCCGGACCTTTCGCTCGGACCTCAGCATCCCCGGCGTATTCAGGATTCGCTGTACGTCCTCCTCGCCGTAGGCGGCGATCTTGTCGTACGCGAAATTTTCAAAGCACTTTCGGAAGACCTCCCGTTTTTTCAGCATCAGCCCCCAGCTGAGGCCGCACTGGAGGCACTCCAGCGTCAGGTGCTCGAACATCTGTCTGTCGTCATGTACCGGCATCCCCCACTCGTTGTCGTGGTAGGCCCGCATAACATCACTTGAAAGCGCCCAATCACAATGTCCCATGAAAGTCCCTCCTATCCTCTTCCCAATGATAGCACAAAAATCGCTTTTTGCATATCCGCAATATGGTCACGTATCTATTTTGCGCAAGTTGTGTGTAAGCAGCCGGGATAAATAAGCTCTGCATCATTACGATGCCAACAAGCTCTGCGTCATGACCTCCGCGGCGTGTTGCTTCAGCTCCATCTGGGGGTGGCAGTAAGTGCGCTCCAGGAAGGACGTGTCGCCGTGGCCGGCGAGCTCCGCGACAGTCTGCTTGTCCACGCCGCTGTGGAGGAGGGTCGTGACAAAGTAGTGGCGGAGGGTGTGGAGGTGGAACTCGCTGGGGAAGCCCAGCTCCTCATAGATCTTCTGCAGGTGCTTTGTGAAGGTGTCCGGGTGGATGAGACTTCCGTCGTCGTTCGTGAACAGGTAGTCGCTGGACTCAATGCCCTGTTCCTCCGCCACGTGTATCATGTAGTAGCAGTAGGATTTTATGAAGGACGTGACGTCCTCGTCGATGGCGAGGATGCGGCTCTTGCCGTTCTTGGTGGGACCCTCCCTCACCCCCTCCCCCGCCACGATGCTCCGGGAGCGGCTGACGGTGAGAATACAGCGGTCGCCGTCCATGATGAAGTCCGACCATTTGAGCGCGCACAGCTCGCCGCGCCGGCAGCCTGTGTAGATCGCCAGCAGATAGTAGGCTTTGTACTGCCAAGGCTCGTCCACGAGGTCGTCAAGGAATTCCTTCGCCTGCTCCGGCGTGGGGATGAATTGCTCCCGCCGCTCGGTGTCCGGGAGGTCGATCATCCGCGCCGGGTTCTTCTGGATGATCTCGTTGCGCTTTGCGTCTGAGAGGACAGCAGAGACGACAGTCAGATATTTCTGCACCGTGGCCTCCTGAATGGGTTTCCCCCGGCGCGTCTGTTTGCGAAGCTCCGTTAGCATATTCTCCAGGGCGATGGGGCGAATATCCTTGACCTTGACCGCCCCGATGTACGGGTAGACCCTTTGCAGCATCCGCTCGTAGCTTGCGCGGGTGCTGGGGGCGTACTTGACCTGGCGGCTCAGCCAATGGTCGGCGTACTCCTGAAACGGCGTCTCCCCGTCCTCGCTGTAACCGTTTTTGACCTCGCGCTCCATCTCCTCGGCGGCATGGATGACGTACTGTTCGATGCCGCGCCGGGGCACGGAGTCAGGTACGGTGATTGTTTTGGCCTTTGAGATTTTCCTGCCGTCAGCGCGGTAGCCGTTGCTGACGGTGATTTTATATTTCCGTTCAGTTTTTTTCATGATACTTGCCATCATTTTTACCTCCTGTTACATCATTGTTTGTGACCATGTAGGTTCTTCGTCCTCATGGTCGTCGGGCTTGTGGCCCATGGCGATGCGCTTGCGCTGACGCTCACGGTACGCTTTGGTGTCAATGTGCTGACGCATAGATGTGGCGTCGCGGACGGGGCCGGTATCGGAGAGGGCGGCCCCGGTCACAGCAGTCGAGATAAGAGCGTCAGCAACAGGGTCGAGAGCGAGGACGCTATCGCGGTCAGGATGATTGAGTTCCTGGCGGTACGCGTTAAACTGCGCACGGACTTCCTCGAAGCTCTCTCCACGTTTTCGATGCTCGTAGTATTGCTCTCGTGCATTTTCCCAACCTGTTCCGTCAGAGACAGGATGCTGCTGTTCAGATTCTCCGTTTGGTTTAGTATCCTCTCCGCATCCTCGGTCGTTGTCAGTGTCGTAAGTGTTTCTTCTATTCTTGCTTGACGCTGGAGCAGACCACTGAGGAGCGAAAGCATCTCCGCTTGGGGTGGACGGTTCAGGGCCTTCAGCTCCTCGTTGGAGAGCCTCCTGTCTGATTGCGAATTCATGTTCCATGTTCTCCTTCAAATAT
>CANQXK010000074.1 GCA_947627715.1 uncultured Oscillospiraceae bacterium
TCCTCCAAACACTGTTCCCTGTCATCCAGCCGGTAATAATGACTTCTGTATAGCGCATAGCGAAAGGCCTCCTCAGAAAACTCCGTGGCAACCTTTATCTGGTCAATGATGTACGCTGCCTCTCGCAAACCCTCGTGGGGATATATGAGTTCTCCACCTTTCATGGCCTCATAAACGTCTCTGCTTAGCCGCTCGCTATGTCTGAAGCGCAGCTTTTCAAAGCCATCATCCTGTTGGAGCGGACGGGGGCTGCGCATATATATGCCATAACCGTTTTGCATGGAACAACGCATAAAGGGCTGAAAGCCCAATGGGTAGATGATGTTGTCGATATCTCCCTGATAAGGAAGACCACCGGGTAGCCGATACTTTCCCTGTCCGTCTTCAATACGTTCAACTTCCGCTCCAGTGGGCGGCATAAATTTTGGCAGCCCCATGGACCAGCGCATGGCCATCTCGTAGCTGGGCATATGGAAGATCATCCCGTATTGCCGCTTCTCCTCATCTGATTCTGTTTGCTTTTTTGTCAGCGGGAGCCATCGCTTTTCGTTGTTGCTCCAATAACACGTGGCGAAAAACAAGGCCACGTTGAAATCGTTCGTGATGTCCAGCCAACCTGTTTCCAGCCCATAGTGCTGTGCAAGAGGCTCATACAGCACATCGCTCTGCTTCCAGTTCCGCACGTGTTCAAACCGATTGAGTAGCGCCGAAAATTCAGCCACCCGCATATCCGCCACCAAGCGATATAACTCTTTTTCCTTTTTGGACTTATATTGATTCAATTTCCGGTGCAGACTTGGCACACTTTCTGGATTGATCTTGTTTTCTCCCCGATAGTAATTGCGTCTCTGAGCTTGTTCAATTACAACCCCGTGGGGGTAATACATCCGCATACCGGCTGTCAGTGGATCTCGGTAGAGTTCCTCCCGAAAGATTGCCATTCGGCTATTATTACCGTCAAAGTAATTCTCGCCTCGATAGGAGGACGCTGTCACGCTTTTACCTTCCCTTTTCTCCTGCAAGTTGTCATTATATAGTTGTCGAATCTGTTCGTATGAAATGTCGTGAACAACATTATTCTGCTGTCCTGGGTACAGATACTCTGCCACGGATAGCCACCACTCTTCTGTTTCAACTCAATACAACTACAGCTATTTCATTTCTTGAACACAAACACCCGTTATGGCTAAGGCCGGTAGGTATCAAAGAGGTCAGGGCTTCCTTCAATATGCATTTTGCCGTCCGTGCTGCTCAGAATCACGAAGTTGGAACACTTATCGCATTGATCGGCAGATTCTGGCTCAAATCCTTTCTGGGCCGCATAGGGGCAGAACGCGCGAT
This sequence comes from uncultured Oscillospiraceae bacterium, assembly GCA_947627715.1. Taxonomy (GTDB): domain Bacteria; phylum Bacillota; class Clostridia; order Oscillospirales; family Oscillospiraceae; genus RUG626. Next base: position 1,342 of record CANQXK010000074.1, read on the forward strand.
ATGTTTCCGGGCCAAGCCGTAAGGCCAAACAGATATGCTGATGCCAAAACCAGTCCCCCGGTTCTGGGTCTATTCTTGTATATGGGTTTCTCATAAACGCAAGGAAGGACTTCATCCCGCGCTTTACTGCCCACCACTTCATAAGTTATACTCCCAAGATTGTAAACTCATCGTACTCTGTAAAACAGTTGTCTACCCAGGGTGCTGCCTCTGCAATAATAGCCGCCCAGGTTGGATTGGCTTCTTGAGCTTTCTTCACGATTGCCTTCCACTGATCCCTAGTAACAACCGTTATCCCGTAATAATCAAAACCCGCTATAACGCTTCTGATCAGTTCAGACAGATGATGCTGGTCCCATAGGTCACCGCCGATGTTGAGCGAGTCCTGCAGCCAGCATTTGCCGTGATAATTGCCCTTCTGGAATTCGAGATAGAACGTGCTGCCAGATGCTTTCCGTTCTTCTTGGTTAACAAAATACACCATGGAAAGAACCCTTATGCGTAGAAAGAAAGTAGCTCATCCAGAGTGACGCGGATACCAACGGATTCTAATGCCTTCCTCCGTTGCTCATATAGCGTCTTTATCATTTCCTTGGCGCCCTTCCCATAATGGATGTGATTGTGGCAAGTGCTGCACAAGGACACGATGTTTTCTTCAATATCGAGTGAGACATCAAACTGCCTCTGCATGGAGAGCGGGACAAGATGGTGAGGCTCCATGTATGGTACGTCTGCATTGCGGCGAATGAAAAATGGGTGTGTGGGATCGATCTCACATCTGTAATGAGCGAAGGCCAGAGCGTTTTCTGCCGTTTGCCGATTCCTCGGATATACGATTCGGTTTCCGCTTTGCAGCGGTTCCGGCACGGGAAGAGCTATGCCACGATGGTGCGGCGTAATTTCTTTGCTGGAAACAGCATCGTCATTCATAAGATCCAGCAACTGCCGGTCTTGATCCGCCTCATCTGAAAAGTACTGAATCGCCGGGACATCGCCGCTGAAGTCAGCTATATCAGCGACCTTTTCATAGAAGTGACGGCTGGGGATTGACCGCTTCTTGTCCTGCGCGAACACCCCGCAAAACTTGTAAGGCTCGTTTCCCTTCTTTGCAAAAACAAGCCGCTCACCTGTGTAGCCCGTGTAGGGTGAACCTCCAGTCTCCTCAATGGTCATCCCGTTGGGTGAAATGCGGTTGACCCACCCGGAACCGGAAGCCGCCTCTCCATCCACCGAGAGTTTCGGAAACCAGACGGTGTACACCACACCATCTCGCGGGAATTCAAGAGCACCCCGCTGCCAAGCGCCATATTTCTTACCTAATATCCGCTCTCCAAAGCAAGCGTTGAGGACATCCACGCTCTTCGCATAGGCAATGGGACGTTGAGCATTGAGCAGCGATGCCGGCGCTCCGGACGGCCTTGGCATCCCGACATGAAGGCCAAGGTAATCCTCCAGCTTATACCATTCGTCACAGGTGCGGATGGCTTTCAATTCTTCATGGAATAGCTCTTTCTCACTTTTCCCCTCTGTGGGGATGCCCATCATTTTGTAAAGGGGAAAGAACCCCTCTCCAATGGATCCTGTGTTCTTGTTGATGACCTTCGCAGAGAGCAACGGCAAGCCCAACTCATGGCAAAGCAAAGACACCTGACCGATGTTGTGTCCCACATTGCGCGGGTTTATTGGTGGGCTGACTCGCTCTGCCAGCTCTGAATAGTTAACCGTTGGCTCCTTTTTCAGTATGCTGAGAAGCAACTGTTCAGCCAGTTGCTTCTGAATGTCGTTCAAGGTGGTCATCTCTCTATCCTCCGCGTAGCTTGAAGGGAACCCGCCGAGCTAAAGTGGTCGAAATCGACCACCTTTCCATATCTTGCTGACAACCGTTCCACACGGGATCTTTCTTCATACTTATCGTCAGTAGAAAAAAGCCCCAAAATGTGGTATAATTGCCCTATTATTATAGATGGCGAGGAGGGAAAAAGCAATGTCCAACGATGGCTACATTGTGCGGAGCTATAAGGAGATTTGGAGAGAATCGATTAAGGAAACTGCCGGGGCCGATGAGGTGACACGCCTCCCCAAATGCAAAATCGGTGCCGCAGAGGGCGTCTATGTAATCTATGGGCGCAACCATAAGGACGCCGCAGAATACTTTTTGCAACAACTGAAAGAGTCTTCGTCTTTAGCGAACCAGATTGTCCTTGCCGACAGCATCGAGGAGGAATTTGAGGTCGCTATTGACATCGACTATTCGTAATCATGCCTGCGGATCCCGCTCAGCATCCTCGGTACGTTGCTCGTGAACAAGCCTCGTACACCAGGCAACAAATTCACCGGGAGTCGGTTTCTGATGCCCAAAGGGTGCCGATTCCCACAGCGCCCTCACAGCTGGATCCGCGCAATTCATTGACTCGTTGATTATCCCGCAGATGTTTTCCCGAACTTCAGATAATGTGATGCCATGCTGAACCGCCACCTCTTTGAGTGCGCGTTCAGCTTTTTTTACTTCGGATTTAGTTAGGGTGTACCACTTGCCAGTCTGTTTCTGTTGCATGATCCCAATACCTCCAAGTTGTGTGTAATATACCGTTATCTTTAACGGTATATTACCTCCCAGAGTTTGTCGAATGCAGTCGAAACAGAGCGAGGGCTGAAAAAGAGTATCGAATTTTACCTGG
>CANQXK010000075.1 GCA_947627715.1 uncultured Oscillospiraceae bacterium
AAGCTGCCCGGCTTTTATGCCGGGGTGAAATTCATGGTCAACATCCCCCTGTTTCTGGAGCAGCTTGACCGCGAGAGCATCACGGGCAGAAGCGTAAATATCGGGGGTGATGCTGTTGAGTGATTACGAAGAAACCCGCCCCGGTGAGGCAACACCGAGACGGGCAGGAACGGAAAAGACAACCGGGCAGGCGTCTATTCCCAATAGCTATTCTACAACCATCCCGCGCCGCCGTCAAGTGGCCTCTTTCCTCCGTGTTGGGAAAGAACACGCCATTAAGAGGGAAGATTTAGCCGCATTGACAGGAATGGGAGAGCGGGCGCTTGCAGAGGCAGAGGGCCAGACCATGATGGAGGGGTGGAAATAATGGCCGAGAAGCAAAAACCGGGGGTTATGTTATATTTCGATCTCCGCCCTTGCCTCCAGCGGTTGACCAATGAGCAAAGAGGCGTTTTGTTCACGGCGATATTGGACTACGCTGAAAGCGGAATATTGCCGGAGCTTGTCGATGTTGCTGTTGGTGTGGCGTGGGACTTTGTAAAGCCCCGTATTGACCGGGACGCCGAAGCGTATGCGGGCAAGGTAGAAAAGGCGAGAGCCGCAATTAATAAGCGTTGGGCTACTCAGGCGAATACCGACGTAAACGGTGGTATTCGGGAGAATACGGACGAATACGGACGAATACCAACTACAACTACATCTTCAACTACAACTACAACTTCAACCTCAAATGGTGTTATGCCGCTTGACGCGGCCCCACCCACCACGGAGAAGCCGAAAGTAAAGCGGTTTGTTCCTCCGACGCTGGATGAAGTGAGGGAGTATGTACGATCTCGAAACAGTCCGGTGGACGCACAGGAGTTTATCGACTTCTACGAAAGCAAGGGCTGGGTGGTTGGCAAGGCACCGATGAAGGACTGGAAAGCGGCTTGTCGCAATGCTGAAAAATGGGAAAGGTGGAAGAAGCAGCCTCCCGCTCCAGCGGAGAAAAACTATGACGTACTTGGACTTTTGGGGGTGAAGATGTGAAAATTGATTTGGAACCGATTATCGAGGCGGCAAAGACCGCCAATCCACAAATGCCGGATGACTACCGGGACGAGGGAACCGGCCTGTTGTTCTGCGGGAAATGCCATACTCCGAAAGAAAAGAACGTCAAGCTATACGGGGATGAGCGCATTGTTCCCGTTATGTGTCGATGCGCTTCGGAAAAATATGAGGCCGAAGAAGCGGCGCGGAGGGAGGCGGAACGCCAGAGACGCATTGAACGGCGGCGGGAGAATTGTTTCGGCTACGGGAGCCGTAAAGCGTCCTTCACCTTCGACACTGACGACGGCGGCGACCCACAGACAATGAAGCTGGCAAAGGGCTATGTTGAACGTTTCGAGGACTTCAAAGCCAGAGGCAAGGGCCTGTTATTTCTTGGTGGCACCGGCACGGGCAAGACTTTCGCGGCCTGTTGCATCGCCAACGCCCTGTTGGACAAGGGCTATTCCGTCAGAGTTGCGACCTTCGCGGAGATTGCCGCGAAGCTCCAGGGAAATTGGGATAAAGAGGAAGTCTACAAGGAACTGGCCCGGTATGACCTTCTTGTGCTGGACGATTTGGGAGCGGAGCGGCAGACGTCCTTCATGGACGAGATCATTTTTACGGCAATAGACACCCGGAGCGCCGCAAAGAGGCCCATGATCGTCACTTCAAATCTTGATGGGACAACGTTTATAAATGGCGGGGAGCTGGCAAAAAACCGGGTATTCTCCCGGCTTTATGAGATGTGCGTACCCGTGACCGTCAACGGACGAGACAGGCGGCGGGAGCGCATGATGGCAGAGACGGCGGCGGATATGGCTATGCTGTTAAATGCAGGAGGCAATTAAACAGTGAAGAATTACCAAACGCAAAATTACAATAACTGGAGGTATATGTAAAATGCCGGATGAGATTATCATTGAGAGGACAAAGGAATTTACAGAGAGTGCCAAATCACTGAGCGATTTTATCAGCGCCCTCCCGCTCAGTGCGGAGCAGAATGACAAACTTGTTCACGGTATGGTGGAGCAAGTTGAGCTTGCTGAAAAAGCCGCGTTTATGCAGGGGTTTGCTATTGGTGTGGAATATGCCAAAAAAGACGATGATAATACAGAAAATCTTTTTTCGTGACAACCGAGGAGGTGAGAACATGGGCAAATTACAAACAATTCCCGAAATGTCAGAGGCATTGACACAGCACAAAACCCGTGATGGTTACACGTCGCGGCTTTACAAGGCACAGGCAGACGAGCACAAGGGCGATGTATTGGCGGCAGACCTTGAGCGTTCCATATCAGAGATGCAAAAGGCAGACCGGCGCGGCCCTATTGACTGGAACGATTTAGAGCAGGTGAAAAGCCGGACATACGACTACCTGACAGCTTGCGCAACCTCACAAGTCTTTCCGTCTATGATGGGATTATCTATTTACGGATATGGAATGAGCCGCCAAGCCGTCAACAAATATCTGATAAAGTACCCGGACAGTCCCGCCGCAAAATTTGTATCAATGGCAAAAGACTTGATTGCGGACACGCTGAGTAATGCGGCATTGTTCCGAAATGCCGACCCTGTTTCCGTGATTTTCCAGTTGAAAAACCATTTTGACCACTCTGACAAGGTACAAATTGAGCCTGTCCCGCAAAGCACAGACCCATTGGCCCCTGTCACAGACCCCGAAGAACGCAGACGCAGGATTGAGGCCGCAGTCGTAGACGAAGAATAACGCATACACAACATACTTTACTGAAGAAAGGTTGGTACTTACAATATGACATCCGCACAATGGACAAAGGTACATAACGCAATAAACAAGAGCGGCACCCCTGACCTGTCAAAAGGCTTTGAGGGCTGGCAGAAGCAAGCGCAGATTACCCGCTCCGCCATCATGGAGGCCAAGCGGCAGATAGACGAGGAAAAGGCGGGACTGTCCGAGATTTTCAGCCAGAAAGAGGTAGAGCGCCGCAGCGCCGCCCTTGACAGCAGTTACAAGGGTATTACCCGCTTGGGCGTGGAGAAGCTGGAGAAGGGCCTGGAGGCCGTTGTAGCCGCCAAACGTGAACGGTTTAAGGAAGTCGCCCTGTCAGCGCCCACCCCCGAACAGCTCCGACTTTTACAGGCTATGGCCCTTAGAGACGATTTGACCGACGGGGAGATTGCCGAAGTTGCCGCAAGCATGAGTGAGAACTTACAGGCCCTTAAAGCCCTTGCCTCCATCGCCCGTAAACAAGGGCATGACTTCCCGGCTGTCGTGACACAGGAAGAGATGGAGCGCGACCTTACAACCGCTGAGCGGTTTTCCCGTGATATGCTCCAGTCTATCGAAGTCCCTGACGAAGCCCAGACCTACCACCAGCGTTGTTTTTGGAACCACATAAACACGGGCTTGCCTAAAGCCACATACGAGAAATTAGACCGTGTTACATTTGCGGCAGTACAGGTAAAGCCGGAGCCGAAAGAAAACCCGGAGAGCAAGCCCGCCGCCAAGCCGCAGGAGCCGCCCAAGCCCGCCACCGTGATACACGTCACGGACGGCATTGATAATTTGTCCTGGCTTGCTACAAAGTACCATACGAGAATACCCGCCATTATCGCAGAGAACCCCGGCGCAGACCTGGATAAAGTCAAAACTACTGACCGCCTCCCCGCTGATATTACGCTGACCATTACACCGGGCGAGGGCTACACCGAGGGGGAGGATTTATGAATACAACCGAGGCAAAAAACTACACGGAAACGAAAATCTTGACTCCTATCCAAGCGATTCGGGCGAAATGCCTTGACTGTTGTTGCGGGCAAAGGAACGAGGTTAAATTATGCCCCTGCACAGATTGCAGCCTTTACCCGTATAGAATGGGTAAACGCCCCAAAAACCCCGCCAGCGCCGCAGAGAACGGCGATATTGACGTTGGGGAGGGTATAGATACTACCCAGCAATAACACCGCCCAAAAGTCCACGCA
>CANQXK010000076.1 GCA_947627715.1 uncultured Oscillospiraceae bacterium
GATAATCTTAAATTATCTTAAAAACGTAAAAGGGGAGAAAGCAATTGACTGCATCTTTCTCAAATGAGCAAATAAATCAGGCAATCAATAGATTAAACGCAAAGCTTCTTGATATGGGAGCAATGAATGACATGTCGTTGAATTCATTTAGCAACACGACCATAGTATATGATTTTTCAAAAAAATCCATAAAAAGGGCAAATGTAGTCAATGGGATCTTTGAAAACTGTGTATTTTATAATGCAGCTGCTACTGGATCGCGATTTGTAGCTACCTCGTTTCTTAATTGTAATTTCACTGGATCAAATTTTCAGTATTGCATTTTTGATGGTGTTAACTTTCAAGATTCATCCTTACTTAAATCAGCGAACTTTAGCCATAGTTTCTTCATAAACTGCACTTTTAATAATATTTCAATTATTGGAAGTACTTTATACGATTGCCGTTTTGAAGAATGTAACTTTATTAATTCGACTATACAAGAAAGCACATTTGAGAGTTCTACTTTTTATTCATGTGTTTTTCAAAAGATAGACTTATCATGCACAAATCTTGAGTACATTAATTTTAAAAACTCTAAGTTTAATGAAATCGTCTTTCCGCCTTACCAAATCCCTTACATTATAGGAATACAACAGTTTTTATTTGGAAATAGCCAAAAAAACTATGTATTTACCGACACTGGATTGATGTCGGTTCACGAATATAAAAAACTATGCAACGATTTAGAAGTATATTTTTTTGCAAAAAAAGAATTTTTCCCAATAATTAATTTGAAAATTATAGAAGGCGATTGCGCAGAGGCGTACGAATATCTTCAACGAGGGATAAAGGATGCGCTTGATTGTCATGATTTCAGGATGATAAAGCATTATTGTAGATTGGCATGTGCCAGTTCTGCTTATTCAAATTCTCAGTTACGAAATTTGTACGATACAATAACCTCTTTCGTATATAACTGTAATATGGATACCCAGACTTTTCATTCGTATGTCCTTAATTTGGGCGAAATAAAAGAACTTTTACTCAATAATGCGGATGCCGCGTATCGAATGGAATTTGTGATTAAAACGACCATTGAAAAAGACGATCTGGAGAAAATCAATTTGTTATACAATCAGATCAATTCAATTCTAAAGGAGAATTGCTCTGACTCACATATTGATTATATTGAACTACGTCATAACTCTCCCTATGAGATGTACATAACGTGTGTCGATGCTTTACCCCAAATTCTGATGGTCATTTCTGCATTATATGGTGCCTTTGCGGTTAGTTCTAAAGTACTGGATTTTGTTAACAAGGTTGGGGAAACCAAAAAACTGTATTGGCAAAACAGATTATACAGAATTGAAGAAGAAGCAAAGAAGCTAGACGTTGAAATAAAAAGAAAGGATCTCCAAAACTCGGAATTAAAAAAATCGGGCAATATATCCATCTGCTCTTCCGTTGTCGAGTTGGAGCATATGATTAAGTGCAGTTCATTAGAAAATGCGAAAAAAATTGACACAGACATTTTGCGATATAAGATAACCAATAAATCTAATGATACAATTAGACCTCAGTAAAACTCAAAGTGTTATTCTGACACATAGGGCAGTCGGGGCCGAGAATTAACCCATATTTTTTTGCGATGTTGCTGCACCGTTTATAAATCGATAAAAGATTTACCGTAGGGGGTGGGTTCAGCGTTTCAAATTCAGTTCCGCTTAAAGGCCTGAAAACAGATATAATTGGTTCGATACCAAGTATGCATAATTTCTCAATTCCCTCTACAAAAGCTTGATCAGTGTCTAAACCATATATAAGTAAACTGCGAACTTTTCCGCTTCTACCCCATAAACTTACAGCATATTGCAAGGCTTCCATATATCTGCTGATACTTATTGCCCCTTTTCCTGGCATATATTTTTTTGCCATGTCCCGATTGAACATCTCAAGATTAAAAGCGACTTCGGTTATTCCAGCTGATTTAAGCTGGTCCAAGACTTTTGTGTCATACGGCGGAATTGACATGAGATAAATATCTTTGTCGGATTGGGATCTGATGAAACGAGCAATGTCAATTATTATATCCCAACTTTTAGAGTCCGTTCCTATAGTTCCCCCTCCAATCAAAAAGTGTCTGAAACTCACATTGTCCAAACAATAACTAATTACCTCTTTACAATCCTCCAAGGTATATGAGTAATTATACTTTGGTAAATTGCAAAATTTACATGCCAACCCTTTCTGCTTATAAATACAAACTGGTGCTGGATTAACTCGAATCCTGTCTGTGGCAAGATTAATAATTGATTCAAAGGGAATCCCCGATTTCGTAAATTTGTTTTTTAGAGAATTTGGGGTATAAAATATGTCTATATTTGATATCACCAGGTCGTTGTAAAGTAATACTAGTTGATTTTTTTGTAAATCAATTGAAAAGGGCGTAAAGGATGTATATTTGCATTTATATGGGATGTTCACGTACACTTTATCGAAAATTATCGCATCAATGGCATCAAATACCGCTTCCTTGATATCTCCGCTCTCTCTGCAGAAGTCTAAAGCTGCATCAGTAAATATGATTCCATGATTTAGTAGGGCAATTTTAGTGTTTTCCTTAAAATGGGGATTTTTAGATGACAAATGAGGGGTTAGACTTTCGCATTCTATATTTGGATGTAGAATGCCGATCCCGTTGCTGAATGAATAAATATTTTTGTTGAAAACAACTCTACTTAAATATACATTTTCCCCTTCAATTGTTTGAGCGGATATATCATAGCCATCAGTTTGTACTTCATGTATCTCATTTGACAACATTACCCTTTTTAATCTGTTTTTTTGAATATTGCTCGTGGTATAGATAAACATACTGTAATTAACATCAAATGCATGTAAATCTGTCGTCAATTCTCCCCTAAATGCCTTTATATTAAGTTCCTGTAAGGAAGTGCCCAAAAAGGGATAGAGCGATTTGTTGATCAGGGGACTTGATGCCTGAAATCTTGTGTTTATTTCCAGAAAATAAGGCGTTTTATCTTTTATAATATAATCTATTCCAATCACTCCGCGATATCCAGCCCTCATCAACAAGTTCCCTATTTTGATAGATTCACTTTTGACCTTTTCCTTAATTTCTTCACAAATCATGTTATAACAGATAAAGTCTGCCCCGGAGTATAACAATCTGTTTCCTGTTTCATGTATTATTTGAATAGACGCTGGAAGAAGTAAAACATTATTTTCGGAAATAATCAAATGTATATTTACAGAAGGAGCGTCTTTAAAAAATGGAGAAGCAAGATAAAGTTCTTCTGAATTTACCTCCGAAATAGGGGCGCTTTTCAAATGATACGTACCATCTCCTCCAGAAGAATATGGTGCCTGGATTACAAACTCATCATAATCGGTAAAAAACTGGCGCAGTGTACTGCTGTCGCATTTGCTCCCTTTTAACATAACATAGGGTACCGTATTAATAACCTTACTTAATATATATCGTGCCTTGTATTTATTTGAAAATAAATTTAGTAAATCATAAGAATTAAGGCAGATTGTATGATTCTTTATCTTATCTCCATACTGATACGCCAAGATGGGATTGTAGAACATAAATTTTGCTTCTGGATCTCTTTTGAGAATAGTTTCAAGCGCATTTATAATAAACAAATCACATTCCCTATCCTCTTTGTTATGATTAATGCGTTTTTCTTTCGTGCAATATGAAATGTTTCCTCCTGCATTGTCCCCAAAGATAGTTACAGAACCTTTAAAGAAACAGCCTGTATCTTCGATATCAGATTGACGTGTTCCTACCCAATATAAATTGTGCATATTCTTTTCTCCTAAGCTAATTAATAGTGTTATATTTTTCTGAATTTCTCTTAAGGTTTTATATAGATAATTTAAGATTATC
>CANQXK010000077.1 GCA_947627715.1 uncultured Oscillospiraceae bacterium
GATATCTGAAAAAAGGATACAATAAGACTATGGCAGAAGCATTGGCGAGAGAATTTTTCAGATATGAAAGTTGATGGGGAGTATGACGGATATGAAAAAGTAATGGTACAGCTATGTACGAGGATTTTAATGAAAACAGACCTTATTATAAAGCATCAGTATTTTTTTGTGGAAAAAGTTTGTGTGATGTGATAACATTAATTTGGATTTTTATAAACAAAATTCAAAATAGAACTTGTGTTCGGGCAAACGATATGATATTATAAAAGAGATAGATGAACAAATGTAAGGGGTTATTTTATGAAAAAAGTAGATACGACAGCTATAGATATGGATAAGGTTATAAATCAGCTTTTTGAAGGTGATTGTCTTGAGTATATGAATGAAATACCAGATGAAAGTATAGATATGATTTTGTGTGATTTGCCGTATGGAATGACACAAAACGAATGGGATTGTTATATTCCTTTAAATGAGTTATGGAAGCAATATAATAGAATTATTAAACCGAATGGGGCGATAGTATTAACTTCTAATGGAGTTTTTACAGCAAAACTAATTTTGAGTCAACCTAATATTTATAAATACAAGTGGGTTTGGGAAAAATCAAAGCCCACTAATTTTCTAAATGCTAAGAAGCAGCCGCTTAGAAAACATGAAGATGTGTGTGTGTTTTATAAGAAACAGCCGACATATCATCCACAAATGACACAAGGTGATCCATATGATAAAGGAGTAAGAAAAAATCAATTATGCGGAAACTACGGTGATTTTGAACCGGTTCATGTGGCAAGCGAAGGAGAACGCTATCCAACAGATATCATATATGTTAAGACCGCTGAATGTGAAGGGGCAGTGTTGCATCCAACACAAAAACCAATAGAATTGGGAAGATACATGATACGAACCTATACAAATCCAGGAGATGTTGTATTGGATAATACGTTTGGTAGTGGATCATTTTTGGTTGCAGCTTTGATGGAAGGAAGAAATTTTATCGGTATTGAAAAAAATGAAAAGGTAGCATTATTTAATCGAGAAGAAATTGATTATATAGATGTTGCAAAAAGAAGATTATTTTTAGCGTGGGAGCAGTTGGATAAAAAGACTCGTAAATATATAAAGGAGCAAAATCTTATTTCTGAATTTAAGGAGAGGTAGATGTGTATGGGTACAATTGTTAGGCGCAATGAGAGAAGCTGGGCTATTGTTATTATTTCAGAAATAAGAGCAATGCTCAAGGGAATGAATTTAAAGATTAAAAGTGCAGGGGGAGAAAGTACTCTTTCTGTAAATAAGAAAAGTATGTTCCCTGATGTTTTGCTATATGAAGATGAAGCGCAAAATAGAATTTTACAGGGGTGGGAACTCAAGATGCCGGATGTCTTAATTACAGATGAAGCATTGATAAAGGATGCTGCCAGAAAAGCAATTGCTTTAGATTTGAACAGTTTTGTGATTTGGAATTTTACATATGGGAAATTATATGTAAAAAGTGTGAATGGCGATTTTGAGGAAGCCAAAGTATGGGGTGGGACAAATCATATAAAAAACCGAGAAGATGTAACTACATACAAAGCAGAGTGGCTGCCAATTATAAAAGACATTGTTTTAACAGTAAATGAATTCCTGATTAAGGGAACAATATTAGCATCACCTATTGAAACAACTATATCTGATGGACTTATGACAGAAATAATCCAAAGAAATAAGGCTTTAGTTGCTGAAAATATTATTTTAGAAGTTAGCAATAATATGACAATGGAAAGTCGTTTGAAAGTATGGTGGAATGCTTTTCATGAAGAATATGATAAAGATGAGAATGATATGTATTCTGCGTATGCAAAATCTATTTTGTTGAACTGGACAAATAGGATTATGTTCGCAAATACGATAAAGAAATATCATAATTGTGCCTATAAGATAGATAAAATTGATAGTACGTCTACGCCGTCAGAAGGAAATGCAATCATAGATGAGATTGTAGAACAAGGAGATTTTTATAATGTATTTAAAAAATTAGAATACAATGAAATTGTGCCAGAGAACACATGGATAGACATTGTGGACTACAATCAATTTTTAGTGGAAAATAGGATAGAAAAAATTGATCAGACAGTTTTACAAGAAATACTGGAAAAAACAGTTAATACATCAAAACGAGAAATAAGGGGGCAATATGCTACACCATATTGTTTGGCAGATTTACTTTGTCAAATAACGATTAATAATTGGAATGACGAATGCGCAGACTTATGTGCGGGTACAGGAACAATTGCGAGAGCAATCGTTAAGAACAAAATGGAAAGATTGCACAATTCGGAAGTTGCATTTACGACTACATGGATAGCTGATAAATATGCATATCCATTACAGATTGCTAATATTGCGGTAACTAATATGGAAGCATTGAATATTCCATTAAATATATTTCAGTCAGATGTATTTGCAGTGCAAAGCAAAGATAAAATAGAAATAAAGAGTCCAATTGACGGTAGTGGAATTGAAAAAGAAATTCCTGATTATGGAGCTATTGTTTCTAACCTCCCATTTGTTGAGTACAATAAAATAGCTGCAGATGAGATAGAGTATATTAATGAGTATAGACAGAAGATAAAAGACGATACAGGTATAGAATTTACATTGGGAAAGACAGATTTATACAATTATCTGCCATTTAAATTGTATGAGCTATTAAAAGATGGTGGAAGGTTGGGAATTGTTTTATCTAATTCATGGCTTGGTACAGATATTGGTAAGAAATTCTTTGATGCATTATTGTATTATTATGACATTCGTGCAGTAGTGATAAGTAATTGCGGACGTTGGTTTAAGAATGCGGATGTTGTAGCAACTCTACTAATATTGAATAAAAAAGAAATTATGATACCAAATCAAAAATTGAAAATAAATTTTTGGATGTTGAATAAGGATTTAGAACAAATTAGTAGCAATGAGAAAGAAATAATCGTGAATAGTATTGTGTTAGGAGAAGAAATCGATAATTCAGTGGCTTCTGTCAAAAATTATTCTGTTGAAACGATTAGAGAAATTACAGAAAAGGGGATAACATTAAATGCATTGTTCCATGATGTATCATGGGTTAATGAGTTGGCAGAATGTTTAATTCCGATTGAAAAAATATTGACTGTAAAAAGAGGTGAGCGTAGAGGATGGAATGATTTGTTTTATCCGTCTGAAAATAGTGGGATTGAGAGTGAATATATTAAGCCGGTGCTTAAAAATCCAGCATTATTAAAATCATATACAGCTCAAACAGATATTGTTGCATTTTGCTGCCATAAATCGAAAGATGAATTACGACAATTAGGGCATATAGGAGCTCTAAACTGGATTGAAAAATTTGAGAACATAAGAAATGGAACAGGTAAATTATTGCCAGAAGCATTAAAACGCTCAGGAAGTTTCTGGTATGAAATGGATGATGCGACAAAAGCAGATTTTGTGACCGCACTTAATCCTGATAAACGCTTATTTGTATCAAAGTTTGATGAGAGTACATTTGTGGATCAGCGTTTTACGAGAATGCTAATGAAGGATACAAATATATCAAAAGATTTGTTGCATGCACTATTGAATTCTTTATTTGGTATGTTTGCAATTGAAGCGATTGGTTTTGGGCGGGGATTAGGTGTGCTGGATGCGAGCAGTACAAAGCTGAAGAACATGTATATAATAAATCCTCGGATTATATCAAATGCAGATGCTTTGGAGATTGTGGAATTGTTTGAAAAAATCAAAAATCGTAATGTTATGGATACAGAAGATGAGTTAAAAGATTCAGATAGGGAAAAATTTGATCGTAAGATTTTAAAG
>CANQXK010000078.1 GCA_947627715.1 uncultured Oscillospiraceae bacterium
GCTGCTGCTCCTGTGGATGACGCAGATCGCGGGCCTGGAGCAGGCGGCGGCCCAGGGGGTGAACCTGCTCTACTTCCTCCCGGCCTCCGGCGCGGCGGTGGCGGCCCACCTCAAGAACGGCTTCGTGGAGCGGCGGGCGGTCCTGTGGCTGGCCCTGCCGGGGATGGCGGCCGCCGCCCTGGGGGCGTTTGCCGCCACCTGCGCGGAACCTTTGCTCCTGCGGCGGATTTTCGGCATATTTTGCATAGCCGCCGGGGTTAAAATGTTGGGGAAGAAATAGCTTGACAACGAATGTAAAAAATATTACAATCGTCAGGAAAGCTCCCCTTATTTTTACAAATGCGGAGGTGCGGTATGCTGGAGACCCGGTATGAAAACCCCATGGCGATTCGCTCGAAAAACGCCCTGTCGGAGGCGCTTTTGAAGCTGATGATGTACAAGCCCTTCCGGGACGTCACGGTCTCGGACATCACCGGGAGGGCGGGCCTGTCACGGCAGACGTTCTACACGAATTTTCAGAAGAAGGAGGACATCCTGATCTACCTCATCCAGGGCCTCTTCAGGCGGTATCTGGACAAGATCACCCAGGTGCGGCCCGTGCCGGAAAACCTGCTTATCGACTACTTCCTCTTCTGGGGGGACAGCCGGGAGTTTTTGACGCTCCTCTATAAGCAGGACATGGGGTATCTCTTCCAGGAGTGCAACCGGGCGTTTTTCTTAGAGGACACGGACCTTCTCAACGATATGTTCACCTGCGAGGAGTGGCAGCTCCCGTACATAAAGGCCTCCATCGCCGGGGTGACCCACGAGCTTCTCTTTTTGTGGCTGACCAGGGACCAGGGGCTGAGCGTGGACAGGCTGGGGACCATGACCCGGAATCTGCTGGGCGGGCGGCTGTTCGCAAAATAAAAAAGGATAAAGAAAAGGACCGGGACCGCCCAAAGGGCGGTCCCGGTCAGTCTGTTGATGATTGAAACCTTACTCCAGCTCGAAGGCGCCGGTGTAGAGCTGGTAGTAGGTGCCCTTTTGGGCGATGAGCTGTTCGTGGGTGCCGCGCTCGATGATGTGGCCGTGGTCCAGGACCATGATGGCGTCGGAGTTCATGACGGTAGAGAGCCGGTGGGCGATGACGAACACCGTCCGGCCCTCCATGAGCCGGTCCATGCCCCGCTGGACCAGTGCCTCGGTGCGGGTGTCGATGGAGCTGGTGGCCTCGTCCAGGATCATCACCGGCGGGTCGGCCACGGCGGCGCGGGCGATGCTTATAAGCTGGCGCTGGCCCTGAGAGAGGCGGGCGCCGTTATTGGTGAGCATGGTGTCGTAGCCGTCGGGCAGGCGGGTGATGAAGTCGTGGGCGTTGGCAAGCTTGGCGGCCTCGATGCACTCCTCGTCCGTGGCGTCCAGCTTCCCGTAGCGGATATTCTCCATGACGGTGCCGGTGAACAGGTTCACGTCCTGGAGCACCATGCCCAGGGACCGCCGCAGGTCGGCTTTTTTGATCTTGTTGATGTTGATGCCGTCGTAGCGGATCTTGCCGTCCTCGATGTCATAGAAGCGGTTGATGAGGTTGGTGATGGTGGTCTTCCCCGCGCCGGTGGCGCCCACGAAGGCCAGCTTCTGGCCGGGCTTGGCGTAGAGGGTGATGTCGTAGAGGACCTGCTTATCCGGCACGTAGCTGAAGTCCACGCCGTCCATGGTGATGTCGCCCCGAAGCAGGGTGTAGGTGACGGTGCCGTCGGCCTGGTGGGGGTGTTTCCAGGCCCACTGGCCGGTGCGCTTCTCGGACTCCCGGATGGAGCCGTCGGGGCCGATCTCGGCGTTCACCAGGGTGACGTAGCCGTCGTCCACCTCGGGCGGTTCGTCCATGAGGTCGAAGATGCGCTCCGCGCCTGCCAGGGCCAGGACGATGGCGTTGAGCTGGTTGGAGATCTGGGCGATGGGCATATTGAACTGGCGGCTGAGGAGCATGAAGGACATGAGAGCGCCCAGCTCCAGAGCCTTGCCGCCGGTGGAGACGGCCAGGACGCCGCCCACCACGGCGAGGATGGCGTACTGGATGTAGCCCAAGTTGTTGTTGATGGGTCCCATGGCGTTGGCGTAGACGCCGGCGGTGTAGGCGTTGCGGCACAGCTCGTCGTTGAGCGCGTCAAACTCCTGCTTGCAGGTGTCCTCGTGGTTGAAGACCTTCACCACCCGCTGGCCGCGGATCAGCTCCTCCACGTAGCCGTTGACCCGGCCCAGGGCCCGCTGCTGCTCCAAGAAGTACTTGCCGGAGCGGCCCACCACCGTTTTTGTCACCAGGACGATGACGAAGACGGTGAACACCATGACGATGCACAGCACCCAGGAGGTGCGGATGAGGTTCACCGAGACCACGATGAGGGAGATGATGGACGCGGCGCACTGGGGGATGGACTGGGACACCATCTGCCGGAGGGTGTCGATGTCGCTGGTGTAGCGGGACATGATGTTGCCGGCGGTGTTCTGGTCGAAATACCGCAGGGGCAGCTTTTGCATCTTGGTGAACATCTCGTCCCGGATGACCTTTTGGGTGCCCTGGGCCACGGAGACCATCAGGAAGTTATAGAGCCACGCGCAGAGGATGCCGGCGGCCATCACGGCGGCCACCTTCACCAAAAAGCGGGCGAGGTTTGAAAAGTCGGTGGAGCCTGTCTCAATGAGGGGGAGGATGTAGTCGTCCACCAGGTCGCCCAGCGCCGTGGACATACGGGTCTGGGCGTAGGAGGCGACGGTGATGCAGATGAGGACGATGAAAAGAATGGGGATATACTTCTCCATGTAGCTCAAAAGCCGCGTGAGCGTCTTTCCGGGGTTGCGGGCGCGCCGCCCGTCGCCTCTGGGTCTGACAGGGGGCATCAGTCCTCATCTCCTTTCTTCTGAGATGCGTAGACCTCCTGATAGATGGGGGAGGTCTTTAAAAGCTCCTCGTGGGTGCCGGCGGCGGCGATGGCACCGCCCTCCATAATGATGATGATGTCCGCGTCCTGGACGCTGGCCACCCGCTGGGCGATGATGAGCTTGGTGGTGCCGGGGATCTCCTCGGCAAAGGCACGGCGGATCATGGCGTCGGTCTTGGTGTCCACCGCGCTGGTGGAGTCGTCCAGAATCAGGATCTTGGGCTTTTTGAGAAGCGCCCTGGCGATGCACAGGCGCTGCTTCTGGCCGCCGGAGACGTTGGTGCCGCCCTGCTCGATGTAGGTGTCGTAGCCCTTGGGGAAGCCGCGGATGAACTCATCGGCGCAGGCGAGCTTACAGGCGTGCTCCATCTCCTCGTCCGTGGCGTCCGGGCTGCCCCAGCGGAGGTTATCCTTGATGGTGCCGGAGAAAAGCTCGTTCTTCTGGAGGACCATGGCCACGCTGTCGCGCAAAGTCGTCAGGTCATAGTCCCGGACGTCGATGCCGCCGACGCGCAGCGTCCCCTCGGTGACGTCGTAGAGGCGCGGGATGAGCTGCACCAAGGTGGACTTGGAGGAGCCGGTGCCGCCCAGGATGCCCACCGTGGCCCCGGAGGGGATGTGGAGGTCCACGTCCCGGAGGGCCATGTTTTTGGCCTTGGCGGAGTATTTGAAGCTGACGCCCTCAAAGTCGATGGAGCCGTCGGGGACCTCGGTGACGGCGTCGGCGGGGCTTACAAGGTCCGGCTTCTCGGTGAGGACCTCGTAGGTCCTGCGCAGAGGGGCGCGGGACATGATCATCATGACGTAGACCATGGAGAGCATCATGAGGGAGGAGAGCACCTGGGTGGTGTAGGTGAACATGGAGCT
>CANQXK010000079.1 GCA_947627715.1 uncultured Oscillospiraceae bacterium
GTAAGCTTGTCCAGCTTGATGCTGCCGATGCCGGGGATGATGTGGTTGTTGATGTAGTTGAGGTAATATGCCTTGGTTTTTTCCCGCAGTCTCGGCTCGGCGTAAATTTCGTACCACAGCTTGATCCACGACTCCACCGTGAAGCTCCCCGCCCGCGTCACGTCGAGATTCTGGCTGTTTTCGATGGCCTGTTTCAGCTTCTGGCGCACCTCTGCCTGGGTCTTGCCAAGGACGTTCTTGGTGATACGTTTGCCGGTCACCGGGTCGTGACCCGCCGTATACCTCCCCTCCCAACGCCCATCGGCTCGTTTTCGAATATTCCCTTCGCCTTGCGCCCGTCTCTTTGCCATCTACGGCGCCTCCTTTGCTTTTTGTTAACAACAGAACATACCACACTTTCCAGGAAAAAGCTACTACTTTTTCTCGGAAACTTTCTGCTTGATCCAGAGGATGAATTCCTCCTTCGGCACGATGATTCTGCTGCCGATGTTCATCGCCGGGAAGCCCTCGCTCTTGACCAGCTCATTGGCTCCGGCTCTGGATATTCCAAGCACCGCCGATACGTCTTGGACGGACAGCATCAGGGGTAGGTCATCGTAATTCTTGAATCGCTTTTCCATAGTCTCACCTCATTCCGAAGGGCTTTATATTTGTTGCTATTCTTATTGTTGTATTTCCCCCGCAGATTTTGAAGGGGGGTACCTCACATACTGAACCCCTGCATCTGCATATTCTCATGGTCGTCCGGCTTGTGGCCCATGGCGAGGCGCTTGTCCATGAGCTCACGGCGGCGTTTGCGGTCGATGGCGAAGCCGGGGCCATGGGACATTTGCTCCGTGTTGTCACGGATGATACGGCTCAGATGATAAAGCAGACGGGTTACGCAGGCGGCGATGGTGGGCGAGGTACGCTGGTCGAGGGCGCGTTGGGCGTATGGGTTGCCGTAGGAAACGGAGGTATGAAGCCAATAATTGGCCCGGTTTGGGTCGCTGTCGTAGAGGAGCTTGCCCAGCATGTACATGGCGTTGGCGTTCTCGTCTTCGGCAGCCTGGGTGAAGTATACCTCCGCTTGTTGACGGTCACCGGTTTTCAGATAAGCTTTTCCCAACTCGTAGGCCGCATAGGAGCTTCCGTTCTTCGCAGCGATTCGGAGCCAGCGGAGACCGGCAGCTTGGTCGTGTACCTCCGGGTCGTCGGAGAGGAGGAGCTTGCCGAGGGCGTACTGCGCTGGGATATATCCTTGGCAAGCAGATTTTTCAAACCAATCTCTGGCCTTCACCGCATCCGGCATGAGCAGGCCGCCGTCGCGGTAGAGGACGCCCAGCACATACTGAGATGTCGGTTCGCCATCCTCCGCGTACTTCCGCTCCTGCTCCACTGCCTCGTCGCGCTCGTCGAGGGGCACTGTCTCATCCAGGAAGTATGTGCTGATGTAGCTTTGCTCCCGCCAGTCGCATTCGTCCACCGGGCCGGGAGGCACCTCCTCAACTGTGACCTCGCCCAACCGCAGACGCTCAGCCTCTTGTATGACCGCGTTCTTCACGGAGCGGAACTCTTTCTGTTCGGACAATCGCAGTTGTTCCCGGCGCTCGTCCTTGTAGTAACCGTCCACCTCCGCTTGCAGGTCGAGCCACTTCATGTAGCACTCATGTACTGCCGGTACACTTTCCAGCTCGTCCACGATTCTGTCCACCTTGTCCTTGAGATTTTTCTTGAGGTAGCCATAGGACTTCTTGCCCTTGACTGTGCTCAGCTCTGTTGACAGCTCCATCAGCATCGGCGCTATCTGTGGACAGGCGCACAGGCCGTCGCGGATCTCGCTGACCAGATTTTGCAGGGACTGCCGTGCCTCGTTGACCAACTCGTCTCTCATTTCAGACTTCTGCTCGTAGGTGTGTAGCAGCTCCTGCTTGAAGATGTCGTTGACCAACTCCGACTTGATTTTTCGTATCCCGTCGCGACTGAGGTAGCCCTCGCCGCTTGCCGACCACGCCATCATGTGGACGTGGGGGTGGTCGCCCTCGTTGTGGAACGCGGCGTACCATCGGAAGTCGTTTGGCGCTATTCGCATGGCCTCGGCAATGTCGTTGCGGTGAGCGCGGAGGAGGTTGCGCCACGAGCTCGCATTGTCGTAGCCCAACCGTTCTGCGTCCTCACACTTCAGAGAGATGATGTGGGTCCACACGTTCCCAGTGACGGACTCCATCTCAGCGACAGCCTTGTCCAAGTCAACACTGTCCTCGTCGCCGAACAGGCCATGTGTACCCAGCTTCTCGACTCGTGGACGGGTGGCGATATACCTCATGTAGACGTCGGAGCGTTGAGCGGTATCCCAGTTTGCTTCGAGAGTAGCAGAGATGTATGTGGAGGCCTTCGCTCGCGTCGGTGACTTCTTGTACTCGGTGTACTCATCTGACTTCATCGACGCAGGGAAGTCCCTTGTGAGTTTACTGATGAGCTCCACTTGTTTCTTCGTGGGAGACCGACCATCAGGCAGCCTCTCAACATTTTCTCGTGTCGCAATGTACTTCATGTACTTTCCGGCACCGCCGGCTTTGATGTACGGCGACTTCAAGATTAGCCCTGCCATTCAGCCTCGTCACTCTCCCTCGCCGCGTTCGCCAGCGACACGCGGCCGCTTGTCTGCTTCACGTTCTTCACGCTGTCGGAGCGCAGTTTGCGGAGGGCAGTGTCGTTGAAGTCGTATGCGCGCGCGATGATCTGTACCAGCATGTCCAGCTCCACCGAGTTGTTGAATTGCAGGGCTGACAGCCGGTCCTCCAGCATACCGAGCCGTCCGTCGATGGCGCTACTGATGGCTTTTGGGAGTGTGGTCGCTCTTGTCATCAGGATGTAATCGATGTAGTGGTTGACCGCGTGTTCGATGAACTCATTCATGCTCCGGCTGCCTTCATCCCCCATCAACTGCTCAATGGCAGACCTTATTTTCGCACTTGTCCGAAATGTGATCCGTTCTTGTCCTTCCTTGCTCATATTGTCCTCCTTTTCCTGTTTGGCACCGAAAAATGCCCGTGTCCGTAGGCGTTTCGGCGCCAAGATGTCACTTTTTCATTTTCCTCCACATTAAGACGTCACTTTCGTCCTCCCGAAACTGCCCGCACTGCGGGCAGATGTGAGGCAGCCGACGTTGGTTGTGATGTCGGTTGTTTATCCTGCTTCTCGTTTTCCCTCCCCTCCGGGGTCGGAAAAGCTCAGAGAAACGGCCCACGTTGGCCTTCGTTTGTCTGACGTGTAAGCGCCCCATGTAGAGCCCAAGAATCGCACACGTCGTGACACACAGCCTCACGGCGGAGGTGGTGAGGCCGCCACGTTTTCGACCTGCCGGTACCGCTTTGCGGGTGCAGTCGCGGCGGCACTTTGCACTGGCGGCAGGTTGAGAATGTAGTAGGTGTTGTTCGTCTGTCGGCTGTGACCGTCTAGCCAATCCTCATAGGTCGCCGCTCTGCGGATGAACCGCTTCTTGACGAGCGAGGCGATTGCCTTGCGGACTGTGTTCTCCGAGCCGTTGCAGTTGACCGCGATCCTGTGCACACTCGGCCAGCACATATCCTTCTGCCCCGCGCAACTGACCAAGTAGTTGTAAACCATGAACTCCGTCGGCGTCAGGTCGTAGCAGAAGATGGCGTTGCTCATCTGATAAAATCGTTCTCCCAAAATCATGTGTA
>CANQXK010000080.1 GCA_947627715.1 uncultured Oscillospiraceae bacterium
TGAATCCAAAATATCAAAAGACATGAATAATGGAAAGAAACAGGCTTTCACATGCGTGATACGATTCGTAACATCCGCATAAATTCTGGATTTCTCAGCAGTTTGTTCATAGACGAATAATGCGTAAACTTCTATTTTTCGCTTGCTCCCATTATACTGCATCTGGTTTCAAAATGATAGTAGGCATTATTACTTGTTGCCCAAGAATGATTGCTTGCAATCGTTCCTGGGCGGCAAGTCCACAAAGGGGTAGCTGGCAAAGCCAGCGCAGGGGAAGTGTAGCTTCCCCTGGATGATTGGAGCAGAGATGACTTCTGCAAAAATCATCGGCTTCCGGCAGGGGCTTTCGGCAGAACGCAATGCACCAACTTTAGGTGGTGTATAATTGCGCCCTCTAACGAGGGGTTAGCTCTCGCCGTCCTCCGTTGTCGCTTCTTTCTTTCGCTTCTCAATCAGCAAGTCCAGTTTCTTTTGAACGGCTTCGCCATGAAAGATGAAAGTCAAAAGTTCCATCACATCATCGTCCGTCAGCAGGGTCGGCTCTCGCAGAAACTTCTCCAACATTCCGGCACGAGTGCAAAGGCGGTGGGTTCTTTCGCTTCGGGTCAACTGTTTCAGCTTGTGTTCCAACTGCTTTTCCTTGTGCTTGGCTGCGGTCAATTTCTTCTCCAGCTTGTGTTGCTGTTGTTTCAGTTTTTCCAATTCTTCACTTGGCATCGGGGCAACTCCTTTCAGATTTTTGATAATGGGCAAAACAAAAGACACGAACTTTTTACGGTTCGTGCCTTTTGGCTTGGTCATTATTTGATTTTTATTGTCTGTGTGAAACTGAAGTTTTCTAATCGTACTTATCCTATTAGGGATTAGCGAATAACAAATTCAATCTCCGCACTTTCATAATTCTGACGCAAAGTTCCAAGCATTTTTTCTTTCTCTCTGATGTGTGATTCCGTTTTTTCATTCACAGGAATGCAGACCTTTATCTTCATACCGATTTTGTAAACAGTAAAGCAATCCTCGCCAAGCTCCGTTGCATTGACTACCGCATCGCAGACAGCTTTCTCTTTCGTAACGCCGCCCGTAAGCTCACGGAAAGCAGAAAAGAGAATAACGAAAGGTTCTTTTATCGACCATATACAGAGTACTGTAACAACAAAGAAATCTCCAGTGTAATGAAGAAAGCCAAGTGTTGATTCAAGTGGGATGAATTGCAATATCAGCACTGCTACACCAATTGCTGCCGATTGCAAGCCGTCAATCAAATTAGTTTGTGCCTCTGCTCGCAGCATCGTGCTTGTGCTGTTCGTTTTCTTGTATTGGCTGCGGTTAAAGAACGCAAGCCCAAGGCAAAGCACAGCCATTACCGCACCATACAAAGGAAGAGGTGCTGTTTCCATTATCTGACCTTCTCCATGAATGAAGTAATTAAAGGCAATCTGTGCGGACGATACCACGGCGTAAACCATCATAATAATCAACAGCACGGATTTGAACACTGCATACAGCGGTTCAAGGAAATACAGTCCATGTGGATAATGTTTCGTGCTTCGCTTACTTACCTTGGATATAAGCACTGCTGCAAGCGCCGACAACAGACCAATGAGTGAAAAGAACCCATCAAGGAACATCATTTGAAGGTCAGTCAAAAAATACATCCATATGCCTGCACCTGTGATAATGGCGTTGACAACGGTAGTCACGATTAAGGCTCTGTTCTCAATTTGCTTCTGTGTAAGATTTATGCTTTTTCTGTTCATTCTGCAAATTCCTCCGCATCATTTCGTAGTTTCTCAACTTTGCAGCGGAAACAGTCTAAGTATTTTTTGATTAAGCGCAAAAGTTCCTCATGTTCCTCCGCAGTCATTTCGTCAAAGACTTCATTTTCTGCTTGTTCTATGGGTAAAATTCTTTCTTTGACGATTTCTGTACCCTTATCAGTTAAACTGATTTTCAATTCTCTGCCAACACCGCTCTGAAAGTCAATCAGTCCATCCCTGTTTAACTTTTTTACAGACGAATTCACAGTCTGCTTATTGAGAAGTGTATGCTTATAAATCTGTGTTTGAGTACAACCATCACCAAGCATGAGAATGGCTTGCAGGATAGCATACGCACTATCCGAAAACCCCTGTGTCACGCATATTTCGTGATAAAACTCGTTAATGGAATTATTTAATCGGTCAAATTCCTGTAAGACCGGATGCTGTTCAAATAGCATGGCGACCCTCCTGTGTATGAAATCATACACATATTATAGTATGATTTCATACTCGTGTCAATTAGTTTTGAAGAATAGTTACAAACAGTTCAAAAAATGCAGAACGCACCCACAGTGCTACATACTTTCTGTACATTTGTTAGTATCTCAATACTATGCTATGTAATTGCGGTCAAAACATCAAGTGCAGACCCGACATTTTGACCGTAAATCAACCCTTATTGATACATCACTTCATTGTTCGTCTGGAACGCATTTGCTGTTCTCTGATACGCTCTTTCACGCTCTTGCGGTAGTCTCTGATAGACATATCCACGGGAACAGGCTGACTGTCCGGCACATACTTGTGGTGGGGCATACGCTCCATATCCAGTCGCATATTGTAGTAGAAGTTGCGATACTGCTCATCAGTAGCATCCTCGTACAGCTTAACTGCCAGACTGAAAAACGCTTTCTTGGCAGTAGGGTCAACTGCCAGAGCTGCGGCGTGGCGAAGTCTTTCAACGGTCAGTTCACGCTTCGGGCATCCGAAAGTAAACAGAATTTTCTTTTCATTCATACTCATCATCATAGTGTTGTCCTCCTTAGTCATTGTCGGCTTTTGCATGAAAGCCATTCTGTTTTGCGTATTCACTTGCTTTTCGTCTGCGTTCCTCGCTCATCGGCGGTTGCAGACGGATGGATAATCTGGACTTGTCCAGAACATAAGAAACCCCGCCTTGCTCGCAGAACTTTTCCAATCGGCACAAGTCAGGGTGTTTCTTACCGAAATTCGCCAGTCGCTTTCGCAATCCGGCATTGTAGGTGTAAATGCTTGCTGTGTCCTCGCCCTCATTAAAGAGGATGATGGTCTCTTTTTCATACTTGGTCAGTTTCGCCATATTCGTCCTCCATGTCATAGGTGCTGAGTTCTGCCAGTTTCA
The DNA here is from genome assembly GCA_947627715.1 of uncultured Oscillospiraceae bacterium. GTDB lineage: Bacteria > Bacillota > Clostridia > Oscillospirales > Oscillospiraceae > RUG626. The sequence goes on from CANQXK010000080.1 coordinate 3,142, forward strand.
TGGTCAGCTCTGCTTCGTAGTAGCCTGTCATTTCCTCTCGGAGAGTGCGGAAAAAGCAGGGATACCAACGCCCGGCACAGTCCGCAGACAGCTTGACTGCAAGATTGAAAAACAGCTTCTTAGTCTCACAGTCGGGGGCAAGGACGGCAATCATGTGAAGTCGCTCCACCGTTGCTTCACGATTGGGACAGCCGAACGCATACAGGGCTTTCTTCTCAAAAATGGTCATGGTCATAGATTTGTTCCTCCTTGAATTTGATAAAATAAAAGCGACAGAGACTTCACAAGGAAATAACTGTCGCTTCATTTACGATATGAAATTGTGGGGTTAGGACTTGATAAATTCACGAAGTCCGTAATTGAGGGTGGCAACTCTGACAATCAGCCATTCAGCGATATGGGGAATGATGAATACCGCAAAACTTACTGTCAGCATCTTTACTGCTTCTGCTCCGGCAGTCACACCGAAC
>CANQXK010000081.1 GCA_947627715.1 uncultured Oscillospiraceae bacterium
AAGCTGCCCGGCTTTTATGCCGGGGTGAAATTCATGGTCAACATCCCCCTGTTTCTGGAGCAGCTTGACCGCGAGAGTACCACGAGAAGAAGCGTAAATATTGGGGGTGGTGCTGGTGAGTGATTACGAAAAAGCCCGCCCCACGGCGGCAACCGTGGAGAGGGCGGAGGCAGGACAGACGGCTTGCGGAGGCACGTCACTTCCTGTTGTGCATTTTAACACGGCCGAAAGGGGCTGTCAAGGTATCGCCGCGCTTTTGGCCCCCGGCAAGGCCAACGGAGTGAAAACCGGCGAGCTTGCCGAGAGGTTAGGGATTGACGAAAGAACACTCAGACGCAGAATCCAGATTGAGAGACAGACCGGGAGCCTGATTCTGAGCGACACAGTCCACGGGTATTTCACGCCTCTTTCCGCTGACGATGTTCGGAAATTCATTAAATCTATGCGTCACAGATGTTCGGAGATCGCCGCCGTCACACAAGCCGCCGAAGTGGAGCTTGCACGGATGGAGGGACAGACGGTTATAGAAGGGTGGGCGGATGATGGACGGAAAAAATAGCTTTGTCTTATACGCTGATATTGGACAACATCTTGACCGGCTGACAGACGAGGAGGCAGGACAGCTTTTTAAGAGCCTCGTCGCGTTTGCCTCCGATGGTACAGAACCCACCAGCCTGTCTCCGGCGGCAAGCATGGCATTTAGCTTCATATCGGCGCAAATAACAAGGGATACCCAGAAATGGCTGGAGATAAGAGAGAAACGCCGTGACGCCGGGCATAAAGGCGGCGTTGCAAAATCGGAAAATTCCAAGCAAGTTATAGCAAACGTAGCAAATGCAAATTTTGATAAGCAAGATGTAGCAAACGTAGCTGTTAATGTTAATGCTCCTGCTACTGCTACTGTTAATGTTCCTGCCACTGTTAATGCTCCTGTTCCTGCTCCTGCTATAAATAGTGAATACGCGGAGTCGGCAACCGTCTTGCCGCCTCCGGCGCACACACCCACTCCAAACGCTGTTGAGCGGCATAAGTATGGGGATTATGGATGGGTGAAGCTGACGGATGAAGAATATTCGCGGCTTGTTACGGAGTTAGGGCCAACAGAGCTGGCGCGTTGCATTGACTATCTGGACACATCCGCGCAGTCTACCGGGAACAAAAATCGGTGGAAGGATTGGAATTTAGTAATACGCCGTTGTCACCGTGAGGGATGGGGTATGGGTACATCGTCAACCTTGACCGGGAACGGGCAAAGGCAGAAATCTTTTTCGGAAATCATAGCGGAACGGACAGGCTCTAACCGCCCAAGTACAAACCCATTCCTTGACCTGCTTGAAGCGGAGTCCCAGCAACAGGCGGATGACAAGTACGATTTAGTAGGCTATTTTGAAAAAATGGAGGATGGCAAAAAATGACAACTTCGGGTGAAATACTCATTGGGAAAACACAAGAGTTTACGGACAAGGCAAAGGAGGTGAGCGATTTTATTGCAAATCTTCCAATTAGTGTGGACGAGAATAACCGACTTGTTTTAGCTATGGTGGAGCAAGTTGAGCTTGCTGAAAAAGCCGCATTTATACAGGGGTTTGCTATTGGTGTGGAATATGCCAAAAAAGACGATGATAATACAGAAAATCTTTTTTCGTGACAACCGAGGAGGTGAGAACATGGGCAAATTACAAACAATTCCCGAAATGTCAGAGGCATTGACACAGCACAAAACCCGTGATGGTTACACGTCGCGGCTTTACAAGGCACAGGCAGACGAGCACAAGGGCGATGTATTGGCGGCAGACCTTGAGCGTTCCATATCAGAGATGCAAAAGGCAGACCGGCGCGGCCCTATTGACTGGAACGATTTAGAGCAGGTGAAAAGCCGGACATACGACTACCTGACAGCTTGCGCAACCTCACAAGTCTTTCCGTCTATGATGGGATTATCTATTTACGGATATGGAATGAGCCGCCAAGCCGTCAACAAATATCTGGTAAAATACCCGGACAGTCCCGCCGCAAAATTTGTATCAATGGCAAAAGACTTGATTGCGGACACGTTGACAAACGCGGCGTTATTCCGAAATGCTGACCCTGTTTCCACGATTTTCCAGTTAAAAAACCATTTTGACCACGCTGATAGAGTACAGTTGGAACCTATCCCACAAAGCACAGACCCGTTGGCCCCTGTCACAGACCCCGAAGAACGCAGACGCAGGATTGAGGCCGCAGTCGTAGACGAAGAATAACAGTTATACTTTGAAAGGATGATTTACACATGAGTAATACATTAAAGGATTTTGCAGACATCATTGAAGGAAGCACCAGAGGCATGAAAATCGATAAATCTCTGACGTTGAGGGCATGGCATGAAAGAGCCGTGGCGGTGCGCGGAGCTGTCCTCCAGCTCAAGTCTGAGAGAAACGCCAAGCTCAAAAAAGCAAATGATAATTACAAAGGGGCCGCCCTTGAGGCCGCCGTCACCGCCGCGAACAATGAATTTGATACCGCCGTGAGGCTTGCAACAGAAAAAATCGAGGCAGACCTTGAAAGCGTCCTTGCAAGTAAGCGCCGCGCATGGAGTAAGGCAAACACCGCCCCGTCCGCCGATATGGTGAATATGCTGACGGCATTACAAATGAGAGGCGGCGACCTCACGGCTGGCGAGATCGTTGCCACAGTGGAACAGCTGAACGGAAACGCTGTTGCTATGAGGACGCTCAAGAGCATTTGTAAACGTGCCGGATTAATCATCCCAGAATTTATCGGCGTTGACCCGGAACGGTTTGACAACGATATGGAGAGAGCCGAACAATACGCACGGAACGGAATAACAAGCCTTGATAAAGACCCAAGCGAACTGCAATATCTGGAGCGCCTGTTTTGGCTGAAACCCGGAGAGGGCCTTGACGCTGAATATTTTAAGCCGCTGGATTCTACCACGCTGACAACCGCAATGATAAGCAAAGCGGAGCCGGGGGATTCCAACAAAGGAAGGGCTGGCAAAAGCACCACGGGAACCCCCGGCCCCACCTCCGGCGATAAATGGAGCCGTCTGACATATCAGGGGAACACCTCAGTTACCAGCCTTGCGGAGCAATTCGGAATAGACGTGAAAGACATTAAAAGGGCGAACCCTCACGTTGATTTGAGCCACCTTCACGCAGGAGACAAAATTCTAATCCCTTCTACCAGATTGAAGAACTGGAGCGGATTGGTGGACGCCGTAAATCCGGCAGATGTGGAGGTTATTGACAAGCCAGTCACGGAGATCCCAGCGGGCTTTGGAGAATTTCAAGACCTGACCGCCGCGCAGGAGTGAGGGGCCGGAAGATGGCTTTGACACCATTAAAAAGCATCCGTGCAAAATGCCTTGATTGCTGTTGCGGACAGAAAAACGAAGTCAGGCTTTGCCCCTGCACAGATTGCCCGCTCTATCCATACAGAATGGGCCACCGTCCCGGAAATGCCGGTGCTACCGCAGAGAACGGCGATATTGACGTTGGGGAGGGTATAGATACTACCCAGCAATAACACCGCCCAAAAGTCCACGCA
>CANQXK010000082.1 GCA_947627715.1 uncultured Oscillospiraceae bacterium
CTCTGCTTTTGAGATACCCGATAGCTCACTACCCGGCGAGAGAACAAGTCTATGATGACACAGAGAAATACGGACTGGTCCTTGACTTTAAAATATGTAATGTCGCTTACCCATATCTCGTTGATGCGAGAGGCGGTAAAGTTCCTCTGGAGCAGATTCTGTTTTTTGTAGGCCTGCCGTTTCTTATAATTCTGCTTTGCGTTTTGCCGAATGCTCTCCAAACCGAGCTCCTGCATGATCGCCCGGATACGCTTTTCGCTGGCATGTATACCGCTTTCGGCTAGAACAGCACGAATCCTCTTTGCTCCATACCGCTGCTTGCTGTCCTCAAAGATCTGCCGCACCTGCAGCATGAGTGCCTGCTGCTCTTGAAAGTACGCCGTCCGATCCGCCCGGCGGAAGATGTGGTTATAGAACGTACCTCGGGAAACATGCAGTGCCTCGCACAGCTCATGGACGCTGTACTGTTCAAACTGCTCATGCAGCTTCGCCAAAATCTCCAGCCGCCGGCGCAGAGGCGTGCCGTCTATGATCTGCGATAGCGCAATGATCTCCAGCAGATGGTTCAATCGCGTGTTCTGTCGTTGGAGTGTGCTATACTCCACTGCGGTATAACCCTCTGCGGACGGGGCATATTCTTTTAGCCAGCGATACAGGGTGCTCACAGCCACGTTGAACTTCTCTCCAACATCCGACATCGGCATCCCGCTCCGGCAGAGATTTACGACCTGCCGCTTAAATTCAGGCGAATATTGTTTTGGCATAGTGAAACACCCCTTTAATTAAGATGTTACTATGGTAACACAAAATTAAAAAGTACCGCTCTTGCAGTTAGTGGTGGTTGACAATATAGGATAAATCCCATATAATAGAGATAAAGATAGATTTGATACATAAGGATAAACTACCTATGGACTTTGAGATCATTTTCTATGACAGGCCTGATGGTACGGAACCGGTCAGAGAATTTCTTGATTCGCTGGATGTGAAGATGCGGGCCAAGCTGGTGCGTGAGATCGAGTTGCTGGCCGTCTGCGGCATGGAGCTGCGGGAACCGTATTCCAAGGCAATCGGAGACGGCATATTTGAGCTTCGTGCAAAAGTTGGGTCAGATATTTCCCGGGTGTTGTACTTCTTCTTTATTGGACGGAAGATCATCCTGACAAATGGTTTTATCAAGAAGTCCAACAGGACACCACCTGGGGAGAAGGACAAAGCAATAAAGTATCGGGCTGAGTATATGAGCAGAAAGGAGTTTTGACATGTCCAACTTTAATGAATACTTGAAAGAACAAATGAAGAACCCGGAATTCAAGCGGGAATATGATGCGCTGGAGCCGGAGTTTGCCATCATCCAGGCGCTGATCGATGCCCGCAAGGCCTCCGGTCTTACCCAAAAGCAGCTCGCGGAGATCACCGGCATCGCCCAGGCAGACATCAGCAAACTGGAAAACGGCAATGCCAACCCCTCCTTGCGGACACTCCAGCGCTTGGCCTCCGGCATGGGCACTTCGCTAAAGATTGAGTTTGTGCCAACTGCGAATAGTTGACGATCTCCCTGACCTTGACGGAGCCGATCAGGAACACCGTATGACTGCATTATAACTGCTTTTTTGAACCATTCACGCCCTTATATTCTACACAAGAGGACAGGTGAAGATAATGCCATCCATAACAATCGAACAATTGAATAGACATATCAGGACCCATACAGAGCGCTCCAGGGATGACAGGGATGCAGTTGCTGTCCTCAATAATTTCTTTCGGTCCGACGGCAAGATCGTCACCAATTTTAATACTGAGGACAAATGGCCAAATATTGATGGTGGCTTTGAATTGGTCCCAAATCCATCCGTCTCCAGGGTACCAAAGCAGAATTTTACAGTCCAGATCAAAGGCACAAACAGCCCGCGGATCGCGGCGGACGGAACGGTAAAATACCAACTGGACCTGGCGTTCCCCGCATACATTGCCCGAGAGGTCACTTTGGATCCTGGGATCCTCTTTGTTGTTGTAAATCCCAGCACACGCAATGGAGAGCGAGTGTTCTGGAAATATATTTCCGCGCAGTTCATCGCTTCTCTGAACTTCAATAATGATACTGCTGTAATTGACCTGACGGCTGAAGACGAGCTTTATAACAGCAACGATTCGATCGACGGATTTGTCAAAAAGCTTGATAAGATCGCAGAAACACATTCATATCTGAAACAGTTAGAGTGCAGAGTTTATACAACGGAAGATGTCAAGAAGATCGTTATCAAACTTTGTGATAGCATTGATGAAGCTATTGAACTTGGCACAGCATTAAATGAATCCCGGGATAACATATCAAAACGGATATTTAATAAACTACGGTCCTTAAGTACGGCCGCGTTGCTGCTGAATGGTTTAAAATACTATGATCCTGTTGATCCGCGCACAGCCTTGGAACTGTCTTTGCTAGATATTGAAACAAAGTATTTGGCCACATTTTTCCAAGGCTTGCGGTACATAGACTTCAGGGTGCCGGAAGAGGGACAATATGAGCGTTTAATGCTAAAATACTATGGGTTTCTTTGGAAGATAAGAGAACATTTGAAACACTCTTTCGGCCTTGATCTTCTGCGCAATTTGGAGGACTTTCCGCGTGGTGAGAGTGAAGAAGATGCGGCGTACAACCAACTTCTTTCCGCCCCGATCGAACGCGCTTCTTCCAGATCTGCAAGAATTGGGACGGGCAGATATTATGTTCAGAAGAAAGTCCCGTTTTTTGTAGGACGTCATAGATACTTTGAGATCACCTTGCAGCTGGCGAGCAAGTATGCGACAAAATACAACCGGCTCACCGTATACTCAAAGGAAGATATATCCACAAATTACTCTATTCAGATCGCATGCACGGAGGAAGAATTACACCTGTGGGATATACCCACCAAAATCAAGGTGGTGACTTCTTGGCGGGTTTCAATAGAACCTGCAGTTTTGAACAAGTTATCGAAGATTATTAAACAAGAAACGCATATCAGTTCAAAGTACAACGAATATGCGGCCTTGATGCAGTTTCTCACAAAAACCGGGATCAACCTATTAGACTTCATAAATTTTACTGACGCCCGATTCACTACGTATATCTCCAAAATCTATAATGGGTCCAGTACGCAGTACTTTATGGAAACACTTTTGTGTCTGCATAGGCACTTTAGAAAGCAAAAGGGGGCTTCCGCTGTCTTTGGGAAAAACACCGTACGTTATGTGCTTATTGGTTTAAGAGAGGAACTATTAGATGCCGTTCTCCCTTCAGACCAGAGTGAGGCTCTAACAAGTAACCTGGTCTACTTATCCAAAAGATGCTATTCATTTGAGTTGAGCCCGATACTATACAATTTACCGAGGAGCAAGACGAACGGGAAGATAGTATCCAGAGATATATTTCGTGTATGCGATAAAAGTA
>CANQXK010000083.1 GCA_947627715.1 uncultured Oscillospiraceae bacterium
AAAGTGCTGTATTGTATGGTTGTTTCACTGTAATTTAACCTCCTTCTGTTTGGAAACAACCCACGCTTACAATACGCTTCTATTATACCACAAGCGTGGGTCTGAATCAATATGGTTTCTGTTAATAAACCGAGGGCTTTTTATCTGCGGGTGAGTTTCCTGCTGCAAACTCAATGACGTTCTCAATGAGCTTATCTACCGGTTTCCCGTCTTTGGCGAAATGCTCGGATACCTTAATGCGAGTATTGCCAAAGTAGTAATACATCGTTCCGTCCGACTCGATAAGATAAAATGCCCTGTTCTCCGGCGTGTCCTCCGGTCCCTCCCAATGAAGTTGCTCCCATTCTTTTATAAGGTATGCGGGGATTTCTTCCTCAGGCTCATAACAGGCGCAAAGGTCGATGGGTTCATATTCGCTCATTCATTTCCTCCGTTGGTTTGATTTGATGTATCGGCGTTCTTCCTGCGCTTTGATTGATAATGCGGACATAGTATCACGACGGCACGAAAGCTCTGCTTGCAGTCGCGGATACATCCTCGGCAAAGATCGTTGTAGGTAATGCGGTTGCGGTCGTTGAGAAAGTAAGACCATTCCTCACGCCTCTTTTTGCTCATTCTCGGCAATTATAAATTCCTTTCTGCCCGTCCAGTAGGACGGACGGTAAAATGTATTTTTCCGGTGTCATTTTTAAGATGTTTTTGCTTCATATGCTCCGTTTTATGGACGGAGCATATGATTGGCGGATAACTATGCTTACTTGCTCTGCTGTTCGGTTTCGGTATCATTTCGGGGGTGTTTTCAATGCTCCTGTTCATACTTCTTCTGCCTGCTCTGCGTTCCGTGAAGCGTCTGCTCGATATTGTCACGGATGGTTTCAAGTTCTCGGACGCGTGCTTTCTGTTCACGGTAGGCGTTGTATTCTTCGTTCTGTCGGACGGTAAGCTGTTCAATCTCGTCCCACAAAGCCTTTCGTCCGGGCAGCTTAGTGATGCCTTTTCGCTTAAAATAATTTTTGGCGGATTCATGTATGATAAAATCGCTCTCATACTGCTCTCGGTAGGCGCGGCGAGCTTTCTCCGATTTCTGCGCTTTTAGGTTGTCGATGACGGGTTTTGTCTTGATGAAATTCAGGAGATTGCGCTGATCTTCCTTTTTCTCTTTCAAAAGTGATTCGGTCTTTTTCAGTCCGGCGCGGGTATCGCTTAGTTCGGAACGGGCGGCGGTGATGGCGGCGTCCAATTCGTCGCGTGATTTGAAACCGTACTGCTCATAAAGGACAAGAGCCCTTGCCTCGTTTTTCAGATTGTGGATACTCGCCCAGTGTTTGTAGCCCACGCCTTTGCCCTCGGCACGCTTGGCCTCGATGTCGATCACACGCTCGACATTCGGAGTCTTTGCCTCTTTCAGACGCGACATAATGCTGACCGGTTGCTTGGATTTGGTTGCGGATTGTGCGGCTGCTCTGGCGGCGTTCTGCTCCAGCGTGGAGAGGACGGCGGCGCGGTCAAAGGCGTCCCCCAGCCGCCGGGCGGTGATGGGCTTCGTCCTGTCCGGCGTGAGGTAAGAAAGCCGCCCCCGGCTCTCTTTGACTGTCACGCCCTGTTGCAGAAGTTTCCCGGCGAAGTCCTCAAAGCTGGTGGCAGAGGACAGCGCGGAGCGGATGGTCTGCCGCAGCTTTTCCTTGTCCGTCTCAAACTTGGTGGGGCTGGTCGGCTTCCCCTCGGCGGCAAGGGCGGCGGCTTGCTTGTCCAGAGCGGCCTGCCCCTTTTTCTGCGCCCAATATTCGCGCTCCGACACACGGTTCCGGCTGCCGTGGAGCAAATCAATCTGATAAAGCCCCTCTCGGTGGCACATCTCCATGACCTCGGCGCGGAAGTAGTTCATCGCCGCGTCGGTGCAGCGGTGTTTCATCCCGGCTTTCGTGTCTGCCGGTCTATCCATGTAGGGCAGGAGAGGCACTTCCTCTATCCGTAGGGAATTGATAACAATGTGGACATGGATGTTTCCACTGTGGTTGTGGCCGTCCGGGTGGGTGCAGACAAGTGCCTGATGACCGGGGAAATGCTCCCGGCAAAACCGCTCGCCAAGCTCCTGCGCCCGGTCTACGGTCAGCCCATTTTCCGGGCCGTCCCGCGGATCGAAGGAAATGATGTAGTGGTGACTTTTCACATCGTCACGTTTTTGATTTTTCCTGTAGCGGAGATTCGCCCGCATACAGGCAATCGCAAAATCTTCGCCGCCGCAGTTGAGGGAAGTAATGCGGTAGTCCTCGCGGGGAATGAGCCGCCCGTTCGGATCAAGGGTGGGCTTCATGGTAAATTCGTCGTGCTCAAAGGTCAGATATTTTTCAGCGTCGCCGTAGTCGGCGTTTTTAGAGCTGATATGTTTGAACGTCGCCAACGGCTTCGCCTACTTTCAGCAAGACTTCAAATTTGAGGGCGGCAAGATCGGTGGCTGCGTCCCTCAGTTCCTTTGCCAAAGCATAATACGGGTTGTGGTACTCGTTCAGATACCGGGCAATCTGATTGAGATTGTTGCCGATTCTCCCGTACTCGGCAGTCAGTTTACCAACGGCGGCAAGCAGTTCGTCGTTGACCGGGGAAACCGTGATAATGGGGCGGACGGTGGTTCCCGTGATCGCCTGCCGGATAAACTCGGATTGACTCATTTCATAAGCCGCAAGACGCTCGGTGAAATCGGCGTATTCTTCCTCGGTCATGCGGGTCTTGACTACCCGATTTCGGTGCGGCGTGGCGTATCGTTTGCGCATAGGCTGTAACTCTCCTTTCGCTTTACAACGGACAAAAAATCCCGACTTTTTAAGTACTGCCTTAAAAACCAACGGACATTTTTTTCATTTGAGGGGTATCGTTTCAAAAAGTCTCTCACCATATATCCGATTAAAACGGCAAATGGATACCTATATACGAAAAATTTTTTTGAAACTGCTGTGTTTCCCATTTGTACTCCCTCATTATACAACGGACATTTTCATACCCGTTTGTTGAGGGTGAGAGGCAAAATTTTTTAGGCTCTCCGTGATGCAATAGACCGTTTTCATCAGATCGGCAGATAGAAGAGCGGAAAAAATTCACGGCGCATGCCGCATAGCAGGGTTTGGGGAAGGCACTCCCCAACAAGATTTCGCGCAGCCAAATTTGAGCTTAGAGCTAAATTTGGTACCGCGGTAGAATCTTGCTCTTAACTGCCTACGCGCTCAGTCCATGCTATCGTTTGCTATTCCGCTGTTTGGGAGGCAAAAAGAATTGCCGCTACCTGCATAGTGGGTAATAGCATAATTGATAATGTGAATTGACGGAGTTGTATTTGTAATTTGCATTATGAGAAGTTTCAAGACGGCAGCGTGAAATGCATCGAAGATGAGATACCTTTTGAGATCCCGCAGG
>CANQXK010000084.1 GCA_947627715.1 uncultured Oscillospiraceae bacterium
CAAGAACAGCTCTAAAGCCCTTCTCTTTTTGGTGCTTTTCGCTTACACTGTTTAATTCGCAAGGTACATTCCCCGCTCCGCCCCCTCTCGGAAGCTCAGCGGAATTTTAGAATACCACAAAATCTCCTTCCTGTCAACCCCTTTTTTCGAGATTTTCAAGTGGGATTTTTTGTGGAAACTCCGAGCTGTCTCGCAACAGCTTGCTTACTATACACTTCTTCGCGGGAATTGTCAACACTTTTTTTGAAGATTTTTTAAAAAAATTGCGAGGATCTTTCACCCCGCAAAGGACCGAACGTGCCGCCACTACATATTGTATTTTCGCCTCTCCGCAAGCACAGGCTGAAGCTGTTTTCCCTCCATCGCGGCGGCCACCGTCGCCTCGATGAGCGTCAGGTCCGCGGCCAGCGACGCCGGCTTTCCCAGGGGGTCATCCTGATAAAAGGGCACGAAAAAGATGTTCTTCCGTGCCAGGAGCTTTCCCAGGTTCTCGGCGTTCCCGGCCAGGGCGTCGTTTGTGGAGACGGCCAGCACCACGGGCCTCTCGTTGCGCAGATGCGCCTTGACGGCCATGGTGACCGCGGAATCGGTTATGCCGTTGGCCAGCTTTGCCAGCGTATTGCCGGTGCAGGGCATGACGATCACCACGTCCAGCAGTCTTTTGGGGCCGATGGGTTCGGCCTTGACGATGGAATCCACGATCTCCTTCCCCGACGCCTCCTCAAGGCGCGCGCGGAAGTCCGCCGCGTCTCCGAAGCGCGTATCGGTGACGGCGGACCTCTCGCTCATGATGGGGGTCACGTCGTAGACCGCGCACAGGCGCTGGAAGGCGTCCACGGCTTTTTTAAAGGTACAGTAGGAGCCGCACAGGGCGACGCCCGCTCGAAGCTTCTCCATTATTCACACTCCAACTCACTGATGATATTGTATATCGCGTCCCGAATGGCGGCCCCGGAGCTGACGGGCGCGGTCTTTCCCGGCAGAGCCAGCGCCCGTATGGCCCGCACCCCCAGGCGGCGGGCCTCTTCAAGGTCCACGCCGCCGGGGAGGGAGGCCAGGTCAAGGCACAGGCAGTCCCGGTCCAGCTGGGCCAGCAGCTCCCCGTTCAGCACCGGCGCGGGCACGGTATTGACCACGGCGTCATAGCCGGAGAGCGTCCCGGAAAGCCGGCGGGTGTCGGCGCGGCGAAGCCCCAGGCACTCGATCCAGGCCATGTCCTCCGGCCTTCTGGCGGAGGCGGTGACACGCGCTCCCAAAAGCTGGAGCCGCAGGGACAGGAACTTGCCGATGCGGCCGAAGCCGATGACAAGGACACGCGCCCCCAGCAGCGCCACGGAAAGCTCCCGCATCAAGATCTCCAGCGCCCCCTCCGCCGTGAAGGCAGCGTTGCGCACCGTCAGCTCCTCCCGCAGGAAATAGTCGGCGCAGCGGATCCCCCGTCCGCGCAGAAGCCCCTCCAGACGGTCCCCCGGCTTTCCCGCCAGGACAATTTGAGACGGGGCGATAAGGCCCGCAAGCTCCTCCAGCGAGAGCTTCTCCTCCGACAGCGGGGCGTTCAGGTACTCTCCCGCCGCCGCGGGAAGTGGAAGCACCACAAACCGCGCCCTCTCCAGCGCATCCCGGAGGGGCAGGCACGGGACCCCGCCGCCCTCAAGGGCCGCGCACCGCACCGTGTGACCGTCCCTCTCCAAAAGCCGCGCCAACCGCGCCTGCCTCCCGTCCCCGCCCAAGACTGCAAAATCCATCCCCGGTCCCGTCCTCTCATTCAGGTTCCCTCCATACTATTCCGGCGTGCCCCCCGCCGTTACGGGAAATTATTTTGATTGACAAACCCGGAAAAAGTGAGTACAATAGCCAACGTAAGAGGTGATGGTGTGGAACAGAGCCGAATCGACCGAATCAGCGAGCTTACCCGCATTTCCCGGACGCGCCCGCTGACCGCAGCCGAGCTTGCCGAGCGGGCGGAGCTGCGGGCGGAGTACATCGCCTCGGTGAAGGCGAGCCTTACAGGCCAGCTTGAGAACACGTACCTCGTAGACGAGCACGGCAACAAGCGCCCCCTCCCCAAGAAGGAATAGATGCCGGTGTGGCGGAACTGGCAGACGCCCGGGACTTAAAATCCCGTGCTGGCAACATCGTATCGCTCCAAAAAGTCCTTGATTTTCAAGGGGTTTCGGATTTTGAATTTCCCCGTTTTACCTCTGGGCCTCCATTCTGGGCCTCCGATTTCCAAGGTCCATTTTGGGATGACAAAAATTACATTCACACCTGCCGGTGTGGCGGAATTGGCAGACGCCTTGGATTTAAAATCCAATGTTGGAAACAGCGTACCGGTTCGAGCCCGGTCACCGGCACCATTTCGAGTGTTCATAAGGTGTTTGATAACCTTGTGGGCACTCGATTTGTTTTATGTATGAGCAGGCGGAGCCTGCTCGTTTTTTATGCGGGGATATTGCCGGTGAGGTACTCCACCGCCACGCCTTTGCGGGTGTCGGCTTTGTAGTTGGCGCGGGGGCTGGGCCATTCGACGTAGCCTACGAAGCGGTAGTAGATCACGATGCGCTGGGTGCGGTTTTTGCCGGCGCCCTCGGTCTCGTAGACGTCGATGTGGTCGATGAGCTCCCGCAGGAGCGGGGAGGTCAGGCGGTCCATGCGCATGAATTGGCGGATAGATTCGATGAAGCTGTCTCGCTCCCGCTGGTGTTGGCCGGATTCGGCCAGCTTTTTGCGGAGGGCGGAGATTTTCGCTTTCAGATCCATCCGCTCCAACTCGTATTTGTGGCTCAGCTGCATGAACCATTCATCGCTCACCTTGCCTGTGGCGTTGTCCTCGTAGAGCTTTTCATAGAGCCGGGAGACGGTCTCGTTGCGGGCGTTGGCTTTTTGAAGCTCCTCCTCGTCCCGCTTCCGCTCCTTTGCGAGCTCTTGGTCGGTCTTTCGGGCCAGCAGCTCGGCAAAGGCGGCCTCGTCGTTCCGCAGCATCTCGGCCATACGCCGGAACTCCAGTGTCACCACCTGCTCAATGGCGTCCGCCCGGACGTAGTGGCGCGTGGGACAGCTCCCGCGGTAGTCCGAGGTGTTGTTGGAGCAGGAAAAGTAGTGGATGTTCCTGTTGTTGGAGAGGGTGTGGTAGTGCATCTTCCTGTGGCAGTCCCCGCAGTAGAGAAGGTCAAAGAAGATGCTCTTTCCGCCGTTCTCCGATTTGGGTGCGCGGCGTTTTGTCTTGGCAAGTAGTGTCTGCACCCTCTCAAAATCTTCTCTGGCAATGATGGGCTCGTGGACATTCTTGAAAATTGCCCAATTCTCCGGGTCGTTCTCCATCCTCCGCTTGTTCTTGAAGGACTTGGAGTAGGTCTTGAAGTTGATGATGTCC
>CANQXK010000085.1 GCA_947627715.1 uncultured Oscillospiraceae bacterium
TGCCGAGCGGTATCGTCACAGCGACTGTCTGCTCTAAATCAGGCAGGCTGCCTATCGCGGGAATATGTGACGGCTGCACAACGACAGAATACTTTGCCGAGGGTACGGTGCCCACAGAATATTGTGATGTCCATGTGTATTCAAATATATGCGCTTATTCAGGACTTACCGCTACCGAAGAATGTCCTTTCAAACAGGCTTCCATTGTAGAAAATATCCCTACAAGACTTGAAGATGCCTCACTCGCAAGCGTATTGACAAACCAGACGGGCGATACATCTGACGAGACAACCGACGACGATGAAGACGAATTATTGGCCGGGCAGCTGCCAATAGACGATACCACGCAGCTTTGCCCGCACAACTCAACGTTTATGTCCGCGCCAAACGCTCAGGATATTCTACTCCAGCAGGCGGCAGAGCTCCAAATGCGTCAGGCGGCAGAGCTTGCAGGACAAACTCAAAACGACACACCGCCTCCAAGCGATACCTGATAATCCCGACAGCTCTTTTAAGCTTGTCGATGCCGCTTTGGGCATGAGGCTTTTTCATAAGGCTTTTTCAAAAATCAATAATTGACATATCACAGTATTTATGATATTATATTTTATCGGAGGCTGCTTTTGCTTCCGATAAAATATTTTTGGGTGACAACGGTGCTGCGTCAGTACCGCGGGTAACTAGCTGGCATAGCACAGTCGGTAGTGCGTCGCATTGGTAGGGAAAGAGTCAGCAGTTCAAAAACAGGTTCAGACATGCTGCCGTAGCACAGTCGGTAGTGCGCAGCATTGGTAGTGCTGAGGTCACGGGTCCGATTCCCGTCGGCAGCTCTGAAAATATTGAAAAATAAAGGCTTTTCGAGGATTAGTTCTTCGGAAGGTCTTTATTTTATGTGGGGCATAATTGAACGGATGCCTCACTTCTTTTTCACTGTATTTTTTTAGCATGAATGAATGGGAAAATCCAAATTTGTTCAGATTTTGTTACCAAAACAGAAAAAACACTGATAAGCTGATGATACAGCAGAAAGAAAGCAAGGCTTTTACAGGAGCATTACTTCTCTTGTATTTCCATGTTATCAAGAGCATATTGCAGAGCCATACCAATCAATTCATTCCTTGAACGGTTGGTTTTAGCAGAGAGTTCGTTATACTTCTCTTGCAATTCTCTGTCTATGCGAATAGTCATGGTTACGGCTTTATCTTCCTTCGGCTTAACAACAAATTTTTCCATGTGACACAATACCTCCATATGTTTTAATTACATTATAGTTTGAATTGCTACTTCTAATCTATGACACAAAGTGAGTTGAATATTGATGTGAAATATCAATGGACTTTTGCATTGCAACAGCGTATAATATATCTTGTCAAAATAATGCGAAAATGGAGGTCGGTTGACTATGGCAAAGGAAAAGAAAGACAAAAGCAGTGTAAAAAAGCCGTTTTACAAAAAGTGGTGGTTTTGGGTAATCATCATTATTGTGCTGGCTGGTATCTTTGGGAGTGGTGGAACTAAGGACAAGGAAAACGCTGATACTCCCCCGACAGCTACACAAGACGAGCAAACAGCTTCGGACAGTCAAACAGATGATGTATCGGCAGATAAGTTTGTGGAAGAAGTAAAAACGGCAATTCAAGGAGCAATCAGCAGTAAGACGGAAGCAATTACAGATGTTGTACTGGAAAATGGGGATTTGTGCGTATACGTTGATTTCAGCAAGGCAGACCCATCTCCTCTCTCATTAGAGGATTTGGCATTGTCGAGAACCTCATCAATCACAGACGCTATTCTTGAATTGAAAGACTATGACGAATTGTGGGAAACGATAACTGTTGACTTTGGTGATGTAGGGCATATTACAAATAGCAAGACGGATATGAAAAACAATGGTTTTGGACGGTATTTCCCCGCAGAAGATTTCAAGATTGAGTGAAAAAATATTTATAAATACTCTTGCTTTTCTCTTTGAAAAAGCGTATAATTATCATATATTTGGGAAGTAGCAAAAAAGAGAGCAAGTAACTTAGAACAGTAAAGAAACTCCAGAGAGAGCAGATTGTCAGTTGACTAAGAAGAACAGTTGTTCAAAGCGGTCAGAGGACATTGGCTCTCTTTTTTGTGTGCAATTCTATGAAAGGAAGGACAATGAATGGAAACAGTTGAAAATCAGAAGTCTTCCCGATGCAGATTAAAAAAGAATTGTCAACAGGGGTTAGACGGAATGAATTTAGAGTATGTGTTAAGCATAGAGGGCGCAGAGCGGTTATATCTGCAAGAGGATTACATACATAATGATGACGGAAAAACAATAGCAGAAATAAGTTGTATCGGCGGTAAATTGTCGGCATATGTTAATGCGGTACATTGTATAAAGTCGAACAACGTAAAACCATTGACCGTTGCTGATACAATCAAATTAGAGCTTATTAAGTCTAAAGTTATAGGCTTTATGAGCGATTATTTGAAAAGACATTTGCAAGGGCAATATTCAGAGGAATACATCAATGGTCTTACGGTAACAAAGCTAGAATGTAATATTACTCTTCCATGCGTGAAAGGTGCAAGTCCATCTGATGTTATCAATCTTTTTGAATGTGCTTTAGATAAAACAGTATTGCATAGGCAACGAAAGACAAAGGATAACCATGATAAAATAGCAACAAGCTGTTACTATACGAAACGCAAGGAATATTGTTTGAAAATATACGATAAAACAATCGAACAGCACGATAATGGCAATCCGTTAGTTGAGGCTAATCTGCTTCGTGTGGAAATTGTATTTCTTGATAAAGCGTTAATGAGAATGTATGGCGATAAAAGGACATTGAACGATATATTGACGCAAGAAGCTATCATAACTTTATGCAAAGAATATAAAAAGGTATTCAAACAAGAATTGATTGAAAAGCATATAAAGCCGTATCTTGATAGGTGTTTGCAGAAAATATTTGACAGCTTGCGTGATTGCGAGGACGGCAATCCTATTTCAGAAGCGATTGCAAAGAACAAAGCGCATATTCCTGATATGGAAGTGCTTAGAAAGGCATTAAAGAAGTGGTATAAATCTCAAAATGCTGATGACAGGAGTGTCAGGGTATTGTATGAATACCGCAAGAAAAATATTGGCATTCCAGAGGGTGTATTAAAAACAATCAAGACATTCAGCGAGAATTGTTAATGCAAAAAAGTACCTAAGAATAGGGCATGCTTTGAGAGTTAAGAAGAAGCTATAGAAGCAGAGAAAAGCTACTATTTACAACGGTTTGAAACAGTTTTCAAAGCATG
>CANQXK010000086.1 GCA_947627715.1 uncultured Oscillospiraceae bacterium
CATACCCGTGAGCAAGGCGGTAATACTTGTCCACGCTGTATGCGCCGCCGATGACGAGATACTTCAAGCCATTCAGATCATAGATTTCGCCGTCCTTGGCAAACAGCAGATTTGAGTATTCCGGCTCATACCACACCAGGCCGCCATTCCATTCCTTTGCAATATATCCCAGCTCTCTGGTCGGCCTTCTCTCATGGTTTCCGTGGATGCAAAGCATCTCAATGCCAATATCATTCATAATAGCCTTTAGGATATTATCCCGGCGCCCACCATAATAGTTGACGCCTACATCTCCCAGAAGGACCAGAGTATCTTCGCTGGTGGGCATATACTTCTCTATGCAAACTACCAGCGGATCAAGCAGCCCGTGCATATCGCCCATGAAATAAACCATGTGAACACCTCTTTTGCCTATAATTATACTTGTGGCGGTATAAAAAATCTCGATTTTTACGAAAATGTATGCCCGAAACGCGAAAATGTATTTTTGAAATCTGGTGTTGATTTGGCTCATCTGAGCGTGGTCACCCTGGGGGTCCGCATTTCATAAACTGACGGTTAAAATGCTGACTCCCGGTCGATTGCGCTCCCGCCTTGCTCCTCTATAATTGGGGTCAGAGGAATCAACCACTAGTGTCCCACGGAAATTATGGAGGTAGCAGGATGAGCCGTGAGAGGAAGGTCGTAAACAATACGAATATCCCGGATCATGAGATCGAGAAGCTGACCCGCTGCTTCCTGCCGGATATCATCGCGTTCTTTGAGAGCGAAGAAGGCCAGCGGGCATACGCCGCGTATCTTGCAAAGATAAAAGCAGTAAAGAGCCACCGGGATCCATCGTGATTGTCAGTTCCGCGCCGTGGAACAGCTTTCACCTGCGGCGCTGAATGAACAGTTGCTGATTCTCCCGAAGCGCCTTCTTTGCGGCAACGGCAAGATCCAGCAGAACCCGTGTCTCATACTCGCTGCAGTCCGTCAGCAGAGATGCAAACTCGTGATTAGAGACCTTCACAGTGTTCTCAAGGCTGTCCATCAGCAATTCGTCCGCAGAAACCCGGAGGGCATTGGCGACAGCCACAAAGGTGTCCAGGCTCATGCACTTAAGCCCACCCTCTATGTAGCTGATGTAAGTGGGGGACTTTTCGATGCTTTCCGCCAAAGCGGTCTGCGATAGGCCCCGGCGCTTTCGTATTTCACCAATGCGTTTACCTACTTTTACAAAGTTCAGTGCCATAATGAAACCTCCTAAAAAAGATGGTTTCATTATAATTTGTAGATTAACACATAACCTTTGAATTATATCTGACTTAGCCTGGAGCATATATAATTAGTCTAAATATAATCTACACGCGAAGTGAGGTGGGCATGGTGGACGCCATTGAGCAAGAATTGTATAAAGCAATCGGCGCTCGAATCAGAGAATTCCGCCTTGCCCAGCATATGAGTCAGGCAACGCTGGCTGAGAAGGCAAACATCTCCTTGCCGCACATGAGCAAGATCGAAAACGGAAAGTGTACCATACTGATATCCACTTTCATTCGGATCACCGAGGTGCTGCAAGTATCATCTGACGCTTTGCTTCGGTCAGACATCCCCGAAGTGAAGCACCTTTACAATAGCGAACTCGCAGATTTGCTGAACGACTGCACACCGATGGAGATTGACGCCATACTCAAGATCGTGAAAGAAGTAAAACGATCACTCCAGCTTTCAAAGCCTGAAGAGCCGATGTAGCAAGGCAGGTTTTCACATACAACAGCAATTTTTTTGATCGGATATAAACCGGGAGTCATAATCATGACTCCCGGTTTATTCTGTTTTTCGCTTTTTTCCCGTAGAATTGGGACATACCGATGCTACCCGGAGGTGTTTCTATGGCTGAGGAACTTGAGGTTTTTGAAAAGCTGACCTCTGCGGAGGATCTGCCGGACTTCTATGTTCCCTTTACTGGCAACTACGAAGAAGATCAACGCATTGTGGCGCATAAGGCTTGGCTGAAGAGCATCCGCCACGAGATGCCAAGTCCAAAGAGGCACTATCACATAGGCATCTACATTCGGTATTTCAACCAGACGAAGTACGATGATTACCTCGCCTACCACATAAAGCAGTACCAGGATACACTGGCTCTCTGCCCAAATTGGGAACTCGTTGATTTCTACGTTGACGAAGGAGCCACGGCTCCAAACATGGAAAGCGCGCCACAATGGTGCCGGCTCTTGAACGACTGCTTCCATGGACAGGTGGATCTGATCATCACTCAAAAGGTATCGAATGTCTCGAAGAAACACTACGAGATCACGATCCTGGCCCGGATGCTGGCCGCCTTGAAGAAGCCGGTGGGAATCTACTTCGTATCGGAAAATATCTATACACTCGCATCCTACTATCTGCACGATATGCACGATGATGAGTTTTTCCCTTCGGAGGATTGGACTTTGTTGCCCGATGATGAAGCGGAAGAACAGCCCCTTCTGGTTGGAGGACAAGAAGATGATTGATAACGAGAGTCGGCGGCTTAAGCAACGGCAGAATGCGAAGATTCGCAAACGGTACAATGTCAAGGTTGACCCGGACAACTACGTGTTCATCCCGGCGAAGAAGCAGACGGATTTTTATGACAATGATATTAACCAGCGAGTGGCGATCTATGTCCGCGTCTCGACCGATGATGTAAAGCAGACCACCTCGTATGAATTGCAGTGCAAGTACTATGAAGAGTTTGTGACCCGGCACCCAAATTGGACTCTGGTGAAAATCTACGCCGACAAGGGCATCAGTGGTACATCGCTTAAGCACCGGGATGAGTTCAACCGCATGATTGCAGATTGCAAGGCCGGCAAAATCGACATGATCGTCACGAAGAGCGTATCCCGGTTCGCCCGAAATGTTGAGGACTTTATCGGTACCGTCAGGAACCTTGCTGAGATGAGGCCGCGAGTTGGGGTCTTCTTCGAGTCTGAAGCAATCTTCTCATTGAACGATGACTCCCAGATGGCACTGACCTTCCAAGCAACAATGGCAGAGGAAGAATCCCACATCCGAAGTCGAAGCATGGAGGCCTCGCTCCGTATGAGACTGGATCATGGAATTCCCCTTACACCCAAGCTCTACGGATATACCCACGATGAGGAGGGCGAACTGCAAATCAATCCGGAAGAGGCACCGACCGTCAAACTCATGTTCTTTATGTACCTCTATGGGAGCAATACTTTCTGTTACTGTTTCCGTAGCTCATAAACGGCTTCCCACACTGTGGGCAAACAAACGAGTAG
>CANQXK010000087.1 GCA_947627715.1 uncultured Oscillospiraceae bacterium
GCAGCAAATGAACCGGCTTGACAGAAACGAAAAGCATGATTGGTACTAATTGCAGACAAGACAAAAGTCCAAAGGAAAGGGGCAAAATCTGTCTGCGAAATGCAGATACAGTTTGATTCTTCCGGCAAAGATCATATGGAAACATCAAATGAAGAAGTTGAGAAATGGATGGAAAGCGTAAGACAGTTTTACAAATAAAACAGGTACGAGGTATGGAAAAAGAAGAAACGGAATTGGAAACAGCAGGCAGTATAAAGACGCGGGAGAAGCGGATATTTGAGGAACTTCCCGTGCCGAAGGCAGTCATGTCTATGGTGCTGCCGACAATCATCAGCCAGATCATTTTTGTTATTTACAATCTGGCTGATACATGGTATGTAGGACTGACGGAAAATGCCAATGCGGTGGCGGCAATTTCGCTGTGCCTGCCCGTATATACCCTTATGACGGGAATCAGTAATCTATTTGGCATTGGCGGCGACAGCGTAATAGCAAGAGCGCTTGGGACAGGCAAAAAAGAAAAAGCAAGTCAGACTTTTGCTATTTCTGTCTGGAGTGCGCTGCTTACTGCAGTAATTTATGCCTGTGCCATGTTCTTTGCCGGCAGGAATATCCTGCTGCTTATTGGCGGCGATCCCGGCGACATTGACTATGCGGTTTCCTATACGTTCTGGACAATCGTGATCGGCGGAATGCCGACCATTTTGACCGCCACGCTCGCACATCTGGTGCGCGCGGCGGGATATTCAAGGCAGGCGAGCTTTGGCATGATCTTGGGAGCCGTACTCAATATGATATTTGATCCGCTGTTTATGTGCGTGCTTTTGCCCAAAGGAAACGAAGTGACCGGCGCTGCTATGGCAACAGCTATTTCCAATCTTTTTGCAATGTTTTACTTTTGGGGATTTATCCTGAAGAATCGAGCAAGCGGTCTTTATGCCTTAAATCCTTTTACCGATAAAGCCGTTGGCAGAACTTTGGTTGAGATTATCAGATGCGGACTTCCGGGTTTCTGCATGATCGCGCTGGCGATGCTTTCTAATTGCTTTCTTAACTCCATGCTTTCCACGCTTGGAAATGAGGCGGTTGCGGGCGTTGGCATCGTCCGTAAGATCGATCAACTTGCCTATGCGGTCAATCAGGGCGTAACACAGGGGATGCTGCCGCTTGTCGCATACTGCTATGCCTCCGGCAGACAGAAACGGATGTGGAGCACGGTCGGATTTGCAGCAGCCTGCTCCGAGGGGTTTTCCGTTTTATGTACTGTAATATCATTGATCTTTGCGCCTGAGCTTGTGAGGATATTTATCCGTGATGCAACTACGATACAGTATGGAACAGAACTTTTGCGGGTTATCTGTCTCGCCGTTCCGGTCTATACGCTTACTTTCGTCATTATTACGGTATTTCAGGCGATGGGAAAGGGATTTGAGCCGTTTTTGCTTTCTGTTCTGCATAAAGGATCATTGGATATTCTGATGATGCTGTTGATCAAAAGACATTTTGATGCGATGAAAATTGTATGGGCAACACCGATTTCGGAAGTCGTGGCGCTGATTACGGCACTGGCTCTCATTGGGATTACGATAAAAAAAGGCAAGGAATGAATGTACCAGCCATAAAATATCAGCGGATGCGGTCAACAATGCTGTATTCAATGAAATCCGTGAACACATGAGAGCCTGCATTGATGCGGAGGAAACAGTAAGGCGGATGAATGCCAAAACGGAAAACCTGAAAAAGTACGATATTTACGGAAAAGAAGCGGACAGGATCAGAAAAGAACTGCAAAAGACAACAGAGGTCAAGAAATCAAAGAACTGTCTGCAAGGCTTGATGAAATGTTAAAGGCGCAGGCGAAATTTGCCAGTGATTACCACGTTGACGAGGACTGGAAAGCGGTAATTGACAAGTACCTTAATATGCGTAAACTCACAAAAGAAATGACTGAAGCGTTTGTGGATAAGGTTGTGGTACACGATAATTTAAGGATAGAGGTACATTTGATATATGAGGATATATTGAATGACTTGAAAAGCCTGAGTGCGGAAAGGGAGGCGGTTTAAATGGACACGGTTATGATTGGCATGTATCTCCGCCTTTCCAATGAGGACAGCAACAAGGGAAGACTGCCTGCAGTGCGGTCAGTGCGAGAACGTGTGTCCTCAACATCTGCCTATCATCGAAAACTTAAAGAAAGTATCTGCTAATTTCGATATGTAGGCGCAAAGATCAGGCGAATCAATTTGTTGGAGAAAGATGATGAAAAAATATTTGATAATCGCTATGCTCATGATTTGTGCGCTGATTCTTTCTGCATGTGCTGTCCAAGAAAACAGTAATACTGATACGAGCGAAAACGATAATATTGGTACAAATAACAATAGCAATCTAAAGGAGGATGAAACCGAAATGAAAATGAATGTACAAATTGGCGGCTATAATTTTACCGCCACTTTGGAGCAGAATCAGGCGGTAAACGAACTGATTGAAATGATGAAGGAAAGTCCCGTAACCATTGAAATGAGCGATTATTCTGGTTTTGAAAAGGTAGGATCGCTTGGGAAAGGGCTTACGACTGAAAATCATCAAACTACTACGACGGAAGGAGATATTGTACTTTACAGCGGAAATCAGATTGTTATATTCTACGGTTCCAATTCATGGAGCTATACCCGAATCGGAAAGATCGATGATCTTACAGACTGGAAAAAGGCACTTGGCAGCGGAGATATAACCGCAGTTTTTAGTATAGCAGAATAAACGAGGAGAGATACGGAATCCTGGCAGTGCAATGAATAATTTCATTTAAAACAATAAAGATTTATTAAGGAGGAAACAATTATGGCAGACACAAGAGTTTTTGAGATTTATGAGGACATTGAGATGCAGGAGGTGCGTTTGAGTTGCTTTTTAGGCATGAATATGATATAACAAATAAAAAATAGGCATATCTATGCTTGGCAGGAGTGGACTATGGAAATTAGAGTCTTAAGATATTTCCTTACAGTTGTCCGTGAAGAAAGCATTACAAAGGCGGCGGAGGTTTTACATATCACGCAGCCGACTCTCTCAAGGCAGCTTGCTCAGATGGAAGAAGAAGTCGGTGTAAAACTGTTTGACAGAGGTACGCGAAAAAT
>CANQXK010000088.1 GCA_947627715.1 uncultured Oscillospiraceae bacterium
CCTGCTGACATCAGAGAACTAAGGGATCTCGTAAGATACCGATATAAACTCACCTGTATGATTACCGGTGAAAAGAATCGTGCTCAAAATTGTCTTACTGTATCCAACTTAAAGCTCGATGACGTCTTTTCTGATGTATTTGGAAAATCATCCCGTTCTATTACAGAACACATTTTACAACACCCTGGAGAAAACTTTGATGTAACACCTTTTATTGACGGCCACTGTAAAACTCCTGTTGAAGAAATACAGGCTGCTGTTGATGGTGCTATCTCAAAAGAACAAGCTGTGAAACTCAGACAGTGCCTTGACCACATCGATGAACTTCAAAAGCACATTTCAGAAGTGGAACAGGAAATCCTTCGTCTCAGTGATAAATACGAGGCTGCCTTAAATCTGATAAGGACTGTTCCCGGATTCGACAAGAATCCCATGACTGCTGTTCAAGTGCTTTCAGAGATTGGTGGTGATATGTCTGTCTTCCCCACAGCGAAACACCTCGTCTCCTGGGCAGGATGTTGTCCTCGTAATGATAAAAGCGACCGCAAAATCAAATCCACTCGGATTTCCTGTGCCGGTTCCTATTTTAAACCAGTTTTGGTACAAGTTGCAAATGCTTTAATCAGATCGAAGAAACATCCTGAATTTACCACACGCTACAAGCGTATCAAAGCACGCCGTGGTCACAAGAAAGCCATCATCGCAATCTGTCGTATGATCCTGACCGCTATCTGGCACATACTCACAGATTTAAGACCATATACGCCTGAAGGTTTTCTTGAATCCCGACCTGTGAGAAAAGAAAAAATACTTACCAATTCACAGGCACTTAATCTACTTAGACAACGAGGTTATCTCATCAAGGATGATCCTTTACCTGCCTCTTGATCAGGTGTTGCGTTAATATTCAATTTTTGGCCACCATATGATGGCTTATTTGTGATGCTCAATTTTATGCTCTATCCGCCACCTCTTAGTTTCAAACTTCTTCTCCGTTTAATGTGCCTTTTTCCCCGCAAAAATATACGGCTTTGTTGATAAATTTCTGTTCAAACAGACACAATTATGATATACTGCAGGTAATAAAGAGGAGGTATATATGAACAAAGATCGGATCAAAAAAATTTTAATCTTTGTACTGTTTGGACTCAGCGTATTTTTCCTGTCCGCCTGCGATCAGACAGACGATGCGGCCGCGCCGTCCGGCGAAACAACAGCGGCACAGGGTGAACCACAAACAGGACCTGCAGATTCTGTCAATCCGCTGCCGGAGCTGCGTCTGACCAGTTCTACTGATTACAGGCAGGTAACCAAGAATTATACGGACGCCTCCGTTTCCATCCGCGGAACAGACTACAAAGGCGTGTCCTGCGATTATACCGGCAATCTGGAAATCAAGCTGCGGGGCAATTCCACCGCACAGCGGGACAAGCGCCCCTTTAAGATCAAGCTGGAGAAAAAAGCGGATCTGTTCGGCATGGGCGAAAGCAAACATTGGGTCCTGCTTGCCAACGATATCGACCACACCCAGATGCGGAACAAGCTGCTTCTGGATTTCAGCGGCGCTCTGGGAACCGAATCTTACATGGAATCTACCTGGGTTAATTTGTACTACAACAATGATTATATGGGCGTTTATCAGCTCTGCGAGCATATCCGCGTGGGCAAAACACGAATTGATATTCTGGATTGGGACGACATTGCCGAAGAAGCGGCTCTGGCGATCGCGCAGACCTCTGACGCGGCAGACGCCAAAGCCTTCCAGAAAGCGCTGGAAGACGCGATGGAGCAGGATTATACCTGGATCGACACCCGGACCGTCTCGGTAGACGGAACCGATTATACCATTCCGGACAGCGTCGAGATCCCCGAAGCGGACGGCGGCTTTGTTCTGGAGATGGATTTCTATTCCCTGCAGCAGCCTTCTCTGGCCCGCACTCAGACGCCTTACCGGCAGCCGCTGTACTTTAATACGCCGGAACCTGTCGACGCAAAGGCGTTTTCCGGGACGTCCTTATACAAATACGCTCTGGGCTATGTGACTACTTTTGAATATGCCCTGCACAGCGACGATTTCTTTTTCCGCAATACAGATCCGCATTATCAGGTATCCCGGACGGGCTGGTTTGACTGGGAACGGGGCTGGGACAACGCCGCTTTTGAGCCGGTCGATTACCAGGACGCCGAAAATGACGGAAAACACTACAGTCAGCTTTTTGATATGGACAGTCTGGTCAACAATTTTATTTTCTGTGAGTTTACCATGAACTGGGACAGCATGAAAAACAGTTTTCATCTGTATAAAGATATCGGAAAGCCGGCGCAGATCGGACCGCAGTGGGACTTTGACTGGGCCTGGGGCAACCGGAATATGTTCGGGATCGACACCAATGTACCGACCGAATGGCATACCACCTGTACTTATTTTACCAACGAACAGTATTACCAGTCCGTACAGTGGAATACGCAGCTGATCCGAGACCCGTACTTCCTGGTACGCGCCTATGAGAAATATAAAGAGATCCGGCCGACGCTGATCGAAGATATGATCAAAGACGGCGGCACCATCGATACCTATGCGGCTTATCTGCGGGATGCTGCCCTTGCCAATGACGAAAAATGGGACTATTCCTATCGGCAGTATGGCGGAGAACCGTTTGAAGAAGCGACCGAACATATGAAGCAGTTTATTACGGAACGCTTAAAATGGATGGATAAACAGTTTACCTCTCTGGAGACCTTTATCGCCTCTCTGAATGTATATCGTCCGTCTTCCCAATTAGCGGTTTCCGATATTCAGACACAGGCGGACGGTTCCGTTACCATTACGGCTTCGGTTTCCGACGATTCCATTTCCGCTGTAGTCTTCCAGGTCAACGGCACTACACAGGCAGAAAGCGCGGCAGCCAGCGGTACCGCTTCCGTTTCCATCCCGAAGTCCGCGCTGACTGACGGCAGCGCGCAGAATGTAGTCGAGATCAAAGCAAAAGGCCCGGACGGGAAATATCTGTACGATCCTTCCTATTCCAAGCCTTCCAACTACAATCTGGTGATTTCAAATTATAAAATATGGTAAGAGTTGCTGCCATTTTTCTTTGCTGTCCGCAGCGCCTCTTCCGCCCGCT
>CANQXK010000089.1 GCA_947627715.1 uncultured Oscillospiraceae bacterium
CTGTTATAGAATGACGATACAATGATTCTTGAGGAGGAATTAAAATGACAAAACAATGGAAAGCCGGAATATATGCAAGACTGTCACGTGATGACGTCAACTATTATTCGGAATCAGCATCTATAACTAATCAGAAAGCATATATGATTGAATATCTGAATGAACAGTCAGACATTTATTTGGTCGACGAATATGTTGATGACGGATACACGGGTACTAATTTTGACAGACCCGGATTCTCAGATATGATGTTTGATATTAACATCGGAAGAATAAATTGCGTAATAGTTAAAGATTTGTCCCGATTAGGACGAAACACAACAAGGGTAGGGGAACTCAAAGATGAGATATTCCCGTCAAAAGGTGTTCGCTTCATAGCGATAAACGATAATGTTGACACCAAAGGTGGAATAGATGACAACGATGTTGCAGACTTTAAGCTGCTGTTCAACGAATACTATGTAAAAGACATATCCAAAAAGATCCGCAGCTCTCTCAAGGCATCTGCAAAGCAAGGACTGTTTGTTGGCTCATATGCTCCATACGGATATAGCAAGTCACCTCTTGACAAACACAAATTGATCGTTGATAAAGAGGCGGCAGAGGTTGTGAAGCATATTTTTATTGAATTTTCAAAGGGTAAAAGCGGCAGAGAAATAGCCGAGAATTTAAACAAGAATAATATCCTTTCCCCAATGACTTATAGGTGTCAAAAATTAGGTAAAGAATATAAGGGCTCGGCGTGGACTTCACATTCAATATACGAAATTTTAAAAAATGAGGTTTATTTTGGCAATATGGTACAGCACAAACGCGAAAATGTATCATATAAACTAAAGCAAAGACGATTTGTTGATAAGAAAGAGCAGATCGTTGTATATGGTACTCACGAAGCCATAATTGATGAGAATTTAAGAATTGCGACCGAACAGGCGCTAATTAGCGATCAGCACAGAAACCGCAAAAGAAAATCGGGAGAAAGACTACCTATTCTCTTTTCGGGCTTGCTTGTTTGTAACGATTGCGGTGGGAAGCTTGCCGCAACTATAAAACACAACAAGCGCTGTTATCGCTGTGCCAAATACAACAATTCAGGTAGCTCTACTTGTTCTTCGCACTTTATAAGGGAAGAGCAATTGCTTGAGCTAATAAATGAAGATATAGCCGAAATCGTCAGAGATTATTACAAAAACAAAAATCTGTTTTTCAAAAACATAATGCAAAATATTCTTAGAAACAATCTAAGAGAGTCCAATAGTGCTAAAAATAAAATGATTAAATATAAAAGCCGAGTGAAAATGATCGAGAAAACTATGGACGATCTATATAATGATAAAATTAACAATGTAATAACAAAACAAATGTTTTCAATAATGAGTGAAAAATATAATAAAGAGCTTGATGAATTATTGCAAATGATAGATTCTTGTGATAAAATCATAAAAAAGACGAGCATAAGCGAGTCTTATGTGAGAAGTTGGATAAATACTCTTATCGAAATAAGAAATTGTAAATCTCCGACTGCTTCCGATTTTGCCTCAATCATTGATAAAGTGTA
This sequence comes from uncultured Oscillospiraceae bacterium, assembly GCA_947627715.1. Classification (GTDB taxonomy): domain Bacteria; phylum Bacillota; class Clostridia; order Oscillospirales; family Oscillospiraceae; genus RUG626. The sequence continues at coordinate 1,559 of CANQXK010000089.1, forward strand.
TGTAAAGGAAACGGGTGCAGCCGAACGCATCAGCATTAGATATAAAGTTGGCTTTATTAAAAATTATGCTGAAGCGAACGAATTAAAAGTTGCATAGGGGTTTAATGGTTCGCCCTCGTGAGCCACCAAACATTAAGCCCCTTGCGCGAGCAGGGGGCTTGTTGTATTTTTTTCACCGCTTTTTGCCTCCCCTGTGCAAGGGGAGGTGTTGAGCGTAAGCGAAACGGAGGGGTTGTCATACAATAATCCTTGTTGCCTCACCTGTGTAAGGCTATGGCAAGCGAATATTCTTTTCCTCTCTCTGCCTTCCCTGTGTAAGGCTGCGGCAAGCAAACAATCCTCCCCCACTGCCTCCCCTGTGCAAGGGGAGGTGTTGAGCGTTAGCGAAACGGAGGGGTTGTTCATATATTTTCCCTTATTGCCTCACTTTACACAAATGAGCCCTGATTTTAAAAATTTATTTCCGAAAGCATAAATTCCTCTCAAAAATTGAGCCAAGACGGCGGGAAAATGTAAATTTTTTGTAAACAATTTGCCGATACACTCAAATTATGTAAATAAAATTTGCGTTTCAGCGTTGCGTATTAAGTAAAAATTTAGCGCGAAACAGCGCCGAAAACGGCTTGTTTACTGTCAAAAGCTCTTTTTTAAACTCGCGTTAAGTATATTTTGTTTTAAATTTTGTTATTTTTTTCTTTATATATTATATGTTGACTTTTTACGTTCGTCGTGTTATCATAATTTCGGCTAATCGTGTAAGCGTTTGTTGGCCGTTTTGGTTGCGTCCGCTTGCACGGGTATGTTGTATCTATTATTCAGAAAGTAGAGGTAGTAACAATGATTGTTAAAGGAACGAAAGGCAAGAGAATTTTAAGCGCGATACTCTCGTGCGTTCTCGTCTTTTCTCTTTTCACGTCGATGTATGTTGCTTCGGCGGCAGACGGAGGACCTCAATCTTCTCCTGTCGTTACTCCGGATCCCGATTCGGAAGCCGCGTTTGATGGGCAAGGTACTGCTGACGCGCCTTTCCAAATCGCAGACAAGGACGATCTCAACACAATGCGTGAAAAGATCAACGGCGGCTACGCTTATAAGAGCGGTCCTGTTGACGAGCCTTTTTACAAAGACGCCCATTATGAACTCACGCAGGACATCGATCTCACAGGCGAGAACTGGATTTCCATCGGCCGTTCCCCGCAGGGCATATCCGATATGAACGCCTTCAACGGAACGTTCGACGGTAAAGGGCATAAGATTATAAATCTTTCTGCCAACCACCTTAACGACAATAAGTATTACACCACCGGTCTTTTCGGCGTAAACCTCGGAACGATCAAAAATCTTTTCGTTGAAAACGCCGACGTAGTAGGCGATTTCTTTGCCGCCATACTCTGCGTAAGAAACCGCGGCACGATTGAAAACTGCGGCGTTACCGGTCAGCTTAAAGCCACTTATTCGGCAGGTACTTTTGTCGGTGCCAATTCGGGCGGAACTATCAAAAACTGCTACACTTCGGCAAAGTTAAACGCGCCCAACAGCGCTTGCGGTATTTTCTACGGC
>CANQXK010000090.1 GCA_947627715.1 uncultured Oscillospiraceae bacterium
TGGTTGAAATTTATTTGGAAAAATCGAAAAAAGACAGGTTGAAAAAATATTTTTGTTTCCTTGCAATTCATTTTTCTCTGTAATAGAGCGGGTTTGCGGAAAAAATAAAAAAAGAGGAAAATTTGGAAATGTGGTTTTTCACATAAAAATTAGAAATAAGAAATTTTTCTTCACGGCGGTCAAAAATGACTCATTTGGTCAATTTATGGCAAAACGAGTATACGCCAATCCATAAACATTTTAGTGTTAAATGAAAAGGCGTATAGTTAGCTTATGTATTTCTGTAATTTGACTAAACACTTTTATTTAACTGTTAGTTGTTTGCAACCTTGATGCAAGAGCCATATAATCTACTTTACCTACAGGTGTTCGAGGAAAAGAAGTCACAAAGTTCCATTCTACCGGACATTCATAATCTGGAAGTTTGTTTTTGCAAAGCATATTCAATTCGTCTATAACACAATCTACGCTATCTTTGCAATCTGAACGCAATATAACAAATGCTACTGGCACTTGTCCGACTGCATGGCATGGATCTTGTTTTCCTACAACTACACAGTTTTCTACGGACTTAGATTGTATAATAATTTTCTCAATAACAGGCGGAAACACCTTTGCACCATTATAATATACAAACATACGCTTAATCCTTCCGTCAATAAAAAGAAATCCATCGTTATCCATATGTCCTAGATCACCTGTATGTAGCCAATATATTCCGTCCTTATGTATTTTAATCATATCATCAGTTGCAGCTTTGTTGTTAAAATATCCCAACATAACACTTGGCCCGGCAATACATACTTCGCCTGTTTCTCCATATTTTAGTTCGTTTTGCGTATCAGAATCAAAAATAGATATTATAGTATCAATAAATGGAATTCCTACACTCCCAAGTTTGGTACAACCGTCGCCTTGATTGATACATATCCCAGCAGCCGTTTCTGTTAGGCCGTATCCTTGACAGATATTCCATTTGCAACCGTGAGTTTTTAGAAAATCATTGATTTCATTTTCCAATTTCAAACTCATATAGTCCGCTCCGGTAATTGGTGCAATCAAATGAGAAAAATCACAAGATTGTGCTTCAGATAAATGTATTACATTTTCCCACATGAGAGGATTGCCTGCTATATGATTATATTTATCTTTTACAGTTTGAACTGCAATCAGTTGTGGATCATAAATAACAAGTTTGCATATCATTCCAAGTGATAAAGGAATGTGCATACTGAATATAAACGCATATGCAATAAAAGGCGCCGCTACTGATTGCCATGACTGACCGCGTTTATTATCAATTCGTGTTCTCGCATATTGAAAAGCAGCAGCGTTGACATTTTCGTTAGATAAAACAACGCCTTTAGGTTCACCGGTTGTTCCACCGGTATATTCTATGAGCGCAGGACAATTTGCTGAAAAAGGAACATTTGATACTTTACATTTTAGAGAAACTTGAGATAAAAGATTTGCCCAAGTAATATGTTTGAACGTAATAGGTGCAATTTCTTTTTGGGAAAGGGACAAATTTTCATTTGATGTAGGCAGAATGACTATAGTGCAATCGTCTGCAATAGTAAACATAGAAACCTTATCAGAAAAAATATCTAATAAAATTAAACAACGTGATTTGGTATTTGAAATAATATCTAAGATCACTTCGTCCGACATTCTTGGATCAATCATATTGCAGATTGCTCCTAAATAATTTGTTGCATAGATTGAATAAATAAGTTCAGGAGTTGTAACGGCTAGAAAAGAAACAATATCCCCCTGCTTAACACCGATAGACGACAGACCAGACGCGGCAACTTCTATTCCTTTGAACATAGCACCATATGTTATTGTTTGTCCATAGTATTCTAACGCAATATTATCAAAAGACTTTTCATTATTTCTATAGATATACTCATACATACTATATTGGGGCAGTTTTTGGTCAATTACCCTATTATCATAATATTGTAGCCACGGCTTATCAATAGATGGATATCCAGTCATATTTATGCTCTCCTATGTGCTTTTTCTTTTATCCTATCACAATAACTCTGAAATATCAAGTTTTGAGTAACTATTTATATAGTAACTATATAAAAGTATATCGTTATATCATAACACTTCAAGTAGTATATAAAAGAGGTGTAGACAATGAAAAAGGAAATATTTACAATAAATCATTACGGCTCGATTTCAGTTGAGGTTAAATCTATAATGGATAGCAAAGGTCTTAGCAGAAATGCCTTGGCTAGAGCAATAAACGCTCGATTTGAAGTAATCAACAAATGGTATAATGGAACAGTGGAAAAAATAGATGCAGATATTCTTGCAAGGATATGCTATGTGCTTGAATGTACTCCTGCTGATATTATTAAATATAATCCCTCAAATTAAAAAACTATTTTGCATAAACACTTTCTATTTCTTTATGATATAAAACATCAGATATAAATATTCTATTTTTATCATTTGGTCATTTCAATTTATACCATCTTTACGTTATTCTTTTCAAAAAATCTATATTAAAACAATGATAAAGAAAGTACTTGAAACTTTTACTGTAAACGAATATATAATAACTTATTAAGATAACAAAAAATAGCTATGTTCAATTAAAATGATTTTTATATAAATGTGTTTTTACGGCTTTCGATAGAGTTATGAAATAAATACCCCCATCAATATTTTGGTTGTAAAAAAACTTCTTATGTGACCGAATGTGCTCTAAACTTAATGGCATTGGATTCAGGACTGGCTTTTTTGCGCGGTCCCGTATGGCCCGGCCCGGATCATTCAATGGTTTTGTATGGATTTTTTAATGGTTTTACATTGATTAACGAATGGGTCGGTAGTATAATAATATTGGTATTTTTCGGCCATATGACAATACGGATAATAAGATAAAAGTATAAAGAGGGATTCCATGGATAAAAAGAAAAAATCGC
>CANQXK010000091.1 GCA_947627715.1 uncultured Oscillospiraceae bacterium
TCGATCAGGATCGTGGAGCCGGTGATGAACGCGCCCGCAGGCCCCATCAGAAGCTCCGCCACATTTGCCACCTCGTCCGCCGTACCGGGACGACCGGCAGGACATTTGGCAAACATATTTTTATAAAAGTCCCCACGCGGACCGTTAAACTCGTCAATGGCAAGAGGCGTCACAATGATGCCGGGGGCGATGTCATTGAGCCTTGCACCGCGTTCTCCCCATTTGACGGATTCCGCCATGACGCGCTTCTCGTTGCACCGTTTCGCCATCTGATAAGCATGGAGCGTGTCCCGGATATTTTCCGGCTGGAGCATGGGGAGCGACAGCAGCTCCTCCGTGGGTGTCGTGGCAAGCTGCTCGTCCTGCTCCGCTGTGAGCGCGGGCATACGCCATCCGCTCTGACTGGAAATCGTCACGCCGGCTCCCCCGCTCTAATGACTTTGCCGACTTCTTCCAGAAGAACCGCCGTGCCATAGAGATCAACTTTTAAGATCGACTCGATGGGAGCTTGGCTGGGCGATACTCCCGCTGCGTTGATGAGCATAGCGATCTCGCCGTACTCCTGCGCCCTGTGGATCAGGTTCAAAATAGATTCTCTGCTGGACAAATCCATTTCCACAGGAACCGTGTCGAATCCCGCATCGTTCATGATCCCTGTGATCGTTTTGGCGTTTTTCATGCTCTTGTCACCGACAACGATCTTTTTACCGAAACCGACGCGCCGGGCAATGGCCATGCCGATCTGTCCCGCGCCGGTCAGAATGACTACATCTTTGCTCATAAAGACCTCGTGCCTCCCGATTACTTGTTCGCCGCAACGACCCATTCGCCGTCCCGCTTCTCCCAATGATGCGTCCCGCTCATGCGGTAGGTGCCCCTCGCGCCGTAGGCGTTGGCGTTCAGCACTGATGTAAATGTGACACTGGCCGTGTCGCCGTCTACTGTGACAACCGGGCTGTCAATGCCGATGGTGAAATACCGCAGGTTGCCGTTTTCGATATCCGCGAAGTATTCCTCCCGCGTCTGCTGCCGTCCGCTCATGTGGGTAAAGGTCGCATCCTCCGGCACAAGCTCCCGGAGGGTATCCGTGTCCGCGTCGGTCATGGCCTGACAGTACCTCGCCTGCGCATACAGCACCTCAAGTTGCTCGTCGCTCATACCGTCAAGGTCTGCGCCGATCAGCTCCACGTTTGGAAAATCCGAAAAATCAACTCGCTTCATGTCTGTTTCCTCACTGATCTCCACGATTTCGCCCTGCTCATTCCTGCGAACGTGTTTCATAAAATCCCACGCAAGCTGGGCGTGGGGCTTTCTTGCCCAATGAATCCCGTCCTGCACAAGAATGAGCTGCCCGAAGGTCGCGGTGAAACCGTCTTTGTGGTAGTTTGATACCGTCCAATCCTTTCCGTCGAATTGCAGGACTTCCGTGGAATCTGATGGATAGCCCCAATACGGCGTGGCGTCATAATCCGGCGTAAATGATTCCTCCGCCATTTCATTGAACAGCATGAGGTCATGGAGCGCCTCCTGCTCGTCGCGCATGATAGCCATAGCTCCGCTGTCCGTGGCGTAGGTATATTCCTCTGTTCCCTGAATGATCTGGAACGGCATATCGTAATCCGCGCCCTTTGCCCGCCAGTCCCGCATCCCTACCATCCAGCCTTCCGGGGCGATGGCGGCAAACAGCTCCGGGTACTGGTCGGTCAGCGCGACAGCAGCAGCGCCGCCGTTTGAAAAACCGGTCACATGCACACGGCTTTTGTCGATCATCGGGTAACGCTCAAATGCGTCGCGGACAATTTCGGCAAAATAGTCGGTATGATTATATACGCTGTCATAGCTGCCGTAAAAGGGAGCGATCATCAGAAAGCCCTCTTTTTCGGACACTTCCAGCCACCCGTTTTCCGACACCTGTTCCTCCGGCGTTCCGCTTGTCCAATGCAGATTCAGCACAAGCGGCACGGTTCCGTCCGCGCTGTCTTTGACACAGTTCGGTATATAGGCGAGGATTCTGTCCTCTGTTCCCAAATAGTAGGTTTCTGTCTGCATCCCTTCCGGTTCCTCCTTTTGCGCTACATCGGGCAATTCCGCTGCCGGCGTTTCTTCTGACACCGTCTGCGATGGCTCGGTGGAATCTGCCGGAGGTTCCGTCCCGGCGCATCCCGCAAGGCAGGCCAGCGCGAGGGCAAGGGCAAGCAGCACCGGGATTCTTCTCATAGGCTGTCCTCCGTCAGCCCCGTCCCATGTTCATCAGCTCCATGTGGGACAGAGCCTCGTCGATTTCCTTCATTTCATCCGGGAAAAGTTCAACATCCACCGCGCCGAAGTTTTCTTTGACGCGCTCCTTTTTTGTTGTACCGGGGATCGGCACGAGATAGGGCTTTTTCGTGATCTCCCATGCGAGGGTGATCTGCGCGGGCGTGGCGTTCTTTCGCTCCGCGAAGTCCTGTATAAGCTCCAAAAGGCCGCGGTTCTGCGTCATGCCTTCTTCCTTGAACAGCTTCATGCCGCCCCGCCAGTCGCCGTCGCGGTATTTGGTTTCCGCATTGTACCGGCCGGAAAGGAATCCCTTTGCCAGCGGGCAGGCGGATACATAGGTCAGCCCCAATTCCTCGCAGAGCGGGAAGTAGGTCGCTTCGTCCAACCTGTTCAGCAGAGAATAGACGTTTTGCACCGCCGACAGCTTACAGACCTTATGGGCGCGGCGAATATAGTCGATGGGCGCAAAGGAAACGCCCCATGCGCGGATCTTTCCCGCCTTTATAAGCTCCGCCATGGTTTCCGCCACTTCCTCCGGCTGCGTGTTCGGGTCGATCCGATGCTGGTAATAGAGGTCGATATGATCCGTCCCAAGCCGGGAAAGGGAGGCGTCGATCTCCCGCAGAATGGAATCATGGCTGCTGTCCAGCGTGAAGTTCTCGTCGATGAT
>CANQXK010000092.1 GCA_947627715.1 uncultured Oscillospiraceae bacterium
GAGGTCTGCACGGAGCTTCTTGGCCTGCTCGAAGCGCGGGTCGACGAATTTGATATAGTCGTCCTCTCCGATTATGGCAAGGGACTTTTGACACTTGGATTCACTCAGGACGTTATTCGGCTCGCAAAGGAGCACGGGAAGCGAACTATCGTGGACGTGAAGGGAAGCGATGGAACAAAATACGCCGGAGCATATATCGTGAAGCCAAACCTCTCGGAACTCCACGATATGACGAAAATGCCGGTGAAGACCGACGAGGAGATAATCACAGCGTCAAACGCGCTGAAGGACATCTGCGGGGCAGACTATATCCTGACTACCTGCGGCGGCCGGGGAATGGCCCTTGTAGGCGGGAAAAAGCCCATATTTGTGGATGCTGATGACCATGAGGTGTTTGATGTCACTGGTGCGGGGGATACTGCCTTGGCTTATCTTGCGGCGGCACTGGCAAACGGATGCTCTGTAAGAAATTCTGTCGAGATAGCCAATCACGCGGCGGGGCTACAGGTTACGAAAGCTGGTACAGCGGCCATTGGCCTTAGGGAGGTCAGCGAAGTGATGCTTAATGCAGAGGCCGACGCCAGTAATAAGGTATTGGATAGAAGGTCCGCGTCAAAGCTTCGTGAGCTTGCCGCCGGGAAGAAAATCGTTTTTACAAACGGGTGCTTCGATATTCTTCATGTGGGCCATATACGATACCTGAGGCAGGCTTCCCGGCTGGGGGACATGCTGGTGGTGGGACTCAACAGCGACGCCTCCGTAAGACGCTTGAAAGGTGAGGACAGGCCCATCAATTCCGAGAATGACCGGGCCGAACTATTGGCATCCCTGGAGTTCGTAGACTATATTGTGGTTTTTGAGGAGGATACTCCCTACGAGCTTATAAAGCAGATTCAGCCGGACGTGCTTGTAAAGGGTGGAGATTACGCCCCGGAAAACGTAGTGGGCAAGGACCTTGTGGAGGCTCGCGGAGGAAAGCTTGTGCTCATTGATTTCGTGGAGGGCAAGTCCACTACCGGGATAATCCATAAGATTAGGAACGAGGACGACGATGAATAAGCTTATTTGCGAGAGAATTGAGGATAGCATAAGGCTCAAACAGAGCCTTTTAGAGGACCGAGGGCTTCTAAAAACTGTGGAGAACCTTGCGGTTGAGATAGCGAAGTGCCTGAAAAACGGCGGAAAGCTGGTCCTCTGCGGTAACGGCGGTTCCGCCTCCGACGCCCTCCACTTCGCCGGGGAGATCGTGGGCCGCTTTCAAAAGGAGCGCAGCCCCTGGCCCGCAGTGGTTTTAAACGCTGATGTGGCCACCATGACGGCCATAGCCAACGATTACGGATATGACGAGGTGTTCTCCAGACAGGCTCGTGGCCATGTGAATCTGGGAGATGTTTTCGTCGGTATCAGTACCAGCGGAAACTCCGAAAATGTGTTGAGGGCCGTAATGGCAGCTGAGGAAATGGGCGCGGTCACAGCGGCGCTCCTGGGGCGAGACGGCGGAAAGATTGGGAAGCTTGTAAAGTTCCCGGTAATCGTCCATAGCGATGTGACGGCTCGTGTGCAGGAGTGCCACATCATGCTTATCCATATTCTTTGTGAACTTGTGGAGGATGCCCTTACCAAAAATGAATAAGGCGGCTTTTTTTGACCGGGATGGGACAATCAACGTTGACACCGGCTATCTTTATGAGCCGGAGAAGTTGAAATTTATCCCCGGCGTTCCAGAACTGATCAGAAAATATAATGACGAAGGGTATTTAGTAATTGTTATTACAAACCAGTCCGGCATAGCCCGTGGTATGTTTACCGTGGAGCAGATGGAGCGGTTTAACGAATACATGAACCAGCGCCTCCAAAACGAATATGGCGCACACATTGATGCATTCTACTATTGCCCACACCTGCCGGAGATCACCGGCGAGTGTGACTGCCGCAAGCCCAAGCCAGGGCTGTTTTTGCGGGCAATACAGGAACACAATATAGACCCAACGCAGAGTGTGTCCTATGGGGATTCGGAGAGGGACAAAATGGCCTCCATAGCGGCGGGAATATGCGATTACCGAGGTGTTAGGCTGTATACGGGGTAAACCACAGAAACAACGCTTCTCCTGATAGACAAAGGAGACTTGACTCATGACCATCATCGTCACCGGCGGGGCCGGGTTTATCGGCTCCAACTTCATCTTCCATATGCTCAAAGCCCATCCCGGCTGGCGCGTCGTCTGCTTGGACAAGCTCACCTACGCGGGGAACCTATCGACCCTGGCACCCGTCATGGACAAGCCGAACTTCCGCTTCGTCAGGGCGGACATCTGTGACCGGGCGGCGGTGGACAGTCTCTTCGCGGAGGAGAAGCCCGACATCGTTGTCAACTTCGCGGCGGAGAGCCACGTTGACCGCAGCATCGAGGATCCCGGCATCTTCCTGCAGACCAACATTCTCGGCACCCAGGTTCTGATGGACACCTGCCGGACGTACGGCGTGAAGCGCTTCCACCAGGTTTCCACCGACGAGGTCTACGGCGACCTGCCCCTGGACAGGCCGGACCTGCTCTTTACCGAGGAAACGCCGATCCATACAAGCTCCCCCTACAGCGCCTCCAAGGCCAGCGCCGACCTCCTGGTGATGGCCTACCACCGCACTTACGGCCTCCCCGTGACCGTCAGCCGCTGCTCCAACAACTATGGGCCCTATCAGTTCCTGGAAAAGCTCATCCCCCTGATGATTGCCAACGCCCTCAATGACAAACCCCTGCCGGTCTACGGCGAGGGCCTCAACGTGCGGGATTGGCTCTACGTGGAGGATCACTGCCGGGCCATCGA
>CANQXK010000093.1 GCA_947627715.1 uncultured Oscillospiraceae bacterium
CGGAGAATGCTGTGTTTTGTCGGCTTCCTGTGTGATTGCAGGGATATCGTTGGATGTGCAGCTTCTGGCAGAAGAAGACACAGAGATTGTGGCAATTCATTCCGGAATGATTCAAAAACTGATGGATAGCAATATTTACGCGAGATGTTTTGCCTATGAACTTGCGACGAAGAGATTCTCTGACGTGGTATGGGTTATGCAGGAAATAATGTTTGCAAGATTTGATGTGAGAATGGCAAGATTTTTACTTTCTGTTTATGAGAAAACCGGCGAAAATAAGATTCAAATGACACAGGAAGCCATTGCAAAAGAAGTCAATTCAGCAAGAGAGGTAGTAGCGAGAATGTTGAAACAATTTGCATCAGATGAGCTAATAGAGCTTAATAGAGGTGCAATTGTTATAAAAAATATTGAAGGTTTGAAAAAAATTATTGAATAATGAGACTCAGTCACAGAAGAGAAAACTCCTAATGTATATAATGAAATTAGAAATCAGGAATGATTACTGAAATTAAAAATAGGAGGGCTAACAAATGGCTGAATTAAAAATAACAAGAGAAAATTTTGAAAATGAAGTGATGAAATCCAATATCCCGGTACTGATTGATTTTTGGGCACCTTGGTGTGGACCATGCCAGATGATGGGACCAATTATTGAACAGCTGGCAGAGGAGTATGAAGGAAAAGCAAAAGTCGGTAAAGTTAATGTGGATGAGGAGGGTGAATTATCACAGGCGTTTGGAGTGATGAGCATTCCAACCATTGTACTCGTTAAAGATGGAAAGGTTGTAAAACAAGCTGTCGGTGCAAGACCAAAGACAGAAGTGGAGGCGATGTTACAATGAGTATTTTCGGATTTTTTAAACAAGCTGATATCAATGCAGGAGTTCAGGAATTTTTGAAAACAGAAAAAGCTGTATTATTAGATGTTAGAACAAAGGAAGAATATGAATCCGGACATATTGAGAATAGTGAGAATATTCCTCTTCAACAGATAGAGAAAGTCCTTGCAAAAATAACGGATAAAGATACACCTCTATTTGTATATTGCCAAAGTGGTGCAAGAAGCAGTAGTGCTACATCTGCATTGAAACAGATGGGATATTTAAATGTTACCAATATTGGAGGTATTAGTTCTTACAGAGGAAAGGTTGTGAAAGGATGAAGGTTGTAATTGTGGGTGGAGTTGCAGGTGGTGCAACAGCAGCAACCAGACTTAGAAGATTAGATGAACATGCACAGATTACCGTTTTTGAACGCTCCGGATACATTTCATATGCAAATTGCGGACTGCCTTATTATATTGGCGGTGTAATTGAGGATAAGGAGGAACTGACACTTCAAACACCGGAAAGCATATGGAACAGATTTCGCATAGATATGAAGGTTCATCATGAAGTAACAGACATCAATGCTGTAAAGAAAACAGTTACAGTTTACAATCTGGATACCGGAAAAGTATATGAGGAATCTTATGATAAATTGATTTTATCACCGGGAGCAAAACCGATAAAGCCGAATCTTCCGGGAATAGATAATGATAAGATTTTTACATTACGAACGGTAGAAGATACATTGAAAATACGAAGCTTTGTAGAAGAAAAGAAACCCAAAACTGCAGTTATGGTTGGTGGTGGATTTATCGGACTTGAGGTTGCGGAAAATCTATGTGACTTGGGTGTTAAAGTAACAGTTGTACAAAGACCGAAACAGCTGATGAATACACTGGATTATGATATGGCAACTCTTGTACATAATAAGCTACGCAGTAAAGGGATAAGTCTAAAACTTGGCGGTGACGTAATCGGATTTGAGGAGAAGGAACAGTTACAGGTTCTTTTAAAAGATGATGAGCCAATAAGTACCGATATGGTTCTAATGGCAATCGGTGTCAGCCCGGAAACTACACTTGCAAAAAAGGCAGGACTTGAACTTGGCATTAAGGGAGCGATTGTTGTAAATGATAAAATGGAAACATCCGTGCCGGATATTTATGCGGTAGGAGATGCAGTACAGGTAAAGCATACAGTTACGGGAAATAATGCGGTTATTTCTTTAGCAGGTCCTGCAAACAAGCAAGGCAGGATCGTGGCAGATAATATTTGCGGCTTAGACAGTCATTATAAAGGGAGCATGGGTTCTTCGGTTATCAAGCTGTTTGATATGACAGCTGCAAGCACAGGGCTTACCGAAAAAGCAGCGAAAGATGCCGGAATAGATTATGAAAGAGTTGTTTTATCTCCGGCTTCTCATGCAGGCTATTATCCCGGTGCAAAAGTCATGACAATGAAGGTTGTGTATGAAAAGAGTACTTTAAAAATCCTTGGAGCACAGATTGTGGGCTACGATGGAGTCGATAAGCGATTGGATGTAATTGCAACAGCCATTAGTGCAGGTATGAAAGCAGCAGAACTTAAGGATTTGGATTTGGCATATGCCCCACCTTATTCCTCTGCGAAAGACCCGGTAAATATGGCAGGATTTATGATTGAGAATATTGAAAGCGGAATCGTAAAGCAGTTCCACTTTGACGAATTGGACAAGCTTCCAAGGGATGGAAGTGTGACACTTCTTGATACAAGAACACAGGGCGAATATGCAAAAGGTCATGTGGACGGCTTTATCAACATTCCGGTAGATGATTTAAGAGAAAGTCTAGAGAACATGGATAAGTCAAAACCGGTATATGTGATGTGTCAAAGCGGATTAAGAAGCTATATATCCTGTAGAATTTTAGCTGGGGAAGGATTTGATTGTTACAACTTCTCAGGAGGTTATCGTTTCTA
>CANQXK010000094.1 GCA_947627715.1 uncultured Oscillospiraceae bacterium
CAGCATTGATCTGATTCAAAAAACAAAATATTCTCTTACCATGTGTCTTTGTGGCACCTGTGCTGAAAACTTCCGCAGCACGGGTGCTTATCTTTTGCGTCGTGTCAATCCGGCCCAGACCGCCAAGGACACCTGCACCTACTGCAATCAGCGGATGGGCGTTGATTATGAAGTTACCCCCAAAAGGCAGTAACGCTATGGAAACAGTCTTTCACATGGGAAAGGGCAGCGATCAGCACTTACGGGAGTTTGCAGAAAAAAGTGTAGATTTTGCTGTCCGGGAATTGCGTGATTGTGGTGCTGATGAGTTAAAGGCGTTGCTTCGCACATTGAAAGACGATAATCGCACCTTTGAGCGGAAAGACACGGATTTATATAATTGAAATAATGAAGCGAATAACACATAGTCTATTGATTCGCTCAGGAAGGAGGATAATACCATTATGAGAAAATCAAGATTGCAAAATGGCGTCGATAATAGGGCCGTCGCACTTTATGGAAGAAAGTCGAGGATTACAAACAAGGGTGACAGTATTGGCGTTCAGTTTAAGCAGAGCGCAGACTATGCTATCAATCAGCTTTCCTTGCCGGATGACTATAATTTTTTGAAATATGAGGATAAGGGATTGAGCGGCTATTACTCTGACCGACCAGACTTTCAAAGATTGCTGCACGATATAGACATGGGGAAAATCCGTGCGGTAGCCTGCTATAAGTTAGACCGAATCAGCCGTAAAACTTCTGATTTGATGAAACTGCTGGAATACTTTGAGAGGCATAATGTAACGCTGCTTGTCTGCTCAAATAATATCAACACGCAAATCAGCACATCCAAAATCATTATTCAGGTTTTGGCAATCATCGCAGAGTTTGAACGCGACATTCTAACAGAGCGTATTCAGGATAACTTGATGGAATTGGCGAAAGATGGACGCTGGATGGGTGGAACAACCCCTACTGGCTTCACATCTCAGCGCGTATCCACGGGGAGCGGTAAAAACAAAAGCGCAGTCAGCTTTTTGGTGACGATTCCACAGGAGAAAGTAATGGTACAGGAAATCTTCTCAACTTTTCTTGCAACGCGCTCACTCAATGCTACCGCTCAAATAATGAATGAAAATTACAGGACAAAACAAGGAGCGGCTTTCACAATCCTTGCGGTTAAAGACATTTTGAAAAACCCGATTTATTGCACCGCAGATGAAACAGCTTACCAGTATTTTATGGACCTGGGAGCCAACATTTTCGGTGATATAAAAGATTTTGATGAAATCCACGGCATTTCGGCGTATAATAAAACTGATCAGATGAAATTGGAGGACGAGAACTCCACTTTTATGAATCCGAGATTTGTAAAGGCAACAGAGCAAAAACCAATAGAAGTCTGGATCGTTTCTGTTGGACGCCATGAGGGTTTTATTTCATCTTCCGAATGGATTGAAGCACAGCAGCTTTTGGCTGCTATCGGGGCAAGGCATAACCGTCCGCATAGAAAAACAAACGCATTGCTATCCGGCATACTACGCTGCCCGATATGTGGGAAAGCGTTGCGAGTTGTTCCGGAATCAAATCGTTGGACAAATGGCAAGCCACGATTTAAGTATGTCTGCCCTGGCTATCGGGAAAAGACCTGCTCTTTCAAAGCGGTAGACGGCGTTCAGTTGGACGAGCTTATTGTTGAAAGCCTTTCAGGACTATGTGACGAGCATAATCCATATTACCGGGAATTATTTGAGACGAAGATCTCCAATCTGATACAAAGCAATTCCCGTGAGGCAGAATATCGAGAAACATCTATGCGCATTGAAAAATTGAGAGCAGATATAGCGGCACAGGTAAGAAATATGCGTGAGGCTGACGCAACCATCCGACAGTATATTCAAGATGATATAGCGGAACTCAGTGTTGAGCTGCAAAAGCAGGAACTTGTCTTACAGCGTTTGAGCGATGATCAAAATGGAAATCAACAAATATCCCGTGATGTTGCCGAAGTAAAAAAACGGCTGCTGTCCTTCAGCGATTTTGCCAAAGGAGCAACAGCGGAAATGTTAGTGACGCTCATACAAACATTAATAGAGCGTATTTATATTACAACAGAAGATGGGGTACGAAAGTGCCATGTTATTATCAAAGGCTGTTCTGCCGAGGACTATTCAGACATCCTCGGCGCAGCCGATTACATAAGCGTTTATACCATTTTGGCGGCTGCATGGATAATGTGTGATTGTGTTAGGGGTAGGGAAGGTAACACAATGGTTATTGGACGGGTTGAATATTTAGCAAATTTGACTTACGGTACCGCAAATCAAGGTATTTCAAAAATAAGCTTTAACTTAATAGAATGATCAAGTTACAAACAAGAATTAGGCAAATAGATTATGACCGTAAATACTGAATGGTTGTTGTGTCCCATATGCCAAAATAAAACTCGTGTTAGAATACGAGAGGATACGGAAATCAAAAACTTTCCCTTTACTTTCCAAAATGTAAGCAGGAAACCTTAGTAAATGTAAAGCAATTCGTTGTAATACCTTATAATAATTGCTTTCTGATGTTTTATTTGCTTCACTTGATAGACACTTGGTGATAGCTATTTGATAGCAGAAGTCAATATACCCGATAGAATGAGGATAATAAATATCATTTTGTATTAAATGAAATCAAAACTCCTAAGCGAAATCAGTTAATATCTGTTTTGAACTTAGGAGTGGGAATAATTTTCAAAGCCCGAAAACCCGCATAGACACTGGGCTTCTGGCCGCCAAACTC
>CANQXK010000095.1 GCA_947627715.1 uncultured Oscillospiraceae bacterium
CTTTCGGTCTGCGTCAGCAGCACATTATTTTCAAATACAGGGTCGATATACGGCTTTATATCCTCCGCGCCGCCCCAACGTGCAGAACCGTATTCCATGCCTTTTCGGTACTTCTTCGCGTTCTTGCCTTTCATGTAAACGGCAAGCCGGATAATGACCGCCCCCGCAATGCCGATAAGCAGATCGGCGGGGTGCAGGCTCGGCGCGATACTGGAAAAGGCGGCGGCAAAGCCCGTCCCAAGCTGCAAGAGCTTTTCGCTTGCGTCTGCGCCGGGGGTAAGGCGTATTGCTGCGCCTATCTTGTCAAACAGATAGACAAAGAGCAGATAGGGCAGGTTGAGGATAAGCAGCTTTTTGACTTCCTGCTTCATAGCGATACCTCCCTGTCCTTGTTCTTTACCTTGTCCCGCTGCGCGTTCAAGCCCGCCGCCTTTTCTTTCAGAGAGGAAAGCAGCTTGCGGATAGAGGGCTTTTTCTCCTGTGTCAGCTTCTTTGCGGAAAACTCCTTAAAGGCTGCGGTCAGCACGTCAGCGTCGCGGCCTTTGAAAAACACAAGGTAGCGGGGCGGGTTTTCCGTCGTGTCCTTTTTCAGCGCAAAGTCGATACCGTACTTTTTCGCCGTACTCTCAAAGGCTTTGATATTGCCCTCGGTAATCTCAATGTTGGAAACTCCCGCGTTCTGCTTCATAAGCTGCTTTAAGGTCTGCTTGCCCTGCGGCGTTTTGTCTTTCTGCTTCTTCATCTGTGCAAGCAGCGTTTTCATAGCCTTTTGAAGTGTCTGCGCGGTCAGCTTCCCGGTCTTGATGTAAAGGGCTATGGTCTTTTCGTTGATTTCATCTTGCATTTACCGTCCTCCTTTCGCGGTAGTCTGATAGTGTTAGGGTGGTACGCCGCTGCGGTAGCCGCCCATAAGCTTTAGATACGGACGCGCAAGCCGTTCAAATCCTCGGCGCGGATACCCACAAGGTACCATTCCTGCGCCGCGCTCATTTCAATGCGGGTCGGCTTCCATTTGCCGCCTGTGAATACGTCGAAACACTCTCCGCAATGCAAGCCGCCGTAATAGTCGGCAATGTCAAAGCGAATGTCGTAGCGGTCGGTCTGTTCGTCAAAAATCAAAGCTCCTGTTTTCTGTGCCATGTGGTAATCCTCCTTTAGATTTTGCCTGTCGCCATGTCGTGAGCGACAAGGGCGGTATAGTAGCTGTCAATGGTATTCGGCGCATTGAACAGCACCGCTTTAAGGTACTGTTTGATGTTGCGGATTTTGGTGGTATTCTCTTTCATGCAGTCAAAGACAAATTCAATGTGACTGCTGTTGAGCTTCATAAACTTTGCCTTGACAAGCTCTGCCGGGTAATCGTCCCCGGCGATACGGATTGTCTTTCTCTTGCTGCATACCGTTTCAAGGATAATCGAAACAATTTCGTCCAGACGGTCTTTGTCTACCTGCCCGTAGCGTACAAAATGGTCGTACTCGATATTGTCCTTGATGATTTCCTCATAAACGCTGTATGCGTCTGTCGCTTCCTTTCGTTTCCGTTCCGGCGGCTCTGCCGCTTCCCCGTCGTAAGGCAAGGGATTTAGGGAATGGATAGGAATGGAATCGGTACTTGATAAATCTATATTTGATTTTTCTTTTTTGGGTAAGTTAGTCTTTTGTATATCTTTATTTAATTGCGTTGGATTTTCCAACGTAGGTTTTTTCTGCGTAGGTTTTTCCAACGTTGGATTATCCAATGTTGGATTTTCCAATGTAGGTAAATCCGATACAGGCGGGGTCTGCGGCTGCTCAAAAATCACATAATCTGCGCCGCGCAAGCGTCCTTTCTCGTCGCGTTCCCTTGAACGCACGATATACCCGGCGCGTTCCAGTTCCTTAACGGCTTCCCGGATAGCGTCGATTTTCTCCCGGTTGATAAAGGACAGCCCCGCAAGGGTGTAGTCCCAATCCTCTGGCAAGGACAGCATTTGCGATAACAGCCCTTTTGCCTTTAGGGATAGCTCCTTATTGCGTAAGTGGTGGTTGCTCATAACCGTATAGCCCTTGTTGCGCTCCACTCTGAAAACTGCCATAGCTTCATCACTCCTTTGCTGCATACCTGTTACGCAATAGAAACGCGATTTTGAGGGTTTAGGTATCAATCCCTTATCCGCTGAAAACCGCGTCCGCAAAGCCGCGTAAATCAAGGGCTTTTTCATGCCTACTGCGTAACAAAGGGCATGAAAAAAGCGGCGTTCCTGTTCTTCCTTGTGGGAAGTGAGAAACGCCGCCTGTGCGGTGCGTTATTCTGCTTCTTCGGCTATGAGGTCTTGTATGACTTCGCCAAAGTCTGCCGTAAAGGAAAAAATGAAGTATTCCAAAACGGCGGGGTCTGCGTCCATAGGCTCGGCTTCCTCGGAAAAGGGCAAGCCCATAAGCCCATAGAGCATTTTTATGATTTTGAACAGCTTCCCCCGGTCGGCGGGGGTGTTCATGGTAACAAGTACGTCGGTCAAGCGGTTTACGGTTTCCATGTCGCCGCCTGTCGTTACCCATACCATTTCTGCGAATGGCTGCGTGATTGCTCCGGTTACAAGGTTTACCTTATCCTTGCTGATTTCGCCGGACGGGAGTATAATACCCTTGTCTAAAAGTACGTTTTTCATGTCGTCCTCCTATAATTTGTGGTGCCAAAATGGTGCCCGGTCTTACAAAATCATCTTATACGGAGATATGGCAAGATAAATGACGATATGCAGAAAACCTTGATTTTAAGCCATTTTC
>CANQXK010000096.1 GCA_947627715.1 uncultured Oscillospiraceae bacterium
TTGGAGAATTTACCAAAAATTGGCGGGGGGGGGTTATCTGCCGTTATCCACATGGGTGCATGCTCGTCCACCACGGAGCGGGACTTTGACTATCTGTGGAACAACAATTTTGAGTTTACGAAGGCTCTTTGGAATTACTGCGCGGAAAACGATGTGCCATTTATCTATGCAAGCTCTGCGGCCACGTATGGCGACGGGAGCCGGGGGTTTGATGACAGGGGAGACATTGATGAGTTTCTGCCCTTAAACGGCTACGGCTACTCCAAACAGCTTTTTGACCTCTGGGTGAAACATCAAGCGAAGGTGTTCCCGCCGCAGTACGTTGGTTTGAAGTTTTTTAATGTCTACGGTCCCAACGAGTATTTCAAGGGCAGTATGGCCAGCATGGTCTACCACGGCTTTAAGCAGATCCGAGAGGACGGGGTCATACGGCTTTTTAAATCCTGCAACCTGAATTACGCTGACGGGGAGCAGTTGAGGGACTTTGTATATGTTAAAGACGTATGTTCTGTGATTCTGTGGCTTTTGGAGCACAAGGACGTGAGCGGTCTCTTCAATGTGGGAACAGGCCGAGCACAGAGTTTTCGGGAGCTTGCGGAGGCCACTTTCCGTGCCTTGGGGATGGAGCCAAGGATAGAGTACGTCGATATGCCGACGCACCTAAGAGAGAAATACCAGTATTACACGAAGGCTGAGATGGACAAGCTCAGGAAGGCAGGTTACCTAAACCCCTTTATGAGCGTAGAGCAGGGCGTGAAGGATTATGTTCAAAACTATCTAAACAGGGGATTTGAGATATACTGATTTGACCGCAAGGAGAGAGTTTTCGCGTGTCCGTTAAGCTAAACAACAAGGATTATATCTGGAGCTATATTGGCGTTTTCATGTCCGTGGGGGCCAGCGCCATTATTCTGCCTTTTGTGTTGCACTTCCTCGACGAGGATATGTATGGCCTCTGGAGCGTATTCCAGAGTATCGCGGCCATAACGACACTTTTCGATTTTGGCTTCAGCACCACCTTCGCCAGGAACATCAACTACTGCTGGTGCGGGGCGTCAGAACTCAAAAAGACAGGGGCTGTCTTCGCGGAGAGCGGCGAGCCGAATTTCCCGCTGATGAAAAAGGCCATGACTGCCTGCCGGTACGTGTTCCTCATAATCTCCGGGACAGCGCTCGTGGGCATGGCTGGGCCGGGGAGCTTTTACATCCATTACATTTCACGGGAGATACCGGGCAATGAGCCGCTTATCGCCTGGTGTTTCTACGCCGTGGCGGTGTTTCTGAATCTCTATTACGGCTACTTCAATTCTTTCCTCCGAGGCGTGGGGGCCATATCCGACGCGAACCGTGTGACAGTGATTTCAAAGCTTGCGCAGATCGTCCTGACGGTGGTGCTCCTGGCCTGCGGGATGGGCATTATTGGTACTGGGATAGCCTATCTGGCCTACGGGTTCCTTTTCCGCATATTGAGCAAGCGGGCTTTTTTACGCTTTCGCGGGATAGGCCAAGGCCTTGACAAGGTCACGGAAAAGACTTCAAAGAGCGAGATCGGAGAGCTTTTCCTGGTCGTATGGTATAACGCCGGAAAAGAAGGGATTGTTACCCTCTCAAATTACCTGGCCAATCAGGCGTGTACACTCATAAGCCCCCTCTACATATCGCTTAAGGAGACGGGCATCTACTCATTGGCGGTGCAACTGGCGACGGTGCTTTCCAACGTGGCCGGTGCCCTTTACACCGCCAATCAGCCGGTCCTGCAGTCGGCGTATATTTCCAACAACAAAGAGATGACGAAAAGGACCATGTCTTTGATCGTCGTCTCCTATGTGGGGATTTACGCCATCGGGCTTGCTGCGGTCGTCACCGTGGGCCTACCCCTTATAAGGCTCATAAAGCCCGAAAGCACCCCCACCGTTGCGGTGATGCTGGGCGTGGGTATCTATCAGTTCGTGCTGAAATTTCGCAACTGCTACACGTCCTATTTTTCCTGCACCAACAGGATCCCCTACGTATGGGCGTTCATCATCTCCTCCACCGTCGGCGTGGGACTGGCTGTTCTCATGCTGGAGCTGGGCTGGGGTGTCTGGGGACTCATCCTGTCGCAGCTTGTGAGCCAGATTGTCTACAATGGGTGGTACTGGACGGTCAAGGCACATGGAGAGATGGAGTTGGGCTTTGGCGACACCGTCAGCTACGGCTGGGATGAGTTCAAAAAGATTGCCTGGGGCTTTTTCCACAAGGCCGGGACGCAAAATTAAGATTCAGGAGCAAGACGGTATGAACCTACTGAACCGAATCCATAAAAAGAATATACTTGTCATCGGCGATGTAATGCTGGATACGTACTACACAGGGGAGGTTCGGCGTATATCGCCGGAGGCGCCGGTGCCGGTGTTCAGGAAGATGGCGGAGCGGAGCGTACCAGGAGGGGCAGCAAATGTGGCGGCCAACGTGGCGGCGGCCAATCAATCTGTCTCTGTCCTGTCTGTCACAGGCAAGGACGAGGCAGGAGAGCGGTTGCGTAACCATCTTTCTGACATGGGCGTGGCCTGCGATATGGTGTTGCCTCTCAAAGCGTGCACCACGGAGAAAATTCGTTTTATCGCTGAGAACAATCAACAAGTAATGCGGCTTGATAATGAGGTGACTGACGGGATAAGCGACGAGGTCTGCACGGAGCTTCTTGGCCTGCTCGAAGCGCGGGTCGACGAATTTGATATAGTCGTCCTCTCCGATTATGG
>CANQXK010000097.1 GCA_947627715.1 uncultured Oscillospiraceae bacterium
CAGGTCAACACGATTGATAAGCTGTGCAACATTCTCCACTGTAATGTTGAGGACATTATGGAACATTTTGAAGATGACAATGTATTTTGACAAGCTAAAAGGCAGCTTTTCAGCCGCCTTATATGCTCCCTATTTTGCCGATTTTCTCCTGTTGCAGTTCTTACATAACATCTGCAAATTCTCTGGCGTGGTATGCCCGCCCTCGCACCAAGGTGTAATATGGTCGCCTTCCATCTCATTCAGCTCATAATGCTGTAGACATTTAGGACACATACCGCCCTGTTTTTCATACTGTGTTCGCATCTGTGATGCTGTAAATGCACGAATGGAAAGATGTTTTTCTTCCCCATCAATCAGATATTCATATATGCCTGACTTCTTAGTAACATCATCGTCCATCATAAGACGCTTTACATCATTTTCAAGATCTGTGGGGATAAAGTTCTTATCCTTAAATCGGTTATAATATAAGCCCCACTGTATGCCTTTCATCTCTTTTCTATACTTGGGGAATATTGCCTCTACCCAGTCAATGACAGATTTGAAATACAGCCATTCTTCGTGTGCATCGGCATCGTGTTGGTGTTTTGCCATATATTCTTCAAGTGCTATCCCGTCACGATCTGAAACCCAAGATAATATCGTCTGAAGATAATCCTGCCTGATAGGAGTCCCACTCATATAATTGCTTGCGATATTATAAGCGGGACACTGGCTCTTGCTAAAACGTTTCTTTGCGTCCGCAAGCCAAGTTCCTGTGTAAATTGCATTGCGAAGTTCCTGCTCGGTAAGCTGCTCCCCCGCTATGTTGATTATCTTAAACCAATCCAGTTTCTCCTTGTCGTTACCCTCACATATATAAACCATCAGCTTATAGTCCCTAATCTGCTGCTTTTCACTCTCTGTCAAATTGTGAAAATACTGATAATTTACAGAAAAATCTCCGTTAAGGTACTGGCATATGCTTAGTGTCCTCTGCTGACCGTCCATCAGCTCATACCCGTCCTCAGTCTTTACCCAATACATTACATTCAACGGGAAGCCTTTCCGCACTGTATTGATTACTTCATCACGCTGTTTATCCTTATAGACAAATTCGCGCTG
The DNA here is from genome assembly GCA_947627715.1 of uncultured Oscillospiraceae bacterium. GTDB lineage: Bacteria > Bacillota > Clostridia > Oscillospirales > Oscillospiraceae > RUG626. The sequence continues at coordinate 1,105 of CANQXK010000097.1, forward strand.
AAATGCGGGACGTATATTCAGTTTACCACCATATCCGACAACTCCCTCATCGTCACTGTCTATGTATCCCTCAAATACCTCGCTGATAGGAATTTCGTGCATTTTAATATCCATTACTGTTTCCTCCTGATTAAAATTCTACGATAGCACATTTGTAACTTTTGTTCTTCATCTCGATAACAAAGTTTTCCTCGCCTAAAACCTTTATGTTCCGAAAACAAAGCACTGCATTGCTCTTTATTCAACATAGCTCCTACTCCATAGCTAACACCCATATCACCGCCATCAATCCCCAATATTTCAAATTGTTCTGGGTTATATTTATCTAAAAATGTTATAGGTACACCCATAACCCCATCATAGTCGCAAGGAATATCTTTTATTTTATTCACTTCAATACCATCATAATTAACATATCGTGGATATGATTTCTCATTATAGCTTTTATATAATAATAGTTCTTCGTGCCTCTTTTGAATGTCTAGGTTCGTAAACCAAGTTATATTTCCCATACTGCGCCATTTTTGTCCGTTTTCGTCAACCCAATATCTTGTTTCTCTTGGCTCATAATAATCGGGAACCATAAAAGCCATATCACCACTATGATAGCCTAACCAAATTTTATTGTCCTTTAGCAAAGGAAATACTTCTCTATAAGTTACATTGTTTTGACTTCCAATAATAATAAAATTTTTGTTATATTCCAATAATTGCGTGATATACTCACGAAATAGGCTAAATGGCGGATTAGTTACTACAATGTCCGCCTCTTTCAGTATCTCGATACACTCTGGCGAACGAAAATCACCATTCTGTGTAAATTTTGTTTCTACAACATCTTCTTCATTAACTTTTCCATCGCCCGTAACATCTCTTGATAGTTCTAACTTATATGTGGGTTTTTCTGCATCATAGTGTGTTGCTATCAGCTTTTTCAACCCTAAAAACTCGAAGTTCATAGCAAAATACCGCCAAAAATTAGAAGTCTGCGGATCATCACAATTACATAAAACAACTTTTTCTTTGAAATGATTTCTGTAATGTTTCAACTCATTCTCTATATCTCTTATCTGCGTATAAAATTCATCTTCCTTTGCCTTTGCCGCATTATTAAGGCTACTGTTCTTAGCCATAATCGCTCTCCTCTCTGAATTTCCACGCTTTTCCCGCAATCGAAAAAAGCATACTTTTTCAGATAGGTTTTTCAATTTCAGTCTTTTTGCGATTTTATATAAGAAATTGATGAATTTTGACAAGATTTGTGATACAATATTATGGATATTAACGAAAGAGGTATCAAACGGAAAAAGTATGCTTTATCAGTTTGAAAACCTCTCTTTTTAATTGGACTTTTCATATTTTACGGCTTTGCTATAAAAGGTCTTAGGCAACATATTACAATCCTTTGCTGCCTGTTCCATAGAGATTTTACCCTTGCGCCAATCGCTGTGCGCCTTGTAAAAATTATCGGGTATTGGCAACGGCGGTCTGCCAAACTTCACGCCTCTTGCCTTTGCTGCGGCAATACCCTCCGCCTGCCTCTGCCTGATATTCATACGCTCATTCTC
>CANQXK010000098.1 GCA_947627715.1 uncultured Oscillospiraceae bacterium
ACGGCCAGCGGCGTGGACTTGGAGATGATGGAGACGAACATGCCGGAGCTGATCCCCGCCCCGCATGCGCCCCAGAAGCCGCAGGCACCGCCTGGGACATTCTTTCCGCGGTTCATCATCTCCGCCAGGGCACTGTGCAGGTCGATATCGCCGCCGGCGTTTTTATAGGCGGTCAGCAGCGCGGCGCCCACCATCACATGATGCTCTGGCCCGTGCATATGGCAGAATGGCATAGCCATCATTTTCTCGATGATCCCGATAGGGTCCTTCGAGGTCTCGGTCATGCACAGCCCGATGATAGTGTCCAGCCCCTGGGTGTGGCAGTCGCTGCACACATAGTGGCCGTTGACGCACCGGGTCTTGCTCTGTTCCTTCTTGTGGCATATCCCGCATTCCATGAGCACGTCCGTTTCGAGGTACTCCAGCGGCGCCTTGCAGATCAAACATTCTTCTTTCATGTGCAGACTCCCATCATAAGCCGGGGATATTTGGCGGCAAGTGTAAATATTCAATCTAGTAGAGCACAGATGCGTACCATACTATTAGACCAATCGGTTGAGTTGACACTCTATTCTATGGATTAATCGCATTAATTCTTTTTGATGGTATAGATATAAACGATTATAATCAACCAAAGAGATTAAGAAGGAGCGATATCCACAGAGATATTGAGAAAATTGAAAAATCGAACCAAAAGGATACTTTATAAGATCTCTATATTTGAGATGCAAGGCGTTGGCCAAAGAAAGGAATGCCTCAGAACCATGACTTTGGATAATGCTATAATTGTCGTTCACAAAGGAAACTGTGTGCCGAATATCTGCCAGCCGATTTCTCGACAAATGCACATCCTTATCATCGATAACAAACCCATTTAGTATCAGCCGTCCTTCTCCATACTTAAGTTTTGAATAATTAAGCTTTAACTTCCTGCTACTGAGGATGTACTTGATCTTCTTTAAGAACCATCTGCTGTCTTCGAAGTTAAGAGAGGAACTTGAGAATAGTAAATCGTCAGCATATCGTGTATACCTGATATTAAATGCTTGGCAGTATTTTGTTATTCTCTGATCAATTCGTGTCATAACAAGGTTTGACATCGCTGGAGAGGTGCTTGCACCTTGGGGTAAAATTCCGTCCAACGTCACTATGTCGCTGATTAGAGCAATCAGTCTGTCCTGCTCATCAGATGGATTGCATATAATGATATCTTTTAAAACATCACGAATCCAGGCTTCGTTGACAGATGGAAAGAAGGATGAGATGTCAAGTCTAAGGAAATATTTTGCTCCAATATGATCAGATAAGAATGATTGATAACTCTCACCTTTTACAAAGCCCTTAACACAAACGGGGAGAGGTTGAACACCAAGAAAGTTTATAAGTAGACTGTGCTGCAGTTTTGCTAGTTCAGAATCGTTCTCCAAATACTGAATAGTACGCAGCCCTTGTTTTTTGGGAATCTGAAACTCCTTATAATCAGCTTTTGTGATACATCTGTGGACTTTGTAATAGGATGTACCAAAGACTGAATTGCAAAATGATTCTAGCGAATATACCATAACGACTCCTAATCATAAAACAGAACGCAGAATACAAGTACTTTCTAAATAAATCGCGTAGCGCGTGCTTCACGCTGCACATGGATCACAAATTCACGGCACGATGAGGGCGGCAACCGATTAGTGACTTCAGTTCCTTGGAATTCTGTTTGCCAAACAGACATCAAGGCCTTGATTACTCAAGCATTTCTACTTGTATTCTGCAGTTCTGCTTATGAATCTATCATATTATTGAGCAACATGATTAATTCGTTTAATTCGGGAAAACTATTTCTAAAATTCTTTAACACCTCTGATTTCTGATGGGGGTCTTCTAGATGTTTTCTAAAAACTTTTAGGGATAGTGCTTGGCCTAGTCCTGTAATTGTAGAAAAAAAGGAATCAATATAGTCTGACATCCACCCAGAAGCTTTCTTTCCGGGCTCAGTGTGATTAAGGAGGCCTGATATCTCTGGAGACAATTGCCTATAAACTTGCTTTCTTTGGAGAAGATCGCTTTTGCCATTGAATACGAGTCGCAAAACATTGATTTGGTCTGTTGGCATCAATTCGTCCCAATACTCTTTAAAAGCACTATAACTTGCGCCTTTGTTGCGCGATAAAAACGAAAGTGCGAATTCTTTAGTCCAGCGATTTATCAAGGCACCTTCGATTGTGGTGGTGAATGAAAAAACATTGTATGCTAAAAGATAACAGTGTATTGCGGAAATAAGTTCGGTATAATTTGGATCATTACAACTATAATAAGGATCATAACGATAAATACGTAATCCTTCTATCATTGAATGAATGCGTTTGTATTGATGATATAGAAATGGACCTGTATAATTCTTATTTCTGTATTGATACTTCTCCTTTGGATTGTCTTTAATATATTCGGAGTTGGCCTCAAATGTATTTGTCCTCGGGTTATACTGAATAGCCTTGTCCATATCAATAAGGCACAAGTAAGGTGTCTGCATTCTGTTGAGGCGGGGGTTCATGATGTTCAATATTGGCTTGTCGCTCAGGGCTTTAAACACATCTAAGTATTTCAACTTTGGAAACAGAAGTAAAATGTATGGATTGGAA
>CANQXK010000099.1 GCA_947627715.1 uncultured Oscillospiraceae bacterium
AGATGGGCGAACAGGCAGAACCTCAAAGCGGCAGCTCAGATACAGTCAAAGCTTGCCGAAATGGGGTTCCGTTCCATTGAGGAAGTAAACGAAAGAATAGACGCCCTGCACCTGCAGGCCCGGACCGGGAAAAAGACCACCGTTGCCCTCGATAAGCAGATCAAAAACACCGCCGAGATACTGCGATATGCAAGGCAGTATGATGAAAAGAAAAAGTATGCCAAGAACTATGAAAAATCTGTAGACAAGGAGCGCTATTACCGCACCCACAGCTATGACCTGCACCTCGCTTGGGGTGCAGCTGAGATATTAGAAAATGCAGGCATCAACCCGAAGGATATGAGCCTGCAGAAGATAGAATCACAATATCAGAATTTATGTGCCGACCGCCGGACATCCAGTGCGGCATATAAGAAAGCCGAAAAGGAATCCCATGAGCTGAAACAGTTTCTAGATCATTTGCTCACCTTTATGGGGAAAGAATCAACGCTGGAGCTTGATAGAAACCAAGAACTGCACTTGGAATAACAGTTACTGACAGTTCAATAAATGCATAACCGTATTGCCAGTTTGCTATTACTGCTGCCAGAACAAAATCGAATAAAATAATTATAAATTTAAAATCTGATCTTTATAGACATGCTTAAATATTTACCGCTCCCCAAAAGTCAAATTTCTTTCTACTAGTGTTTACATTTTCTTAACAACCTGCTTTTTATTTAATGAAACTAATCAACAACGACTCGAAACGTCCGAAAAACGTTTCAGAAGGAGGAAAAAACTATGAGTAAAATTGATGACGCTATTAAGTGGGCAAAGGACATAGCAAACGATAGTTCCCACGGTTATAGCCAAACAAATCGCTGGGGACCCGATTACGACTGTTCTTCGTTCATAATCAGTGCCTGGGTATCCGCAGGTGTTGATGTGAAGTCCAATGGTGCAACAACTACTGCCAACATGTGTGATGCATTTTTAAAGACTGGCTTTACTGATGTTACAAGTCAGGTTACCCCGTCTGACTCCACCACCTTGGTTGCCGGTGATGTTCTTTGGAAATCCGGACACACATGTATGTATATCGGCAACAAACAGATTGTGAATGCTAGTAGTGATAAGGATGGTAAATCCGGCGAAACTAAAGATGATGAGATTCGTGTTCAGTCATTCTATAGCGGTCCCTGGACAAAGGTTTTGCGGTATACGGCATAACGTACAACACTTTAATCCCAACCCCCGCTAAAGCTCAAAAAATAAACAGGCTCGCGAGATTCAACTCTCAGAGCCTGTTTTCTATAATTTCTTAAGGCAATGCAAATTTCTTAATTCTTGCCAGTTATGCGGTGTTTCTCTACTATTTTTACAGATACTGAATCCATGCCAAATCATCATTAGTGCATTGCGTAAAGCCAACCATATTATCTGTCTTAATTATGACCGAATCAAATGTGCTACTCAATTCCTCATAGGCCGCCTTACATTCCTCATTGTCTTCTACATAAGATAGTTCATGTGGCGTAGCTAGGATCAAAATATATTCCTTATCATCTGGTTTATACAATCCCAACACTTTGTCGGTTTCAGATATATACTGTTCTTCACCTTCCTCATGCAAATAAAAATGTAAGTAGAATAGAGCCCCCGATCCATTCATTTCTGCATTTGTTTTTTCACTAACAATAAATGTAGTGCTTGTAGGGTCGTTAACCGGCCCGGTACTTACATCATATACTGTTTTACCATTCCAGCTATCCGGCAAAGTAACTTCAAGACCAGTAATAAATTTAAGAGTGTTTTCATCATCTGATAATTTCTTTTCCCAAAATCTACTAATATCTATATCCATATCGCCTTTTGACGTTTTTCCACATGCACTACATAATAAAAGAATCGATGTTACCATCAAACATAAATATACTTTTTTCATGTATTTTATTCCTTTCTACTTTCTTATTTTTACATTACACCAAGAGAACACTCCACTCCTATGCTCCAACACCATTAACTCTTGGCAAACATCTTGCTGGTACAGTATGCTACCTTTTATTCTATTGCGGCACATAAAATGTTACATCGTCAGCCTTACTGTTATATACATAATATATCGCAGTTTTTGTCACATTAGAATATTGAGAATACTTAATCGTAGAGCCATCAATCAATGTTACAAGCGCAACATGGCTTTTATTGTTATAATACATAATGCTCCCCTCTGTTACGCTACTACTGGATGAAATAGACGCAGAATATCCTTTTTCAGTAAGATATGGCACACCCCCGCCATTATTATTATACTCTGTACGAATCCAATTATGATCCCTCTCAATAGTACATACCCCCTTCTCATTTTCTTTATAGCTTCCATGATCATTACCTCCTCAGCCAATATTCACATTTCACTTAACATTATGCACTTTGTATTATATTATGTCAATATTTAACATTAAATATTAGTTCCGTCTCGCTACATAGTATTGATTGGGTATATCTACTTAGTGTCTGCTTAGCACAAACATAAACAACTTAAAATGCATGAAAATACTGACTTTATAGCTGTTATCTGGTATCAT
>CANQXK010000100.1 GCA_947627715.1 uncultured Oscillospiraceae bacterium
TCCGTCAAGGCAATGAAAACAAGCAGGTGCAGATATTCCGCTATGTTACCAAAGGCACATTCGATGCTTATTCCTATGTGCGACATGAAGTCGCTTAATTAATTGTTCAACAAAGATTGAACCAGTCATTCCGTTGACTGAAACCCGTATCGACTGCATAACTGGTAACGGTTTTGTGGTAAGCTGATACTAAGATAGCCCTGAAGACTAAATCGTGAGAAGAGGTCGTTTACAGCCGGCAACAGGCAGTGAGGGAGTCGGTTTTCGATAGCATGGTTAACGAAAAATAACTGTTGATAAACGTCGTTAAAGCGAACAGGCTAAAGTTGCTGATAAGCCTGAACCAAAATGGTGAGCAGTCGGTTGATCCCCTGTAGCGATGGGATCACACGGACATTATGACTGCCGGCGGAGAGACAGAACCTAAACTATCATTTATGTTAATTAAGCGAAACATGGTAAGCCCGTATATTCGCAGAAATGCAAGGCAAACCGTAAGGAATGCTGATGAATATGCGGGTAAAGGAAAGTGGAAAAAGCGAATGCCGTTCTGTAATGGGACGGATAGAAATTCAAGATTTGTTTCGCCCGAAAGGGAGCAGACTTCCACTTGGTCTTTTATCACAAGAGAATCTATAGAATTTTTGAAAGGAGCAAAGCAAATGAACAGTAAAATGTGTGCGGCTGCTGACGTAGCAAGGCATTGGTCTGATATTGATTGGAACAAGGCTGAAAACTACGTTAAAAGACTACAGATGCGTATTGTGAAGGCTTACAAAGAAGGCAGACATAACAAGGTGAAATCCTTACAATGGCTGCTGACACACTCTTTTTATGCTAAAGCATTGGCAGTGAAAAGAGTTACTCAAAACAAAGGAAAAAGAACCGCAGGCGTTGACGGCGAGCTGTGGAAAACACCACAGCAGAAATTCAATGCAATATACAAGTTAAAAAGACATGGATACCACCCTCAGCCATTGAGAAGAATCTATATCAAAAAGAAAAATGGAAAACTGAGACCACTCAGCATTCCGACTATGACAGACAGAGCCATGCAGACTTTATACAAGTTTGCATTAGAGCCGATAGCAGAAACTACAGCCGATAAAAATTCATACGGATTCCGTCCAAAACGCTGTCCGCAGGACGCAATTGAACAATGCTTTTCAGACCTTGCAAAGGGAAAATCTCCTGAATGGATCCTGGAAGGCGACATAAAGGGATGTTTTGATAACATAAGCCATGAATGGATCATCGATCATATTCCTATGGATAAAATGTTGTTGAAGAAATGGCTGAAATGCGGATATATTGAAACAAAACGGCTATTCCCTACAAAAAACGGAACTCCGCAAGGTTCTGCAATTTCTCCTGTTATCTGCAATATGGTATTGGACGGGCTTGAAGAAAAACTGCTTGAAAAATATCATAAAACCAAAATCAAAGGAAAGGCATATTTTCCGAAAGTAAACTTTGTACGCTTTGCCGATGACTTTATTGTCACAGGTGAAAATCCCGAAATACTGGAAAATGGTGTCAAGCCTATTATTATCGAATTTCTGAAAGAGCGAGGTCTTGAACTCTCCGAGGAAAAGACGGTCATAACGCATATTGATGAGGGATTTGATTTTCTTGGTGTAAATATCAAAAAGTATAAAGGAAAACTTTTGATTATGCCGTCCAAAAAGAACTATAGCAGCGTTGCAGATAAGATCCGTAAAATTATAAAGGATAATCCGACCATGAAACAGGAAGATTTGATTCATAAATTGAACCCTGTAATTCGTGGCTGGGTAAATTATCAGAAATATAACGTCTCATCAAAAAGCTTTGAAAGACTTGACTTTGATACATGGCGAGCTTTATGGAAATGGTGCTGTCGTCGTCACAAAAGAAAAGGTAAACGCTGGATTGCCGCAAAATATTTCCACCATATCGGTGGCAGAACGTGGACATTCAGTGTAAAAACCGACAATTACGATGATTATTTAAGACTTGTATACGCTTGCGATACCGACATTCGCAGATTCAATAAAATCAAAGCAGAAGCAAATCCATTCGATGAAGAATGGCAGGAATATTTTGCACAAAGAGAGGAACGCACTATGCGTAACGATCTTAAAGGCAGAAGAATACTGAAATCAATCTGGGAAAAACAGAAAGGTTTATGTGCCTGCTGCAATGAAAGGATCACGGTGGAAACGAATTTCCGAGTGCAGAAGCACAAGGATAAAACACTGACACTGGTACATCCCGAATGTCATATTCCTTTAAGAGAAAAGTAAGCCGGTTCACTATCACGTATTGTGGACTTAAAAAGGCTTGAGCCGTATGAGGGGAAACTCTCATGTACGGTTCTTAGGGGAGGGAGAAACAGCAATGTTTCTTTCTTACCCGACCAGACACTTGAAAACAAGCAGAAGTTTATCAGCCAGATCATGACTTCAAAGGAACCGGCAAGAAAATGTGAGGACGTGGATCAGCAGGCACTCACTTATTCCGAGATCAAGGCACTCTGTACGGGTGATGAG